>NZ_JAGETV010000026.1 GCF_017571465.1 Thiomicrorhabdus marina | reverse complement strand
AGTCCAAATGGCTTCAGGCAAAGAAAAATTTAGGCTAAGCAAGGCGTCTGTTTGCCGTCATGTCTAGACCTGACCAAAAGAGACAACACCGCTTAGCCAAATTTTGCAAAGCCCCTACAGGCGAGGTTTGGAAGCGTCACTTCGTTGTTAGGCTTCTTAACCATAGCAATGGCTATGCTTTGCAAAACCTGCCTAGAATTGTCTGCTTCAAACACCTCGTTGAAGTCAATGGGGACTTATTCTGCGCTTCCCTAGATATGAATGTCTACTAGAGCAATTCGTTGGCTTTTTTTTGACCGTTCCGGCGGTTGTGCGAGTACTTTTATTTGCAGGTTATCCACTTTTAGTGTGTCGAGCTGTTTTTGCAGTTGTGGTAATTGTTCGTTTACTGCTTGTTCTAAAGCGAGACTTTCACACCAAATACCACAGAAAAGCTGTTGATCTTGTAATTCGGCATAACTCAACTTTGCTTTAATTTCTCCCATGTCAGTATGGACATTAACGAACGCTTCCCAGCGATTACCTTGTGACATGGCTCTTTTACGGAATTCCAACTGATCGTCAATTGCCTGTTTTGTTAAAGAAGGAAGGTCCATCGGAGTTAATGCCGGGTTTTCATATAGCTGGATTTGATTAAAGGTAATCCGACTGATCATTTGGTCACTGAGCTTGGCAGCTAATTGTGTGCTTGGATTATTCGAGCTGGCTTGATTGCTCTGCAGGCTTTGGGTCATCTGCTTAAATTGTAATAGCTGTGCTTTAAGATCATGTTTTAGTTGGTCTACTTTGCCTGAATTGGACAATTTGTTTTCCATAAATAGACCGCTGTTTTCCAAACGCTCTTTGAGTTCTTTGCCGCTGCTTAAGTTGAGCGGCTTGCGGATATTGTCCAATAACGCCATGAGTGGCGCTTGCAAGGAAGCAGGTAGCTGGTTCAACAACTGGCTAAACTGTTGTGCACCTTGGTTAAGTGGAACTTGATTGCTTAAATGCTGACGCAGTGCGGTGCTTAATAATTCCTGCTGTTGCAGACTAGGGTTCGGTTTTGCTGCTAGTGCAAGCACCAGTGTTGGTTGGGTTTGTTTGACGGTCAATTGCACTTGACCTGTTGGTAAGTTGATCTCTTTGCTACTGGCTGTTAACGTCGCTTGTCCAATTTTTAAGGTGACCTGTTCACCTTTTACCTGTTCGATTGTGGCACTTAAGCTCTGTCCAATTTTCAAAGTATTTAACAGGGTTTTGCTTAAATCTGGCGTTAGTTGACTTGGGTTAAGATTGCCAGTGATTGTTAGCATTATGGGACACGCCTTTGTTAGGTTTTTGACAAAATTAATAGCAACAAGCAACAAGCAACAAGCAACAAGCAACAAGCAACAAGCAACAAGCAACAAGCAACAAGCAATATCTTTCGCAAGAAATGACCATCTTTGAGCATAGCATTACTAGCAAGCTTTCAGCAAATTTAAGCGGTTCAAGTTGATGCTCGGTTAAATTGTTCTATTTATCGCTATTGCTAGCAATCCTTTCGCATTGCGAAGCGCATTTAAGAGTTTACATATTATGGATGAACGCGAATTTCTCTTTACTGATAAAGATTTTGCGCACATAAAACGCATCGTTTACGACTTTGCCGGTATTGATTTAAACGATTCCAAAAAGAATTTGGTCTACAACCGTTTGGCGAAGCGTATCCGCTTTTTGGAAAAACAGAGTTTCAGTGAATACATCAAGTACGTTGAACAGCAAGGCGAGCAAGAATTTGTTCATCTAATTAATGCCATTACGACGAACTTAACCTTCTTTTTTCGTGAAAATCACCATTTTGAATATCTCGCGGAAACGGTTATTCCTAATTTGTTACAGAAAAATCAAGCTAGCCGTAAGATTCGCATTTGGTCAGCAGGCTGTTCAACCGGTGAAGAGCCTTATTCATTAGCGATTGTTTTGAAAGAGAGCGTTCCAGCTGGCTGGGATGCTAAAGTGATTGCAACTGATTTGGATTCCAATGTTGTCGCTACCGGTCAATCCGGTGTATATAAATTAGATCGTTTGAAAGGTATGAGCCTTGAGCGTAAAAAACGTTGGTTTATGAAAGGTACAGGGGCTCGTGAAGGCTATGCTAAGGTGAAACCGGAGTTACAAGGTATTATTGAATTCGGGCAACTTAACTTGATGGCGGACTGGCCTATTAAGGACAGTATTGATGTGATTTTTTGTCGCAACGTGGTGATCTATTTTGATAAACAGACTCAAGCACGTTTGTTTGATCGTTACGCCAATCTTTTACAGCCCGAAGGGCATCTGTTCGTCGGGCATTCGGAATCGCTTTACAATGTTTGTGACCGTTTCGAGTTACTCGGTAAAACCATTTATCGCAAGATACGCTAAATCACTATTTTTAAAAATAAAACAGGTAAATACAGACCCTTAGTGGCGAGTGTTGTAAATCTAAGAATTAGATAAGGAATATCGCATGTCAATTAAAGTACTCATCGTGGATGACTCTGAGTTGGTTAGACAGATGCTTTCGGAGATGTTGAAGGCGGATCCGATGATTGATGTCGTCGGTGCGGCTGAAGATCCGTACCAAGCTCGGCAGATGATCAAGGAGTTGCACCCGGATGTGCTGACCCTTGATGTGGAAATGCCCAAAATGGATGGTGTGACTTTCCTGAAAAATCTTATGCGTTTGCACCCATTACCGGTGGTTATGATATCGACTTTAACGGAGAAAGGGGCTGATGTCACTTTCGAAGCGATGGATTTAGGAGCGGTTGATTTTGTTACTAAACCGAAGTTCGACTTGCATAACACTTTTGAAAATTACGCAATGGAAATACGTCGTAAAGTAAAAACGGCCTCCCGCGTTAGCCGTTATCAACTGGAACGCCAATATGCCCGTTATGTTGCCAATAAAGAGCATAAGCCGGCACGGGTGCATGCTAATGTCCCCCCAGCTGCGCCAGCGCAAAAATTAACCACAGATGCGGTTTTGCCAAGGCGCACTGGTAGTGTTGTTCCAGGTGTTTCTATGCGTCATAAATTGATTGCTATAGGCTCTTCGACAGGAGGGACGGAGGCGATAAAAGAAGTTCTGCTGCGCCTGCCAGAAGATACGCCACCGATTGTCATTACTCAGCATATTCCGGCGGCCTTTAGCCTGCCTTTTGCAACGCGTATGAATAACATTGCTGCTATGACAGTTCATCAAGCTGAGGATGGAATGGAAATTCAGCACGGCCATGTATACATCGCCCCAGGCGACCGTCATTTGTTAGTAATGCGTCAAGGTAATAAGTTGGTGTGTCAGTTAAATGACGGGCCTCCGGTTAACCGCCATAAACCATCGGTCGATGTGATGTACCGTTCGGTCGAGCAAGCCGTCGGTAAAAAAGCAGTCGGGGTTATCTTGACTGGTATGGGGGCGGATGGTGCGCAAGGTTTAAAAGAGTTAAAAGAGATTGGTGTCCAGACCATTGCACAGGATGAAAAGACCAGTGTTGTCTGGGGAATGCCGGGAGAGTCAGTGAAAATCGGTGCCGCCGACCATGTTCTTCCGCTGGAAAAAATAGCTCAAAAAGTTTTGGATTTAGCGGTTGGTTAGCCTCGGTGATTAACATTCACATGAGTCGCAGCAGCCTTGTTTACAAGGCTGTTTTTCTTTAAGGCCTGCTGAAATCCGGTTAAGTTTTCTTAGGGAACCTCTGATTCAATCAGAGGTTCCTTAGGCAGTGTCATTAACAGAAATGTATTTGCCTAAAATAGATTATGTGGCATATAACCTGCTGTACTTGGGTTAACTAACAAATTTATGGCAATTACTGCCAATAATAATAAAAAAGGAAAGTGTCATGCTCGATCTTGCTAGAGCCTATTGGATACCGCTTGCAGTGACTCTTGTCGCGGCGGCCCTGAGTTTTTTTGATATCACTTTACTGAATTTTGCTATGGTGATTTTGCTATCAGCCAGTTGGTTTCTTACCGTGGCAAATATTGCCAATCAAGCGGAAAATCAACAAAAGCGTCAGATGCGTCGTCAAGCCTTGCAAGAAGCGTCCGAAGCAAATCCTGCTTACAAGTCAAAGTCATCAACTGATGTCGCTATGCTGAAAACCACGACTGCGGATGAATCATTACAGATGATTATGGATGATGTTGACACCGTCATTGAGCATGAAGTTGAAATTGTGCGTGGTGAATTGATGCAGGTGAAAGAATTGGTTGCCGAGGCTATTGAAACCTTGAATAACAGTTTTTCTGGTTTGCACTCGCAAACGCAACAAGAGTATCAAATGGTTTTGGCATTGTTGGATAACCTCGGCGGGCAAGGCGCTGAGCAGATGTCGATTCAGAAGTTCTCTAGTGAGATGAAAATGGTTCTGCAGTATTTGATAGATCTGTTGATGAATGCTTCCGAACGTAGCAAACAGACGGTCGATAAAATCGACGATATGGTTGGTCAGATTGAAGCAATTTTTAATCTGCTTGAAGATGTTAAAGGCATTGCTGATCAAACTAACTTATTGGCATTGAATGCGGCAATTGAAGCAGCGCGTGCCGGTGAAGCTGGGCGTGGCTTTGCGGTGGTTGCTGATGAGGTTCGTAAACTGTCCTTGAACTCGAATATTCTAAATGAGCAGATTCGTAAACAAGCTGAGAAAGCACGCAGTACCGTCGATCAAGTGCGTAATATTGTGAGTGAAACAGCAAGCAAGGACATGGAGCAGGCGGTTTCGTCGCAGAAAAAAGTTGGTTCGATGTTGGGTGATTTAAATGCGATGAATGATGGAATCTCGTCCAAACTTGGTGATGTATCTGGAGTAATTTCCGAGATTGAGGTCAGTGTGTCGAATGCAGTGCGTTCGTTGCAGTTTGAAGATATCGTTCGACAGTTGGTTGAGCAGGTCATGAACCACTTGGATCAATTAGCACAATTCTCAAATGAAATTAGCCAGTTCACTAAAGAAAATCAAGAGACACCAGCTATGAACGATGAAGAATATCGCCAGCGTATTGAGCAGTTCCGTCAAACTATCCATAGCAAACGCCAGTCGATTGAAGATTCGCGAATGAGTCGAGTGAATACAGAATCGATGGATGAAGGCGAAATCGAACTTTTCTAATCGAGTTCTCGCTAAGCAGAAAAAAGCCCTGTTTCGGTATTTTCAGGAACAGGGCTTTTTTATAGGTTGAATAAATGCTTGTTAGCGAACTTCCATATTGCCCATATGCGTGTTCCAGAAACTGCCGAACAGTAGACTAAAGAAAATACCGGTGGCAAAAACCAAATACCAGTAGCGACGCATTTTAATCTGTTGCTCGGTCTCTTCTTCCGGTCGGTCCTTGAAGAATACCAACATAAAACCGATTGCCGACAAGAAACCGGCAATATTGGCAAAGTAGTGATTGCCGGTAATTAAAGAAATAATCCCTAAAGATAAAATCACTGCATAGCTTGCTAATAGTAATTTCATAAAGTTTTCCTTCTATTTTTGTGCCCATATTGTAGTGAATTCACTTTTATAATTGGCAGAATCTGATTAACAAATAACCGAATGAGGGCAAGATGAGTTTTTATCAGTTGGTTTTTTATGTGCCGGAATCGCATCTAGAAGCAGTTAAGGGTGCCATTTTCGCTGCTGGAGCAGGAGTGCAGGGCGATTATCGGCATTGCGCTTGGCAAGTTAAAGGCCAAGGGCAGTTTCGTCCTATGCCTGGCAGTAATCCGTTTATCGGCGAAACCGATCAATTAAGCCGCGAGGAAGAATATAAAGTTGAGGTTTATGTAGCGCAACAAAATCTCAAGGACGTGATGGGGGCATTTTTTGATGCGCATCCTTATGAAGAGCCGGCATATTTTTTAGTGAAAAGCATGGATGCTCGGCAATTTTTATAATGGAACTGCTCAAAAGTGCTGCCTGAGCTGAATACGAAAAAATTTACACTGGTATAAGTTAATTTTATTCATGCCGTGGCCTTTTGAGTCGTTTCATATACTTTTCGTTTCAATAAGCTTGGAAGCATTAAGAATTTCTTAATGATTTTCTATATTAGAAAATATTGATATATGCCTTGTCTTAGATTAAGATTGCTTCCGTTGTTTCATTACAACACTCCTCTAAAAGAGCTAAGATTGTTCCCCTTTATATGGAACCCCTCAAATAAACTGCCTGCAGTTTGTTTGGGGCTTTTTTATTTTCATAGCCTCTTAATCGTTTCTCTTTTTCCTTGATAAAGCTATTGTCATTTCGCTGTATAAGTTTGTTATAGGTATAAAAAAACCTCCGGCAATTGCTTGACCGAAGGCGTTTCGTTTATATTGAGAAAGTGGTTATTATTGCTCTTTACCGAATGAGATTAATTCAATTGTGAAAACTAACGTCGAGTTAGGACCAATCACATCACCGGCACCGTTTTCGCCATATGCTAGTTCTGGCGGGATAACGACTTTCCATTTACTGCCTGGCTTCATCATCTTTAAGATTTTTCCCCAACCTTTGATGACATCAGAGGTATAAAGTTTTAAGGCGCGGCCACGTTTGTATGAACTATCGAATACTTCGCCATTGATAAACGAACCTTCATAGTGTGCGTAAATGCTGTCTTCGTCAGTCGGAGAGCTGCCTTTACCTTGTTCAAGTACTTGATAAAGGATGCCATCTTCAGTCGTCAGCGTCTTGTCCTGTTTAGCGAACTTGGCGCGGAACTCATTACCTTTTTTAAGATTCTCCTCGGCCAGCTTGTTACGCTCTTCCATTTTGATGGCCATCAATTTCTTTTTAGTTTCTTCTATCGCCGCCGTCATTTGTTCAGGTGTTAGTAGAAGAGGGCGGCCTTCAAGTGCATCCAGCAGACCTTGTGCAAGTGCACGCGAATTCGGTACAAAACCGTTGTCACCTAAACTTTTTGCCAAATCGACACCGAGGGTATAGCTGGTTTTTTCTTCGACCGTCTCTAGAGAAAGCGCACCATTATTTTCGTTTGGCGTCGCTTGATTGGCTAAGGCAGTACCTTGCATTGTCAATAATAAGGCAGTGATTAGTGGTAAGCGCATAAGTGGTAAGTCCTTAAGCCTTTATAGGTTGTCTAAATATTTTTCGGCATCTAGTGCAGCCATACAGCCGGCACCAGCAGAGGTAATTGCTTGCTTATAGTTTTGATCCATAACGTCACCGGCGGCAAAAACGCCCTCGATTGACGTTTGCGTTGCATTACCCTGTAGGCCGCTTTGAACTTTCAAATAACCGTTGTCCATTTCCAGCTGACCTTCAAATAGGCCGGTATTTGGTGAGTGGCCGATAGCAATAAAGACGCCGGCAACATCCAAATCTTTGGTTTCGCCTGATTCACGGTTTTTAATACGTAGGCCGGTTACGCCCATATTGTCGCCCAAAACCTCATCCAGCTCGGCATTGAACTCGATTTTGATATTGCCGTTCTCGGCTTTTTCCATAAGGTGTTTCGCTAGGATTTTCTCAGAAGTGAAATGATCACGGCGGTGAATAATGGTTACCTCTGAAGCGATGTTGGAAAGATACAGGGCTTCTTCAACCGCGGTATTACCGCCACCAACAACGGCTACTTTCTGATTTCGGTAGAAGAAACCGTCGCAGGTTGCGCAAGCAGAAACGCCTTTACCTTTAAATGCGGTTTCTGACTCTAGGCCAAGATATTTAGCCGTTGCGCCAGTCGCAATGATTAGAGCATCACAGGTGTACTCGCCAGAATCACCGGTAAGTTTGAAAGGGCGTTCTGAAAGATCCGCTTTATTGATGTGGTCAAATAGGATTTCAGTACCGAAGCGTTCAGCATGTTTTTGCATACGAACCATTAAGTCCGGGCCGGTTAGACCTTCTGGATCGCCAGGCCAGTTATCCACTTCGGTAGTCGTGGTTAGCTGACCGCCTTGCTGCATTCCAGTGATGATAACTGGATCCAAGTTAGCACGGGCAGCATATACTGCAGCAGTGTAACCTGCTGGGCCGGAACCGAGAATAAGAAGCTTGCAATGTTTCGCTGCCATAATTAAATCCTTTAAATTCAAACTACTAATATAGAAAGTTAAAATGTATGTTACAAAGAATCGAGCATTAGATAAAGCCGTTTAATTCAGTAAACTCTAGGCTTTTACGCTGTCCTCTGTATAGCAATGTGCTAGAATTTTAGCAGTTTTTGTTTAAACTTTTCCATTCGTTTTATTAATAGAAAACGATTACTGGAACCGCTTTGTACAATAGGCATTTGATGCCTGCTTAACGAATCTGAAAGTCTGTAATTTTACCAATAGGATAGAAACTGAAAGTGCCTCTAGATCAAACCAATCGAACTGCAATAAAAATGTCGGCTGCTCGTCGTAAAGATGCGGCACGGAAAGCCGAAGCGCAAATTAAGAAAGCGCAGCAAGATGTTGATAGAAAGGCATTGGATCGCGAGCTGGAGCAGAAGAGCTTAGCAAATCAGCAGGCGGCTGAGAAAATTGATCAAATTCATACTGCAGAATTGAGCGCGCCGATTGCGCAAATGGAGGCGCAAAACCCGCTACTGTCGAGTAAGGTTTCCTACTCTTGGGTGGTCAAGGATTTGGTATTGATTTTCTGTATTCTATTTGCCGTTTTTTTGACTATTATTCTGGCGGGTTATGATCCAAATGATTCGGGTTTTAACTCTTCTTCAGCCAGTGGTAATGTGAATAATTACGGAGGTTACACCGGTGCTTGGCTATCGTCATTGCTGTTTACCGTCTTTGGCTTGTTCGCGTATTTATTGCCTTTGGGGATTATTCTAGCAGGCTGGTTTACCTTGCGCTTACCGCTGCGGGATGATGAAGGCGAAATTGACTTTTACCGCTTCTTTTTTAGTTTGCTTGGTGTGCTGTTAATGGTCAGTGCCGGTGCAGCGATGGCACACCTGTTTGTCCATCCTGACAGTTTTTCTGAAGAGTTACCCTTCAACCCAGGTGGTATTTGGGGCAGTTTAATTGGCGGTTTCTTAGTGGATTCAATTGACCTATTGGCGACTACTTTGCTCTTGCTTGGGCTGTTTGCCCTGTCAATTAGCTTACTGTTAAGCCACTCTTGGATGACCATTCTTGAGGTGACTGGCCGTTTGACTTTGAACTTAATTGTTTGGTCAAAAATGAAATGGCAAAAGACCATTAATAACTCGGAAAAATGTCAGCGCTTGATATGTCAGCTGCGCGATGCCTTTGCACCGTTCCAGCGTGAGAAAATGCTACGCCAAGGAGGGCAACCCGGGCAGATACAGGCAATTCAAGATGCTGATCAGAAAATCATTTCGACAGTCAATACTGAGCTAGATGAACAACAGCCGGAATTTGGGCAGGAGAAAACTGTCAAAATTATCAAGCCAGAACCGAATATTTCAGCCTTGCCGGATACGGAAGTTGAAGAGTTTGAAGCATCTGACGAGCAGGAAAAAGCAGCAAAATCTCAGTCACTGTTTGCCGGTTTAAAACAGAAAGCGGTCGGCGTCTTTGCGAAAAAAGAGCATGCCGGCGATAAGGCGGATATGGTTGAGGAAAAAGTCATGCCTGCCATTGACCCTGATGGATCTGTGCAATCTGCTAATGAACAAGTTCAAGAAAACGTCTCTGCCCAAAAGGTGAATAAAGAAGTTGGAAACGGCGATGATTTTGCCTTGACGCCATTTACTGAAGAGACAGAAGAAGAGATTAAAGCGACACAAGCAGCGAAAAGAAATACGGTACAAAAAGACAAAGATTACCAAAAATATGCACCGCAGCCGGAAGCTGAAAAGATTCAAGAATCTCCACATGAAGAGCCGGTTGTCGCAGTTGAAGCTGTCGAGGACACTTCACAAGATTTACCGTTCGAACCGGATTCAAAAGTTGAAGTCAAAGCCGTGCATTCTGAAGGCGAGGTTGAAAATGTAGAGCCGAAGATATGTGATCCGACTGCTTATGAAATCGGTGAATTTAAATTGCCTTCTGTTGAGCTTCTGGATGAATATATTCCAGATGATGAGGGTTTTACCGAACAAGAGTTGACGGATTTGTCATTCTTGTTGGAGCAACGTCTACAAGAATTTGGCGTTAAGGTCGAGGTGGAATCGGTGCAGCCGGGGCCGGTGGTGACGCGTTTTGAAATCTTGCCGGCTCCGGGGGTGAAGGTTTCGCAGATTAATAACTTGGCGAAAGACTTGGCGCGAGTGTTGTCAGTTAAGTCGGTGCGGGTTGTGGATGTCATTCCTGGTAAAGCGGTGGTTGGTATCGAAATTCCGAACGAGAAACGCGAAATTGTTAGTTTCCGTGATGTGCTTTCATCAAGCGAGTTCGCCAAGTCGAAATCGCCATTGAGTATCGCAATTGGTAAAGATATTTCCGGTAAGCCGGTCGTCGCCGACATTGCGCGTATGCCGCACTTGTTGGTGGCTGGTACCACCGGTGCCGGTAAATCGGTCGGGGTTAACAGTATGATTCTGAGCATGCTCTATAAGAGTACGCCGGAAGAAGTGCGTCTGATTATGATTGACCCGAAAATGTTGGAACTGTCAGTGTACGACGATATTCCGCATCTTCTGGCGCCGGTGGTGACCGATATGAATGATGCCGCCAATGCTTTACGTTGGTGTGTGTTTGAAATGGACCGTCGTTATCAGCTGATGGCGAAGATGGGCGTGCGCAATATCGCCGGCTTTAATATGAAAGTGCAGAAAGCGATTGATGAAGGCAATCCGATTGTTGATCCGTTGTATCAACAGCAAGCATCTTATGGTCATCAAGTTATGGATGCGCCGCCAACTTTGACGCCATTGCCGTATATCGTGGTGGTAGTCGATGAATTCGCCGACATGATTATGGTGGTCGGTAAAGAAGTTGAGCAGTTGATTGCGCGTATTGCACAGAAAGCCCGTGCGGCCGGTATTCATTTGATTCTGGCAACGCAACGTCCTTCGGTGAATGTTATCACCGGTTTGATTAAGGCCAATATTCCGACCCGTATGTCGTTTATGGTGAATACTAAAATTGATTCACGTACCATTCTTGATCAAGGTGGTGCGGAACAATTGCTCGGTATGGGGGATATGTTGTATCTTCCGCCAGGTTCCGGTTCGCCAAAACGCGTGCACGGTGCCTTTATGAATGATGAAGAAGTAATTAAAGTTGCCGAGTTTGTTAAGTCGCAGGGTGAACCGCAATATCTGAAAGCGATTACTCAATCCATGGAACCGGAAGAGCCAGCAGGCGGTAAGTCCAATGGTCCGAAAAGTGCCGAAGACGATCCGTTGTATGACCAAATCGTGAATTTCGCCATTGAAAATCGTAAGATCTCCGTTTCACTGATTCAACGTCAATTCTCGATTGGGTATAATCGTTCGGCGCGCATTGTTGAAGCAATGTCGCAGGCGGGGCTTATTTCCTCATCGAAAACCTCCAACGGACAGCGTGAAGTATTGGTCGGCGGCGACCATCTGCGCGATCCGTCTGAATAATACGAGAATACAAATTTCATGTTGGCAAAATTGATTAGGCCTTTCGCTTTAGCAGCGACCTGTTTTACGGTTACTTTGAGCCAAAATGTATTAGCGAATCCGGTGCAGGATTTTGTGAATAATCTAAGCACATTTGAAGCGGATTTTTCTCAGCAGACGCTTGAAGAGAGTATGTTTGGTCCGGTACATGCACCGCAGAAAGGCCATTTTCAGTTATTACGTCTGGGCAAATTAGTCTGGGAATATGCTGCCGATGACGGTCAGCGCATTGTTGTTGATGGCCAAAACCTTTGGGTATTTGACAAAGATTTATATCAAGCAACGGTACGACCGATTGCCGACGTGCAGGCCGATATTCCGCTGAGTTGGTTGCTGTATGACGAGAAAATCGAAGACAAGTTCGAGATTGTTTTTGCCGGTGAACGCGAAGGCATGGTTTGGTATAACTTGGAGCCGAAAGCCGCGACCTATTTTCAGAGTATTGAAGTTGGTTTAAAAGATGGTGTGATGCAGCAAGTGTTGATGTATGAAGGGCCGGAAAACATTACCAAAATCGAATTTAGTAAGGTTGAAATCAATCACCCAATCGCCGCGGAAAATTTCGTTTTCAAACTGCAGCCGGGCATTGATTTAATCGGCCAACCGAGCTACTAACCGAACCTTCGAGAGCATCTTTTGAGTAACGCCAAGCAATTATACAAACCGCTTTCCGACCGCTTACGTCCGCAAACGCTAGACGAATATATTGGCCAAGAGCACCTGCTTGGTAAAAATCGTGTGCTGACTCGAATGTTGGCGTCCGGTAAACTCTATTCATTGATTTTCTGGGGGCCGCCGGGAGTGGGTAAAACTACCTTGGCGAGATTGTTGGCAAACCAGTCGGATTTGCAGTTTATCAGTCTGTCTGCGGTTTTAGATGGCGTTAAAGAAGTTCGAGCGGCAGTTGAACAAGCCAAAAAACAACGCGAACAATTCAATCAAGGCACCTTGTTGTTTGTCGATGAAGTGCACCGTTTCAATAAAGCTCAGCAGGATGCGTTCCTGCCGTTTGTGGAAGATGGTACTTTTGTGTTTATTGGCGCGACTACCGAGAATCCATCGTTTGAGTTGAACAATGCCTTGCTATCGCGCGCAAAGGTTTTAGTTTTGCGAGAGCTGGACGAAGAAGATTTAGAACAGGTTCTGCAACGTGGCGTAATGCAGCTTGCGAATGATTTATCTTCTGAATCGGAACAGCAGAATATTGAGTTGAAGGTGGCCGACATAGCGGCGCAGTTACTGATTGGTTCTAGCGACGGTGATGCGCGCCGTTTATTGAACTTTCTCGAACAGGCGGTCGATTTTGCCGATTGGCAACCTTGCGAAAATGGTTTATGTGCAAGTATTGAAGTTGAGCATGCCAAAGAAGTGGTGCAAGGTGGTTTACGCCGTTTTGATAAAGGCGGCGAAGCGTTTTACGACCAGATTTCTGCGCTGCATAAATCGGTGCGCGGTTCCGATCCAAATGCCGCATTGTATTGGTTGGTGCGTATGTTAGATGGCGGGGTTGATCCGCGTTACTTGGCGCGTCGCCTAATTCGAATGGCTTCCGAGGAGATTGCAAATGCCGACCCGAAAGCTCTGCAAGTGGCGATTGATGCTGCGCAATCCTACGAACGACTTGGTTCACCGGAAGGCGATTTAGCTTTGGCGCAAGCGGCAACCTATCTGGCGGTGGCTCCTAAATCGAATGCGGTTTATATGGCCTATAAAGCCGTGTTGAAAGACATCAAAGAGAACGGTTCGCATTCGGTACCGTTGCATCTACGTAATGCGCCAACCAAGTTAATGGCGGAGTTGGATTACGGCAAAGAATACCGTTATGCACATGACGAGCCGGAAGCCTTTGCTGCCGGTGAATGTTATTTCCCGGAAGAAATGGCGGAAAAAGCTTACTATCAACCGGTAGAAAGAGGTTTGGAAATCAAAATTTCCGCTAAAATGAGGCACCTCGAAAACTTGAATCAGCAAGCGATTTATAAGCGTCGCAAATAGGCGGTAGAAGATGAAAATCTGCAATCGAGTACAAATGATGTTTTTCGGAGTCTCGTCATGACCTTTTGGGGGTGGTGGGCTATTGCCTCAGGTGGTGCTTTAGGTGCCATGGCACGGTTTGCTTTGTCGCATCAAGTTTACCTCTGGTTTGGACGAGAATTCGCTTGGGGAACCTTGGCGGTGAATGTGCTCGGGTCTTTTGCAATGGGCTTGTTGGCGGTGTTGCTGATTGATAAATGGTCACTGTCGAATGAATGGCGTGCTTTTATCCTAGTTGGTTTTCTTGGCGCTTTCACCACTTTTTCGACCTTTTCTTACGAGACCATGCAGTACATTCAGGTCGGTGAGTTCGGTAAGGCGGTCGCGAATATGGCGGTCAGTTTAATTTTGACCTTGAGCGCAGTGTGGCTCGGTTTAATTAGTGGCAGACAGTTTTTAAGTTCGTAGACAATTTCTACGAGCAAAGTTTTATAGTTTTAAAAAATCAGGAATGGCTAAATGTTAGATCCAAAACGTTTACGAAGTGAGTTAGCGGACGTCGCTGCACAATTGAAAACGCGTGGCTTTGAGCTAGATGTGGCGCAAATTGAAGTGCTGGAAGTGCAACGTAAAGAGTGGCAAGTAAAAGCACAAGATTTGCAGGCGACTCGTAATAGCCGTTCTAAAGAAATCGGTAAAGCGAAAGCACAAGGGCAAGATATTGCACCGCTATTGGCAGAGATTGAAGACCTGAAAACTCAGTTGGAACAGGCGGAACAGAAATCTGACGAAGTGCAAACACAGTTGGATGATATTCTTGCTTGTGTACCGAATACGCCGCATGAATCGGTACCGGTTGGCGCTTCTGAAGACGACAATGTGGAAATTCGCAAATGGGGAACACCGCGCGAGTTTGATTTTGAAGTTAAAGACCATGTTGATTTGGCAGAGGCTCGCGGCTGGTTTGATAACGATGCGGCGGTAAAAGTGACATCGTCGCGTTTCGCAGTGATGAAAGGTTCTCTAGCTCGTATGCAACGTGCGCTGATTCAGTTTATGTTGAATGAGCATGGTCAAGCCGGTTATGAAGAAGTGTACGTTCCGTTTATGGTTAACCAGGATTCACTACGCGGCACCGGCCAGTTACCGAAGTTTGAAGCGGATTTATATAAAATCAGCAAAAACGACGAGCATGACACCAATGATCGTGACCTGTATTTAATTCCGACGGCGGAAGTTCCGGTCACCAATTTGTTCCGTGATGAAATCATCGATGAAGCGGATTTGCCGATTAAATGTACTGCACACACGCCGTGTTTCCGTTCCGAAGCCGGTTCTTATGGCCGTGATACCCGTGGTTTAATTCGTCAGCACCAGTTTGAAAAAGTGGAATTGGTCCAAGTGGTTCATCCGGAAAAATCACATCAAGCCTTGGAAGAGTTGACCGGTCAGGCGGAAAGTATTTTGCAGAAACTTGGTTTACCTTATCGTGTGGTCAATCTTTGTACCGGTGATATCGGTTTCTCTGCAACTAAAACTTACGATTTGGAAGTATGGTTGCCGGGGCAGGAAGCCTATCGTGAAATTTCCTCCTGCTCTAACTTTGAAGATTTCCAAGCGCGTCGTTTAAAAGCACGTTTCCGAGGCGGTAATGGTAAGCCTCAGCTGGCGCACACCTTGAATGGTTCTGGTTTGGCCGTAGGACGTACTTTGGTCGCGGTTCTGGAAAACTACCAGAACGAAGACGGTTCGGTAACTGTGCCGGAAGCTTTGCGTCCATACTTAGGTGGTGCAGAAACGATTTAATCGTAAATTGTTTCGCTTTTGAAAAGGCTTGTCGCAATATTGCGACAAGCCTTTTTAGTTTTAATCCTCTGAAAAGTCGAATAGATATTGAGCTAAGTTTTGAACGTTACCGTTTTCAATATCAATACCTTCCTGCCTAAGTAGTTCCGCTTTAACCTGTGGGCCACCCAGAGCATATTGACCGATTTCACCAGTGCTTTTCACCACCCTGTGGCAAGGCACGATAATGGGAAGGGGGTTCTTTCGCATTGCACTACCAACTGCTCGAATTGCCTTGCTGTTGACGGCTTTAGCCAGTGCTGAATAGGTGGTCACTTTGCCTTTCGGGACACGTAGCAACTGTTGATAAACTTGCTCGGTAAAGCTTAAGTGACTGTTTTTTCTGACTTCTTTTTTCATGCCATAAAGTGTAGCGTAAATAAGCCACATTTTTTTCAAAAAAATCCCGAAATTGCCTTGCAAAATCCATCCTTCGGCCTATAATACGCCCCAACAAATAAGGTGGACTGGCTGAGTGGTTGAAGGCGGCGGTCTTGAAAACCGTTGTAGGTTTGTAGCCTACCTGGGGTTCGAATCCCTAGTCCACCGCCATTATTTTAAAAGGAGCTATTTGCTTAAGCAGATAGCTCCTTTTTTCATTTTAGGGTCTATATTCTATGTATGTGGCCTAAGCTTCAAGAGAAGCGTTCTTATGCTGTTATCCTAAAAATATCTTTTGCCGTCTAAGTTCGATGAACTCCGAACTATTGGTGATGCTTCATCTTACTGTTCTTGGCTCGCTGATTAGCAAATCAAGCCGTAATTCTTGGATTTTCTGTTGATTGGAGGATTGTGCTTCTGATCTAGGGGATTGGCTGCTATAGCCCACGTATTTCTGCGTTATAGAAACTAAGAGGTTTTAATCTGTTGAGTTTCTATAGGTCAGCAATGTGACAGGAATAAATGTTGACGAATTGGGAAATTAGAAGAGCTCAAACAAGCGATTTTTAGCTTAACCAACTTTTTGATGCGATCAATTACAATGGAAGGGCGTCTACTAAGTGATTAATTACTCAGCGCTATCGATGTCTAGGAATTGAAGTTCTTTTGTTGAATCCCATTCTTCCACAAGTATTGATGCCCAGTTTTGTAGTTCTTGTTGCTCAAGAATTTCAATTTGTTTATTTTTTTCTTCCATCTTCGTCACCTTGTAAAATTAATTTACCCAGTAATTAAATTGTACATCTGTTATTACCCATATTGCAAGTAGGCATTTCTGTTTAAAGTAATTTCAGATAAATACCGACTCTATATGAGGTGGTACAGCTGCCTAGGGGAACAATGTTTGTATAAGCTTTGAGAAAATGAGTTTAACGGTGTTGCTTGTTTTTGCTCGGTGTAGATGCTTTGCGAACGGTTGCAATATATCACGTTATGAGCAGCTTGCTATACTTTGCTGGCATATCTAAATTAGATGTAGACAAATTTAACTATCGCCTTATAATACGCCCCAACAAATGAGGTGGACTGGCTGAGTGGTTGAAGGCGGCGGTCTTGAAAACCGTTGTAGGTTTGTAGCCTACCTGGGGTTCGAATCCCTAGTCCACCGCCATATTTTTAGAACCCGCATAATCGATAGGTTATGCGGGTTTTTTTATGTCTTCGGATTGTGCAGTATAGATTAAGAGAGTGTCTTTTGTGACGAGCTAATTTTACTATGCCTGAAGTCATTTGGACTTGTTCTGCGTTTCCTTAGATCAATAGGTTTGCCTTACTAAGGATAAATTGGCTGGTTTTTGACATTATTTGGTTTTGCGGCGGTCTTCCCATAAGTTTTGTAAATTAGAAGTAATGCATATTGTTTGCAACTTTTACAGTCGGTATTTCGGTAGAGTTGGTAAATTAGAAAAAGGTTTGTGGAAAAGGGAAGCAGATGGGGATTCGGCTAAAGTTTGTTATCTTTCTGATTTTGTTTGGCTTCGTGGTATTGGGAACATTAGTGTGGAGCAACCAATTAGTGTTGCACAAAACTATGTTGCATTATGTTGATCAGCGAGATCAACAGCGTTTGGAGCGTCTGAAAAATAATATCGAAGTTTATTTACAATATGAGCCGGTTACCGGTGTTCAAGATATCCCATTAACTGCTTGGCAGCGCCTGACATTTTATTCACACCGAATGGATTTTCAGCAAATGTCATCAATGGTTCCTCGTTTAATGGAACGTTTTAAGAATCGACGTGCTTTACCGCCTGCCGATGAGTTTGAAGCTAGGGTGAGTTTGTTAACGCCAGATGGGAAAGTGGTTTATGGTCCGACCTTGACAAAATCCTGCACGAAATTACCGATTATTGAAAATGGTCGTGAAATTGCTCAAATTGGTTATCACCCGCTTAGTGAATTACAGGAACAGACCGATATTGAATTTGCTGAATCGCAATTCAAGCTGTTAACCATCGGCGCGGTATTCATTACTTTTTTTGCGGTGATTCTTTTATGGCCGTTCGGAAATCATATTCTGACTCCGGTTCGACAGTTGAATAGAGCGGTACATCGTTTAGCGGGCGGAGATTTAAGTGTTCGTTTAGAAGCGAAGCGCAAGGATGAGTTAGGTGCACTGCAACGCGATTTTAATCATCTAGCGACAACTCTAGAAGCCGCTCAAACCAGCCGTAATCAATGGATTGCTGACATTTCTCATGAACTACGAACCCCTTTGACGGTGATTAATGGTTCTATTGAAGCAATGCATGACGGTATCCGTCCGCTAAATCAGGAGAATTTGCAGATTGTTCAGAAAGAAGTCGCTGTACTCCAGCGCTTGATCGAAGACTTATATCAACTAAGTCTAAGTGATGTTGGTGCTTTGCAATATTCAATGCAGTCGGTAGATCTGGCTGAAGTGGTCCAGCAAAGCATTGATGCCCTTGAAAATAAAGCGCGGCAAAAAAGTATTGTTATTGAAAGTGATATTCTTTGCGAATCATGGGTTTATGGTGATTCTAGCCGGTTGATGCAACTAGTAACGAATTTATTAAGCAACGCCTTAAATTACACCGATGCCATAGATCATCATGGTCAGCAAGGTAAGGTATTAATCGATTTACAGGCGCGAGGTGGTAAATATTGTTTGCGTATTGCCGATTCTTCTCCGGGGGTTACTGAACAGGAGTTGTCGCATTTAACAGATCGCTTTTACCGCACGGATCCTTCGCGTAACCGTCGTACTGGCGGCGCTGGCCTTGGTTTGGCAATGGTTTCGCAAATTGCTGCGGCGCATAATGCTAAGTTGACGATTCAGCATTCTCAGCTGGGTGGACTACAGGTGGAGATTGAATTTGACCAAGAGGAGCAGAAATGAACCAAGAAATGATTGTGATTGTAGAAGATGAACCGCAGATTGCGCAGTTGTTAATTGATTATCTGCAAGCTAGCGGCTATCAAACACAGCATTTTACTAATGGTCAAGGTGTTATTGAATGGGTCAAGAGGAATGCTGTCGGTTGCGTGTTATTAGATATTATGTTGCCTGAGGCAGATCGCTTTGGTGACGGTTTACAGTTGTGTCGCGAAATTCGGGAATTTAGTCAAGTACCAATTATGATGTTGACTGCGCGTGTCGAAGAAATTGACCGCATTCTCGGTCTGGAGCTAGGCGCGGATGATTATTTATGTAAACCTTTTAGTCCAAGAGAAGTTGTCGCCCGTGTTAAGGCGTTATTGCGTCGTAGCCGTTTAGTTCAATCTCCTACTCAAGAAAGCTCGCAATGGCACCTTGATGAAGGAACTTATCAAGTTCATTATCAACAGAATAACGTGCAAGTCTCGGCGGTAGAGTTTGCTATCTTGCGCACCTTATCACATTCACCAGGACGGATTTTTTCACGTGCGCAGTTGATTGATTCAATCTACAGTGATCATCGCGTGGTTTCTGATCGAACTATTGATAGTCATATTAAGAAATTGCGACAGAAACTCAGTACCGTTTTTGGCGAAAACGACTGGATACAGTCAGTTTACGGAGTTGGCTATAAGTTTGTGTTAGGGTCTGTTGAAAATTCGTAATTAGGTTCTGCCACAGCCATTTTTGCATCCAACAGGCGGAAATCGTGAGAAACACCCCAGAATGTCCTCTAGGCTGAAGCCAATTCACCTTGTAGTCCATTCTATTTGATCGAATTTTTAACACAGTTGGCGTGAAAATGGCAATGGTCCTTCGGGTTGTGCTTAAAAATCCCACACACTGCATTGCTCTTCGCTTATTTACGATACTAAGCTTCACTCAAACGAAGAACTCGACGCCTGAAGGGGTAAGTTGAGAAAGCGTCTTGATTGTCGAATTTTTAAACGACAACAGAATCAAATAGGAATTTGCAACAGACCCTAGCTGACTAAACTTGCACAAACTACCAAATTGCTTGCATAAATTTTGCACTTTCTTTTCGCACAATAGCAAACAAGCAGAAAGCCTGCTTAAGATTTCTTAAAGGAGAAAGGAAATGAAAAAGATTGCAACATTAATCGGTATTGCGGTACTAACTTCAGCAACCACTCTGGCCATTGCCGGGGGAGACTTCTGCCAGAAAAAATTTGATGGTCAAGGCCCTCAACATTCGCAAATGCAGAATAAATCGCATCATTGCGAGATGTCTCAAAAATATTCTGGAATGCACGCAGAGCGTCATTTTAAAGGACACGGAAAAATGTGTGGTTATCAAGGTAAGCATGCAATGATGGATAAAAATAGTAGTCCGGAAAAGCGCCAAGCGTTGATGCAATTAAAAGTTGAAAACAAAATTGAACGCATGACCAAAAGATTAGATTTAACCGCGGAACAGCAAAAGCAGGTTCGTGAAATCTTGCAAGATAATCAGCAACAAATGTTAAAACTACGTCAGCAACAGCGCGATGCAATTCATAAAATCTTAACGGAAGAGCAGCAAGCGAAAAAAGCGCAATTTGCTCATGGCCCTAGAGCTTAAATTCATTCATAAATCTTGTGCAAACGGCAGTGATCATTTGGATCACTGCCGTACCGTTATCATAATCCTTCACTAAGGAGTCGTCAGGTGGACACTTACGAGAAATTTAGCAAACAGACTTTATTTTTACACTGGATAGTTGCCATCGGTATGATTGGCATGCTTGCCAGTGGTGTTTATATGCACGAAAACGACGCCTATTCAGTCTATCCGTGGCATAAATCATTTGGCGTTCTAATTGTTGTTTTTGTTTTGTGGCGTATCTTCTGGCGAATTAAAAATGGCTGGCCGAAACCGGTTCAGAAATACAGTACCGCCGAGGTTGCATTGTCTAAAATCGTTCACTGGCTATTGATTCTCGGTACCATTCTTATGCCTGTTTCAGGAATGATGATGTCAGGGTTAGGTGGGCATGGCATCCCGTTGTTTGGCATTGAGTTACTGCCTAGAAACCCCGATGCGATTGATCCTAGCAAAGTCGTCCCGCTTAATGAAACTCTAGCTGGCTTGGGTAAAGCGTTACATGGTCTGGGTGGAAATTTATTAATTGCCGCCATTTTGTTGCATATTGCCGGTGCTCTCAAACATCACTTGATTGATAAAGACTTTACATTAAAACGAATGCTTGGCAAGCGGATTGAAAAATAGACGTCTTATCTGGATTTATAAAAGGCCGTATTGAATTTTCAATGCGGTTTTTTATTGAAACGACTGTGTGATTATTGATGCAGTGATATGCGATTAAAATTAAATGTTAGTTATCCCAAAAAACTTACATCATTTTTTCTAGAGGTATAGCCAGTTTTCGGCAAACTTGTAGGAATCTGCAAAAACGTCTCCTGCATTTCCTTAAGAAAGTCTACAGACTAACCGTTTGTTTTTGCTTTTGTTGGGCGCTAAGATGAAGAAAGTGCAACACGTTTCTTAAATATGGGAATCGCTTGAAGATTCACCATTCGATTAATTGTCTCATTTGAGGAAAAATCATGATTAGTTTAAAAATTTCTGAATTATTGAATAAGCAAGTTAACGCTGAGTTTTATGCATCGAATGTGTATTTGCAAATGTGTGCTTGGGCGGAAGACCAAGGCTTAGAAGGTGCGGCAGATTTTTTTCGTACTCATTCTCTGGAAGAGCGCGAACACATGGATAAAATTTTCAATTATATGGCGGAATGCGGAGCGCCGGTTACGATTGAAGCAATACCAAAAGCACCGCGTGAGTACAGTCATCTTATGGATGTGATTGAAGCGGCTTTTGAACATGAGAAGCATGTGACGGCAATGATTAAAAATATTGCTAAGACAGCGTTTGAAAGTGAAGACTACACAACGTTCAACTTTATTGAATGGTTCATTGCTGAACAGCATGAGGAAGAGGTTTTGTTCGGTAAAGTATTAGGGCGTGCGGAAATGCTTGATTTTACCGGCGAAAAAGGCCAGAAGTTAATGATTATGGATAATTATTTAAAGCAATTAGCTGCTGAGCATTAAGGTTGGCTATAAATTTGAATGTGGCTTGATAGGGATCGTTTTCCTTGCGATCTCTCGCTGATTTGAGTGGCCGTTTAATCTTCTAAGCCCGGCTCATATACGAAGTACTGATTATCTCCAAGACTTTTGGCATGTAGCATCGCCTTGTAAGATTTCCAGAGGAAATCATTTGCATCATCTTCATCTAAAAGATGCACGCTGGCACCAATAGCCGTTGAAATTAGATGCTGTTGGTTATTAATGTCGTAAGGAACCTTAAGAGAATTAATTAACGTGGAAAGTACTTGGTCTAAACGGTTATCTTTGTCATTCTCTAAAAGAATGACCATAAACTCATTGCTTTCCATTCTTGCCGCATAATCATTCCATTCGATTGCGGAGACAATCCGCTGTGAAACATGTTGCAGTAACAGGTTTTCCTGATTGTCAGTAAGACTCTGATCTTTACTTGCTTCTTCTTCAAGCGGACTAAAGCTTATCGACAGGATAGCGAAAGTTTGTTTGATCTTAGATGATCTAAATAATAAAGATCGCAAATAATTTACCGCGAAATCTTTATTAGGCAGGTTTGTGACGGTATCGAAAAACGCACGCTTGGTTTTTTGTTCGTTTTCTTGATGACTGAGTGTAATATCCGTTGAGATGCGAATGTAAAAGTTTTGTTGATAGAGTTCGTCAAAAAAACGAGTAATTTGCAACCATTCTGGATAAATTCGTCCCGATTTAGCCTTATGCCATATTTCGCCTTCCCAATACCCATAGATATCCAGGCATTTATGCAAGGAGTGATAAAACGCTTCAGAATGGCGTCCAGATAGCAATATATCGGTTTTTTGTCCGATTGCCTCCCTTGGCAGATAGCCGGTGATTTCTGAGAAACCATGATTGATACGTACAATGGTATCTTTTTCATCGGTAATAAGAATACCTTGCCGAGATTGCTCTGCGGCTGAATACAGTAAATGCGACATTTGACTACTGCTTTCTTGTGATGAAAGAGGGGTGGCAATGATGGCATAGATTCTAGACAGGCCATGGTTAGCAAAATTGGCGAGCTCTATCGAGTGAATGCGTAAACTAAAAGGTTTTCCGTTGGCCGAATCTAAGGTGATTTCTGCTTGCAAGCCAGAGCGTTTAACCTGAGCAAAGTGTTTAGAAAACAATTTTTGAGAGTCTAGACTGAATAGAGAATGGAGTTGTTTAGCTTTGCTTAAATAAGTTATAGGTTCAAAAAAAGCATCGGCGGCTTCATTTTTTTGCAGCACCTCAGTCAAATCGTTAATGATTAAAAGAGGTGTTTGCAATTGTGCGAAGAATCCTTCAAGCATTTCTTTTTGTAAGGACGGTTGCTGGCTTCTGGTCAAGAATGATTCTTTAAGAGATTTCTGTTCTTCCTCCATAAGCCGGCGCTTCAAGAAACCAATTTCCAGCCGGGCATTCTGCAGCTCTGCCAGCAAAGCGGAGCTTTCCGCTTTAATTAAGAAAAACTCATTCTCCGTGACCATAACTATCTAGCCGTTGGCATATAACGTTTTGAGTATTCATCTAGGGTAAAAATCTTGGCAATAAAGTTGGTTTTATCGTCAAGAGTCAACGCTTCTACCTTCATTTTAAATATTGTTCTTTCACCAGATTTTTTCTGAATCGTAACATCTTTCCACGTGCCCGCTTTTGTCTCGCTGTTGCTAGATAGATAATCTTCCATGCATTGGCTTGGTTGATCACTGCCTGGCTCAAGCATTAGCATGTCAATATTCTTGTACATAAATTCACTTGAGTGGAAGCCCGCAATATTCAAGGCTCGAACATTGGCATAAATGATAGTGCCTTGTTCATCCATTACGATTAAAGCGTAGTCCACATCATCGGCAACCATTTCGATAGACTTAAGATAAAGCGGTTCCTTGTTTAGCTCACTGAAGTCATACGGGTTCTCTAAAAACATAATCACTCCGGATATGTTTTGAGATTCTGTTTCGTAAGGGACTAAGCGAATCTTATAGGGTTTTGTTTTCAGAGTTGCTTGTAAAGTTTTAGTCTCTTTTAAAGACAGTACTTGCATCAATTCATTACGAAGATTTGGTAAATCTATATCCAAACCAATTGTGGTTACCGTTTGGTGGATGATATTCTCGCCAAGTTTTAACAGTTTTTTTGCAGCCTTGGTAAATCGCACGACCCTTAAGCGCGAGTCCAGCAAAATGACAACCTCACTCATGTTTTCGAGCATATTTTGCAAGTCGCTGTTTAGTTGCTCAAGTTCGTTGCCTTTAACTTCTAGCTCTTGGTTGGCTGTCGATAATTCTTCATTGGTTGACTGTAGCTCTTCGTTGGAGGTTTGCAATTCTTCGTTGGTTGATTGCAGCTCTTCATTTGAAGATTGCAATTCTTCATTGGTTGATTGAATTTCCTCGTTAATGGTTTCGAGCTCTTCAACCGTTGTTTGCAGTCGCTCTTTAAAAACTTGAATTTCGTTTTCTAAATTTCTCTGAGCTTCTCTGCGTTGCGGGTCCATTTCAGAAGGGTTGACGAAAAAGTTCTCGTCAACCACGGTAGGTAAAAATGCAACTAAATAGCCGAAGTTATCTTTATTTGGATCTTTATCTTTATTGTTTAGATCAACTTTTCTAACGTTGATAAACAGTAATTCGTGCTCTTTTCCTGAATAAAACAGTGATTGAGACGTTGCCGCGCCATGGATTTTGGCTTTAGACAAAAGCGAGCGTATATCCATCTTAATGTCGCCTTTTGCCAAATTTAAAATATTGACGTCTAGGCTACCTTGAGGGAGTTCTAAATACGCATAAATATCCCCCTTGATGTGCAGAACATTGCCATCTTTATCGATTAAGACGGTCGCAGGAATCACTTCTTCGAGTAATATTTTCTCTATGCGTGCCGAAATGGAGCGTTTCTCGCTCGGTATGGATACATTATTGTTCGGTTTCTCCACCACCGCTCGGGCATAGTTATTCGCGCTCTGAATTCTATCCAAAGTAGGGGATAAGCCATAACCTTTACGAATAAAAATCTGGCTTTTCTTTAGATAGCCGTCGAATAAGTGTGGCGCATTATTGAGTGCGGATTCCGATTTGCCCAAAAACAGGAAGCCATGTTTATTTAAGGCAAAATGGAATGTTTGTAAAACAATTTTTTGTAATTCATTTGAAAAGTAAATGAGTAGGTTTCTACAACTAATCAAATCGATCTTCGAGAAAGGCGGATCCATAATCACGTTTTGCCTAGCGAAGACCACTTTGTCGCGGATTACTTTGCTAATTTGATAGCGGTCTTCTCGCTGATGGAAAAAGGTCTCCAGGATTCTAGGATCTAATCCTTCAACTTGTGCTGCCGAATAAAGCCCTTTGCGAGCTTGGTTTAACGCAAGATCATCAATGTCCGAGGCAAATATCTGAAAAGGAATCGACAGTTGTTTCTGTAGCATCAGTTCATGTAGGATGATGGCAATGGAGTATGCTTCCTCGCCATTAGCACACCCAGGAACCCAAATACGAATATTCCCTTTGTCTTCCGTTCGGTCAACAATTTCTCCTAGTACCGTTCTTAAGTCATCAAAGGCATTTGGGTCACGGAAAAACTCGGTGACGGAAATTAAAAAATCTTTTGCTAAAGATTCAGCTTCAGATTGTTCTTTGTTCAATAACTTAATGTAATCTTCGATGTTCTTAAGACGGTGAAATGCCATTCTGCGAGCGATGCGGCGGTTGATTGTCTTATGCTTATAGCCGCTAAAATCGAGACCGGTTTTATCAAAGATACCTTTAAAGATTCTTTCCAAATGGCTTGACGGTTTTGGAAGAACGTCTTCAATCGGCGTCAATTCACTAGTAGAAATGAACTCATTGACTTTCTGTGCAATGCCTTCTGGCGATAAAACTAAGTCAGCAGCGCCTATTTCAATTGTTGCATCCGGCATACCGCGGTATTTAGCGGTTTTTGGATCTTGCGCAAAAACAGTGCCATTAGCGGCTTTGACGGCTAAAGCGCCTTGAGCGCCATCGGAGCCGGTGCCGGATAGAATGACGGCGATGGCTTTTTCACCGACGCCTGCGGCAAGAGATTGTAAAAAAACGTCAATAGAGGGTTTTGGGCCAACTGCGGCAGCGGGAGGAAGTGTAAGTTTGCCTTTATTGAACACGGCGTTACGGCCGGGACCGATGATGTAAATAGTCCCTTTCTGAGGCGTGATATCCTTAACTAAGAGCTCAACCGACATATCTGTGTTCGACTTAGCAAGTCTTTTAGGATCGTTGGATGTCTTGGGTCTAAATGTTGGGCGATAACAAAGTAGGTATCGGTCACTTTTTTAAAAGAATTTAGAAATTCATTTAAAGCCTCTAAGCCACCAGCAGACGACCCTAAAACGACCCAGAAAGATTCCGATTTACCCATGCTAATTTCAACCCTTGTAAGTGTTTGGACTTTTTTTAAGAATAACAGAAAATTTTACCTGATTGCAGGCTCATTAGGGCGGGTTTTATCGAAAAGGTTTGCTCAAATCATGATGTTAATAAAATGATCCATTTAGTATATAGATTGAATACCAGAATTGAGCATATAAGTTCTTTTAGGATTAGGTCACCAATTTGGTGGCCGTGCTGGTCATTAATATTTTTAAAGTAATCTAAATCCAATAAGATAATGGAAAATGGATAGCCATGGCGTGCAAACTGTTCTGCATTGTCATCTAAGATATTGTTTAGACGAAGCCGGTTTGCAAGGCCGGTTAAATTATCTCGTTCCGAGAGTTGTTTGAGTTTAATTTTGTCGTCAATATTTTTATAAAACGCAGTGTATCCAATCCAAGTTTTGTCTTCATCGTAGCGAGGGACAATAGTCGAGTGATACCAGTGTAGTTCTCCATTACAGGTTTTATCCAAGATTTCGGATTCAAATGGTTTTTCGCTCGATATAGTTGTCCAGAGTTCTTTATAAAATTCTTGCGTCGTTTCTCCAGAACTTAGCATATTGAAATTTTTACCTTGTAGTTCTTCAGGTTTGCAACGAAATTCTTGGCAAAAGGCGTTACTTGCATACTCAATTTCGCCATTGAAGCTGACAAAAGCAAAGGCTACATTATCGTCTAACATTTTCCAGTTCTGTTTACGGATTTTTAATTCTCTGTCTAAACGTTCTTGGAGTGTATAGGCCTCAATTTGGCTGGCTACTCTCGCTTGAAGTTCGTCGGGTTTAAATGGTTTTCGAATGTAATCTTTAGCGCCAAACTGAAAGCCCTGTTTGACGTCTTCTTGATGTTGTTTTGCGGTCAGAAAAATAATAGGGATATTTTTGGTTAATGGATTGGAGTGAATTCTCTGAGCAACCTCAAAGCCGTCCATCTCCGGCATCATAATGTCTAACAAAACTAAGTCCGGCAACTGCTCATTGGTGGTTTCAATGGCCTTTTTTCCATCGGTTGCGACTAATAGTTCGTAACTTTCTTCTAGCGCTTTAGCGGCAACATGGATATTTGTTGGCTCGTCATCAACAACTAAGACTTTGGGTTTATTTACATTTGTTATCTGCTTCATCCAACCCTCGACGCTATGTGATTTGTAAGGTTTGAGATTTTGCTTTAAATTCCGGTGCGAAGTTAATTGGGCTAGGGTCTGTTGAAAATTTTCAGCAGTAACAGAATCAAATATGAATTATCAACCGACTCTAATGTCGTAGGCCGTACTTCGTTGATTTTTACTCTATACGATTGCTGTCAAAAAGTGAAAGCGAAGCGTGTTAACAAAGGGCATAAATGGCTTTTGTTTGCATAAAGTTGTTTATAGTTAATTTTTACCTAATCTAGGCCGCTAGTTGGAATGAGTCCTGATAGTGTTGTATAGGTTCTAATGTTTTTTATGCTCGGAATTAGGGAAGCGCAGAATAAAGTCCCTATTGACTTCAGCGAGGAGTTTGAAGAGATAAATCCTAGGCAGCGTTTGAGAAGCATAGCCTTAGCTATGGTTGAGAACGCTAACAACGAAGTGACTCTTCAAAACCTCGCCCAAACGAAGAACTCGATGCCCGAAGGGGTAAGTCGGGACAGGGGCTTTGTAAAATTTGTCTAAGCGGTGTTATCTGTTTTTGCCAGGTCCAGACATGACCGCAAACAGATGCCTTGCTTAGCCTAAATTTTACTTTGCCTGAAGTCATTTGGACTTGTTCTGCGTTTCCTTAGCTAAGTGATTAGAGTTTTTTCTATGCTTTACTTAGATTCGGGCAAGGTCAGCTTTTTATTCGCCATTGAAAAGGCTTGGTATGAAAAATCAAACGGATTCGCGTTTTCATAATTCTCTTTTGTTAGCCGCTTTCGGATTTCTGATCATTTTTAGTTTCATTGCCACGGACTACTATTTTAATTATGACAGTGCCAAAGTAAGCGCTCTTGAAAATGCGAGTCCGAAGTCTTATGAGCGTGAGAAGCGCTTTCAGCGGTTTTTAACGTTATTAGGACAGCAGCTCCATTCAATCAGAAATTTCCCCGATTTTTCGAATTTTCTCGAAGGCAAGGTCAGTAAAGATCACGCAGAAAATTATTTCCTTAATATTGCGCAGACCCAAGGAAATATTATGCAGCTGCGTTATTTGGATGCCAGCGGCCATGAAAGGATTCGTGTTGATCAATTGGCGGCTAATACATTTAAAACCTTCAAAATTAAAGATTTACAAGATAAATCTCATCGCGATTATTTTATTGAAGGAAAAACCAAACCGATTGACCAAGTTTGGTACTCAAAAGTCGATTTAAATATTGAGCAGGGGGTGGTGGAAGTTCCGTTTAAACCAACTCTTAGAGTCATTATGCCGCTTGGAAAAGACGGGCAATTTAATGGCATGCTAGTGATGAACGTCTATATGCAAGGGTTTATTGACGAGCTAATGCGTATGCCGCTTTATTCCCCTGTTTTGTTAAACGCTGATGGAGAGATTCTTTGGCATTCTGATGCTGAACTAAATTGGTCTGCTTACCAACAGAAGCCTTTTACCATTTTTAAATTCTATCCGCAGTTAACGAGCGTGTTAGATAAATCGAAACCATATAAGGACAGCGATCGATTTGTGCGCAGGCTCGATCTGCCTTTGGCTCAAGATTTATATCTCTGGTTTGAAGTGAATCCCGTCTACCTTCAGGCAGAAAGGGTTCGCTATCAACAATCACTTACTGTGGTGAGCGCATTTGTTGCCCTGTTTACTTTTTTGGCAATTCTCTTCTTTAGTAAGCTTAATGCGCGTCTTTATGATCAGGTGCTACGCTCTAAAGCTCAATTTGAAGCGATGTTTAAAAAGCACTCAGCGGTTATGTTGTTAATTGATCCCGACAATGGCGATATTAAAGAAGCGAATACCAGTGCTTGCAAATTTTACGGTTATTCTCCAGAGCAATTCAGCAAAAAGAATATTCAATCACTGAATGAAATAGATCAAGCGAATTTGCCAGAAACGCTAAGCAAGCTCCAAGGCGCTGGCACTGAACCTTATCACTTTGTCCATCGTTTAAGCAATGGTGAATATCGTGATGTTGACGTCGATGCCAGTTTGATTGATACGGAGGATGGCAATTTAATCTTTGAAATTATTAAGGATGTTACTCAAGAGAAGAAAAACAAAGCCAACTTAAAAGAGATTTTAAGCCGGATGGCATTGGCAAGTGAGGTAGCAAACTTTGGGGTTTGGCAGTGGAATTATGAGAGTGGCGAACTGGTTTGGGACAAACAGATGCACCGGATTTATGGTGTTCCTGAATCTCAAGAAGTTGACCGCTATCAGCAATGGCATGATGCGGTCCACTCGGACGATATTGCCTCTGCGGAAGAGAAAATTAACTTAGCTGCGAAGGGTGACGTTGATTTTATGACGGAATTCCGCATTATTCGGCCAAGCGGTGAAGTTCGTACTATTCTGGCCGTTGGTCGGAGTCAGCGAGATGAGCAGGGCGTGCCGACTAGTATGGTCGGCATTAATATGGATATTACCAAGCAGAAATTGCTCGAAATACAGGCTCGTCAGGAAAGAAGTTTTGCCGATACGATTATCGATCATGCACCGATGATCATTGCATTAGTTAATAGCAAAGGGGTCATGGTTCGCCTTAATCATTATGGGGAAAAATTTGTCGGTTTTACTCAAGAGGAAGTGTCGAAAGAGGCGTATTTTTGGTCGAGATTTATCCCGAAAAGTCTTCGTTCTAAGGTTACCGAATTTGTACAGTCGGCACAGTCTGGTCAGTTACCTCCGAAATTCATCAACCCTTGGATTGGTAAAGACGGTCATGAGAGAACGTTTGAGTGGACTAATTTATCGCTCAATGATGAGGCTTCCAATGGTAATTACATTCTCGCCATTGGTGTTGATATTTCTGAGGAAGAGGCGATAAAAGAAAATCTTCTGGTTTCTGTTAAAAATGCAGAACAATCCAATAACTTGAAATCCGAGTTCTTGGCAAATATGAGCCATGAAATTCGTACCCCGTTAAATGGCATTATTGGTTTGACCAATTTAATGTTGAAAACGCCGCTTAACCTTCAACAGCGTGATTATATTGAGCAGTCATTACAATCTTCTAAAACGCTTTTGCGTATTCTTAACGATATTCTGGATTATTCTAAAATAGAAGCGAACCGACTAGATTTAGACGTTCAAGCTTTCAGTTTAGAACAAATTTTACAGAATTCGATCAGTCTATTTTCTTACGCAGCCAATCAAAAAGGCTTGGAGTTACACATTGATCTTTCAACCGATCTCTATATCTCTATGTTGGGTGACTCTTTACGGATTGAGCAAATTTTCAATAATCTTTTGGGAAATGCGATTAAGTTCACTAACGAAGGTGATATTACTATTCAGGCTTTTGCCCGTTCGGTCACTGAGAGTGATGCGGAAATTGAATTTCGGGTGATGGATACGGGGATCGGTATTCCAGAAGAAAAAGTCCAGCATTTATTCGAAGCATTTAATCAGGCTGATACCTCTTATACACGGAAGTACGGAGGTACTGGCTTAGGGTTAAGTATTACCAAACGTCTTGTAGAAATGATGGGCGGGGAACTTTGGGTTGAAAGTGTTGAAGGAGAAGGAAGTACTTTCGGTTTTACGCTGAAATTTAAACTTGCTCCTAAAAAAGGCCGGGCACTTGATCTTGAAATGTTTAAAAACCTGCGATTTTTAGTTGTTGATGAGGTAATCCCCCCGAAAAATAAACGCAGTTAAAAGTAGAATTTTCTCGTAATCTACACGCAGGAGATTCTGCATGAAAAAATCAAAATTCAGTGAT
>NZ_JAGETV010000025.1 GCF_017571465.1 Thiomicrorhabdus marina | reverse complement strand
TTGCCGACTGATACAGAAAATCTGGATGAAGGCTTAAATGCTGTGACGACAGATGTGGATGATTTGCTACAGGGTGAACAAGACCTAAATGGCGTCTTGGGTAGCTTATTAGGCGGCGAACCAGATGAAACGATCACTGCGGGCTCAGTTGACCAAGTCGTTGACGGTGCAACCGATGTCGTGGATCAGCTAACAGCAGGTCTTGGTTTACCAACCGATTCAGAGCTTTTAGATGATGGTGTTAATGCATTGACTTCGGATGTTGATGACCTGTTAAGTGATCCATCAAATTTAGGCCAGACTGTTACCGATCTTCTTGGAGATAACGGTTCTGTAGATCAAGTGATTAATGGCGCGACGGATGTTGTAACTGATATTACAGGTATTGAATTGGCGCAGTTAGATGCTACGTTAGATACTGTGACAACAGAGGTAAATAATTTGGTTAACTCGTTAATTTAACCGATTACTCTTCGGACTTAAGAGCCCGTCTTTTATGGCGGGTTTTTTTATGTCCAGAAAATTTAGCCGGCTTTCTTAATTTGTGCCATTTGTGCGAGCTTCATTAACCAAAGATTTAATTTTGGCGTTTGTGTATTTTGGTTATTAATGACTTCTTGTAGGGTATATTCCGGCAAAGGCGTACCTAGAACGGCGCAAGTGGTTTTTATTAAGAAAACCATTTCATGAATGCTGTAACGATTGTTGATTTTAAGGTAGCTCAATTTAGCGATAATTGCTGCTTGTAGTGCAGCAGGCCAATCTGAAGCATTGACTCGATATTTAGTTAATAAGAATTTATCCGTTTCCCGATTTTCCCACAGTTGTAACATCTGAGCTAAAGACGTGGTAGTGAAAAGATGCATTACTAAGTCTCGTGAATTGCCGGGCAGGGCATCACGCAGACTAAATTCATAATTACTTTCATCATACAGGCTCATTTGTGACTCTCTGATTTTCAGATGTTAACAAAGCGGTTAGAATAGCTATAACCTTAAAAGTTTTTTATAGCTTAGCGGTTTTTACTTAATTATGGCAACTACGCCACGTAGAAAATTTGTCGATTTAACCGTTTCAACCGAATACAGAGATTTATATGTCACAGCATCCTTTAGCGCAGCATCTTGCTCAAGTTCCTGATTTTCCTAAGCCGGGTATTCTATTTAGTGATATTTCACCGCTACTTAAAAGTCATTTCACTGAAACAATAGATGCCATGAGCGGCTTGTTTAGTGCTGAGGAATGGGACAATATTGATTGTTTAGCAGGCATTGAATCCCGTGGTTTTATTTTTGCGGCGGCGTTGGCCTATAAGCACAATAAGGGATTTATTAAAGTGCGTAAGCCCGGCAAATTGCCAAATGTGCATGCCTCAATTGAATATGGTTTGGAGTATGGTAGCGATAAGTTAGAGATGCAAAAAGGTGATGGGAGCCGAGTGGTATTATTGGACGATTTGATTGCTACTGGCGGCTCAATGGGTGCGGCTGCGGAGCTTTGCGAACAGGTTGGTTATAAAGTTACCGGCATGGCTTGCTTAATTGATTTGAAAGCGCTGAACAGCTTCGTCTATAAAGATATGACAGTGCGTTCGGTAATTCAGTTTCACGATTGATAGAACCACTGAGCAGTACAACAAAAACCCGCTGATAAGCGGGTTTTGTCGTTATGGCGCTGGCGAATTACGCTAGGTATTCTTTCGCTCGCGTTACTGCAGCGCGCACTTGATCTGGCGCAGTGCCGCCAAAATGATTACGTGCCGCGACCGAACCTTCTAGAGTCAGGACTTCATACACATCATCGGTAATTTGGTCACAGAAACCTTGCAGAGTTTCTAGCGACATTTCCGATAGGTCTTGGCCGGTTTTAATGCCGTGTGCTACTGCTAGGCCCACCACTTCGTGCGAGTCACGGAAAGCTAGGCCTTTACCCACCAGATAATCAGCCAAATCAGTTGCGGTCGAGAAGCCACGTTTTGCTGCTTCGTAAGTCATTTCTTTCTTAACAATCATCGCAGGAACCATATCCGCAAAGGCGCGCAGGCTACCTTTAACGGTATCAACCGTATCAAATAGCGGCTCTTTGTCTTCTTGGTTGTCTTTGTTGTATGCCAACGGTTGAGATTTCATTAACGTTAACAGGCTCATTAAGTGGCCGTAAACACGTCCGGTTTTCCCGCGCACTAGCTCTGGCACATCCGGGTTTTTCTTTTGCGGCATGATGGATGAACCGGTACAGAAACGATCCGGTAGGTCAATGAACTGGAACTGCGCCGAAGACCAAAGAACCAGCTCTTCGGAGAAACGTGACAAGTGCATCATCAAAGTTGCAGCAAAATGGGTGAACTCAATAGCGAAATCACGGTCAGACACGCCGTCCAGAGAGTTTTCTGAAACACGTTCAAAGCCAAGCAACTCAGCGGTGAAGTGACGGTCAATCGGGTAGGTGGTTCCTGCTAGGGCAGCAGAGCCTAACGGCAATGTATTTGCGCGTTTACGGCAGTCGACTAGACGTTCAACATCACGCTTAATCATCTCGAACCATGCCAGCATATGATGACCGAAAGTAACCGGTTGAGCGGTTTGCAGGTGCGTAAAGCCCGGCATAATCGTATCCGCTTCGCGTTCTGCCAACATTACTAAACCTTCTTGAAGGCGCTTAAGTTCCGGCAGAATTGCATCAATTTCATCGCGAATGTATAGACGGATATCGGTAGCAACTTGGTCATTACGAGAGCGCCCAGTGTGCAGTTTCTTACCGGTAATGCCAATCAAGTCGGTCAAGCGCGCTTCGATATTCATATGAATATCTTCCTGCTTAATCGACCAACTGAAATCGCCAGCTTCAATCTCCGCTTGTACTTGGTTAAGACCTTGTTTGATATCTGCTAGCTCTTGCTCGTTTAGGATGCCGACTTTATTCAGCATGGTCGCATGAGCGATAGAGCCTTGAATATCTTGTTTGTACATGCGTTTGTCGAACATAATTGAAGCGGTGAAGGCTTCAACAAACGCATCGGTCGACTCGCTGAAGCGAGCGCTGGAAAGTTTTTCTTGGTTGTGTTGGTTGCTCATAATTCTCTCAAATAAAGCGTAAATTCTTAGGGAAACAAAGTTAACGCGCTTGTTGTTGCTCCAGCAATTCCGGTGTTGCCGGAATGCGTTTGGTTAGCCCCATATTGGCATAGGCCTGATTTATTCTGACATGCACCAAGCTAGCGAACAGGCCGACTTCGGAAATGCCAATAATGCGGTCAGCGACTTCTTTACCGTTACCATCAAAAAACACCACGGTTGGGGTTAAATCGGCATTAATTTGATATGCCCATTTGCTCTTTTTGATTGGGTTTCCGTGCCAATCGGGAATCGGTTCCGGCTCATCTATGCCAACGTTGCGTAGGAATACAACTTTGCCTTCATACATGCCATTTATCGACATAGGGTGGAGTACGTGTTCTTTTAACACTTCGCAGTATTCGCACCATTCTGCGCTGAAAATCAATAAAATCGGCAGCTGTTTTGTTTTGGCTTCAGCTCCGAGTGTTTGCAGATTTTGTAATTCTGCTAACGAGTGTTTATTGCCAGCCAGCACAGAATTATCGCAAGCTGTTTGCAATAACAAGACGCTGAGCAGAGTCATTCGAGTTATGAACGTCAATAACATCCCGCTCTCCTCCTCTTTGTGGCTCGCGCGTTGTTCTTGTTCACCTAATTGGTGTAGTATGTAGCCGCTATTTTATCGAAATCCCTATTAGGATTTCAGTAAAATGCCCGCGAGTTTTACTGATACAAGAATAGGCTAACTGGATACAAGCATGAGAGATACCCTACGAATCGCAACCCGTAAAAGCCCTTTGGCAATGTGGCAGGCAGAATTTGTTAAAGCAGAATTGGAAAAAGCGCACCCGAATCTTAAGGTTGAGTTGCTGCCTATGTCGACTAAGGGAGATAAGATTTTGGATGTCCCTCTGGCAAAAATCGGTGGTAAAGGCCTATTTACCAAAGAATTAGAAGACCGCATGATTGCCGGTGAAGCCGACATTGCAGTACACTCAATGAAAGATGTGCCGATGGAATTGCCGGAAGGTTTTGCTCTTGGTGCGATCCTAGAACGTCATACACCGACCGATGCGTTTGTTTCCAATAAATACAATTCTTTCCGAGAGCTTCCGAAGGGGGCAGTGCTAGGAACTTCGAGCCTACGTCGTAAAGCGCAATTGATGGCTAAACGTCCGGATTTAGACGTGCGCGATTTGCGCGGTAATGTCGGTACGCGTCTAGGTAAGCTAGATGCAGATGAATATGATGCGATTGTATTGGCTACGTCTGGTCTACAGCGCCTTGAACTGGACGAACGCATTCGCCATGAATTGACACCGGAAGACTGCCTTCCGGCAGTCACGCAAGGTACGCTTGGCATTGAGTATTTCGCCAAAGATAAAGAAGTGCTAGAAATCATCTCGGTGTTGAACCACAAGCCGACCGAAATTCGTACGATTGCTGAGCGTGCAATGAACCACCGTCTAGAAGGTGGTTGTCAGGTGCCAATCGGTGTTTATGCCGAGCTGCTTGGCAATGAACAAATCAAAGTTCGTGGGCTAGTCGCCAGTCTGGACGGTAGCGTGATTATCCGCAATCAAGTCATTGGACCGCAGTCGCAAGCAGCCTCACTTGGTCGTGTTCTTGGCGAAGCTTTGCTTGAGCAAGGTGCTAAAGCCATTCTTGATGAAGTCTACGCTTCGGATTTAAATAAAGGGTAAAACCTTGAATTGCGTCTGCCGATTTCAGGTGGGCGCAAAGACTTTCTGAAAAGGTTGTCGCATGTCACAACTTTCCGATCTTACTCTACTTAATACTCGACCTGCCAATCAAGCAAGCGCTCTTAGCCGACTTTTAAATGATAATGGCATTAAGGTTATCGAATGCCCGACCATCCAAGTTCAGCTCCTTGATAAGCCAGAGTTAAAATCGCCCATTGCGGATTATGACATTCTGGTTTTTACTAGCGTCAATTCATTGCGTGGCTGGCAGCAATATGTTCAGTGTGAAATTACAGCTCCGCAAAGAGTGATTGCGATTGGGAAGGCAACCGCACAGTTCGGACAAAAAATCGGCTTGCCGATTGAAACGCTTTCCGAACAAAACTTTGATAGCGAAAGCTTATTGGCACACCCTTCTATGCAGAATTTGTCCGATAAGAAAATCCTTTTAGTGAAAGGAGAAGGCGGTCGCGATAAATTACTGAAAACGTTCTCTGAACGTGGTGCACTGGTTGATGAATTACATATTTATCGACGTCTGCCAGCGGATTTCTGCGAGCAGAGTTGGCAGGCTTTTACGCTCAGTCCTCACCCTGTTTTACTGATTAGCAGTTATGACGGTTTTCTAGCGTTAATGGAAATGCTTAGCAAGGTAAGCAATCGTTATGAAACATTCGATGACAGCGTTTGGCTGTTTTTGGAAACAGCCATCGTATTTAGCCAGCGTATCGCCGATAAAATGCATAAAGCAGGTTGGCAACAGCCAATTCAAGTGATGCAAACGCAGAGTGATCAAGGTGTATTGTCTGCTTTGCAACAGCATATAGGGCGTTAATTAAGTTACGCAAATTGCTTAGACTTCTCTACAATAATAAGATTCAATGTTACGTTTACTGCCCCCCTCATCTTCTGGAGTGAAAACTTATGTCGAATAAAAACCATACTTCTGCGGCCAATGAAGAAGTGCTTGAAGCGGAGGTTATTTCGGAATCAATCGACGATAAAATCAAGCGCGGTACCGCTTATTCGCACAGTAAAGAGCCTAAGCCATCGGCACTGGACGAGATGAAACAAGGTGCAGTAATCGATCAAGACGCAGACGTTAAGCAAGAAAAAGACAGTGCGAATAAAAACATGAAATCCAAAGGACGAGGTCGTTTTGCTGTTATGTTCGATCACTTGAAGAAGAGAGTGCTAAGCAGTGCCTTTGCCTTACTAGTGATTGGCGCCTTACTGTATCTATTTGCTCAGCAACAGTGGATGCAGAATCGTTTCGTCAATATCGACCAAGATTTGCAGACATTGGATAAGAAGACCGTCGCTGCAACCAATCAAGCCAAAACCGCGCAGGGTGGTGTTGAAGCGATTCAGAGCAGTGATTTTGCAACGCAGATTGCTCAGCAACAAGAGACATTGCAAAGTTTGCAACAACAACTGCAAAGTGTTGGTGAGCAGCCGTCTGCAGTTAGTCCTGAACAGTTAACTGAACTTGAGCAAAAACTGTCGCAACAGATCCAGCAGGCTAAGCAAGCTGCACCGATGGTGAGTAACGTCGGTGATTCGCAGGGACTACAAGCATTGCAAGACAAGCTCTCCGAACAGATTCAGCAGTTACAGCAAGCGCAGCAGCAATTAGCCGAACAGGTTCGGCAGGCGGATAAAGCGGAAGGTGTTTCACCGGCGCAATTGACTCTGGTGGAGCTGAAACAGTGGGCGGTTAAGATTAATGCACAGTGGTTATTACAAGCGCCTAGCGAACAGGTTCAGCAGCAGTTACAAGCCTTCAAACAAGCGACCGCTTTGCTTCCTCAACAATTAGCCTATTCAATAACGTTGTTGATAGAGCAGGATTTAGCACAGTTGTCGCAACGTCAGACTCAGATGGCGCAAGCGGCCGTGCCGGATTTATCGGTGTTACGCCAGCTCGTGCAGAATTTACCTGAGCCAAAAGTCGAATATATTAAACCTCAGCAAGAGGGTGAGCAGAATCAAACGGTTTGGCAAGGGCTTTTAGATAAGCTTTCAGGATTGGTCAAAATCCAAAAGCGCGAGGCAGAAAGCGTCACTCAGGTAGAAGCTTTAATGTTGCACGAGGTGATTCAGCAACGCCTGTTTATGGAAATTGACCGCTTGGATTATGCGATGCAAATTTCTTCGCATTCTTTAATACAGGCGGCAATTACAAACTTGCAACAAATCAGTAAAGCGCAGGCGCCGGCAATTGCCGAGGAAATAAAGACCAAGTTACAGCCTTTTGCGCAACTGCACTATATCCAGCGTCAACCGCTGTTGATTACTAAAATCGCCGATGCGGCTCAGTCATAGGAGGTGGCAATGAAACTGATTGTTACCTGGACTTTAGCCTTATTGTTAACTACCGCATTAGCGACCTTGATGCTATATGACAACGGTATGGTTTCTATGGCTTGGGGTGACTGGATTATCGAAACCAGTCTGAGCTTCTTCATTGGCGGTTTTGTCGTGACTTTCTTCGCGGTTTATCTGTTCGTGAACTTGCTGATTAAGCTGTGGAGGTTGCCGAAATATTGGAAAAACCGCAGTCAGTTGCGTCGTTATTCAAAAGCACAAAACTCGATGACCGAGGGAATGATTGCTTTGGAATATGGTGAATGGCATAAAGCGGAACGTGCTTTGGTGCGCGGTGCGAAGCACAGTGAAACTGGCCTAATTAACTATTTGAGTGCAGCCAAGATGGCGCAGAACCAAAGTGCCTACGAGCGTCGTGACAAGTACTTGCAGCAAGCTAGAGACGCCTTCCCGGAAGAGTATATGTTAATTGGGTTGGTGGAAGCGCGATTATTGTTGGAAAACACGCCTTGGGAGGCTTTAGCGCTATTACAGGCTTTACACGAGCAAGAACCTAAGCATGAAACCGTCTTGGCAGAGTACTGTAAAGTTTTGGCTCAGCTGCAGCAGTGGAGTGAGCTGGAATTATTGATGCCGAAAATCAAGAGTACCAAAGCTTTGGTACGTGAAGAATTGTGGTCATTACAGCGTTCTATGTGGGCAGGAAAGCTTAGTCAGACTAAAAACGTAGATGAGCTTGATCAGCTTTGGCATCAGCTGGGTTCTAAAGAGCAGCAAGAACCGGTTATTTTGGCAGAATATATTGAGCAAAGAATCGGTTTTGGAGAAGAAGCGAATATTGCTGCGTTAATTGAAAAAACCTTAAAACGTCAATGGGATGATCGCCTCTGTCACCAATTTGGCCGTTTGACGCTAGGCCCCGCTTTTGATTTATTGAAGACAGCGGAGAAATGGTTGAAGAAACAACCTGAAAATCCGATATTACTGCTGACCTTGGGGCGTTTAGCGTGTCGTAGCCAAATGTGGGCGATGGGCAAAAGTTATCTCAAGCAGAGCTTGAAAATCCAACCTCAACTGGAAACGTTCCATGCTTTGGCACGCTGTTTTGAAGCGGAAGGGCAAGAATCCGAAGCTGCGTTAGTCTATAAACAGGCGATAGAGCAGCTTCAGGATAATAGGAAAGATCAAGCTTAGATTATTGTCTTAAGAAGCAAGTTCTGAATTTTGAAAACGGGCAAACTGCATAAAATATGACTGGTTAGGTTTCAAGGTGTTAATCACTTTGTCTAACCATTCATGAAATTTTTCTGTAAAGTTTTTTAAGATGCCGCCAAATTGCTGGAATTCTTTGTCGGTATTTTTCAAACTTCTTACTTCAAAGTCGAGTTTTATTACGCGGTCACTACCCATCTGTTTCGTGTCGATTTCTAAAGAGATTGTTTTCCCTTCTTTCAGAAAAGGCAAGCAGGCAGATATCCCAACCCCTTCTTTACTGACATCGATTAGTTTGCCGTGTACTTGAATGCCATCAAAGATGATGCAACAAGGAATATGCACGTTATGACGAACTGTGTTACGTTTTTCTGTCGACATATAACCTCCTTCAAATCCTTACAACTACTGTTGTAAATAATTTTAACTCCATGGAAGTTATAAGTAAATTTTCTTGGCCTTTATAAATAAAAGTATCTTTTTTTGTCGTTTAAAGTTTTTATTTTTGTGTAGTTTTTATATTCGGTCAACGAGTACAACACCTATTGCGAACTTCTGGCCGTAGTGTTGCATGTCAATTAAGCTGTCACCATAGCCATTAAAGTATTGGATATAGCCTTTAAAACGACGGTTAATCGGGCGTGTGAATTCAAGTTGAATCGAACCGTATGAGTTAATCTGATAGCGGTTACGCAAAGTCATAGCAAAAGTCCTGTCTTTCCATTTGTAAGCCGCTTCCAATTCGTAATCGCCAAGGTATTTTTGGTAATCGAAGCTGTTGTCGAATTCGTCCTGTTCATCGAAACGTTGCCAAGTTTTAAAGCTCAAATAGCTGTTTTTGTGTTGCAGTAAGCCTTGTACGAAAATGCGGTTCCAGCCACGAGAAAGCAGGCCGGTTTGCCCATTGGATTGATGATTGATGCCGAACATCATTTTATGGAGGTTGAAATCTAGCAAATCGATGTCGGCATCCCATTCGACCCACACTTCCGGCTCGTGATTGGTCTCACGGAAAGGGATTGAATCCGCGTCATCAAAGAATTGCCAAAAGGAGCGATTTGTATAGGCGGCATAGAAATCAAATTCTTTATCGAAGATTTTTAAGTCTTTGTAGAGGGGAAACTTAAAGCTGAGCTGAAATTGCAGTTCTTGGTTTTCAAAAGCTAAATCTTTGCCGGACTGTTCTTCAAATGGTTCCTTGTTGACCTGTGTAGTGTAATGGGCGAAAGCAGCGTAGTTGACTCGATGCGGAGTGATAACAAAGGGATTTTTTTCGGTAACTTCTTCGTTAAGGTTACGTTCAGTTAAAGGCTTGATGATATTCTGCGTTGCGCGACATTTATTACGGATTTCGCCGAGAGTCGTGTTGTCCGCTTCACTCAACAGGGCTTTTTCCAGGCAGGTGCTGTAACTTAGCTGTGAACTTGGAACGGAATTGCTGAGGACTTCTTCAGCTTGTGCGAATAGAGGTTGCGATAGAAATAAAAGGCCGACGGCGCTGAAGCTTACAGAAATCCAAGCTGGGAATTGAGCGGATAGAGAAGTTTTCATTGCCAGTACCTTTTTTACAGGCTCGATAGCCTTACATTAACTTACAAAGTGCTCGGCTTTTAAACCGGCATTGGCGAAGTCTTCTTTAGCCGTTTGTACCATTGGCCAAGGACCGCATAGATACACTTGGAATTTCTCCAGATTAGGGTGGTCGGCCAACACTGCTTGGTGAACCAGACCGGTTTTGCCGTTCCAGTTTTCCAAATCGTCGGAAATCACCGGAATATATTCGATATTCGGGTGTTTCTGGCTCAGGTCAATCATCTGCTGGTGCATATACAGATCAGACTGACAGCGCGCACCCCAATAAAAATGAATCGGCATTGCCGCGCCTTTACGCAGCATTGCTTCCAATAACGCTTTCATTGGTGCAAAACCGGTGCCGCCGGCAACAAAGATAGCCGGTAAGTGATTGTCGGCCAATTGCATCTGTTCGTTTGGGCCTTTAATCAACAACTGATCACCGGCTTCCAGTGCGAATAGTTTTTGCATCCATTCGCTCTGATCATGGTCGCGAATATGACACTCGATTAGACCGTCTTCGCGAGGCGCAGCAGCAATGGAAAACGGTTTCAATTCGTCTTCTTGGAAGCCGAGCATAATGTATTGCCCAGCATGATAAGGCATCGGCTGCTGCGGTTTTAAAATCAGGTTGATGATGGTCGGGTTATAAAATTCTTTATGAACCAAAGTTACGGTATGTAAGGACATGCCAGCTCTCTTAAATTTGTGTTTTTACAGGTCAAACTCGGTCCAAACCGGCGCGTGGTCAGATGGTTTTTCCATGCCACGCACGTCATAACCGATGTCGCTGCTAACGGCTTTAGCGTTCAGTGATGCAGTTGCTAAAACCGTGTCGATACGTAGGCCGCGACGTGGTTCACGGTCGAAACCTTTTGAGCGGTAATCGAACCAGCTAAAACGGTCGTCGACTTCCGGATGAATGGTACGGAAAGTATCAATCAGACCCCAATTACATAGTTCAGCCCACATTTCACGCTCTTCCGGTAAGAAACTGGTCTTACCGTCACGTAGCCAGCGTTTGCGGTTCGGCTCGCCGATACCGATATCCAAGTCGGTCGGCGAGATATTGAAGTCACCAATAACCGCTAGGTTCTGTTCCGGTGAACAGTCATCGTTCAGATAAGCCATTAGGTCGGCATAAAATTTCTGTTTGGCAGGGAATTTAACCGGATGTTCGCGGTTTTCACCTTGTGGGAAGTAACCGTTGATAACGCGAACTTCTTCGCCATTCGGCATCACGAAATCGCCGATAATCATACGTTTCTGGTCTTCTTCGGTATCGGTTTTCCAGCCTTTTTGCAGGTTCTTCAATTGAATGCCGTCGCGGTATAGTAAAGCGACACCGTAATGGGTTTTCTGCCCCATAAACTCGGCTTTAAAGCCCATTGCTTCAATCTCTTCAATCGGGAATTCGTGGTCCTGAACTTTTGTCTCTTGCAGGCCGATAATATCCGGCGCAATCTGTTCATTCAATGCCGCAAGTTGGTGAAGGCGCAGACGCACGCTATTGGTATTAAAAGAGACAATTTTCATAACTTTTCCAATGACTTAGATTAAAAATATTAGCTTTGTTTAATTTGCCGAGATTATAACGGAAATTGCTGTCGCATTGGGGGAAGTCGGGCTAGCCTGCGGATTTATCCAGAATTTGCCCGCGGCTATAGTGGTGCAAATTGCAGAAAATTAATTAGCAGGCACTGAAATTCTTGGGATAATTGAGTATTATTAGCTTTCAAGTAAACCCCTATTATAGATAAAGGACACGACGATGAGCAAAGGTTTGATGGATTACGTCCAAGCGGCGATGGCGGAAATCAAAAAGGTAGACGTTGAGCAAGCAAAAGGACTAATTGCTGATGGTTATAAGGTGCTAGATGTGCGCGAGCCGGGTGAATATTTAACCGCAGCGATTCCAGGTGCAATGAATGTTCCGCGTGGCGTTATCGAGCCGGCAGCAGACCTAAACTACCCGGGTGCGAATCCTGCGCTACGTGATGGCCGTGAAGACAACTGGCTAGTGGTTTGTAAGTCTGGTGGCCGTGCAGCCTTGGCAACGAAAACTCTGCAAGACATGGGTTTTAGTAATGTGGTTAATATGGTTGGCGGCATGGACGCTTGGGCTGAAGCAGGTGGTGCGACCGAAGCACCGTCTACTGAAAACTCAATGGTTGTGCTAAAAGAGCCTTGTCTATAATTTAATTGCTAAGTAAACACTAAATTGCTAACCCCTTAAGCGGCTGTTTTGCCCTTGAGGGGTTTTTTATTGCTATAAACAAAGCAGACAAAGCACTTTTTGATATGATAAGCCGCAATCATTTTTTAGTTAAGAGAATACAGCTATGAGCCATGTTTATCGCTTGGTGATTTCTTGCCCCGATCAAGTCGGGATTGTTGCCAAAGTCGCCCAGTATATCGCCGACCAAGGTGGAACAATTATCGAAGCGAATCATCACACTGATGCGTCGAATAATTGGTTTTTTATGCGTCATGAGATCCTAGCGAGCTCTATTAGTGATGGCATGGAAGCTTTTAAAGAAGGCTTTAAAAAGGTGGCAGAGGCTTTCGAGATGCAGTGGTATATGTCTGACTCGGCTAAGCCGAAGAAGATTGCATTGTTTGCGTCGAAAGAGTCGCACTGTCTAGCAGATCTGTTGCACCGTTGGCACGAGAAAGAGCTTCCGGGTGAGGTGGTTTGTGTGATCGCTAACCACGATGATTTACGTTCGATGGCAGAATGGTATCAAGTGCCGTTCCATCATATTCCAGTGACGCCGGAGAGCAAGCCGCAAGCGTTTGCCGAGACTGAACAAATCGTTGAACAGTATGGTGCGGAAGTGATTGTGCTGGCGCGTTATATGCAAATTTTGCCGCCGCAGATGTGTAAAGACTACAGCGGCCAAGTGATTAATATTCATCACTCGTTCCTGCCGTCGTTTGTTGGCGCGCGCCCATATCACCAAGCCAGCGAGCGCGGAGTGAAACTCATCGGTGCGACCTGTCACTATGTCACCGAAGTGTTGGATGGCGGGCCGATTATCGAGCAGGATGTTATTCGTATCAGCCATGCACACAGCATCGACGATATGAAACGCCTTGGTCGTGATGTTGAGAAAACCGTGTTGTCACGCGGCGTTCGTTACCATCTTGAAGATCGCGTTCTGATTCACGGCAATAAGACGGTCGTTTTCGATAACTAATCGACAGTTATTTTTCTAATGCTTGGCAGAGCTGCTTTAGATGTTCTCTAAACGCTTGTTCTGCCTGCTTCTTACCGGTTAAATCGTACGATTTAGCTAATTCCTGCCAATCCATTTTTTTTAGCAGTTTATCGTTCAATAGATTCTGCACACCTTCCGATAATTGCATTTCGCAATGACTTAACCATAACTGACTGATAAATATCCCGCTGGTGGTAAAAGGTCGCTGTAAATTCAGATACTGCCGAGTGATTTTTAAGCAATCCTCATCCCTGATTAACTCCAGACTCTGCGGTTTTGCTTGCTGAATCAATGCCAACTGATCATTCGGTAATTGCTTGAGTTCATCGCTGAGTAGATAAGGCAGTTGCTGATAAAACTGCTGTGCGACTTGTTGCAGGCTTTCGGTGTTGTTGTTTAGTGCTTGATAGACCACTAGATTGTAACTGCCACTGGCTTTATCGCGTTTACAGCCGAGGTGCAGAGGTTGCATATTTTGGCGCAACCAAAAACGTATTAAGTCGTTACTTGCGCCGAAGCTACTGCTAATAAAATCGATTTGTTGCGAACGTGCACTATCTTGCCAAGCTTTTATGAGCTGGCTGCCAATTCCGACATTTTGCCATTCCGGTTCGATCGCAATGCGCATTAAACGCCAGCTTTGCAAGCTTAAGGCATCTTTGTAAGCATACTGGCGATTAAGGAGTTGCGGTACTAGATGACCGTGGATATTCGGGTTTTCCGCAAGCCATTCTGGACGTAAACCGCCTTCGCTTTGACTCAGCAGAACACCGACCACTTGTTCTTGATACAGCGCCACTAGCAGTTGGTTTGGTGCGTTCAATAACTGCTGTAGATCATTCGGGCTGGTTTGATAATGCGCCTTAACCAAGAGTGCAAACAGCTGAGGCAGATAGGCCATTCTTTCCGCGCCTTTGAGTGCGCGAATTTCAATTTCATTCAGATTTGGTTGTTCGTCGGTGATTCTGTTTTCAGCATCCAGTAACAACGAATGATTGATGGCTTGTTCTAGCGGGTCGTTTGCGTTCCAGCGTAATGGCTGCTTGAGATGCAGGCGTTTCCAATCCGGCGTCAGTTGATTCAATGTTTTAGTAAAGCGTAGTTCGAAACCTCGACCAGAGCCTTCATAGCCGTGCAGGGTCGTCGAAAATACCGTGCGATGGTAATTTTGTAGCAGTGAGGTTAACAGTGGCGTCGGGATTTGAGCGGCTTCGTCGATGAGTAACAGGTCGCAATCGATTTTGTTCAGTAGCAAAGCATCCGGCGCATAAAATTTAAGCAACTTAGTTTCATTCTGATATTTAAAGCTAATCTGATTTTTCTGAATATTCAGATGCTCGGTATCGTCTGAATTTTGCAACCATTGCTGCGCCACACTAAAAGCGCTGCGGGTCTGTTCCGGCAAACTGGCACTAATCGCGATATGTTGCTTGCCTTGTAATAGCGCTTGCACCGCTGCTAAGCCCAAAGCGGCACTTTTACCGCGACCACGGTCGGCACTTAACACTAACGGGCGTTTGCTGTGCCCAAAAGCCACCTTGAGAATCTTAGAAATGGCTCGGTTTTGCTCTGTTGTGGCCGCACCATTCGAAAAATGCTCTTGCTGTGCTTGCTCTGAAGCACTGAAATCTAAGGTGTTTTTTATCTGCCACTTTGTATCGCTTTGAGTCAGCCAAATGGCTTGCTCTTGCCAAACATTGGCTAGTTGTCGATAAAACCATGGTTCACAATCATGTGGTTGAACTGGCGAGTTTAAAAAACGTTGGTCGAGCGGGTTGGCTATTTCCGGCCAGTCTGGCGGCGCAATCACAAACAAGATACCGCCGGCTTGCAATAAGCCGCTGATAATACCAAGGCTATTGGCATGGATGCCGTGATTTAAGTCGAGCACAGCATGTTGATATTCCGAGCCGAGTTGGTGCTTGAGATTGCTGTGGTCTGCAAAGTGCCAAGCGCTGTCGGCATCGTCAAAAACAGGTACTAAAATCAGTGTTTTGTGCTGTTCGCATATCGGTTGAATCAAGCGCCAAGCCGCCCGCGCATCGCCTTGCAGAATGCAAAGTGTGCGATGACGATTAGCTTGCAGTTGGCGCTGTCGCTGTTGTAGCCACTCGAGGGTTTGCACGATGCGGATTAGACTTGCGGAATAAAATCGAGTGAGGCGCTATTAATGCAGTAACGCAAGCCGGTCGGCGCTGGGCCATCCGGGAAAACATGCCCGAGATGACTGTCGCAGTTGGCGCAACGCACTTCGGTGCGAAGCATACCGTGGGTTTTATCGACCAGCTCTTTGATGGCGCTGTCGTTAATCGGCTGGAAATAACTCGGCCATCCCGAGCCGGAATCGTATTTGGTTTGTGAGCTGAACAGCGGCGTACCACAACAGGCGCAAGTGTAGGTGCCGACTTCTTTATAATCCCAGTACTTTCCGGTAAAAGCGCGCTCGGTGCCGCCGCAACGACAGATTTGATACTGTTCCGAATCGAGTTTTTCCTGCCATTCTTGGTCGTTACTGTTATCAATTGGCTGATCCATTGTTTGCTCCTCCACAGCTGCTTTGCAGCCATTATAATAGTGCTATCCATTTTTAAGAAAACTTCCCGATGAAAAAAATTGCCCTACAGCCTGCGCAATTGCACTGGCAAGAAGAAGTGCCTTTTGCCAGTGAATTTGAAGATAGTTACTTCTCGCAACAGGATGGTCTGAATGAAACTCGCTATAACTTTCTGCAACATAACCAGTTGGCTGAACGTTTTGCCGAGCTGGCTGTGGAGAATAAAAGCGTCTTTCGTATTGCTGAGAGCGGTTTCGGTTCGGGATTGAATTTTTTGGCGGCGCTGCAATTGTGGCAGGAGCGATGGGGCGATAAAACGCCGAATGCCGAACTGCATTTTGTCTCTTTCGAGAAGTTCCCATTACGTTTTGCTGACTTGCAGCGCGTGCATCAGAGTTTTGCTGAAGTCAGTCAGCAGGCCGAACTGTTACAACAGATTTATCCACCATTGTTACCAGGCTGGCATGACCTGTATTTACCGGGATTGAAAGTGCGTTTAAGTCTATGGCTCGGTGATATCCAAGACGGTTTTAAAGAATGTGACCAAAACGCCAAGGTGGATGCATGGTTTTTGGATGGTTTTGCGCCGTCGAAAAACCCACAGATGTGGCAACCGGCGCTGTTTCAGAATATGGCTCGGCTCAGTCATCAAGATACCACTTTCGCGACGTTTACCGCGGCCGGAATTGTGCGCCGAGGTCTGAAAGAAGTTGGTTTTGAAGTCAAAAAAGACAAGGGCTTTGGTCGCAAGCGCGAGATGTGTTTTGGCAAGATGGCGCATCTACGCCCGCATAGTGACAAGACACCTTGGTTTAGTGTGCCTAAATTGCAATCAGAGCCAAAAACGGCAATTGTCGTTGGCGCCGGTATAGCAGGAGCGACCACCGCTTATGCTTTGGCGGAAAAGGGGATGCAAGTCACGGTTTTGGAACAAGCGGATGACATTGCCAGCCAGGCTTCCGGTAATCTCGCCGGTACCATGCATCCGCTTATCACTGCGGATTGGAATTTGCGTTCGCGTTGGTATTGGGCGGGGTATCAAACGGCTTTGCGTTGGTTAAAACCTTGGTTGGCAGAAGGCAAAGTTCAAGGCGATTTATCGGGTTTGATTCAGTTGGCACAAGCGGACGGCAAACTGCAAAAGCATTGGCAGCAAGCGTTTGAGCGTGTGGCAGTGCCAGAAACCGTTGCGCAATGGTTGGATGATACGGCTGTGCAGGAAAAGCTGGCGATGCAGAATTGTCCGGCCGGTCTGTTCTATCCAGACAGCGGTTGGATTTATCCGCGCAGCATTGTCGAGACTTGTTTAGCACATCAGAACGTTAAGGTACTTTGTCAAAACCAGGTCGAGTCTTGGCAATATCAGTCTGCTCAATGGCAAGTGCAAACCAATCAGCAACATTTCAGTGCTGATGTATTGGTTTTCGCCAGTGCCAGTTTGGATGCTGAAATTAATGCGCAACTGCAAACGCCGATGCGTCCGGTAAAAGGGCAGGTCAGTCATTTACGTGCCGAGCAGGTGCAAATGCCCTTGCCGATTGCGGTCACGCATGGCGGTTACGCTTCGCCAACCTCTTCGGGGCATTATGTTGCGGGTGCGACCTTTGAGGCGCCGGATATAGGCATTGAACTGTCCGATGCAGGGCATCAGCATAATATTGAGCAGGCGCAGAAAAACTTACCGAACTGGTTGCAGGACAATGCCGTACAAAAACAGGAGTTATCTGAAGGCAGAATTGCTTTTCGTCCGACCACGCCGGATCATTTACCGGTAGTCGGTGCCGTACCGGATTGGAATTATCTGAGTGAAAATTATCTTCAGAAATCGCATACCAAGGCGGTTTTCCAATATCCGCAGCAGCACTATCAGCCGCATTTGTATATTTCTAACGGGCATGGTGCGCGTGGCTTGATTTCGGTGTTTTTGGCGGCAGAAATTATTACTGCGCAGGTATTTAATCAGGCGTTACCTCTGGCGCAGTCGCTGTATTATGCTAGTCATCCGGCACGTTTCCAGATTCGTACTTGGCGCTCCGGAAAAGCATAGTTTGTCCATTTGGCACTTCTGGTATTATAGAGCGCATTAAAAACAAGATATAAAAGGTACTTAGCTATGATGAGACTGTTCGGCTTTATTAGTATTATTGTTTGGATCGTGATTTTCATCGCGCTGGCAATTATGTTCGACTGGTTTAATAGCCGTGAAGTGGCGCGTGATTCATTAGTGGCTGCGGAAGAGATTATTCAATACCTGGAACAGACCGGTGACGGCGCGCAGGGTGTGATGGAGTCGGTGTCTGATGGCGCCAAAGACGTGAAAGAAGGCGTTGAAAAAGCAGTCGAATAAGCGACTACTTGGCAAAGAAATGATGTAAGCCACCTCTGCGGTGGCTTTTTTCGTTTTTGGCCTCAGATAATGGTCGATAATGCGGCTGTCCCGTCGCACTTTGTAATAGCGCTTGATGCAGGTAATCTTTACTGGCGGCGACCGCTTGCTCTAGTGAATCACCCTGCGCGAGTTTGGTGGCAATTGCGGAAGAGAGTGTACAGCCGGTGCCGTGGCTGTGTTGCACTTGAATCCGCGGTTGCGCAAAACTGTGAACTTGCGGCTTGGATTGTAGTTCGGTAAACAGATAATCGATTGCTTGGTCACCGCATCCGTGCCCGCCTTTTAACAGGATATTGTCGCATTTAAGCTGTTGAAGTGCCTTGGCAATGGCCATGAACTCTTGTTGTGACAATAGATCGTTTAACTCAATCTCAATGTCGTTTTGCGCTAACAGAAATTCCGCTTCGGGAATATTTGGAGTCAGTACGGTGACTCGTGGAACTACTTTTTCCAGCAAAACCGCTATCGCATCATTCTGCAAAAGTGTTTTGCCGCTGGAGCTAATCAACACCGGATCTAGAACAATGGGTGTATTGACTGGAATTTGTTGCAGAATACCGCTTAGTTGTTCGACTTTATCAGCATTGCCGAGCATGCCGATTTTCAGCACATCGATTTGGTAATCGGCTAATAAGGCATCGACTTGTGCAGCAAAGACGTTTGGGTCAACCTGATATACCGCCTGCACGCCTTGAGAGTTCTGTGCCGTCAAAGCCGTAGCGACACTCAGCGCATAACCGCCCAGAGCATGAATGGTTTTACAGTCGGCTTGGACTCCTGCTCCGCCACTCGGGTCAGAGCCAGCTAGGGTCAATATGGTTGCTAGGGTCTTTTGATGGTTCATAATTCGTTTCTGCCACAGCCAAAAATTAACCTTCTCAGATGCTTTATAATAAAGGGCTTATTATTGCATAGCGCTCACTATCCTTCTGGAGACATTTTATGCCCGCGATTGGCTTGATTATTATTGGTGATGAAATCCTGTCTGGAAAACGTCAAGACCGTCATCTGGCAAATGCCAACGCCTTGCTGCAACCACGAGGTTTGGCGATTAGTTGGGTGCAGATTTTGGGTGATGAACCGCAACGATTGCAAGAAACCTTACGTCGCAGTTTTGCCAGTGGCGATATTGTGTTCTGTTTTGGCGGCATCGGCGCGACACCGGATGATCGCACTCGCCAATGTGCGGCAGCGGCATTGGATTTGCCGATTGAGCGTCATCCTGAAGCGGTCAAAGAGATTGAAGCGCAGTTTGGCGAAGACGCTTATCCGCAACGTGTGCGCATGGCTGAATATCCGCAGGGTGCAGATATTATTCCGAACAGTTTTAATCGTGTGCCGGGCTTTTCGATTAAACAACACCATTTTATGCCGGGCTTTCCGATGATGGCGCAGCCGATGATGGAATGGGTTTTGGATAATTGCTATCAGTCTCTGTTTACCGAACGAAAGGTTGAACATGCGGTACTGATTATGGATGGGCAGGAGTCGGAATGGATCGAGTTTATGGAAAAATTCGAGCCGAATTTCCCGAGCTTACGCCTTTTTAGTCTGCCGAAAATTGACGACGACGGACGCCGTTTTATTGAGCTTGGCGTAGAAGGCCAAGCGGCCGAAGCGGAATGCGGCATGCTCGAAATCAAAGCGGAAATCGAACGCCGCAATATGCAATGGGAGCCGCTCTACTAATGAGTCAGCAACAAGCAAGTCTTCAACTCGATTGGGATGTCATTATTATCGGCGCGGGAGCGGCTGGGTTGATGTGCGCGGCGACGGCCGGTTATCAAGGACTGTCGGTTTTAGTGATTGACCATGCGCCGAAAGCGGCGGCGAAAATTCGCATTTCCGGCGGCGGTAAATGCAATTTCACCAATCTCGATGTCAGCGCTAAAAACTATATCTGCCGGAACCCGCATTTTGTCAAAAGCGCACTGTCGCGTTATCCGAGCAACGCCTTTATCGAATTGGTTGAACGCCACGGGCTTGCTTATGAACAACGCGAGCTCGGCAAGCTGTTTTGTTCCGAACGCGCGTCAGATTTAATTCAGATTCTCCGCACCGAATGTGATTGGGCACAGGTTGAATTTTCACTGAAAACCTCGGTCGATAAGCTTCGTTATGTGGATGAGCGCTATCAATTACAAACCTCGGGTGGCAAGTTCAACGCCAATAAATTAGTGATTGCCACCGGTGCTTTATCGTTCCCGAAACTGAAAGCTACCGGCTTTGGGTATGAGATCGCCAAGCAGTTTGGTCTAAAGGTGCTGCCAACTCGTCCGGGCTTGGTGCCACTAAATTTTAAAGGCAAGTGGCTAGAGCGCATCGCTGAATTATCCGGTTTATCGTTAGATGTTGCGGTCAGCGCCGGAGGAATGCGTTTTCAAGAAGCGATGTTGTTTACTCATCAAGGCTTAAGCGGGCCGGGGATTTTGCAAGCATCCAATTATTGGACGGAAGGTGAACCGATAGAGATTCATCTAATGCCGCAAGTGAGTGTTTTGGATGAATTAAAACGACTGCGCAAACAGGCTGGAAATCTGAACAAATGGCTGAGCAGCTTCTGGCCGAAACGCTTTGTGCAGTTCTGGCAGCAATTGCATCCGGCACCGGAGGATATTGCCAATGCCAGTGACGAAGTGTTGGAAGCTTATGCAAGACAGATTTGTGAATGGCGACTCTATCCTGCGGAAACCGGCGGTTACGGCAAAGCCGAAGTGACGCTTGGTGGTGTTGATACCGATGAAGTCTCTTCCAAAACCTTTGAAGCCAAAAAACAGCCGGGATTATATTTTATCGGTGAAGTGCTTGATGTTACTGGCTGGTTGGGAGGTTATAACTTTCAGTTTGCTTGGGCCTCTGCGGTGGCTTGCGGTTTAGCTCTTTAATTTTGTGAAAAAACAATAAAGTTTGTCTCTTCACAATTTTTGCATAAGAACCCGTTCTACGAGACTGGATAAATTTCTTACAGCGGAGTATTTTTATAATTGATAGTCGCCTGATCTTTCAGGTTGGTAGGTGACCGCAGTAATTTTAACATTTAGAGTGCCGCCGCCTGGTTTTGGCCATTCAATTGAATCACCTATAGAAAGACCTAATAAAGCGCTACCGACAGGAGCAAGAATGGATATGGTTTTGCCGTCGGCATTCATGTTTTGAGGATAAACTAAAGTCAGTTCAAATTCTTTGTTAGTCGATTCGATAACAAATTGAACTGTTGAGTTCATTGTGACGACATTTGGAGGCATGTCTTTTGGTTTGACTATTTTTGCACGACTTAGTTCTTCTTCTAGATCATCGAGACCGGCGATGCTATTTTTCGGCAAAGAGTCAAGTAAGGAGTAGAGTCTATCTAAGTCTACTGATGATACAGTTATTTCTGGCCTGCTTTTCATTTTCTTCTCACTAGCAATTTATATTTAGATTTCGTATAAAAAATACAAATTTTATAGCTTTCTTCCGTAACTTGTAAGTCTAGGGTGAAAAATTCATCGGCTTGCTTTATTGCTAGCTTAGCTTCCTAAGTAATGTCTGTAAAAACTATTAGAAATAGTTAGTTAATTTTGCAGAGTCATACTCATTTATGATCTCTTCTTAAGCGAGGGATTAGTTAAGTGTAATAAGCAAAAAACCAAGCATTTAATAACGAAGTGGTATTATTTTTGCCTTTTGATAATGCCTTCAAAATAATCGAAACTATCGTCAAACTGCGTGATGTCTTAAAATGGCGCAGTTGAAAACCTTGCAGTGAGCAGATTATGAATTTAATGAATTTTGATGAGAAGAATCGCGATTCTTTCTCGAATATCGTAAAGACGCTGGTGAATCGTCATCAGACTGATCCAAAAGAGATGTTTATGCATGCTTTGGAAAGTGAGGCAGAGCCGGAGATGAATTACTGGATGACTAAGGTATTGGTGCAGGAGTATTTTGTTTCCGCGAACTTAGAAGTCGGTAAAGATGCGGCCGGTGAACCCGTTAAAGCGTTGCAAGCAGCGTGTCTATTGCAAAATGTCGGAATGGTTGCGGCATTGCTTGAGTTGGGCGGTTTTAAAGGTGCGGTAACTGAACATGAGTTCCAGTTGTCGGCGCGTATTGCATCCAAGCACGAAGACCAAGCAGTATTAGGCGTATTAATGAAATATGCCCAAGAGAAGGACTTGCTTGAACCGTTTATGCGTAAACTTCAGGGTGAGACCCTTCAATAAAAGATAATAGTTTTTCGCTATTTAACGTGGTTTTTGTCCAGTTTTGACGGATTTTTTTATATTTGGTGAGCATAAGCGTGTGCTTGCCTCTTCCCTTCTAAATTCAGCATATCTAGTCTTAAGAAGATATTTCATTGTATTAGTATTTCCTTATTAGCCATTCTCATGCTATGGTATTTATAGCTTTTTATCGCAGAAGATTCTTAGGTCTTTACATTAGTTAGAATCTATCAGTTACTTAAAAATATTAAAATTTACTGATATTAGCATTTTTTATAAACTAGTTGCCTATGGAGCGAAGCATACTCTTAATTCGCTTGGGTTTAACTAAATTGAGGAGATCCCTTAAATGGCATTACCAAATCGTGAAGGTCAACGTGTACCAAACGTCACTTTCCCAACTCGTCAAAACAATGACTGGGTTAATGTAACGACTGATGAAATCTTTAACGGCAAAACTGTTGTAGTTTTCTCTCTACCGGGTGCTTTCACCCCAACTTGTTCTTCAACTCACCTACCTCGTTTCAACGAACTAGCGCCGGTTTTCAAAGCTAACGGTGTGGATGAAATCGTTTGTGTATCGGTTAATGACACGTTTGTAATGAACGAGTGGGCGGCTGATCAAGAGTGTGGCAACGTACGTGTTGTTCCTGATGGTAACGGCGAGTTTACTGACGGCATGGGAATGCTGGTTAACAAAGAAGACCTTGGTTTCGGTATGCGTTCATGGCGTTACTCAATGCTGGTTAAAGATGGCGTTATCGAAAAAATGTTCATTGAACCGGAAGTTCCAGGCGACCCATTCGAAGTTTCTGACGCGGACACGATGCTGAAATACATTAACCCGATGGCTTCTGCACCACGTGTTGCGACTATCTTCACTAAGCCGACATGCCCATTCTGCCTGAAAGCGAAGTCAATGCTTGAAGATGCAGGGATTACTTACGAAGAAATTACGGTAGGTAATTCAGGTATCACTTCTCGCACACTACGTGCGGTGGCGAGTGCCGGTACCGTTCCACAAGTATTCGTTGATGGCGAACTAGTGGGTGGTTCTGAAGACCTAGAAGCTTACCTAAACAGCGAAAATACTAACGCTGCTTAAGACCAGTAAGCTTAAGTAACGGCGTCAACATTAGGTCTGACGCAGTGAAAAGGGCGCGGTGTCCATAATGGCCGCCGTAGCCCTTTTTTATTACCAAATTTTCGGTTCGAGAGGCATTTAAAGGTCTTGAACTTATAAGAATCATTAGCAAAGGATTTCATAAACATGGCATATGATTACGATGTAATTGCAATTGGCGCCGGAAGTGGCGGTTTGTCTGTAGTAGAACGTGCAGCGGAATATGGCAAAAAATGTGCGGTAGTGGAAGCGAAAAAGCTCGGCGGAACCTGCGTCAATATCGGTTGTGTGCCTAAGAAAGTTATGTGGTTTGGTGCGCACATCGCCGAAGCCTTGCGTGATGCTCCGGATTTCGGGTTTCACGTGAAACAGGATGGTTTTGACTGGGCTAAGCTGGTTGAGCAGCGTGAAGGCTACATCAATAACATTACCAGTTGGTATAACGGTTATATGTCGGATAAAGGTGTTGACGTTCTGGAAGGCTGGGGCTCTTTTGTTGACGAGCATACTGTTGAAGTCGACGGAAAAACTTACACCGCAGAAACCATTGTTATTGCGCCGGGCGGTAAACCAACAATTCCGCAAGAAACTGAAAATGCGGATCTAGGGATTACTTCAGACGGTTTCTTCGCGCTGACTGAACAGCCTAAGAAGGTGGCGGTAATCGGCAGTGGTTATATCGCGGTTGAACTGGCAGGTGTTTTGCAAGCGCTAGGTACTGACACCACTTTGGTGAGCCGTAAAGACTTGGTGCTACGAGGCTTTGATGACATGATTCGTGAAACGCTAACCGATGCGATGATTACTAGCGGTATTCACAAAGAGTATCACTTTAAAGTTAAGAAGTTGGAGCGTGCTGAAGACGGCACTATCACTATTCATAGTGAAGATGACCAGCATATCGCTGGTTTTGACCAAGTGATTTGGGCGGTTGGCCGTGAAACCCTAATTGAACCATTGAAGCTGGAAAATGCTGGTTTGAGTGCTAACGGCCGTGGCTTTATTGAGGTTGACGAGCGTCATAAAACGGCAGTAGATAATATCTACGCGATTGGTGATGTCACTGGGCAACCGCAGCTAACGCCAGTGGCGATTCGTGCCGGGCGTTTCCTTGCCGAGCGTTTATATAACAATAAACCCGATATGATTCTTGATCTGCACGCGGTGCCGACGGTTATCTTCTCTCATCCGCCGGTAGGTACAATTGGCTTAGCCGAACATGATGCACGTCGTGAATATGGTCATGATAATGTGAAAGTTTATACTTCGGTGTTTACGCCGATGCGCTACGCCTTTACCGGTCATCAAATCAAAACGGCTCTGAAATTGGTAGTAACCGGTGAAGACGAGCGTGTGGTCGGGATTCATATTGTAGGTGATGGTGCGGATGAAATGTTGCAAGGGTTTGCGGTCGCGGTACAGATGAACGCTACCAAAGCCGATTTGGACGCAACCATTGCAATTCATCCATCTAGTGCAGAAGAATTAGTTACCATGCGCTAAATATTGTTAATTTACTCTGCCTTAATGCCGGAATATTTTATGAGTTCTTCGCTGGGTGAAGAATTGATTAGCCTATAAAAGTTTATTAATACAATTATTATATTAACGTCAGCTAAAATAATAGATATCTGTCATTAAGGTTCTTGGGAGTGAATAGCCAATGAATTCAGAACTTAGATCATATCGAAGAGTCAATCTACGTAAAAAATGTACTATTGAAAAGCGTGGTATTAAGTCTTCTTGCCATCTAAAGGATATTTCTTTAGATGGGACGGGCTTATGCTTTGTTTCGAGTTCAATCTTTTCACTGCATGAACATTTAATCTTTGATATTAAAGATTTAGTTGATCCAAAGTTTCAAGGTGTAGAGTGTGTGTTGAGAGTGTTACATATTAGTCCTTGGCATGAAAAATATGTTTATGGTTGCGAAATAATCTTTAGCAACGATAATTTTGACAAGCTAGTGGAACAGTTAGGAAGGCTGTATTCGAATGGGAGTAGACTAAGGTTTTTAGCAAGAGATTAACTGCTGAATTTGAATAAATTTCTTTGGTAATCAATAATCCATTGCAGTTGCGATTTGTACAGAATTTCCAGAAAGAGACGTTGGTTTTCCACCGACTAGTGCAATGGTAGGAATGTGACTAAATATTTTTTCTTTTAAGTGATGTCCTTTAACTTTAAAGAATTGAAGTTTCAGTTTTTTAGCTAATTGTTTAGTAATGACATAAGGTTTTTTATCATCTAGTAGCCATAATCTATTTTCAGCAATTGCAACTAACGCCACGTGGTTAGTGTTTCTTTTGTTAAAACGAACATAAACCGTTTTAACCCCTTGTTTTTTCAGGAGCAAGGCTTTCATCATTGCGCTATCTTCGCAATCCCCACCTTTATTCTTAATGTACTCGCTAGGCGAAGCCCAGTGATTTTCAGTGTTGTATGTAAATACATCGTCTTTATAAGGAAAGCTATTGATGAATTGGTTTATCTTTGTAATAACGGCTTTGCCGGAGTAGCCAGCAACTTCTGATTTGTATACATCATAAAATTTGCTGGTTTTTATATCAGCAGCATTTGCGGTATTAAGAACCGCGTATAGCATGAATAATACGGCGTTTAAGAAGCGGTTCATAGCTAGCCTTCCCCCAATACTTGATTATTGGAATATAACTTACAGAGTAAAAAACCTTTAATTCTTAGGGTAATAATATTTTACTTGTTTGGGGCAGTCAAGTACCTTCACCTCTTGTTAAGTTATAGTGCCGCCATAACTGTTCATACAAAAATTGAAAAGGCTATTTAAACAGTTGTAATCAATTGAATGAGTTCGTGAGCTTTATAAAACCAATGAGACAGGCTTAAGCTTCGAGAGTATTTTTTGGGAGAACTTCTAAGTATGAGAATGGCTTCTGGCAAGGTATAAGGGTAATGCCGTTGGCATAATCTTGTATTTTGTGGAGTGAAATCGCGCAGCTATGAAGGAATGGGGAACGGGATTAGGTGGCGATTTATTCTTAAGTTTTTAGCTACGCTAAAATTGAAGCTAATCGGCTATTGAATGAAGTCGATTTGCTTGGCATGGCGTAATTTTGCAGGGTGCTCATGATGTCGTCAAAGTAGTTTTTCAATTGAGTGCCGATAGAAAAACTTTCTTCATCTTCAACTCGACAGTGTTTGACTTCTAATTTTAGATGAATTGGTCGAGCAGTCGGATTATTGTAAGGTTTAATAATGACTTCAATCTCATCGTCCATTTGAAGAGGTATTGATGTGCGTAAGCGAATACCGCCTTCGGAGAAATCCATAATTGTGGTATAGCTCATTGACTGTTTGTCGACCAGTACCGATGGAATACAAGCATCTTGGCGCGGTGACTGTCGTCGATTAATTGTATCAATATCCGCTGTGTTCGGATCTAAGACTGTTTCTGTTTGCATTTCCTACCTCCTTCTTCAGGAGAATTACATAATTTTTCACTAATCCCACTTAAATGATACGGCTTTTTAGCGACAACATAGAGTCTATAAAATTTAAATTGCGCCGTTTTGTGAAATTTTCTCCCTAATTTGTTATCAAGTCATAAAGCTTATGACCGTTTTTCATACATAAATCTGTGCGTGGCCAATTTTTTACTGGTTGAAATACACTACAATCAAGTTTTATTTGATCGAGTTTGAAGATAAGGAGCATGGAATGGCTATTCGAAAATATAAGGGGATTGTTCCGCAAATGGCTAAATCGGCATGGGTCGATGAGAGTGCCGTTGTGATCGGTAAGTGCGTCCTTGCTGAAGATGTAGGTATTTGGCCAAATGCGACTTTGCGTGGTGATGTGAATGACATAAAAATCGGTGCGCGTTCCAATATCCAAGACGGTGCGGTAGTGCATACCACCCATGAAAGCGATGTTTCTAAAGGTTCGAAATGCCTTGTTGGCGAGGACGTGACTGTCGGGCATAACGCGGTGTTACATGGTTGCATTATTGAAAATGAATGCTTAATCGGTATGGGTGCGGTGGTGTTAGATAACGCTGTGGTGCAGAAACATGTTTTAGTTGCAGCGAATGCTTTGGTGCCGCCAGGCAAGGTTTTGGAAAGCGGTTATTTGTATGTCGGCTCACCGGTTAAGCAAGCTCGCCCGCTGACAGAAAAAGAGTTGGCGTTTTTTAAATATTCGGCAGCGCATTATGTGAAGTTGAAAAACGATTTTGCGGCTGAACAAGAGTAAGAAAAACGATGGATTTTGCTGAAAGCCTATGGGGTGAATTTATAGTGACTTTGATGTTCGGCTTTTTAACCGGACTTGAGTTAAAGGCATATTTACAAAAGTATCATCAAAGTACCGATGAAGTTTTTTTCGGTACGGTGCGGACTTTTGCCTTTACCGCCATGGCGGGCTTTAGCTTTTTCTTGCTCGACTTTTGGATGTTTCTAATCGGTTTTGTCGCCCTAACGGCGATTTATATGCTGTATTACAACAAGGTTTTAAAAAGGGATTACGGCAGTGTATTGCTGTTTTGGGTTTGGGCGTTGGTTTACGTTTATGGCGCTTTGGCGCAAACTCAGCCGTTTTGGATCTTGGCGGCGATATTTGTCACCATTGTGATCGTGCTAAATGCCAAGCAAAGCATTAATTCTTTAGCGGAAAAAATCTCCGGCGATGAGTTGACTACTCTGGCCAAACTGATTCTTCTGAGCGGGATTATTCTGCCGTTGCTCCCGAACGAAGTCCTGCATCCTTGGCTACCAGTGTCGCCGTTTAAAATCTGGCTCGCTGTGGTAGTTGTGTCATCAGTTTCTTATTTGGGTTACGTAGCGCAGAAATATCTGTTTAAAGATCAAGGTATTCTCGTGACCGGTATTTTTGGCGGGCTCTATTCATCGACGGCAACCACGGTTGTTTTGAGTAAAAAATCGCAAGATGTTCCTCGTATGAGTTACAAAATGACGGCGGCGATTTTAATTGCTACAGCGATGATGTATTTACGTTTGTGGGTGATTGCGGCGGTTTTTCAATGGGAAGCGGCTAAAATTCTCGCGCCGTTTTTAGGCGGTTTTGCGTTGTTGAATTTTGTTATGGTTCTGCTGTTTATCCAAATGGAACGCCGTCGGGTTGAGCATAAACCGATGCTGACTCAGGCAGGTAATCCATTGGAGCTGAAGGTCGCTTTTATCTTTGCCGGTCTGTTTGTTCTCATGGCAGTGATTACTCAGTTGGTTACCCAATATTTTGGTGATGAAGGTCTACGCTATCTGTCGTTGATTATTGGTTTTACCGATATTGATCCATTTGTGTTGTCTTTGCTTAACGGCAGTTATGCAGCGGATACCGCTTTAATCGCTAGTGGGATTCTGATTGCGGCAGGCTCGAATAACCTTCTAAAAGCGGTATATGCATTGATTTTAGGGGAGCCGAAAGCAGGCCGCTATTCGGCAATTGGCCTTGGTATATTAGGCGTATTAACGATTACTTTTGGATGGTTCGGCATTTAGGGGTTGGTGAAAACTTGCTCAAAAGAACCTAGCATTGCTTTTTCTTAAGTTCGGCAATTTCCTGTTCCAGCTCTTGGTAGCTGGTGTTCGCTAGGTTAATCAGTGCATGGTAGGAAAGGCTCTGGCGGCTACTTTCGACATGCGGATTGTTGAATGGTTTAGGTTGATAGTCGTGTTTGGCTTGTTCGGAAAGTCCCAAGATGGTAGTGGTGATATTCAGCAAGGTTGCATCACAATTATCATTTTGCTTTAAGTGATAAACTTCACCGTAGGTAAAGAACCCGCTTAGCGGCGCAATATTGTTGAGGGGCAATAGTTCATTTTGTAGTTCAGCTCCGTAAAAGATTTTACGTGCAGAGCAGGAGTAAGCAAACAGTGCTTCAACACCTTTTTGAATCAAATCACTACGCATTATTTTATTCTCCGCTTCCATGTGGTGTTGATCGGCGATGCCAAAGCGCACTTTACTTCCCTCCGGCATGTTTCCGGCAAACACGCAACCGCCATTATCAAGTACTTGAACCATTGATCTGGCAATTGGAACATTCTGTCCCTGAATGATTAATGGAAATTCTATCGTGCTTTCAGGCAGGCCTTTTACGACTTCCTGACTAAGGTAGTGACAATAAAAATCGATTATCGGTTGTTGGTTGATTTCATAAACGATGGCACCTTCGGATTTCGTTATCGTGGCTGTTGGTCCAAGCGGTCGCCAGCTTAGGTTGTAGCAATTGTAAGCTTGTAGCACTGTGCTATTGAGGCTGACGGCGACACCTGCGGCTTGACTGACTTTATTACGATGAAAAACATAGGTTTCTTGGAATTGATAATTATCTCCGGCCATGCCACCCGAAACGATTGGTGGTTGCTGCGCGATTTGGTTTGCCCTGTGTGTAAAAGCACTGGCCGCGTCTTCGCCATTCACCAGTAAGCCATCCATCAGTAAAATGCAGGCTTTGCTGTTTTCCTTTACTACCGCTTCGGCAAGTTGTTGACCAAGAGCCTTGCTGGCGTTGGAATGGGTTGAGTCGGTTTGTATTAAGGTTGAAGTGAGTGTGCTTTTGGTAAAGCAGCTGACGCTTAGTACTATTTGTTGTTCTAGAAGCATGCCTTCATAAATTTCTCCGGTGGTGGTCGCACCAATAATAACTAATTCTTGGCCGGTGTGTTTTTGGCAAATGGGGTTGAGTTCGTCATAAAGAGTGTTCAGACAGCACTCGATAACATCTTTATTGATAATACCGCTAAAAAATTGAATTAGAACCGCGCTAGCAGGCTGAGAGCGAATGGTAGCGGTGATATTTTCAATTGTCGACTGTGGATAGTTGGGTTGAAAGATGAAGCTATGACTGTGCATATTTTACCCCATAGATGTTGCCCGAAATCAGCACTATTAAACGATTCTATTTGTACATTATTAGAATTTAAGAGGTAAATCAATAATGAGGAATAGAAAAATTAGGGTGTGAAAGTCAGATTTACATAATGGCATTAAATGTATGCTTTTTAACGCTATTATTTATAGAGTGCCTCGCAATGATAGCATTTGCGTAAATATCCGCATCGGGTTTTTATTGATAGTTTTTTTATAGGGGTTTAAGAAAAATTGATAGTTTTTGTTAATAAATAATTCCTATGGTTTCGTTAGAAATAATTGTCTGGTGCTTTGAATGAAAATCCATAAACTGGACGGGCATTGCATTTTTATATGCTGTAAAAACAACAAAATGAGGAGTTAACGATGTCTCAAGGTAAATGTCCAGTAATGCACGGCGCGAATACGGAAACCAGTTCTTCAGTGATGGATTGGTGGCCGAATGCACTGAATTTAGACATTCTTCACCAACACGATAGCAAATCAAATCCGATGGGTGCTGATTTTAATTATGCGGAAGAATTTAAGAAACTAGACTTAGAAGCGGTTAAGCAAGATTTAAAAGGTTTAATGACCGATTCGCAAGAGTGGTGGCCGGCTGATTGGGGTCATTACGGTGGTTTGATGATTCGTATGGCATGGCACTCGGCCGGTTCTTACCGTGTGGCAGATGGTCGTGGTGGTGCCGGTACCGGTAATCAACGTTTTGCACCGCTGAACTCTTGGCCGGACAACGTTAACTTGGATAAGGCTCGTCGTCTGCTTTGGCCAATCAAAAAGAAATACGGTAATAAGCTGTCTTGGGCGGATTTGATGATTCTTGCCGGGAACATGGCGTATGAGTCCATGGGATTGAAGATTTTCGGTTTCGCCGGCGGTCGTGAAGACATCTGGCATCCTGAAAAAGACATCTACTGGGGTTCTGAGAAAGAGTGGTTGCAGCCGTCTGGCGGTGAAGGTAGCCGTTATTCAGGCCAACGTGATCTAGAAAATCCGCTAGCTGCGGTAATGATGGGGCTTATTTATGTCAACCCTGAAGGTGTTGACGGAAATCCTGATCCGCTAAAAACCGCGCAAGACGTTCGCGTAACGTTCGAACGTATGGCAATGAATGATGAAGAGACCGTTGCTTTGACAGCGGGTGGTCACACTGTTGGTAAGTGTCACGGCAATGGTGATGCAGCGGAACTGGGTGCTGACCCGGAAGGTGCGGATATTGAAGAGCAAGGTTTAGGTTGGAATAACCATAAATCTCGTGGTATTGGTCGTAATACGGTTTCTTCTGGTATCGAAGGTGCTTGGACAACCAACCCGACTCAATGGGATAACGGTTATTTCTACCTACTATTCAATTACGACTGGGAACTGAAAAAATCGCCGGCCGGTGCTTGGCAATGGGAGCCAATTAATATCAAGGAAGAGGATAAACCGGTTGATGTAGAAGATCCGTCTAAGCGTTATAACCCGATTATGACCGATGCCGATATGGCGATGATCAAAGACCCGATTTATCGAGAAATCTCGAAAAAATTCTACGAAAATCCAGACTACTTCTCAGAAGTCTTCGCGCGCGCTTGGTTCAAACTAACACACCGTGACCTAGGACCGAAAGCACGTTACTTAGGTGCAGACGTGCCGCAAGAAGATTTAATCTGGCAAGATGTGGTTCCTCCGGTTGATTACACTTTGGATGACGCTGACGTTGCCGATATCAAAGCGAAGATTTTGGCCTCTGGTTTAAGTGTTTCTGATCTAGTTGCTACTGCATGGGATAGTGCGCGTACTTTCCGTGGTTCCGATATGCGCGGTGGTGCAAACGGAGCTCGCATTCGTTTAGCTCCACAGAAAGATTGGGAAGGCAATGAACCGCAACGTCTACAGAAAGTTTTGAATGTACTGTCGGGTATTCAAGCTGATTTGGCTAAGCCGGTTAGCATGGCGGACTTAATCGTTCTTGCCGGTTCTGCTGCGGTTGAGAAGGCTGCTAAAGATGCCGGTGTTAAGGTAACGGTTCCGTTTGCGGCCGGTCGTGGCGATGCAACCCAAGAGATGACTGATGTCGATTCATTCTCATATCTGGAGCCAGTGCATGATGCTTTCCGTAATTGGTTGAAAGCCGACTATGTCGTGCAACCGGAAGAGATGATGTTAGACCGCGCTCAATTGCTTGGATTGACTGCACCGGAAATGACGGCTCTAGTTGGTGGTATGCGTGTTCTTGGCACTAACCACGGCGGCTCAAAACATGGTGTCTTCACGGATCGCGAAGGAGTGCTAAGCAACGACTTCTTTGTGAATCTAACCTCGATGGATTACACATGGAAGCCGACCGGTAGTAACTCTTACGATATTAATGATCGTAAAACCGGCGCAACTAAGTTCACGGCAACTCGCGCTGACTTGGTGTTCGGTTCTAACTCAATCCTTCGTTCTTACGCAGAAGTTTATGCGCAAGACGATAACCAAGAGAAGTTCGTTAACGACTTCGTTAATGCTTGGGTAAAAGTGATGAACAACGATCGCTTTGATCTGAAATAATCGTTTTAGTTAAGCTGGAACCTAATTACTTAGGCTCAAAATAAAAACGACCTGTCTGAAAATTCGGACAGGTCGTTTTTTCGTTTAATGGGGACTTATTCTGTGTTTCCTTAGCTTTCTTCAGCCATCAATTTACGAACTTCGGCAATCACCGGCGCGGTTTCCGGACGAACGCCTCGCCATAAATAAAACGCTTCAGCCGCTTGCCCGACTAGCATGCCTAATCCATCCATAACGGTACAGCTTGGCTGGTGTTGTTTGGCCCAATTCAGAAAGATGGTTGGTTTAGCGCCGTACATCATGTCGTAAACCAAACTATTATTTTTCAACACAGCTTCGGAAATCGGCGGCAGTTTGTTATCCAAGCTGGCGGAAGTGCCATTAATAATAATGTCATAACTTTCATCGGTCGGAATGTCGTCCCAGCCACTTGCTGTCACCGGAATATCGGTTTCAAAACGCTGTCCTAATACTTCTGCTCGTTTCGCAGTGCGGTTGGCAATATGCACGCATGCCGGCTGTTTTGCCAGAAGTGGTTCCATAATGCCTTGCACAGCACCGCCGGCGCCTAAAATCAAAACACGTTGATCTTTAAATGGACGCTGACCGTTGATTTCGATGTCATTCACTAAGCCAATGCCATCGGTATTGTCACCATCAGTCGAACTGTCTTCGTTAAACGTAAAAGTATTGATGGCGTGTGCGCTTTCTGCTCGGCTTGATTTGCTATCCGCATACTCAAAAGCATCCAGTTTAAAAGGCACGGTGATATTAATGCCTTTATAGCCGCGCTGCTTTAAATCCGCCATGGCCCAGTTAAAACTGGTGTCCTCGTTGTCAATTAAAATTGCTTCATAACTCAAATCCTGGTTGGTCTGTTCAGCAAATAAACGGTGGATTAATGGGGATTTCGAGTGGGCAATCGGATAGCCTACCACTGCGTACTTGTCAGTCATCAAATGATCTCTTTTAAATGCGATGTGAATTAGGGCTTATTGTACGAAGTGTTTATCTGAACGCAAAATTTCTAGAAACGGTAGTTCATTCCAAAATTGAAAATTGGCAGTAAGTCGTATTTATCCGCTTCACCGTCAAAGTTGTCTTGTTGTTCATCTCGTTCTTCGTTAACGGCATCGATTTGATTAACGTCTGTTCCGTCTACCTCGCCATTAGTGACAATGGATAGCTCGGGGTCGCCAAAAATTAGTGCACCGACTTCCATACGTAGTGAGAAGTGGTCATTAAATTCAAATAGCCAACCCGTCGCGATACGTGGTCCAAACTCTTTCCAGCGAACCTTAGCGTCCAGAGTTAGATCGTTTGTCGCGGTTGCATTGGCGGAAATAAGTGGAATACCGATTAGGTTTAATGTGCCAAGGTTCCGCGTTGTGCCTTCGGGAATCATGCTATCGCCCTTAACCTTAAAGTTATTGCGAACATAGCCGGCCGATAGGAAAAAGCCGTTTTCCAGAGGATGGAAGTCAAAGATGAAAGAGGTCATACTGCCGTCGGTGTAATAACGATAGTCGAACTCTTCATAGCGGTCATATTTTTTGTATTTCAGTCCTTGCGCGTGCTGAAAGCGAAGATTGAGCTTTTTATTAACGCGAACGCTGCTTTCAAACATCAAGCCTTCTACGGCACCAAAACCAACTCCGATACTAAAAGGGTTTTTCGGTGGATTGATACTGAAAAAATCATCGGCTTTGACATAGCTTACATTTAACGAGAGGGAGCTAAGTAGAATAGTTGTGTGGAGTTTTCTTAGCATTGCCGATTGCTGCTTGGAGAGGGTGATATGAAAATTTTATTATGGCGGAAATCAAATTTATGGCAATAAGATAAATTACGGAAATGCAGAGGGATTGCATGGTTTTAGCGCAATGCTGGTCATTGCGAACGCAGTGAAGCAAGCTACTTCACAAAGATTGCCGCGTCCAAACCTCGCCTGTAGGGGTTTTGTAAAATTTGGCTAAGCAGTGTTGTCTCTTTTTGTCAGGTCTAGACATGACGGCAAACAGACGCCTTGCTTAGCCTAAATTTTACTTTGCCTGAAGCCATTTGGACTTGTTCT
>NZ_JAGETV010000024.1 GCF_017571465.1 Thiomicrorhabdus marina | reverse complement strand
TCCATGACCGACGGTTATGACTGTTATCAAAATGCCTTGGCTGAACGGGTGAATGGGATTTTAAAGAATGAGTTTTTGCTCACAAAACCCAAAGACATTCAGCAAGCTCGGCAGATGGTGAAAGAGTCGATTGAGATTTACAACACGAAGCGCCCGCACTTGGCGCTAAAATACAAAACGCCCGATGAAGTTCATCGAGCGTTTTTAACCTGAAAAAAGTGTCAACCTATTTCAGGACGGGACATACTACCTTACTTTTTCAATAGGAATACTCACACCGGCTAAATTAGCCCTCTCATTCCATCACAGATAATTTGCCGTTGAGAATGATCAAATCTTAATAACAAAATAGCTAGCCGATAACACTACACCGTGAGCAACTTCAAAGCCGACTAACCCACCCCCAGCTTTCCATCTGGACATAAAAAAACCGGCTTACGCCGGCTCTTTCGCTAAAAGACAAAACTAAACTCAGTCATCGCCTTCAAGCATCTGTTCACCCTCGTAAACCCAATCGAAGCCTTGGCGAACCCAGTTCTCTATGCGCATCAAGAAATCCGTGTTGTTTAGACCCATTTTCTGAGCCAATAACAGTACCTTCTCTTGCTCTTCACGACCATAGTGACCATCTTTATAAGAAAGCTTAATTAACTCTTGTAAAGTGATAACACGCGCCTTTTTCGTATCCATCAAGCTAAGCGCATTATTAATATCTAAATCCGCTTTATCAAGATCAAATTCAATACCATAAGCATCGCTAAAATCTTTTAAATACTGAATCTCTTCTTCCGACACGTCATTGTCCGCTGCAGCTAAGTTAGCCGCAAGATCAAATACGACCTGACGCTGTTCCTGAGTTAATTGATCGGCAAACATCGTGCAACTCCTTACAAGTTCCTAATTCGTTAATTCTTAAAATTTATTGTGTTCAATTTGATCAACATTACGCACCGCACCAAATGCAGCACTTGTTGTCATTGCAGCGTAAGCACGCAGTGCCGGGGTAACACGACGTGGACGCTCTTCAGCAGGCTTCCAAGCATCTTTACCTTTGGCAATCATTGCTTGACGGCGTTCCGCTAACTGTTCATCAGTCAGTTGTACATTGATAGTACGGTTCGGAATATCGATTTCAATCATATCACCGCTTTCAACCAAACCGATGTTACCACCTTCTGCCGCCTCCGGCGAAGCGTGACCGATTGATAGACCTGAAGTACCACCTGAGAAACGACCGTCAGTAAGTAGAGCACACTCTTTACCCAAACCTTTTGATTTCAAATAGCTTGTTGGATAAAGCATCTCTTGCATACCCGGTCCACCTTTTGGCCCTTCGTAACGGATGATAACCACTTCACCGGACTTCACTTGGTCATTCAGAATCCCGTCAACCGCTGCATCCTGTGATTCATAGATACGTGCAGGACCAGAGAACTTGAAGATTTCTTCATCAACACCGGCTGTCTTAACAATACAACCATCCAATGCGATATTACCGTAAAGTACTGCTAGACCACCTTCGATAGTGTATGCGTGTTCCATATCACGAACACACCCTTCAGCCGAATCGGTATCAACCGTTTTCCAACGCTTATCTTGACTGAATGCTTCCGTTGTACGAACTCCGCCCGGCGCCGCGCGGAAGAATTTATGCACCGCTTCGTTATCTGTGCGACGCACATCCCACAATTCCAGCGCAGCACCCATGGTTGATGCGTGTACGGTCGGAACGTCGGTATTAATCAAACCACCACGTTCTAGCTCACCAAGGATTCGCATAATACCACCGGCACGATGGACGTCTTCCATGTGATAGATTTTCGAATTCGGGGCAACCTTAACCAAACAAGGAACTTGGCGAGAAATACGATCCATATCTGCCATGGTAAAGTTAACGCCCGCTTCTTTCGCGATCGCCAATAAGTGCAGAACCGTATTAGTTGAACCACCCATTGCAACATCCAGTGCCATCGCATTTTCAAATGCCTCATAAGTCGCAATCGAACGAGGTAGAACTTTTTCGTTATCGTTGTCGTAGTAATCTTTCGCCATCTCAACAATGCGACGACCCGCTTCTTCGAATAGGTGCTTACGATCAGCGTGAGTCGCTAAAGTAGAACCGTTACCCGGAAGCGCAATACCTAATGCTTCTGCCAGACAGTTCATTGAGTTCGCCGTGAACATACCGGAACATGAACCACAGGTTGGACAAGCTGAAACTTCAACCGCATCAACATCTTCATCCGAACAGTTGCTGTCGGCAGCCATAACCATCGCATCAACCAAGTCCAACTTGATTTCCATACCGCCTAGAACCGTTTTACCGGATTCCATTGGACCACCGGTTACGAAGATAGTCGGGATATTAAGACGCATTGCCGCCATCATCATACCCGGAGTGATTTTGTCGCAGTTTGAGATACAAACCAGTGCATCCGCACAGTGTGCGTTACACATGTATTCAACCGAGTCCGCAATCAAATCACGCGATGGCAGCGAATACAACATACCGTCATGACCCATTGCAATACCGTCATCAACGGCGATGGTGTTAAATTCTTTCGCGATACCGCCCGCTTCTTCAATTACTCTAGCGACAAGTTGCCCCATGTCTTTTAGATGCACATGCCCTGGAACGAACTGCGTGAATGAGTTAGCAACCGCGATAATCGGTTTACCGAAATCTCCTGATTGCATACCGGTAGCGCGCCAAAGTGCGCGGGCACCGGCCATGTTTCGACCGTGGGTACTGGTTCTAGAACGATATTGAGGCATCGATTTGACTCCTAAATTGATTGAACAGAGTACCTCCAAAATATAGAGATTCGACTTTGTTCAATTGACTGTTATACTTAGCAAAATAATTCTTACTATTTTCGCACATTCATGCAGCAATCTGAATTAGATTTTATCCAAAGCCTGCGCCAATCCTCGCATTACATCGAACAGCACCGTGGTAAAACCTGCGTTATCTATCTTCCCGGTGATTTGTTGCAAAATGACGAAGAGCTGCTCAGTCTTAGTAAAGACATCACCCTTCTGCACAGTTTAGGCTTAAAACTGGTGTTGGCGATGGGTGCTACCTTGCAAATTGACCAAGCACTTGAGCAAAAACAACTCAGCTGGCAACAACACGAACAGTGCCGAATCACTTCATTAGAAATGCTGCCGACTTTCCAGCAGACCATCGGCTATGTGCGTTCAAAGTTGGAAGCGGTTTTCTGCCATGCATCTAACCAACAACACAAACCACTAAGCTTAGTTTCCGGTAATTGGGTTATCGCCCAACCAAAAGGTGTCGTTAACGGCGTTGACTTTCAACACACTGGGCAACTTCGAAAAATCAATAAAGAAGCCATTAAATCTTGTTTAAACAGTAACCAAATTGTCTTGTTAACACCGCTTGCCTATTCTTTGACTGGTGAAGTATTTAACTTAAATACACTGGAACAAGCTTGCACCATAGCCGAACAACTGCAAGCCGACAAGCTGATGATTTTCCAAAAACCACAACGTTTCGACTATTTACCAGCAGCATTAAACCAAACGCAAATCAGCACGCTTCTGCCAAGTCTGGATGAGCAAACCCAACAATTGCTACAACGCATCCAGAAAATCGGCGATAGCGTTAGCCGTGTTCACCTGATTAACCGTGACGATCCGTCTAGCCTATTATTGGAACTATTCACACGAGACGGTACAGGTTGTATGATTTTCAGTGACCGTTATCACCAGATTCGTCCGGCAAGCATCGACGATGTCGGCGGTATTCTCGAAGTCATTGCGCCGCTGGAGCAGAAAGGCGTTTTGGTCAAACGCTCTCGCGAACGATTAGAACTGGAAATCGAAAACTTTATCGTTATCGAACGTGACCAACGTATTATTGGCTGCGCCGCACTATATGCCAATTATGCAAATAGCGGAGAACTGGCGTGCTTAGCCGTACACAGTGATTATCGTGGACAGGAACTCGGCGAGCAACTGCTACAAGAAATCGAGAAAACCGCTAACCAGAATGGTTTGCAACAGCTGTTCTTGCTAACCACACATACGCACCACTGGTTTATCGAACACGGTTTTTCTCTAGCAACGCCAAATGAACTGCCGCAAGAAAAACAAGAACTCTATAACTATCAGCGCAATTCCAAAGTTTTGATAAAAGCACTCAAAAAATAAAGATTAATTCATGAGCCAAAGCACTTCCGCACAGCCTTCCACTTCAGAAAATTATGCAAACGAGAACATTCCAGCGATGACAATCAAAGAACGTTTTCGCGGTTTTTTACCGGTGGTCATCGATGTTGAAACCGCCGGTTTTAACCCTCAGACCGATGCATTGCTGGAAGTCGCGGTAGTGATTTTGGAAATGGATGAATACGGTCGCCTACAACGTAAAGCCACCTATGATCGAAATATCCTGCCGTTTGAAGGCGCCAACTTAGAAGAAGGTGCCTTGAAGTTTATCGGCATGGACGACCCTTACCATCCATTCAGGGAAGCCGTCTCGGAAAAACAGGCTCTGCAAGACCTGTTTAAACCCATTCATGACGAAATCAAAGCAACCGAATGCAGTCGCGCGATTCTGGTCGGCCATAATGCCTTTTTTGACTTAAATTTCATCCTAGCCGCCGCCGACCGCACTAAGGTAAAATGCCCTTTCCATAAATTCAGTACTTTTGACACAGTGTCATTAGCCGGTTTGGCTTATGGGCAAACTGTTTTAGCGAAAGCGATGGGCAAAGCGGGCATTGAATGGGACAATGCCTTAGCCCATTCCGCAGTCTACGATACCGAAAAAACCGCCGACCTTTTCTGCCAAATTGTTAATGAAACGGAAATGCTATCTAATTGATTTTTAGATTGGTTTATAGACAGCCTGTAGCAATAAGCAGAGCAAATATCTAGAGCCACAATACGGATGTAAAAAAAGCGCTTGAGGAATCATCCTACAAGCGCTTTTTTATTTGCTAGAGAGTTATTGGAAATTACTCAGCAACCTTAGCATTCGCCGTAGCCATTAAGTTTTTCAACTCACCGCTTTCAGCTAATTCAAGCGTGATATCACAACCACCTTGCAGTTCACCATCGATGTAAAGCTGTGGGAACGTCGGCCAATCTTGGTATTTTGGCAGGTGTTCGAAAATCAGCGCATCTGCCAATACATTTACAAATGCAAACTTCTCACCCGTATCAACTAACGCCTGCGCCGCTCGACTAGAGAAACCGCAAGAAGGCATTTGTGGCGTACCTTTCATATAAATAACAACCGGATTATTGGTTACTTGGTCGTTAATACGCTCTAATGTTTCTTGCACTACTTGTTCTTGGCTTTCCATCATTAATCCTTTAGATAAATATTTTTAATAACTTTCGCTATTCTACTTTATTTGATTAGTACTTGTAACTATGGGCATAAAAAGTTATTTCAAGCCCTACAATGTCTTATCAACATGCTTCTGCAACCAGAATTCCAAAAGCGCCGCATGCCATAGTTTGGAACCCTGAATTGCTGTAAAAGCATTTTCCGCTTCTGGGTTTTCCAGCAGCTCTGCAAGTTTTTCTTGATTAAAAATGCCTCGTTTTTGTGCCGCTTCACAGGTCAGTAGCTGCTTCATAAACTCATAGAAATCCCCTCGCACATATTTCAGCGCCGGCATCGGGAAAGCGACTTTCGGGCGGTCGATAATCGCATCCGGCACAATTCCGCGCCCGATAGCTTTAAGAATATGTTTGCCGCCGGTTTTCATTTCCGGAGGTGCCGCCATCGCCCATTCCACTAAGTCGTGATCTAAAAAAGGTACACGTGCTTCTAGGCTCCAGGCCATGGTCATATTATCAACACGCTTAACCGGATCATCGACAATCAAGGTGGTGGTATCCAAACGCAAGACTTGATCCAAGAACTCATCCGCCCCCGCTTCAGTTAAACGGTCAGCAACAAATTCACCGGTCACATCATGCACATGATATTTTTCATTTATCACCGACAACCATTCTTGATGCGAACGGTCAAAATAATACGGTGCAAACGCTTGCAACGCCTGTTCGGGATTCTCCAAATCAATCTGCTTGCCGGCTTCTGCCATCAGCGGATACCAGAAATAGCCACCGAAGACCTCATCTGCACCTTGCCCAGACAATACCACCTTAACTTCCTTAGCGACCTGTTCAGACAATAGATAGAAAGCCACTGCATCTTGCCCGACCATCGGTTCTGCCATGGCTTCAACCGCTTCATGCAGACGCGGTAATACGGTTTCATTGGCGATATGGAATTTCTTATGGTCGGTGTTATAACGCTCGGCAACCATGTCCGAGAATTCGAATTCATTACCCTTCTCTTCCGGCGCATCTTCAAAACCGATCGAATAGGTTTTGATATTCTCAACTCCGGCTTCTGCCAACATCGCCACTAATAGACTGGAATCCAACCCGCCGGACAATAAAACGCCAACCGGTACATCTGAAGCGGTCAAACGCTTATGCACCGCCTCTTTCAGAGATTCGTGAATTGCATCAACCCACTCTTTTTCATTGCTTGGTGTCGGCTTGCCTTTAAAGCTGTCGCTTTTAGGACGTTGTGCTTCAAGATGCCAATAACGTTTTTTATAAACCTGACCATCTGGATTAATAATCATCCAATGCCCCGGTTCGAGCTTACGGATGCCTTTTAAAATCGTATGCGGCGCAGGAATAACTGCGTGCAGTGTCAATTGATAGTGCAAACCAATCGGATCGATTTCGGTATCGATATCGCCTTCCGCCAACAAAGCTTGAGTATTAGATGCGAAACGCACACCACCCTCAACCATTGCGTAATATAGCGGCTTAATACCGATTCGGTCACGCGCCATTAAAAGTTGATGGTTATGGTCATCCCAAATAGCGAAAGCAAACATACCTTCAAAACGGTTGACGCATTCCATGCCCCACTGTCGATACGCCTTAAGAATCACTTCAGTATCGGAATGCGAATTAAAGTGATGCCCAAGTTCAATTAACTCGTCGCGCAGTGCAACATAATTATAGATACAGCCGTTAAAAACCAAGGTCAGTTCTTGATCGAGCATCGGTTGATGACCACACGCAGATAAATCGATAATCGACAAACGTTTATGTCCCAAGCCAACATGCCCGTCTAACCAAATCCCCTCATCGTCTGGACCGCGTTGCTGCATTTCTGCCAACATTGGCTTTAAACGCGCTTCGCTCGCCTGCTGTCCGTCAAAATAAATCTCACCGCAAATACCGCACATAACATGGCTCCGTAAAATCAATCTGGTTATTGTATAGCAAGATTCTATAAAATGACCGATGGATAAAGTTTAGAAAGGTTTGAGAATGAAGGTAATCGGCTTAACCGGCGGAATCGGTTCCGGCAAAAGCACCTTTTGCGAATTAATGGCCGAACACGGCATTGCCACGGTCGATACCGACCAAATTAGCCGTCAAGTCGTTGCACCCAATAGCGCTGGCTTGGCGCAAGTAGTTAAAGAATTTGGCGTAGAAATCCTCAATAGCGACGACTCTCTGAATCGTGCTGCCCTACGGGAAAAGATTTTTGCCGACCCCCTTGATCAGAGTGCGCGTCAAAAATTGGAAATGATTTTGCACCCGCTCATCCAAGCTGAAACCCAAAAGCAGATTCAGGACTACCAACAAGATGAAAGCTACCAAGCCCCATATCTTTTGGTGGCGATTCCACTTTTAGTCGAAGGGATTCTCAAAAAAGGCCATAAGCCAGACTATGTAGATGAAATTTGGGTTTTAGACTGTTCAGAAGAAACTCAGATACAAAGAGCTAGCCAACGTGACGGCGTGAATTTAGAAAACATAAAAAACATACTTGAACATCAAGCGTCGCGAGAACAACGACAAAGTTACGCAGATAAAATCATCCATAATGACGGAGATTTGGCAAAGCTAAACCAACAAATCAAGAGATTCTTCTCACCAACAAAAGCTAAAAGCCATTAACAATCCGTCATATTCGAAAATTGATCAATGCGCCCAATCAGCACTTTGTTTTTTTATGGCGAGTAAGCAAAATAACATGGTAGGAGCTGCCTCACAGTGATTTATTCATTACTTGGTTTGGGAGAATTGAAATGAACTCAACGATAACATGCGACGATGGTAAAGCGCGCTGTGCCTGGTGTGCAGCAACACCGGAGTATATCGACTATCACGATAAAGAGTGGGGCTATCCGGTTGCCGATGATATTCGGCTCTTCGAAAAGCTCTGTCTGGAAAGTTTTCAATCCGGCTTAAGCTGGCGAACCATACTGGCTAAACGAGAAAATTTTCGTAAAGCTTTTGACGGTTTTGATTTTAATCGGGTTGCCCAATTTACCGAACAAGATGTTGAGCGCCTGCTCACCGATAAAGGCATAGTCCGCCATCGCGGTAAGATTGAAGCGGTAATCAATAATGCCAAATGCGCACAACAGATGGTGGCCGAAGAAGGCTCGCTGGCAGTGTTTTTCTGGCGCTATGAAGAGAGTTCTTCGAATCAGGCAGAGCCACAAACTGTTTCCACTACCGAAACCTCAAAAGAGCTGTCCAAGGTGCTGAAGAAAAAAGGCTGGAAGTTTGTTGGCCCGACGACAGTCTATGCTTTTATGCAGGCGATGGGGCTGGTCAATGACCATGCCGAAGGTTGTGTGTTTCGAGAAGAGGTCAAAAAAGCACGCCAGAATTTTACCAAACCGGTTTAAGCAATATGCTTAACCATTTGCAATAGAGAAAACTGTCAACATCGAATAAGGAAGTCGCTGGCAATGCAATTAGAAGCTCTTTCTATCCCGCTACTCTTTAAGGAAATCGCAAGTGCTGCTGCTATAGCCATTACGATAATCGCTTTTGCACCCTACATTCGAGCAATTTTAATTGGCAAAGTTCAGCCACATGTTTTTTCCTGGATTATTTGGGGGACAACAACTTTTGTCGTATTTCTCGCTCAATTGCAAGATAGCGGCGGCGTTGGTGCTTGGGCGATTGGTGTATCCGGTGTAATGACAATCTTTATTGCCTTCTTGGCCTATTGGAAGCGAAGCGATTTAACGATCACGCGCATTGACTGGTTGTTTTTCGCTCTTGCCATGACAGCATTACCCATCTGGGGGATAACCGATAATCCGATGTGGGCAGTGATTGTTTTAACCTTTGTTGATCTGTTGGGTTTTGCTCCAACGGTACGAAAATCCTATGCACAACCTTATTCTGAATCACTGCTGTTTTTTACGCTTTTTTTGCTTAGAAACCTTCTGGTATTAACCGCTTTAGAAAATTATTCGCTAACCACCGTTCTCTTTCCGGCAGTGATTGGCGTTGCCTGTTTGTTCTTTATAGCAATGATTGTTTACCGTAGACGAATCATCAGTCCAAGTTACTATTAATTAAGTCTTCTACTTCTCGAATTAAAAAGTCATGGTCGTGGAACACATGACTCAGCATAGCGATACCTTGAACAAGCGGGCAATGGAGAGACTTAAGTAAAATGTATAATTTCCTTTATCTCCAGAATGCAGATATAGCGGCAATGCCTTGCGCGCCGTGATTTTTAGCTTCATTGAGCAGTTCAGTTTTCATTCCACCCAAAGCAAAGACCGGGACGGGAATCTCAGCAACTAATTCTCTAAACGCATCCAAACCAAGTGCTTCCATATCCGGGTGCGTTTGCGTTGGCAAAACTGGCGAAAGCAGAATAAAGTCGGCACCAATTTTTAGGGCTTGGTCGATTTCTTCAGGATTATGAGTGGATGCGCCAAGCAGTTTGTCTTTCGCGACTGGACGAGTGTCGTAAGCAAAAAGTTGATTGGATGCTAGCTGAATGCCGTCAGCTTGGGTCTGTGCGAGTAATTCCGGCGTACCGTTGAGCATCAATTTTGCGCCCGCTTTATGTACTGCGCCGATATTTTCTTGCGCCAGTTTTCGCACTTCCGCCACATCCAAACCTTTTGCACGCAGTTGAATCAGTTTAACGCCATCGTTTAAAACATTATTTAGCTTGGCTGAAAAATCTTCGGCATTGGCAAATTTACCACTAATGGCGTATTTATCACCGAGTTCTAAAGCCGTCAAAATACCTTTATTTGCATCTGGGAAAGTAATCCCTTGTAATTCAGATTGGTCAAACCAACGAACCCGCTGCCCTTCTTTGCCATAAGGCGTGCCCACAAAATCATAAGATTGATAAACATGCAGACGCACCGACACTTTTTCATATTCCCAAGGAATGGTAATCAATGGCTGCCAGTTATCGGTTTGCACACCCAGTTCTTCGATAAATTCACGTTTTAGTGCCGTATCAATCAATTCACCCTGTTCGACTTTACCGCCGGGGAATTCCCAGTGATCAGCATGACTCTGATGCTTTTGGCGCAAGCTTAAACAGATTTCGTTTTCGCAACGCAGAATACCAACGGCAATATCCAACACCGGGCGCGACTTTTCAGACATAACAAATTCCTTTAACTGTGTTTTGCTCGCTATTGTAATGCAACCTTTTGCGATAAAATATCGCCTTTGAATTTGTTACAACAGGACAAACCTTTTATGAGCCAGTATTGGAGCCAGTTAGTTCACAGCCTAACCCCTTATGTTCCAGGCGAACAGCCAAAAGTGGATAACCTGATTAAACTCAACACTAATGAAAACCCTTATCCGCCTTCACCGAAGGTTTTGGAAGCGATAAGCGAACAGAATAATGAAAAACTGCGCTTGTATCCTGACCCGAATTCAGACATTTTGAAGCAGAGTATTGCGGATTACCATAACTTAAACCCTAACCAAATTTTTGTCGGCAATGGTTCAGATGAAGTGCTAGCGCACGCTTTTCAAGGCTTATTAAAGCAAGACGCGCCACTGCTATTCCCTGACATTACTTACAGTTTCTACCCGGTTTATTGCGGCCTATACGGCATTGAGTACAACAATGTGCCGTTAAACAATGATTTTGAAATTGATATTACCGAGTATGAACAGAAATGTGGCGGAATTATTTTCCCTAATCCAAATGCTCCGACTGGTCGCCTTTTGGCTTTAGATAAAGTAAAAGCGCTTTTAGAAATGCATCCTAATCGTGTGGTATTGGTGGACGAAGCCTATATTGATTTTGGCGGGCAGAGCGCGATTAGCCTAGTTAACGATTACCCGAATCTATTGGTGACTCAAACCCTGTCTAAATCGCGTTCACTAGCTGGAATTCGTGTTGGTTTTGCCGTTGGTCAAGCGCACCTGATTGAAGCTTTGGAACGCGTTAAGAACAGTTTCAACTCTTACCCTATTGACCGTTTGGCATTGTTTGGCGCAACCGCTTCTTTTGCAGATGAAGACTACTTCCAAGCCTGTTGTCAGAAGATTATCAATACACGTGAAGCCTTAACTTCTGCGATGACAGAAATGGATTTTAAGGTGATTCCATCGGCAGCAAACTTTATCTTTGCCAAACACCCGGAACAAGATGCCGAGAAGATTGCTCTAGCACTGCGTGAACGCAAGATTATTGTGCGCTACTTCAATAAACCACGTATTGACCAATACCTGCGTATTACCATCGGTACTGATGCGGAAAACGATGCCTTAATTGCCGCTTTACAAGAAATCACTCAATAACCATCAAAAAATGCCAGTGATTATTATTTTCACTGGCATTCACTCTTATCGTTCCATATCCGAATTCACTATCACATCAAACTCTTCTTGAGTGATATATTGCGGCGTATATTCCCCGCCATTTTGTTGCAGCGTGCTATAAAAAGCGCGAAGATGGTTTCGCGAGCCTTTTAATAAACTCTCGTAAACGTAAGCGATGTCTTCATTATCGACATTATTGGTTAAGTCCGCAGCAATATCACGAATATCCAACTCTTCAATCAGACAACCGACCTGTAAGGCCGAAATCAAATCTGAACCTTGTACAACCAAATCATCATACAGCTGCTGTAAATCCTGATTTTCAAACTCGCCCACCGTTTGCGGTTCTGCAACGGGGTCATTCAATTCATATTTATCGAGCAGAATTTTAACGCTGTCAGTGTGCGTCTGTTCCGCATCAGCGATATTAATAAAATTCTGTACTGTCACATAGTCATAACCATCCAGAGTGACATAGACATCATAGGCAAGCTTTTCTTCTTCACGAGTGAAAATCAAACTATTCACTTCTTCCGTCGATAGCTCTTCGTACGGCATCTCTTCAATGGTTTGCTGCATCGTTTCTAAATTGATTTGCGAAGTGCCGTCATTGGTCACCGACAGAATATCGCTCGGCGAGGCTCCACCGCCACAACCACTCAATAGTGAAGTACTAAATAAAGAAGCCCATAGCAGTTTTTTTAAAGACATGTATTTCTCCTTGTCGTTTCTTATAACTATATAAGCAGATTCTGAAACGAAACTGAAAACGCAGAGATACAAGTTTGATAAGCATCAATAAAGTCTAGTTTTTTGAAAAAACTTAGCTCGATATTGTTATTGAGAACAGATGAGAAATAAACGAAGAAAGGTCAAAAGTCGCGCTTACTCGAACAACAGAGTGTCGTTCAAGTACACACGACTAACAAGGAAAATTAACTACGATATTCGGCGTTGATTTTCACATAGTCATAAGAGAAGTCGGTCGTCCAGACTGTCTCGTAAACTGAGCCACGGTTCAGCCAGATACGGATTTCAATCTCATCTTTATCCATGACCGCTTGCCCTTGCGCTTCGGTATATTCTTCAGCACGACCGCCGTTTTTGACAATACAAACATCACCTAGATGGATTTCCAACGCATTGATATCTAAGTCTTCAACACCGGCACGGCCAACCGCTGCCAAGATACGGCCCCAGTTTGGATCGGATGCAAACAGCGCGGTTTTTACCAGTGGCGACAGAGCCACAGCATGCGCAACTTTTAATGCTTCTTCTTGGGTTTTGGCTTCTTCAACAATAACCGATACAAATTTGGTTGCCCCTTCACCGTCACGCACAATCATCTGCGCTAGCTCAGTCAACATCTCCGCAACCGCTTCCGCAAACACATGATAATCCAGAGTATTCACATCATTAATTTCTGGCATATCCGCTTGCTGACTGGCGCTTAAGGTGCAAGCGTCATTGGTCGACGTATCACCATCCACAGTAATTCGGTTAAAGCTGATATTGACCGCATCGCTAAGTGCTTTTTGCAAACATTCCTGCGAGATTTTAGCATCCGTTGCCACAAACCCTAACATGGTCGCCATATTCGGATGAATCATCCCCGAGCCTTTCGCCATGCCGGTCAGAGTAACACTGGCGCCATTAACATCAATCACTCGGCTGCTGGTTTTCGCAACCAAATCCGTGGTCATAATTGCTTGCGACGCCGCCTGCCAACCATCAACCGCAATATTCGCCATCGCATCCGGAATACCGGCTTGGAATTTCTCCATAGGCAAGTTTTCGCCAATCACACCGGTTGAAAACGGCAATACCTGTTCCGAACTACAGCCCAGTTCTTTTGCCACCAAGTCACAAGTTGCTTTAGCATCAAGCATACCTTGCTCACCGGTACCGGCATTAGCGTTACCGGCATTAATCACCAAAGCACGTGGCGACTGCGCCGCCAGATTGGCTTTCGCCAAAGTAACCGGCGCCGCGCAAAAAGCATTGGTCGTGAAAGTCGCCGCAGTGCGCGAACCTTCTGCCAGTTCAATGACCACTAAATCAGGTTTGCCGTTCTTTTTAATCTTCGCCGCAGTCGTCCCCAAATAGATACCGCTGACCGGATGTAATTCTGTTTTGCTCATTGTTTCTCCTTTACAACAAACGAAAAAACCCACCGAGAGAACGGTTCTCACGATGGGCTTTGTATAGCTTAAATGTGTATTTATCTTAGCTTAACTTACCGCAACACTGCTTGTATTTTTTACCTGAACCACAAGGACAAGGATCATTACGGCCAACTTTCGGCTCTTCACGACGGAAAGTGCCTTCACCTTCCGCAGGTTCAGCCGCTTCTGCTGATTGATCGGCCGCATTGATCATTGCGTCAGCAATACCTGCTGCAGCCGGGTGATTCGCTTCTAGCTTGTCAGGTTGATGCGCCTGATTTTCATATTCATCTACATCTTGCTGACCGCCGATTTGCACTAAGGATAAAACCTTAACCGTTTCAGTAGTCACTTCATTCAAGAACGCCTTAAACAGCTCACTCGACTCACGACGATATTCTTGGAACGGATCTTTCTGAGCGTAACCGCGCAGATGGATACCGCGACGAAGATAATCCATTTCCGATAGATGCACGCGCCATTGTTTATCGATAGTACGCAGTAGCACTTCTTTCTCGAAATGATGCTGAGTGGCGTCATCAACCACGGCCATTTTCGCCGTGTAGATTTCTTTCAGCTCGGAAACCGCTTTTTCAATCAACGTTTCTTCATACAGATTTTTATCTTCTTCCAACCACTGTTCTAGCGGTAAGTGTGCGCCCAATTCTTCATGAATGGCTTTTTCCAGATTTGGAATATCCCACTGCTCGTGCAGTGAACCCGGTGGAATGTAAGCGGCAACAACCTGCTCAACCACTTGTTCACGAAGACCGTCGATAACGTCGGTTACTTCTTCGGCATTTGACGACATCAACTCATTACGTTGTGTGTACACCACCTTACGTTGTTCATTAGAAATATCATCGAATTTCAATAGATTCGCACGCTCATCTTGGTGTAGGCGCTCAACCTGCTTCTGAGCACGTTCAATCGACTTAGTCACCATTTTGTGCTCAATCGCTTCATTTGAAGTCATACCAAGACGTTTCATCATTGATTTGACTTTATCCGAAGCGAAACGACGCATTAGGTCATCATCCAACGATAGATAGAATCGTGTCATACCAACATCACCCTGACGGCCGGAACGACCGCGTAGCTGATTATCGATACGACGTGATTCGTGGCGTTCCGAACCAATTACTTTCAGACCGCCTAATTCAAGCACTTGGTTGTGACGTTCTTGCCAAGCGGCTTTCACTTCGGCTTTTTTCTCGTCAGTGATTTCACCAAGCTGCTCTAACTCCATCTCCAAGTTACCGCCAAGCACGATATCGGTACCGCGCCCCGCCATATTGGTAGCAATCGTCACTGCACCGATACGACCGGCGTCAGCGATAATATTCGCTTCTTGCTTGTGGTGTTTGGCGTTAAGAACGCTGTGTTTGATTTTCTCTTTAGTCAATAGACGCGACAGCAGCTCCGACATTTCAATCGATGCAGTACCGACCAAAATCGGCTGACCGGTCGCAGTAGTTTCGCGAATGTCTTCGACAATCGCCGCAAACTTGCCTTCCATATCCAAGAAAACCAAATCAGATTGGTCAATACGCTGCGGTGTCTTGTTCGGCGGAATGACCACGACTTCTAAGTTATAAGTCGACAAAAATTCACCCGCTTCGGTATCGGCAGTACCGGTCATACCGGACAGCTTTTCATACTGACGGAAATAGTTCTGGAAAGTAATCGAGGCGAAAGTCTGACTCTCTTGCTGAATGGTCACGCCTTCTTTAGCTTCAACCGCTTGGTGCAGACCTTCTGACCAGCGACGGCCTTGCATCTTACGACCGGTGAATTCATCAATAATCACCACTTGGCCGTTTTCAACAATGTAATCCTTGTCTTTTTCAAACAACAAATGCGCGCGCAGAGCTGCATTGATGTGAATCATCAGGCCGATATTGGTCGCGTCATATAAAGAGGCATCTTCTTCCAACAGACCGGCTTCAATCAGCAACTCTTCAACTTTTGCGTGACCGTCATCATTCAAGAACACCTGACGTGACTTGGCATCAATAACGAAATCACCGGTGGTTTTTTTGGTTTCCGGATCTTCTTCACCTTCTTCCAGGTGTTGAATCAACGGGTTGATTTTCATGTAAAGTTCGGACTTATCTTCCGCCGGACCGGAAATAATCAACGGCGTACGCGCTTCATCGATAAGAATCGAATCAACCTCATCCACTACCGCGTAATGCTGATCGCGCATCACACGCTCTTCAGCGAAAATCGCCATATTGTCACGCAGATAGTCAAAACCGAATTCGTTGTTGGTACCGTAGGTAATATCCATCGAGTAAGCCAATTGCTTCTCTTGCGGGCTTTGCCCTGACACGATGACACCCGTGCTCAAACCTAGAAAACCGTATAGTTGCCCCATCCACTCGGCATCACGTTTTGCAAGGTAGTCGTTGACGGTAATAACGTGCACGCCTTTACCCGTCAAGGCATTCAAATAAGTCGGCAAGGTCGCCACTAGGGTTTTACCTTCACCGGTACGCATTTCAGAAATCTTGCCTTGATGTAGCGCCATACCACCAATCATCTGTACATCGTAATGGCGCATGCCGAAAACACGTTTACCGGCTTCACGAACGACCGCAAAAGCTTCCGGTAAAATATCATCTAGCGTTTTGCCATCCGCGAGCGCCGTTTTAAACTCTTCGGTTTTTGCTTGCAACTGTTCATCGCTGAGCGCTTCAAAATCTGCTTCCAGTGAATTAATTTTCTGGACTTCTTTGCCATACTGTTTAAGCAGACGGTCATTACGGCTACCGAAGATTTTCTTGATGATATTTAACGCCATGAGTTAATGCATTCCGGATTTTTAAGGTTGTAAAATTTAATCTTGTTAGAGAGCTAAGTTTTTCGCGACACAAATCGCAACAGGTTATTTACTAGTGACGGCGAAGTGGTTTTCAATACGACCGACCAATAAAAACCTATAAAATTATTTTGCCCATCTAATTTACTGATTTTATACGGTAAAATGAGCGAATATTCTAGCACACTCAGAGTTGAGCACAGAATGAAACCGATACTAAACAAAGCGCATGGTAATTTAAAAAACTTATTGGAAAGTGCGAAAGTTTATCAAGCACTACTGGATTCCGGCCGCGATCATCTTCCCTTAGCGATGCAAGAACACCTTCTTGGTGTCAGCTTCGAGGGGCAGACCTTGCTATTACAGATTGATTCGCCGGCTTGGGCGACACGGATGCGCTATTACGAACCGACTATTTTAGGCACTTTTCAGCAGAATTTCCCACACCTGCAACTTACTCAGGTGAAAGTTTCGGTATTGCCCTTAGAGGAACAGCCGAAGCCGAAAAAAGAGATTGTCAGCCACCCGAGTGAATCGGATGCCGAAGACATGCGTGAACTGAGCGAACATGTTGAGTCTGCAGAACTCAGTGCCGCCCTGCTACGACTGAGTCAAAGAGCAAAATCGTAAACAAAAAAGCCCGTAAAAACGGGCTTTATCACATTTGGCTGTCAACTACACAACCATACTACTTGAATAACTTACTGGAGGAGGCTCATCACCTTCATAAGTAACCAATTCATAAGCATCTTCTTGCTCCATCAACGCTCGAATCAATTGGTTGTTTAGCGCATGACCAGACTTAAAAGCATTGAATTCACCAATAATCGGGTGACCTAGCATATACAAGTCTCCGACCGCATCCAAAATTTTGTGGCGTACAAATTCGTCTTTGTCACGCAAACCTTCTTCATTTAGAACGCCCTCATCATCCAGACCGATAGCGTTTTTCAAACTCGCACCTAGGCCTAAGTTATTGGCACGCAACATATCAATATCCTTCATAAAACCGAAGGTACGCGCCCGCGAAACTTCTTTGAAATAGGCTGTCGAAGAAAAATCTAACGTCATCTTCTCGGCAGTATTATCAAACGCAGGATGAGAGAAAGAGATTGCAAAATTCAGTCGATAACCGTTGAAAGGAACAAACTCGGCCCAGCCACCATGCTCATTCTCAACACGCATCGGTTTTTTAATACGGATAAACTGCTTAGCCGCATCTTGTCGTTTCAGACCCGCCGATTGTAACAAAAACACAAAGTGCGACGAACTGCCATCCATAATAGGAACTTCATCAGAGGTGATGTCGATAAAGATATTATCAATCCCTATACCAGCGATTGCCGACATCAAATGCTCGATAGTCGCAATTTTGTGGATTTCATCGTTCAGTTGGTTGACGATGGTAGTACACAGAGTTGTCTCGCCGACAATCTGCGGGGCAACTTTAAATTCAATAACAGGATCTAGGTCTACACGACGGAAAACGATACCTGTATTCACTGGCGCTGGTCGCAAGGTCATGATTGATTCATGCCCTGTATGTAGCCCGATGCCTCGCGCCTTAATGGAATTGACTATGGTTCTCTGGTTCAAAGGAAACTCGTATACTTATGTCTATCCGGACTGCAGATACCGGAAAAAAGTTTTTATTCGATAGTGATCAATTAATTTTTATATTTCTGTAACCACTAGAGCACGCAAAGTAATGGTGGAATTCAATACCCGCAAAATTAAGCGCAAATATTACCATAACTTTACGGCAACTTGATTAAATTCCATTTAGATTTAAATAGATAGAAACTATTAGGGAAACGCAGAACAAGTCGGTATTACGAAAATAAAAGGGATGAATGCCTATTAACTAGGACGAGTAAAAGGATTCGGTAGCAATGAACTACCGAACTGCTCATAAAGAAAATTAAAAGCTTTTACTAAACCAGTTTTTAATGGCATTGATTGCACTACCGATGCTTTCAAACACACTGCCTGAATCATTTACCTGCGATTGGTAAACAAAATCTGGATGGTCTAAATCAAAATTCTGCGCCGCATACTGCAATAGACCCAAAGCGGTCGAAAACTCAGCGTGACTGACCTCATTAAGAATGCCGCCGGTAAAGATGTCATTTTTCGGCACGCCAATACGCACCGGCATATCAAACACCTCTTCAGCTAGCGGATTACTTCCGAACATCATTGAACAACCGCCAGTAATAACGATACCGGCACCAAACATCTCTTTTGAGAAACCGTCTTGGCGAAGACGCTGTTCAACGTTTTCAAAGATCTCTTCCATACGCGGACGAATCACTTCCGAGAGCAGACGTTGATTCAGCTTGAATGGCTCTCGCTCGCCGACACGCTGCACATCGAATTCAAAATTCTCTTTAATCAAGCTAGGCATTGCGCAGCCGAACTGCACCTTGATTTGCTCTGCTGAATCGGTCGGCGTATTAAAGGCAATCGCAATATCGTTAGTGACATAATTGCCGGCAATCGGCAAAACCGAAGTATATTGCATCGACCCATTGCGATACACGGTAATGTCAGTGGTTCCGCCACCAATATCCACCACGCACACACCCAATTCTTTTTCATCATCGCTCAACACCGCCTCACTGGCCGCATATTGCGCCAACACCGGTGTCGCTTTTTCCAGGCCGGCAGACTGCACGCACTTTTCGATATTACGTACCGCACTCTGGCTAGCAGTAATAATGTGGGTTTTCACCTCCAGACGCTTACCGGCCATGCCAATCGGTTCAACAATGCCTTCTTGCATGTCCAGAGTAAATTCTTTCGGCAACACATGTAGCATACGTTCTTCAGATGGCGAGTATTTACCAGCATGCGCCTGTTCGGTCACTCGCTGTACATCTTCATCGGTGACTTCATTATTAATTGTCACAACACCGTGCGAATTAATGCTCTTGATATGGCCGCCGGTAATACCAATATAAGCCGAATCGACTTCACAACCAGCGAACTCTTCCGCTTCACGAACCGCTTTTTCAATTGACTTTTTGGTCTCTTCAATATTGATGACTACACCGTTGCGCAAACCTTTAGTGCGTACCGATTTATAACCGCGTACATCGATCTCATTGCCAGTAATCTCACCCACTACTGCTTTGATTTTAGAGGTTCCAATATCCAAACCTACAATGGTTTTTGTACCCGATTGATTACTCGCCATCCGTGTCACTCCATCCTTTCAAGTGTAGAGTCAATTGAAAATATAAACTACTATTGGACAAAATCTATGATGATTTTTTGCCAATTACAAATCCGTTACTATATCTTAAATCAAAGGTTTGTGCCGAGTTTCTGACCTGATCTGTCAGCTTGGCATAGGCTAAGAAAAACTGTCGTAACTTTGTCTGCCAGTCGGCTTCTTTAAAAATCAATTCTTGTTGGTTAGCCAGTTCCACACGCCAAATATCGCCGGCTTTATGCGCTAAGCCAATGATCACAAAACCATTATCGTCAAACATCGGTTGCAGCTCTTGAAAGCGTGCTAATACTTTATGACTTTCTTTGAGTTCGCCATCCAATATCATGTAATTTTCATAGCCTTTTAGACTATATGGAAAAAACACTTGGCCGTTCTGGTTAATAAGACCGGCTTCGCCCCAACGAGCTAAAGGACGTTGCTCGAAGATATGGATTTTTAACGAACTCGGCCAGACCCGGCTAACTTCAGATTTAACGACCCAATCCAATTGATTGAGTCGTCCTTGGATCACCTCAATTGGCACTTCCCAGAAAGACGCGCCCATATAATCTTGCATAATTTCGCCAATGTCATCTGGAGAAACTTCATTTAAACCCGAGTTAGAGACGATTTGATAATCCGTAATGCTTTTCGAAAACCAGTTAGCTGCCGGTTTATTCGGCAGTAAAATCCACGCTAACAATATCACCAACCCGGTCACTACCAACAACCAAAAGGCAACCTTCGGCAATTTCGAAGGCCCGTTTTCTTGCAGCGGTTTCTCTTCTTTGGCAGAAAACGAATCCAATTCCAGTTCAGCGGTTTTACGGCTCATGACAGTACCAAATTCATTATTTTCAATGATTAACTCGCAGTGATGAGAATTTGCTTCACCAACTCTTCAAAGCTAATACCGGCCTGTTTCGCAGCCATCGGTACAAGTGAGTGGTCGGTCATACCTGGCACCGAATTTAACTCAATCAACCAGGGACGATTCTGTTCATCCAACATTAAATCAACCCTTCCCCAAGTTTGCGAGCCGACTACATCAAATGCTTGCAATACAATTTTTTGTAGTGACTGCTCCATTTCCGGTGCTAAGTCAGTTGGACAGATGTATTGAGTATCGTTGGACTGATATTTAGCTTCAAAATCATAAAAACTATTATTAGTGCGTAATTCAATCAACGGCAAAGCTTTATCATTCAGAACCGCAGCGGTATATTCTCGACCCGTAATCCATTGCTCAATGAGCACTTCATCATCAAAAACCTGTGCTTCGGCGACTGCCGCAGCCAGTTTTTCACGGCTCTCGACTTTCTGCATCCCAATACTGGAACCTTCGTGAATCGGTTTAACGATGACCGGAAATTCTAAATCGAAGGTTTGCATATTTAATGGGTTTTGCGAGTTGACCCGAACAAAATTCGGTGTCGGCAAACCGGCGCCAAGCCACATCCATTTAGTGCGCAACTTATCCATAGCAATTGCTGAGGCTTGCATACGGCTGCCGGTAAAAGGCATTTTCAAGTCTTGTAAAATTGCTTGAACCGTACCGTCTTCTCCCCAACGACCGTGCAAGGCGACAAAAGCAACATCATATTCTTGCGCGATATTTTCAAGCTGCTGCAAACTACTGACATCGACACCGGTAGCATCAATGCCCTGCGCTTTTAAAGCGGCAGTCACAGCTTTTCCACTGCGCAACGAAACCTCACGTTCAGCGGCTACTCCGCCCATTAAAACCGCAACCTTAGTCTGTTCAGTTAATTCAAAAGCCACTTATTATTCCTTAATTTTGTATTCAGCTAAGCTTCACTCTGTGCCCAACGTTTGGCCACTTGACCAATGTCACCAGCCCCCATCACCAATAGCAAGTCGCCATCCGCCAAGACTTCAGAGCAGAGTTGTTCCAACTCATCGAAATTTTCGGCAAAGAAACCTTGCCCGCCACGCGTCCGCAACGCTTGCAATAAAGATTTCGAATCGAAGTTGGCTAGCGGCGTTTCACCAGCAGCATAGACTTCGGTCAAAATCACCAAGTCAGCCATTAACAACGCTTGGACAAAATCGTCAAACAGATCGCGGGTACGGCTATAACGATGCGGTTGGAAAACCAAAACCTTGCGCTGTTTTGGGAAAGCATGTAGCGCAGTGTCTAAAGTCGCTTTCAGTTCAGTCGGGTGATGCCCATAATCATCCACCAAAGTCACGGTCTTATCAGCAATACAACGCTGCGGATAAACCTCAAAACGACGACCCACACCACCAAACTCGGTCAATGCTTGTTGCATCGCTGCCGTCGAAGCGCTTAATTCACTCGCCACACTTATCGCCGCCAATGCATTCAACACATTGTGTCTACCCGGAATATTCAAACAGACCGGTAATAACGCTTCTTGATTCGGCAGCTGAACATCAAAGAACATCTGCGTACCTTCTGAACGCACATTCAGAGCGCGAACATCAGCATCCTCGGAAAAACCATAACTTGAAAACTTACGGCTGATTTTCGGTAATAACTGACGGATATTGGCATCATCAATACAGACAATGACCTTGCCGTAAAAAGGCAAACGGTGAATAAATTCGATAAAGGTGTTTTCTAAATTTTGGTAATCACCTTGGTAGGTATCCATATGGTCTTCATCGATATTGGTGATGACAGACAGCATCGGCATCAAATGCAGGAAAGAGGCATCCGATTCATCCGCTTCGGCAACCAAATAATTACTGGTGCCTAAACGCGCGTTAGTGCCGACCTGGTTCAACTTACCACCAATCACAAATGTCGGATCAAGACCTGCTTGGGTCAAGATTGCGGCGCTTAAACTGGTGGTCGTGGTTTTACCGTGCGTACCGGCGATGGCGATACCAAAACGCATCCGCATCAACTCCGCTAACATCTCGGCACGAGGAATCACGGGAATACGCGCCTCACGAGCCCATTCAATCTCCGGATTACCTTTACCAATCGCGGTGGAAATCACCACCACATCGGAATTTTTAACATGCTCGGCAGCGTGGCCGATTTGAATCAATGCACCTAAAGAAGTGAGGTGTTCGACGGAAGGGTTTTTACGAATATCGGAACCGCTGACGGTATAGCCTAAGTTAAGGCAAACTTCGGCGATACCGGCCATACCAACACCGCCGATACCGACAAAATGAATCTGTTGTACCTGATCTTTCATCTGCGAAAAGACTTATCCCAAAAAAATTAGCTTTGTATGAGGGTCTATTGAAAATTCAAAATGGAATGAGCAGTGCCTAATTATGAATTTTCAATAGACCCTAGTACGCATATGATACATGGCTCAGCAAGGAAAAGCGGAGATAAATTTACTCTTGAGACAAGGTTTATAGGTTTTTATTGCAAGCGTTTGGAGGCCAAATCTTGCTCACTCTGCTCAGTGCTTTCACCCGGATAACGAACTGGCTGTGGCACCACCCAGTAACTTTTAGCAAGCACGACGGCCAATTCGGACGGTTTTGTCAAAGGATCGGTGACTTCGTACACTGTGCCGGCATTTTCGACCTTTCCAGCTCGCAATGCCTGTTCGACAATTAACAAAACCTTATCTTTGCCATCACCACGCAGTTCACGTTTACCCGGATTCCACCACAGTAACAATCGTGGTTCGTCGCTTATATGCGGCAAGGGAATCAATTCCAATTGAATCCACTCTAAAGGGGCTTTGTCGTCATTGCAACTTTCATCCATATCAGACATACTCTGACTCACAACATTTAATTACACTTTATTCATCTTAGCAGGCGACGTTAGGGATATCAGAGAAACCTAAACAAAGTCGGCTGGAATCAAGTTTAGGAGCTGTTGAAAGCAAAAACCCCAAACCATTACAGTTCAGGGCTTTCACAACAGGCAGGCTGAATGCCCTTATTACAACAACATCTCTTTAGCCTCTTCAATCGAAGCGACCAACCTGTCGATATCGTCAAAGTTATTATAGACACCAAAAGAAGCACGAATTGTCGCCGGTACTTTGAAGTGCTGCATCACCGGCATGGCACAGTGGTGACTAGCACGAACTGCAATGCCATCTTGATCCATCAAAGTCGCCATATCATGCGGGTGCACGCCATCAATAACAAATGAGACAACGCCGCCCTTATGCTCTGCTTCACCGATAATACGCAGGCCATCGACCTGTTTTAGCTGTTTGGTCGCATACTTAAGCAACTCGTCTTCATAAGCGGCAACTTCATTCAAGCCGACCGACTGTAGGAAATCAACCGCTGCACCAAGCCCGATACCTCCGGCGATATTTGGCGTTCCCGCTTCGAATTTATAAGGCAAAACGTTAAATTCGGTTGAATCAAATGTCACCGAGTAAATCATATCGCCACCACCTTGATAAGGCGGCATCGCTTCCAGAAGCTCTTCTTTGGCATACAGCACGCCAATGCCGGTCGGACCGTACATCTTATGGCCTGACAAAGCATAAAAATCGCAATTCGTTTTTTGTACATCAACCGCCAAGTGAGCGGTTGCTTGGGCGCCGTCGACCATAAACTTCGCACCAACCGAATGCGCGATTTCCGACATTTTTTGAATGTCGTTAATGGTGCCAAGCGCATTTGACATATGGGTAACCGAAACCAGTTTGGTGTTTTCCGAAACCATATCCGCCATGGCACCCAAGCATACTTCGCCTTTATTGTTAATCGGCAAAACGCGCAGACGGATACCAATTTGGTCACGCAACAACTGCCACGGAACAATATTCGAGTGGTGCTCCATCTCGGTAATCAAGACTTCATCACCGGCTTTCAGGAAAGTACGCGCCCAAGATTGAGCAACTAAGTTAACCGCCTCGGTCACACCGCGAACAAAGACAATTTCTCTAGTCGATTTGGCATTCAAGAAATCACGAACTTTTTCACGCGCGCCTTCATATAGTTCAGTAGCACGTTCACTAAGGCCATAAACCCCACGATGCACATTGGCGTTCTGAAAACGGTAGTAGTTTTCAATCGCCTGAATTACCGATTCCGGCTTTTGCGAAGTGGCGCCATTGTCGAGATAAACCAATGGCTGACCGTTCTCTTCCTGCTTTAGAATCGGAAACTGATCACGAATTTCAGCAAATTTTGCGTTCATTTGTTCACTCATTGCAGATTAAGCTTTCGGCAGATGGGTTTTCGCCAACGCCACTTCTAACTGATCGGTAATCCACTTACGGATATCGGCATTATTAATGTCTTCAACCGGTTCTAATAAGAACGCTTTAGTAATCATCTGCATTGCCGCCGCTTTATTGATACCCCGCGCTTGCAGATAGAAAATCTGGTTTTCATCAATCTGACCGGTCGCCGAACCATGCGAACATAAAACGTCGTCAGCATAGATTTCCAGCTGCGGTTTAGCATCCATTTTTGCAGTATTCGATAAAATCAGGTTTTTGTTGTCCATCTGCCCATCGGTTTTCTGCGCTTTCTGATCAACGCGAATCATACCGTTGAATACACCGACTGCCTTGTCATCAAGGACAAACTTATGCAGCTGACGACTAAAACCGTGCTCGTCGTTATGTTCGGTATAACTACGCGAATCAACGGTTTGCGATTGGCGAGCGATACAAGCACTATTCTGCGTGTTTTCGATATGCTCACCATTCATATACAGATGATTTTGATGGCGTGAAGTATCCGAGCCTGTCGACGCAAAGAAGGTATTAAAATTACTCGAATCCGCTTGGCTAATAAATTGGTTATTGAAGTAATAACTGCTGTCGTTCTGCTGTTGCACAATCACTTGTTTAACACGCGCGTGTTTAGCCACATCGATTTCGGTGACGATATTGCTACAAGCCGCACCTTCTTCGTGCGCAGAAACATAACGCTCAACCAGTGTTATTTCTGAATTTTCACCGACAACTACTCGATTACGTAATGAACTGATACTTCCCGCTTTGGTTTGCACATGCAATACATATAACGGCAGCTCTAATGCTTTATTGGCACTGACTTGCAGACAAAAACCATCACGCATCAACATGCTGTTTAAGCTACCGAACGGTTCTGCCAAAATCTTATCCTGACCGGCAAAAACCTTATCCAGTTCATTATTCATGCTCAAAGTATCGGCAAAAGATTCTAGGCTGATACCATCCGGCAATTCATTTAAATCATCGGACAGCGATTCGCTGAAATTACCGTCGACAAAAACCAATTTGATGACCGGAAAACTCGGCATATATGCATTAATCTTACCGGCCACTTCTTCCGAAGTTTGTACTGCTGCAAAATGATTTTGTACAAACCCGGTCAACTTGGTGTATTGCCAATCTTCGTCTTTCGCGGTCGGAAAAGCCTGCTCGGCAAACGCTTCTTGTGCCTGATCGCGAACTTGTTTTAACACGCCAGAACTGGCATCACCTAATTTGCCGGCTTCATGAAGATAAAAGTCGCGCGCCTTTTGCGCTACTGGAGAGAGTTTTTTCGCCATTGCTTTTGCCCTCTCAATTAAGCGTCTTGGTGTTGTTTGATAATCTCATCGTAGCCGTTTTCTTCTAGCTCTAACGCCAGTTCAAAACCGCCGGATTTAACGATACGACCGTTATACAGAACGTGCACGTGATCCGGTTTGATGTAGTCAAGCAGACGCTGGTAGTGGGTGACAATAATGAACGAACGTTGGTCGTTTTTCAAAGTGTTAACACCGTTGGCAACCAGACGCAGGGCATCGATATCCAGACCGGAATCGGTCTCATCCATAATGCAAAGTTTTGGTTCTAGCAGTGCCATTTGGAAAATGTCGTTACGCTTTTTCTCACCACCGGAGAAACCAACGTTCACAGAACGTTCCAGCAGGTCAGCACGCATATCTAGCAGTTCGATTTTCTCTTTCGCGTATTCATCGAAATCGAACATATCCAATTCTGGAAGGCCACGCTCTTCACGCATCGCATTGACTGCGGTCTGCATAAACAGTTTGTTTGAAACACCCGGAATCTCGACCGGATATTGGAATGCCAAGAACAGACCTTTACGCGCACGCTCTTCAGGATCCATATCTAGAAGGTCTTCACCGTCAAAATCAACCGAACCGTCGGTTACTTCATAGTCTTCACGACCCGCTAGAACGCTTGCCAGCGTGCTTTTACCGGCACCATTCGGCCCCATAATAGCGTGCACTTCGCCTGGTTTTACTTCCAGATTCAGCCCTTTCAAAATCTGCTTTTCTGTCTCTTCAACTTGTGCTTGTAAATTCTGAACGTTTAGTAACATTTTTATTAAACCTTTGTTATTTTGTACCCAACTTTTTTGCTGTAGGCACAACTAAAATCTGTATGTATTTCGATTAACCGACCGAGCCTTCTAGGCTGATTGCAAGTAATTCTTCGGCTTCTTGCGCAAATTCCAACGGCAATTCCGAGAAAACTTCTTTACAGAAGCCGTTAACGATCATCGAAATCGCATCTTGCTCGGAGATACCGCGTTGCTGACAGTAGAACAGTTGATCTTCACCGATACGCGAAGTAGTCGCTTCGTGTTCAACCTGCGCTGTCGGGTTTTCCACTTCGATATATGGGAAAGTATGCGCACCGCATTTATCGCCAATCAGCATCGAATCACACTGCGTGAAGTTACGCGCGCCTTCCGCGCTCGGTGCGATTTTTACCTGACCACGGTAAGTGTTGTCAGAGCGTCCTGCCGATAAGCCTTTAGAAATAATGGTACTGCGGGTGTTTTTACCTAGGTGAATCATCTTGGTACCGGTATCTGCTTGCTGGCGACGGTTCGTCAATGCAACCGAATAGAATTCACCAATCGAGTTATCACCTTTCAAGATACAGCTTGGGTATTTCCAAGTAATCGCCGAACCGGTTTCAGCCTGCGTCCAAGATAACTTAGAATTCGCGCCTTCACAGATACCACGCTTAGTTACGAAGTTCAAAATACCGCCTTCGCAATCATCATCCCCCGGATACCAGTTTTGCACGGTCGAGTATTTCACTTCAGCATCTTCATGCACGATAACCTCAACTACCGCGGCGTGTAGCTGATAGGTATCACGAACCGGCGCTGAACAGCCTTCTAGATAAGAAACATAAGAGCCTTTTTCGGCAATCAAAATAGTACGTTCGAACTGACCGGTTTTCGCTTCATTAATTCGGAAGTAAGTCGACAAATCAATCGGACAACGAACGCCCTCTGGGATATACACAAAAGTACCGTCCGAAGCCACCGCCGAGTTAAGCGCCGCAAAGAAGTTATCGTGGTAAGGCACAACCGTACCAAGATATTTTTGTACCAGCTCAGGATAGTCATGCACCGCTTCCGAGAAAGAACAGAAAATAATGCCGAATTTCTCTAGCTCTTCACGCTTGGTCGTTGAAACCGAAATCGAGTCGAAGATCGCATCGACCGCGACATTCGCATCGTCACCGGCAATTGGCACCCCCAGTTCAGCAAAGGCTTTCGCCACTTCTGGATCGATTTCCGGCTCACCATCCGTTGAACAAGCATCACCGCAAGCACCACATTCCGGTGCGGAATAATAAGAGTAATCTTGATAATCAATCGGCGTGTATTCAGACTTTGCCCAGTGTGGTTCCGGCATGGTCTGCCAGTGTTTAAAAGCTTTCAGGCGGAAGTCCAGCATCCACTGTGGTTCGTTTTTCTTGGCCGAAATCGCGCGAACGACATCTTCATTAATGCCTTTCGCGAAAGTCTCTACCTGTGTCTTGGTTTCAAACCCTTCACGGTAGTTGAACTTCTTTTTCAGAATTTCATTAATTTCTTCGTATTCACTCTCGCCCGGAGAGCTTAAATCGACCACTTGATCAGATTGAGCCATATCAATAACGCCTAATATTTTAATTTCGGGGTATTTTAGTGGGTTATTCACTTAAAGTCTAATGTACGCACCAATTTGAAGCCGCCACCACCAGACTCAACCCTGCATAAACAAGGGTTATTTTTCATTAAAATTCAAGAGGTTATCAGGCAACGGCAAGATAAAACCGTGTTTTGAAAGGAAAAATTGTACAGAGCAGCTAATAGAAATTTAGCTTCGGCAAGCAGCTAACATCTGTTCTAGCCAAGCTTGATCGAGATCAAAACCTTGAATCATTAGTCGATTTTGCCAAATTTCCACCTCTGACTCGGTCGCCGGATAACAATCCCAACGATAAGGGGCGCCTTCCAGCGCCACCAAATTATCGTATTCAACGGTATCCAATACCGCCTTGGCACGAAGTAGTTTCGCCCCCAAGGCAGTTTTAGCGTTATCCAGCACCATCATTAAATGTTCAAGATTGACCTGCTCAAGCGAAAACTCGAAGCTTTGCAGTGCGGAAGCGCTTTCAATCGATGGAAACTGCGAACCATTGTGGCTATCGATTTGCGCCAGAAGACTTTCCGGCACGGCATGATTTAGACTTAAAAACAAAGGCTTGTCAGTATTGTGCCGCAGATAGCGCTTCCACTCCATCTGCTGCTCCAGCGATGCGGCTTCTAGAAAATTCAACAATATTGCATCGGCTTGCACCAACATTTTCTGCACGTTGTCCTGCAACCACGCATCACGCGGTAGCTGCATAAATGAACGTGCATCAATCACCATCAAATTAAAACCCGCCGACTGTTCATTGGATGTTTGTAGCAATTCAGCAAACTCAATTGCTTGCACGGCAAAATCGTTTTGTGTCAGCCAAGCCTTTTGCAAACGTTGCCGCCCGCAAGCCGGAAGCCCGAAAAGACGAACCTTGCTCTTAGCGGTCATAGTTATGCCCTAAACAGTCAACAAAAGCATCAGTCAACTTTTCAGTAAAACGGTCATAATGCATAAATGTCGCGCTTTTTCCGCCAGACTGCATGATATACATGGTTCCCATTGGATCAAGCGTGCCAATCTTTGCAGAAGTACCTGATGTCAAACGCTGCAACTGCTTTCCTGGAAATTGCGGCTCTTGAAAAACACACTGCACTTTTTTACTCACCAGATTGCTGCGCAATTCAGTAATACGCTTTAAGCTTGGCGGCACTTCTGGATTTAAACGCACGGAACCAACGCCATTCAAACCGTAATGATGCTCAAAATACTGAAAGGCATCATGTAAGACCAAATACGCTTTGTCTTTTAACGGCGCTAGACGTTGCTGATTAGATTGGTCCTGTTCCTGTAACCTTGCTAACCACTGTTGTTTTGCCATATCAATCTGCTGTGACTTCTGCGGTTTTAGTTGGCTTAACACTTGCGCCACTTCTTCCACCAACACTTGAGCATTATGCATCGACATCCAGATATGACCATCAAAGCTAAGTGCTGTGCTATGTTCATCATGACTATGGCTGTGATCATAGCGTTCCTCGGATTGCTGCAGCATTTTCGGCAGCTTTTTCTCCCAAACGCCTCCCTTACGTAACGGAAGGCGCTCAGTTGCCTGTAAATCCGTTAGATGAATCTGTTTGGCGCTAATACGATTAGCAAATTTATCAACCCAGGCATCGACCGGTGTACCGGCGCTAATCAGTAAGTCGCTGCTTTGTAGAATGCCCAATTGCGACGGTTTGATTTGAAAGCCATGCGGACTGACACCCGGTTTCAACAAGACTTCAATCTTGTCATTTTCGTCTAATAGAGGCGCAATCATCCCGGCAAGAGGCGGAATCGTTACCGTCACCTGTAAAGCTTGCGCAGACATAGAGTTTAACAAAGCACCACTAGCCAACACGGCAAGCATAATGGCTTTCGATTTAAGAGGAATTCGCTTGCGCAAATTTGCAGAAAAAGTATTCACAGATGCAATCTCGATTTGTAGAAAGTTTTGATAAAACAGATTATGCCAAATGACACGGTAAAAACACGTAAAATAAGCAAATAATTATTTTTCAATCACCGCTTTTCGGATGCGAGCCAACGCATCACATTTAGAGTTTAGCAAAGGTGTCAAGCATGCAATCCGAACCCACCATAAATTCTTCGCCCGCCAAGTGTTTACTTTCTGCCCAACACATAACTCATAACTTTGCTGGTCAAGAAGTTCTACAAGAGATTTCATTACAGATTCATCAAGGCGAAGTCATCACGCTAATCGGCCCGAACGGTGCAGGAAAATCAACTCTATTAAAAATTCTTTTGGGATTACTTAAGCCGAGCAACGGCAAAGTCTGGCGCGATAAAAACCTACGAATTGGCTTTATGCCACAGAAGATTCAGATTGATCAAACCTTACCAATGACCGTACGCCGCTTTCTCGATTTAGCCGCTACCCAAGCCAATAAAGACTCGATTCCTCGTGAGCAAGTCTTGGACGATTTGAATATTGAAGGCCTGCTCGACAAACCAATTCAAAAAATTTCCGGTGGCGAAATGCAGCGCGTTTTATTGGCAAGAGCACTGTATACACAACCGCAATTATTAGTATTAGACGAGCCGGTACAAGGTGTCGACATTCAAGGACAATCAGAAATTTACCAATACCTAAACCAGATTCGCAACCGCTATCAATTTGGGATTTTAATGGTCAGTCACGATTTGCATATTGTCATGAAACACACCGATCAAGTGCTCTGTTTAAACAAACACATCTGTTGTTCCGGCCACCCGTTGGAAGTTAGCCAGTCACCTGACTTTATTACCTTGTTCGGAGCCCAAGAACCAGGCATCGCCGTTTACGAGCATCATCATAACTCACAACAGTGTGAACACAGCCACGGCGAAGGCCACATCCATCTGGACTCGCCAATCAGTTTTGCACCGAGTTCAAAACCAGACAAGATTCTCGGCCATAGTTGTAGCGACCATAACTGCGGTTGCAGCGATTCCACTTCATCAAACAAATCCTAGGTTCATCAATGATTGATAACGCTATTTACTCCATCAACCAATTTTTACTTATGGATATGGGACTCGCCGCGCTTGGATTTTTAGGCATGGCACTGCTAGGCGGCATTGGCTTGGCGCTTATTTCAGCACCACTCGGCGTTTTTGTGGTCTGGCAACGACAATCCTACTTTGGCGCAACCCTCGCACATTCAGCCTTGCTCGGCGTCAGCGTCGCGTTATTAATGGAAACCAATTTAAGCATCACCATTATCGTTGTATCGCTGTTAATCGCGTGGGGAATCTACACACTGAGCCACACCAAACAACTGTCGAGCGACACCTTACTCGGCATTTTGGCGCACAGTTCCTTGGCGCTCGGTTTGATATTGATTAGCCTGCAAAATTCCGTACAAATCGATTTAATGAGCTATCTATTTGGTGACATCCTCAGCATCAATGCCTTTGATATTTTATTGATTGCCTTTATCGGCCTGCTGATTGCGCTGTTTTACAAAGCACACTGGCAAGATTTGTTAAATATCACTCTAAATTCGGAACTGGCGCATGTCGAAGGTACCAAGGTCAAACAAGTTCAACTGCAGTTCGTTCTGCTGTTAGCGTTGATGATTGCCCTGTCGATGAAAATAGTCGGCGTTTTGCTAATCACTTCATTGTTAATTATTCCTGCGGCGGCGGCACGACGTTTAGCCCATACGCCGGAACAAATGCTCGGTTGGAGCATGGTTATCGGCATTATTTCCGTGCTGCTTGGTGTCGCCGCTTCGTATCAATGGGATTTACCAACCGGCCCTGCGATTGTTATGGCTGCCACGGCACTGTTCTTACTGTTATTGAGTAAAAAACAGGCATAAAAAAAACCGAGCAAATTAACTTGCTCGGCTTCTCTACATGACCGTTGAATCGCTATCTAATCAGCGACTTGATCCATTAGTTGATACAAGAGTTCAACCACCGTTTCACTCTGCACATCGACTTTTTGCAGGCCTGATTCAACACTATCGATATCTTCAATCGATTTCGCATCCATCACCTGTTTAATCGCTTGGTGCATTTGCGCATGCTCATCGCCTAACTGTTTCATCAACGGCAAGTTCATCAAAGACTGACCTTCGGCGTAATACCACTGCCCTAAAGCACAAGCATGATGATCGGTAGCCGCTTCATAAGTTACGCCAATATCATTACCATCGACAAACGAGCGAATCTTCGCTTTCCACGCCAAATGCGCCTCAATCATCTTTTCAAACTGCGCACCGGTTGAAGAGTTGACGATACGGAGCATACGGCCTTTAACAGTCGAATCCACCTTAAAGAGTTTCACTTGGTCTTGCAGCGAATTGGCATTGCCTAAAACGCGTTTCGACTGTTCGGCAATCTGCTCCACCACGCCGGCATTACGCTGGGTTAAAGCATCCATATCGGTAATCGCCTGATTAACTTGTTCAATCCCCTGAGTCTGTTCGGAGCCGGCATGAGAAATGTCGGAAATCATCTCCGACATTTCACCAATAGAGCTGTTGATAATCTGCAAAGCTTCACTGGTTTGCGACACATACTGACCGCTTTTCTCTGAGATCGACACCGAGTTTTCAATCAATTGTTTAATTTCACCCGCCGCCTCGGCAGATTTACCGGCTAGATTTCGTACCTCACCTGCAACCACGGCAAAACCTCGTCCATGTTCACCGGCTCGCGCTGCTTCCACCGCCGCATTCAGCGCCAATAAATTTGTCTGGAAAGCGATACTGTCAATCATAGTAATGATTTCATTGATTTTATGATTCGCTTCCGCCATATCCTGAGTCGACTTCAATGCCAACTCCATCGATTTAAGCCCTTCTTTCAAGTTATCGCGTGCCTGAACAGTAATTTGATTGGCCTGATGCGAGCTCTCTTCATTTTGGCGAACCGAATGGGTCATCTGCTCCATTGAACTGGAAGTCGAGATCAATGCTTGAGACTGCTCGCGAACCCGCTCCGAAATATCAGCATTGCCTCTTACCAAACTATCAATTTCGCTAACCACCGATTGCGTGACGGCATCGACTTTTGCAACCATACTTGCAGTATTGCGTACCGAGCTGTTCAAAGAATCCTTAAGAATCGCCATTTTGCCCGGATAATTACCGCTCACAACCTCAGTCAAATCCCCTTCACTAATACGCGCCTGAACTTTGGACACTTCGTTTACAAAGTTCTCCAAGTCAGTTAGCGCCATATTCAGACTCTTCTGCAACGGGACAAAATCACCGGTAATCACGCCATTATTACGGGTCGCAAAATCACCATGTGCCAATTTATTCAGGGTTTCGGAAATTGAACGCACGGTCTGTTGCATATTTTGCGCCGAAGCATCCAAATCTTGTACCACTTTTAGGAAAGCACCCGATAAGTTCAGATGTTGATGGTCAGGGGTTTGTAAAATGCCTTCGCGGAAATTATGCGCACTGTCTTGCAATAAGGTCACTACCGACTGCATTTGACGAACACTTAAATTCACCTGATCTTTCATCGCGCCAAAATCGCCTTTGAGGTCAGCTTGAATTTCAGTATCGAATTTCCCGCTCGCCATATCTTGTAGAACATGATTCACACAGTCGGTAGACAATTGGATCGAACCTAATAATTCGTTTAACGCGTGCCCCATTACAGCTAATTCATCTTTACCCTGAACCTGCACTCGTTGTCGCAAATCTCCCTCGCGAGCGACATGTAATAAGATTTCCTGCATCGCCTCAATCGGCTTCATCAAACTGCGAGCAACCAATCCGCCAACAAACACAAACATAATCACACTAACAAACAAGCCTATCCACATATATTGGCTGCTGTCTTCCTGCTGTTGTTTTAACTGCTCAACAGCCTTAGCGCTCAGATCGGTTTCATACTGCAAAAACTCATTAACGATCTTGGCAAATTCTTTATATTGCGGACGGAATTCATTGTGTAGAATTTCCACTGCCTCTTCTTTAAAACCCTCTGTAAGAGCAATATTAAAATTCGCAAATGCTAAATTCGCCGTAGCCACATTTGCTCGAAGATTCTCGTAGATCGAGGTTTCTTTTTCCGACAGTGTTAGTTTATTAAGCGCTTCAAAAACATTAAAAATAGCCGTTGCGGTTTTATCCAGACCTTCACGTAAAGAGGACATTTGCGTCTCGTAATCATCATTTTCTTCATCAAGAAGAACCATATCCAACAACAAAACTTCACGTGCATCTGCACTACTTTTTAACTTATGGATCAGCCCGACTTTATGATCATTTTCATAAACAACGGTATTGATGACTTGATTGGTCTGCGAAATAAGGTATTGGGTAGCCAAATTACTGATAAGAAGTAATAACAGCGCAGCAACAATTGCCCCTGCCATTTTTAACTTAATTGACACGACATTTTCCTCTAAATGATTAGGGAAACACAGAACAAGTCCAAATGACTTCAGGCAAAGTAAAATTTAGGTTAAGCAAGGCGTCTGTTTGCAGTCATGTCTAGACCTGGCAAAAACAGATAAAACCGCTTAGACAAATTTTTCAAAGCCCCTTTGGGCGAGGTTTTGAAGAGTAACTTCGTTGTTAGCGCTCTCAACCATAGCTAAGGCTATGCTTATCAAACGCTGCCTAGAATTTATCTCTTCA
>NZ_JAGETV010000023.1 GCF_017571465.1 Thiomicrorhabdus marina | reverse complement strand
TTAACCATAGCGATGGCTATGCTTTGCGAAACCTGCCTAGAATTGACTGCTTCAAACACCTCGCTGAAGTCAATGGGGACTTATTCTGCGTTTCCTTAGATACTTACTTTAACGTTGTTGTGATTAACACTGGATCTCGACACCATCCAATTCAATCGGTTTCAGCTTCCAGATATCTTCGTTATATTGCGCCATGGTTCGATCCGTTGAAAAGATGCCGCTACGAGCGGTATTGATAATGCTTTTACGAACCCAATCATCGCGATTTTGATAAGCCTGTGCTGCTTGCGCCTGCACCTCAACATAACTTTGGAAGTCAGCTAAAGTCATCCAAGGATCATTCGGCGATTGAATAGAATGGATAATCTCGTCAAAAATTCCCGGCTCAAACTGATTAAAATGCCCGGAATTCAATAGTCCCATCACCGCTTGTAAATCATAACTCTGATCGATATAACTTTGCGGGTTGTAATGCTGACGTAGCTCTTCAACTTCCGGCGTTTTCAAACCAAATAAAAAGAAATTATCTTTACCGACTGCATCAAGAATCTCAACATTAGCCCCATCTAGCGTACCGATAGTCAAAGCACCGTTCATCATAAACTTCATATTTCCGGTTCCAGATGCTTCTTTACCGGCAGTAGAAATCTGTTCCGACAAATCCGTTCCCGGACAAATAACTTCCATTGCCGAGACCCGATAATTAGGAATAAAAACGACTTTAAGCCGATCACCGACTTGCGGGTCATTGTTTACTACCTGCGCAACGTTATTGATAAGCTTGATGATCTGTTTGGCCATCGCATAACCCGGGGCAGCCTTACCGCCAAACAATACGGCTCGGTTGGTCCAGTTATCGGCATCACCACGCTTAATACGAGAGTACAGATGAATCACATGCAAAACATTCAATAGTTGACGCTTGTATTCGTGAATACGTTTCACCTGCACATCAAACATCGAATTCAGCGGCAATATCACACCGGTTTCATGTAAAACTAAATCTGCTAAACGCTTTTTATTATGCTGCTTAACCTGATACCACTGCTCACGAAAGTCTTGATTGTCCGCTAATGGTTCAATCTGCTTTAAATCAGTCAAGCGGGTAATCCACTCTTCACCAATTTGCTGTTTTAGTAATGCGCGTAATTCTGGATTACAGCCGGCCAGCCAGCGACGCTGAGTAACACCATTGGTTTTATTATTGAACTTCTCCGGCCAAAGCTGATAGAAATCATTAAACAGACCATCCTTCAGCAAAGTCGAATGCAACTCCGCGACACCATTCACCGAATGACTGCCAACAATTGCCAAATACGCCATACAGATATTGTCATGCTCATCGACAATCGACATACGGCGTTGTCGTTCGGTATCTGCCGGCCAACGCATTGCCACTTCAGTCAGAAAACGACGATTAATTTCATAAATAATTTCCAGAGGACGAGGCAATAAACGCAAGAATAAATCCTTCGGCCACTTTTCCAAGGCTTCCGGCAATAAAGTATGGTTGGTATAAGCCATGGTCTGGGTAGTGATTTGCCACGCTTTATCCCAATCTAACCCCTCTTTATCTACCAATAAACGCATTAATTCCGCAACCGCCAAACTAGGATGGGTATCATTTAACTGAAAGGCGTTGTACTCAGCAAAATCATCAAAACTACTATGTCTATCACTCCACTGCTGAACCACATCCTGTAACGAAGCAGACACTAAGAAGTACTGCTGTTTTAGGCGCAATTCCTTACCATTCTCGCTGCTATCATTTGGATAAAGTACACGAGTAATATTTTCTGCCTGCGACTTTTCCGATACCGCCTGATGATAAGAGCCGGCATTAAACTCTGACAAGTCAAAACCTTCTTTAGCCATCGCCCACCAGAGACGTAAAGTATTCACAGTACCATTCTTATAACCTGGAATCGGCACATCGTAAGGGACAGCCAACACCACTTCAGCATGCTCCCAGTGAGCAATCAAATGGCCATCAACCGGATCGACATATTGGCGCGATTGACCGCCAAACTTGACTACTTGCGTGTATTCGCCGCGCTGCACTTCCCATGGATAAGGGCCAAAACCAAGCCAGTGATCCGGCTCTTCAACCTGATAACCATTCTGAATTTGCTGGCGGAACATTCCATACTCGTAACGAAGTCCGTAGCCCATAACCGGTAGCTGCAAGGTTGCACAACTATCCATAAAACAAGCGGCCAAACGACCCAACCCACCATTGCCTAATCCGGCATCACGCTCGCTCTCTTCAATCTGCTCTAAATCCAAACCTAAAGCATATAACGCTTGTTTGGTCTCATCTTCAATACCAAGATTCAGTAGATTATTGGTGAGCGAGCGCCCAATCAAGAATTCCATCGATAGGTAATAGGCTTTCTTCAACTTACCTTGATTATAGGCGGTCCAAGTACGCTTCCAATGCGTCATCAAGCGATCACGAGTGGTATAGGAAAGTGCTCGAAAAAGATAATAGTCTTCCGAGCTGATTTCCCGCCCCAGAGTGTGGCACAGATACTTAAGAAAATCCGCTTCGATGGCTTCCTGATCCATACCGATATTTTGCAGCTTTTTACTGACTACTCCGATACGATTCGCTCCGGTTTGCGATGGCATCACTATGACTCCTTATAGAGGGATTGATACGCCTTAGCGCTGTTCTTCCAATCAAAAACCTGTTGCATGCCATTTTTTTGCAGCTTCTGCCATTGGCGTTTTTTGCTGAAAAGGAACAGGGCGTGCATGATCGTCGATAAAAGGGCGTGTTTTGACATGTCATAAAACACAAACCCGGTTGCCGTGCCCGCTTTAAGATTTTCTTCGGTGGCATTGACGACTGTATCCGCCAACCCGCCGGTATTATTCACAATCGGTGGCGTGCCGTACGCCAGACTGTACATTTGATTTAAACCGCAAGGCTCAAAGCGCGACGGCATCAGAAACATGTCCGAACCGGCTTCAACCAGATGCGCCAACTCTTCAGAGTATCCAATATGACACCACACTCGCTGCGGATAAATTCTGGCTAGCTCGCAAATTGCCTCTTCAATATTTCTGTCTCCTGACCCGACAAAGGCGATATTGGCTTCGCTGTTTTCTAAAATATCCGGCAACACTTCCATCACCAAATCAACGCCTTTTTGCGGCACCAAACGACCGACAAAACCAATCAGCGGTTTTTCCAACCACTGATCAAAACAGTCTTCTTTTGGTAGACTCTTCTCGGTATGCATACGACAGAAGGCTTTTAACAACGCGATCTTATTTTTGCGTTTGGCCGACACCCGTCCCTTATCTGCCGAATAGTTATGTGGAATCAGCTTATCGCTCTCCGGGTTCCAAGTATTATGGTCAATGCCATTCAAAATACCGACTAAGCGCTCTTCAGCGGCTCGCTCTTGCAAAACACCTTCAAAGCCGTAAGCAAATTCATAAGTGCAAATCTGTTTCGCATAGGTCGGGCTGACCGTAGTCACCCAATCGGCAAACGCGACCCCCGCCTTCAGCATCGAGAAATGTCCCCAAAACTCCACACCTTGCATCGACCACAAATAATGCGGCAAACCCAATCCATCAAAAAGCTGCTGCGGAAAATTGCCTGGATAGGCCATATTATGAATAGTAAAAACCGTTTTCGGACGCGGTGCCTCCAAACTAATTAAGGCCGTTGCCAGACCGGTTTGCCAATCGTTCAAATGCACCACATCCGGTTGCCAATTCAAACCGGCTCGATCCATCGCTAATTCAGTAATCACCTTCGAGAAAACACCAAAGCGTTCGCCGTTATCCCACCAGTCAGTTCCATCTTCCGCCAGATAAGGGTTACCTGATCGACCAAACAAAGCAGGAATATCCACTAACCAAACCGGCACATCCAAGCCCTCGAAGGCGCCGGCCTTCAATTGCAAAATCCGTACCTCATACACCTGCCCGCAACCACTCACTTGCAAATCAGCGACCTTACGGAAAGACTTTTTCGGTAGCTTAATCATTACATCGTGATAAGCCGGAAGTACCAGCCTTACATGGTTCTTTAACAGCTTCAAAGCATTTGGCAAACTACCACTGACATCAGCTAAACCGCCGGTTTTAATTAAAGGATGCGCCTCTGAAGTAGCATATAAAATTTTCATAAAGATTCTTTACCAATGATTATTCTGTTATCGCTTTTAGGGTCTGTTGAAAATTCATAATTAGGTTCTGCCACTGCCATTTTTGCGTCCAACAAGGCGGAAATCGTGTGAAATAGTCATTCTATTTGAACGCATTTTCAACACAGTTGGCGTGAAAATGGCAATGGCCCTTTGGGTTGTGCTTAAAAATCCGACACTCTGCGTTACTCATCCCTTATTTGGAATAACCAAACTGCGCTCAGAATGCCTTGATTGTCGAATTTTTAAGCGACAACAGAATCAAATATGAATTTCCAACAAGCCCTAATCTTGTTTAACCAATACTAAAACGCCTAATGGCGGCAAGGTTAAATCCAGATGAAAACCTTGATTCATCCAACCACCATCTTGCGCATACAACTCGCCGCCATTACCTGCATTACTGCCACCGAAACACTCGGCATCAGAATTAAGCATCTCCCGATAAGTACCGGCTTGCGGCACACCAATTCGATAATTTTCACGAACCACAGGCGTAAAGTTAAAGATACAGAGAATGGTTTGCTCGTTGCTGTGACGCATAAAACTCAAAATCGATTGCTGATAATCGTGACAATCAATCCACTCGAAACCTTCACTATTAAAATCACGCTGATGCAAAGCGCTGTTCTGTTTGTAAAGATGATTCAACTCACGACTATATAATTGCACGCCACGATTCAGTGATACATCACAAAGTTCCCAAGGTAAAGATTGCGACTCATTCCATTCAGTCCATTGGGCAAATTCACTGCCCATAAACAGCAATTTTTTACCCGGATTCAACATCTGATAGCCAAGCAACAATCGTAAATTAGCCGCTTTCTGCCAATCATCGCCTGGCATTTTGCCAATCAATGAATTCTTCATATGCACCACTTCATCATGCGACAACGGCAAAATAAAGTTTTCGGTGTATGCGTACATCTGGCTGAAGGTCAGTTCATTATGGTGATAAGAACGGAAGACGGGCTCTTTTTCCATATACGACAGGGTATCGTTCATCCAGCCCATATTCCATTTCATTGAAAAACCTAACCCGCCCATCCACGTCGGGCGCGATACCATCGGCCATGACGTCGACTCCTCCGCCATCATCATTACCCCTGGCGCTTGCGAATGGATTTCGTAGTTCAAGGTCTGCAAGAATTCAATCGCTTCCAAGTTTTCACAGCCACCGTGCTTATTCGGTACCCACTGACCATCCTCGCGCGAATAGTTCAGATATAACATCGATGCCACCGCATCAACACGCAGTCCATCGATATGCAGTTCTTTGACCCAATACAGCGCATTGGCGATTAGGAAATTACGCACCTCATTGCGCCCGAAATTGAAGATATAAGTTCCCCAATCTTGATGCTCGCCCAAACGCGGGTCTTCATGTTCATACAGCGCCGAGCCGTCGAATCGCCCCAAGGCAAAACTGTCTTTAGGAAAATGCGCCGGAACCCAATCCAAGAACACTCCGATACCGTGACGGTGACAGTAATCAACAAAATAACGGAAATCATCCGGTGTCCCGAAACGGCTTGTCGGCGCAAAATAGCCCGTGGTCTGATAACCCCACGATTGATCCAACGGGTGCTCAGAAACCGGCAACAATTCGATATGGGTGTAGCCCATCCACTGCACGTAACCGACCAAGCGATGGGCGATTTCACGGTAATTCAAAAAATTACCTGCATCGTCTCTTTGCCACGAACCAAGATGCACTTCATAAACATTAATCGGAGCTTCCTGCCACGAGAAATGTTCGCGCTGCTGCAACCACGCTTGATCTTGCCACTCATAGCTAGATTGATAGACTTTACAAGCATTCGCCGGACGCATTTCCATCGCTTGCGCGTAAGGGTCGGTTTTGACCACCACATTGCCACTATCGCGATGGCGGATTTCAAATTTATACAGGTCGTTCTGGCTTAAACCAGGAATAAAGATTTCCCACACACCGGAACCGCCAATCACTCGCATCGGATGACGTAGACCATGCCAACCGTTGAAGTCACCGACAACTGACACGCGTTCCGCCGCCGGAGCCCAGACCGCAAAACGCACGCCGCTGACGCCGTCCACTTCTTGCTGATGAGCACCCAATATTTCATATAGGTGCCAATGACGGCCTTCAGAAAACAGATGCAAATCCAATTCACCAATAATCGGCAGAAAACTATAAGGCGAAATAAGTTCATGCCAGAGGCCATTTCCCTCGCACCAACTCACACTATAGTGCTGCGGTAAGTTCTGGTATGAAATTTCCGTTAAGGTTGCATAAAAAAGGTCACTATCCGGATAACGTTGCAATTCGATATAGTCGCCATTGCTCAATTTAACTCGCGCTTTTTCCGCCGTCGGCAGCCACTCGCGAATCATCCAATCAGTCCGCTGACCGCTAATGTCTAACGGACACTCATGAATGCCTAGAAACTCAAATGGGTCATGGTGCTTACCGTGCGCCAAGCGACCAATCGGCTCTTCTAGACTTTTCAGCGCATCAAAAGAAGTATCTTTTTTATTCGTACCTTTAGCGGTATCTACCATATCTGTTCCTTAGCTTTGCTTATTACCAAACGCCACAGAGCGTTCGGTCAGCGTCAATAATTGTTGTATCTTTGGCGGCAGGTCTTCCGATATTTGCGACCATTCCATCTGCCACCGCCAATTGCCTTCTGCTACACCTGGTACATTCATCCGGTGTTCTGAATCAAGCATCAGAAAGTCCTGCATCGGCACGACCACACGCTGTGCCACCGATTGCATCGCTGCCGCAATCAAAGGCCACGGCATTTCCCGCGGCAACTCTGCTTTCTGTAAGAGCGACTCAGTGCGTTTTATCAACTGTTCCCAAATCCACGCTTTGGCATCTTCATCCAAATCGGTAAACCAGCCAACCGAAGTATCATTGTCATGCGTGCCGGTGTAAGCGACCGAGTTTTCAATCTGTTCTTCCAGAGCATGCGGATTATCCGGCAGGCCATTAAAACCGAATTGCAACACCGACATACCCGGCAAATCAAAAGCTTCTTTTAAAGCAACCACTTCTGGGGTAATCACCCCCAAATCTTCAGCAATCAACGGTAAATCAGGAAATTCTTCCTGTAACGTTTGCAACAGCTTGTCACCCGGTACTTCTTGCCAAGTGCCATTTATCGCGGTCTCTTCTTCAGCATTGATATGCCAACAAGCCTGCAAACCACGAAAATGATCGATTCGTAGCAAATCAAACTGCTCAAGAGCATGCTCAATACGCTCCTGCCACCAACTAAAGCCTAGCTGCTGCATCTTCTCCCAATCGTAATGCGGATTACCCCAGCGCTGTCCGGTTTCCGAAAAATAATCGGGCGGTACACCGGCAACCACTTCCGGCAGCAGATTCTCATCCAATAAAAACTGTTCGGCATTCGACCAAACATCGGCGCTATCTAAAGCCACAAATATCGGCATATCGCCAAACAGCTGAATGCCGCGCTGATTAGCATCACACTTAAGTTTCTGCCATAGATAATCCAGTACACACTGTTGCTGTTTTAACAAATCAACTTCAGCCTGATGAGTTCGATAAAATTTATCCAAAGCTTCCGGTTCGCGATATTTCAACGGCTGCGGCCAATCCAACCAGCTCCTTCCTTGATACTGCTCGCGAATCACCACAAACATCGCATAATCATGCAGCCAGTGCGGTTCATGTCCTGTGAAACTTTGCCAGCGCGGCTCGGTCAGATAACTTTGCCAATCGTCTGGTAAAAAGGCTGGATTCAATGCAAAAGCAGACATAGCCGAATAAGGAGAAAGGTCGACATGAGTGTGATTTAAGGGCAATGTTTGCCAGATACTCAAACTGGACTGCTGCAGCCAGTCAAGGAAACGCCAAGCATTTTTATCCAAACACCCGAGTTTACCTTCTTCGTTTGGTAAAGAGGTGATATGCAATAAAACGCCCGCTTGTCGTGCTGCGCTAGGTTTCTTAGATTCTACAGAAGGGATACCCCTCTCCGTTTCCTGTTTCATTACCCGTCCTCTTTGCCGTTGGTTTTGAGTCACCGCCGACCCTTGCCGGCGGGAACAAGGATGACATTTAGTTGCGCCGCATGGTTCCTGAATTTTCCATTTCGCCACCACCAAATGAAATTGGCTGATCCAAGCTGCTTGGCGACTCCAGCGATAACAGCTGATACAGTTTGCGCAGGTGCGAGCGATACAGATGATCGAAATCACGCACACTGTCCGAAGGGTTATAGCCGCCAAACCACCAGAACCAGTCTGACCCCTCACAAATTGCTAACTGCTCGGTTGCCTGTTTCTGCTGCACCGCAGTCATATCACCATCAGCAACCTTCTTGTCGTAAGCCTGTTTTGCTTCAACCAACAAATCCCAACCTTTGTTTTTATCTGGTTCGCCCATCCAAGTTGAGAAGGAACCATACACCCAGCTACCCGCTTGAATTGAGGGTAAATCTCGTGGTTTAACACCTTGTTGCAACACTTCCGAAAAAGTCGACAGTTCGACACGCGGATGATCGCTCAACTTGGAATACAGCGCCATCAAAAAATGGTAGGCATTATCCGGATAATATTCCCAAGCATTTTCGCCATCCAAAATCACACTGACGACATGCTGTTCGCCATCTTTACAGACGAAATTGGCAATATTAGTCAAGTGATTCGCAAAATCGTTAACCGCATCTTCGGCACGCCAGTCTTTGTACTGAAAACCGATTAAATCAGATAAGCCGTCATCACGGAAAAAAAGCGAACATTTATTCCCTGTCGGACGCATTGGGCGGTACAAAGCTCGCTTGCTGTTCAAATCATGTTGATCGATATGTGACTTTTCACAGGAATGACGCCAAACACCTTCTCCGGACGCGCTCCAAGCAATATCGTATTGATCCAGAAAATCGATTGCCGCATCACTAACTGCACCTTCAGACAACCAAACACCTTTCGGCTTTTTACCAAAATAATGCTCAGTAACCTGAATGCCTTTTTTCATATGCCAATGAGCACGTTCTAAACCGCCCGGATACTGATCATAAGACGGCATAGGCGCGTGCGGCATCGCCTCATGCAAACTTTGAAAGTCCAATAATAACGGCACGATTGGATGGCCGTAAGGTGTCATTGAAATCTCAATCTGACCGCTATCCTGCAAAGCCTTGTAGCGAGGAATAATACCGCCGACCGCTTCAGCAATAATCAACATCAATAGACGGCGATCTTCTTCATCAAAAGCCCGTTTTTTCGACATCAAGGTTTGAATGCGAGAATCATCTTGGCGTAAGCTAATGCCCATCCATGCCAAGTGATACCAAACTAAAAGGTCGACAAAAAATTGTTCCGTCAGGTAGCCCATTAAAGTGTGACTATGATCATCCAACAGTTTACTGTCGTTTAACAGGTCAACCATTTCGCGAAACGCCGGAAAAATATTAATAATGGTTGCAGCATTGGCTTTCTGACAAGCTTCGGCAATCTTTACACGTTCTTCAATATCATCAGGAATCGACTCCGCACCGGATACCCAATTCAGTAACGGATCTGACATGACCGTGCCGTCACTTAACCATTGATGAATCTGCTGTTGGTACTCATCCAATTGTTCAAGTAACACCGGCGCAAAATTGACGACTGCTTTGGCATTCGGTTCTTTTTCCAAGTGCCACACCATATCGGTATAGTCTTTAAGTGCATGCAGATATACCCACGGCAGTTGATAAACACCATCTTCGCCATCACGATAATGCGGCTGGTGCATATGCCAACAAAGGACAACTTTTAACTTATTTTCCAAATCGGGTTGATGCTGCATACTCTTACCTCAATTAGAGAAACACGGAAACAAGTCTAAATTAACTCCAACGAAATCTTTCTAAGACTCAAGCCATTTAAAACTTATTCCGTATTTCCTTACTTAAAACTAACGAACAACGTGCAATCGCTGCCCGAACATATCAGGCGTCACTAGTACAATTCCAGACGACGGTTCGACATAGAAACGTTCCGCATCAGCTACAGGATCTTCGCCGATAATCGTATTCGGCGGAATGATTGTGCCTTTATCAATGACTGCATTCTGAATACGGCAATTACGCCCTACTTCTACTCGCGGAAGTAACACCGAATCTTTAATCAAATTAAAACTGTGAATCTGACAACCGGTAGAGATAACCGAACGTTTAATTCGCGCACCGGAAATAATGCAACCTCCAGAAACCAGTGAATCGATTGCCTCACCACGGCGACCTTCATCATCAAAAACAAATTTTGCTGGCGGGTACTGCGCTTGATAAGTCCAAATAGGCCAATCACGGTTATATAAATTCAGTTCCGGTTCAACCGAACAAAGATCAAGATTTGCTTTCCAAAAAGATTCAACGGTTCCCACATCACGCCAGTACAAAGGATCTTCATTATGATCGACGAACGGATAGGCACGAACATATTGATCATCAATCACCGAAGGAATAATATCCTTGCCGAAATCGCGACTTGAGTCAGGATTATCACTGTCTTCAATTAACTTCTGATATAAAAATTCGGTGGAGAAAATGTAAATCCCCATTGAAGCCAATGCCATATCCGCTTTACCCGGCATAGGTTCTGGATTAGCCGGTTTTTCGGTGAATTTGGTAATACGCAGCTGTTCATCGACCGACATAACACCAAAACCTTTAGCCTCTTCACGCGGCACCTCAATACAGCCGATAGTGACGTCCGCACCCGAGTTAGCGTGATCCAACAGCATTTTGCTGTAATCCATCGAATAAATATGGTCTCCGCCCAACACCATCACGTACTCCGGCGAGTGACGACGCATAATATCCAAGTTTTGGTACAGAGCGTCTGCCGTGCCTTTATACCAATCTTTATCGATACGCTGTTGTGCAGGAAGTAATTCGACAAACTCACCAACCTCGTAACGCATAAAGCTCCACGCACGTTGAATATGACGAATCAACGAGTGTGACTTATATTGCGTAAGCACACCAATCTTGCGAATACCGGAGTTAACACAGTTAGAGAGCACAAAGTCAATAATGCGATATTTACCGCCAAAAGGCACCGCCGGCTTAGCCCGCCAACGAGTCAGTTCCTTCAACCGGCTACCTTCACCACCGGCTAATACCAAAGCCAAGGTCTTACGGGTTAAATCCGAACTGCTTTTGGTCTCAGTGTAATATTTCATTCTTATGCATCCTCTTCGGTTGTGCTGTCTCCTCCGACAGCAGAGCTATCAAGCTAAAATTGTCTATTCGCTAACGGCGGGAATTTTCTCACCCGCTTTAAACTGGTGCCTTGCACCAAAAAGAGTCAATTTCGTTAATTTTTAAACCTTCAAAACAACTCTTTTTAAAATCAATAACTTAGCCTTAAAAAGGCAACCTACTGTAATAAATCGATTCGTTTTCAGAAATGGCAGCAGATGCTTTTGGGGCAATTGAAGCGGATACAACGCGCTTATTGAAATACCATTGCAAAAAATAAACCAAGTTCATTATTTGTGCTTTTCATCGCAAAATTTTTTAAGTTTTTATGAAGAACACATCGACCGATTTTTTATCGGCGAGAAGCTCTAGAATAGCAAAGCCCTTGCTAAAATCTCTATTATTTATGTAATGAATATTGATGAATGACTACGAAATTGACAGTACGCAAATTTTTTATCAATTCGCAAACAGAATGCCCCCAAATAAGCCTCTAATCCAAACACCGGCTTTTCAGCATAATCCTGAAATTCACGTTATAATTTGCCGCACCAATTTGGCTATTTTCCGCTTAGATCAAGGATGATAAATGACCGACCTAAACAAGCAATATCTACAAGCCGCAAAGCGCGTTTTTGAAATCGAAGCAGAAGCCATTGCCAATCTAAGCAATCAACTAGATAACGACTTTAGCCAAGCAGTGGAAGCCATACTACAAACCAAAGGTCGAGTGGTAATTTGCGGAATGGGGAAATCCGGCCTAATTGGCAAGAAAATCATGGCGACCTTCGCCAGTACCGGCACGCCGTGTTTCTTTATGCATCCCGGCGAAGCTTTCCACGGCGATTTAGGTATGGTTGCACCGGACGATGTCTTCTTGGCTTTGTCGAATTCCGGCGAAACCGAAGAAGTGATTCGCTTATTGCCGTTCCTGAAAGACAATGGCAATATCCTGATTTCAATGACCGGCCGTCCACAATCAACCCTTGCCACTAACGCTGACTATCATTTAAATATCGACGTACCGCAAGAAGCCTGTCCGCACCAATTGGCACCGACCTCCTCAACCACCGCAACCTTGGCAATGGGTGATGCCCTAGCCGTTGCTCTGATGGAAGCCAGAAATTTCCAGCCGCACCAATTTGCTCGCTTTCATCCAGGAGGAAGTTTAGGCCGCAAACTGTTGACTCGCGTCAAACATGAAATGAGCGAAAGCGTGCCGATGGTTAGTAAAGATGCGCCGATGAAAGAAGTCATCCATAGCATTAGCGTCGGCCGTCTTGGATTGTGCGTGGTCGAGAATGGCGCTGGCATTATCACTGATGGCGACTTGCGCCGTCATATGGAGCAAGACGCCGCTAACCTAATGAACAAAACCGCAGCAGAAATTATGAGCCCAGCGCCGAAAACAATCTCTGCCGAAGCCCGCTTAAGTGAAGCGGAAGAATTAATGAACGAACTAAAAATCACTGCGCTATTGGTTGTAGAAGCAGAGCAGATTGTCGGCATTATTCAAATTTACGACGTAAACTAACGCTTGCCTAAAGATGCGCCGACTCGTCTACCAAACACTTATTCATCTAGCATTACCCTTGGTAAGCGTTATTAGTTGGCGCAAGTGCAAACAAGCCAAACAACAAAACCCGCAACTGCCGGATTGCTTTAACGAGAAATTCGGCCACATTCATCCGCAACAACAAAACGGCATCGTTATTCATGCCGTTTCGCTTGGTGAAACCCGCTCCATATTACCCCTGATTTCCGCTCTGCAAAAACAGTATCCACAACGGCCAATTACCGTCACCAACGGCTCGGTTCGCGGCGCCAAGCAACTTGCCGGAACCTTACCAGAGGGAGTTGAGCATCATTTCTTAGCTTTAGATTACCCGTTTGCCGTCAATGCCTTCCTTAGCGCATTACAACCAAAATTAATGCTGGTGGTAGAGACCGAAATCTGGCCGAATCTAATTAACGCTTGCGCCAAACAGCAAGTGCCGTTAATGATGATTAATGCCCGACTTAAGCAGAGTTCAATGCAGTCTTATCAAAAATGGGGCGGTGACTGGCTCAAGGATACGCTGAATAACTTTCAATGGATTGGCTGCCAGTTTCCGGCAGACTTGCATCACTTCCTCGAACTCGGCGTGAAAGCCGACAAACTCAAACTGCACGGCAATTTGAAGTTCGACCTAGAAATTCCATCCGACATACCGCAACAAGCCAAGCAGTGGAAACAAGCAAACCCACAAGTTTCAGAAAAATTTATCTGGGTAGCAGCAAGCACGCATGAGGGCGAAGAAGAATTAATGCAGGCCGCCCATGCACAACTGCAACAGCCGAGCCTATTAATTTTAGTGCCACGCCAAGCGGATCGCTTTCACGAGGTCGAAAAGCAATTACAAACACAAGGCATTCACTATATAACTCGCTCTAGCGGAAAACCCATCGAAGAAGACACGCAAGTCTATCTGGCCGATACAGTTGGTGAAATGATGCTCTGGTTTGAAATCTCCGATGTCGCTTTTGTCGGAGGCAGTTTAGTGCCTTTCGGCGGTCACAATATTCTTGAGCCTGCTGCCGTCAAAACCGCAGTCATTTCTGGAAAGTGGCATCACAACTTACAAGCGCTGTATGATGCAATGGCTAACGAAAACGGTGTGCTTATCGTCGATTCAGCAGAACAACTCGGGGAGCACTTACAGCAGTTGGCCGACGATGAGGTTCTGCGTAGCAAGCAAGCTGAACAAGGTTTTCACGCCTTTCAACAACACAGCGGTGCCCTGCAACGGCTTTTAGATGATTTAAAACCGTTTTTATAGAATCTTAAAACCAAAAAAACCGCAGGCGATTAACTCACCCGCGGCTTTCCAGCATCCAAACTTGGAATCGAAAATTACTTAGCGTTAACCGCTTGGTATTTTTCCATTAGTTCAACCGGCTTTTTCTTTTTATTGTCTTTGTTTAGCACAAACACCAAAGTTTCGCCGTTCGCACCGGCACCGATTTGCGTATACATATAAGATGGCTCACCTACTTGGCGAACAGCATCTAAATCAGCTTTCTTGTTAAACACATAGATACGACCATGCTTTCTTAGTTCAGCGTAGAAATTACCTTCTACTTCTGATTTACCGTCCCACAACAATGCTGCCGGCGTATTGTCACCTTTCTTCTTATCTGCTTTCGCTAGACCGAATACCAAAGTTTCACCCTTTGGACCACCGCCGATACGAGTCAAACGATAAGCGGTTTCACCTACGCTTAGGAATGACTGGTAAGTCGCATAGTCGTAGAAGCTGTAGTAGCGACCATCATGAATTACATCAAAAATTTCCGTGGTTTTAACAATCACAGGCTCTGCAACTTCTGGTGCTGCTTCAGCAACCGGCTCTGCTACTGCCATTTGTACGACTGGATTAAGTGTTTTGAACTTAGCGATTAGCGCATCCGGACGTTTTTTCTTATTGCTCTTGTTTAGCACATAAACAACCGTTTCACCTTTCGGACCACCACCAATTTCGGTAAACATGTAAGAAGGTTCGCCCACTTGGCGCACCGCATCCATATCTGCCTTATTGTTGAATACATAGATTCGGCCGTGCTTACGAATCTCACCGTAGAAATCTTTACTCGCTTCTACCTTGCCATCCCAAAGCATTGCCGCAGGCGTTTTAGCACCTTTCTTCTTATCTGCTTTCGCTAGACCAAATACTAGGGTTTCACCCTTTGGACCACCACCGATACGCGTCAAACGGTAAGCGGTTTCACCCACATCCAAGAAGGACTGATAAGTCGCGAAATCATAAAACTGGTACATACGACCATCGTGGTCTACTTCAAAGATCTGCTTGATGGCTTTCTTGCTACCAACAATCACTTCTTTGCTATCCGGATCGACTACCGTGATGTCATTGCTCTTAATCACTTTTTTAGAATCTGGATCAACAACCTGACAACCAGATAGAACAGCGGCAGCAAGTGCCGAACCTAGAACCACTTTCGAAAATTGCATCGTTAAAACCTCATAGCTAATGCGCATAAAAAAATATGCCGCAATCCTAGCGAGCTGTTGTAACAGCTTGATAACGAAAAGATGACAATTTCATTAAGGCGTAAAAAAAGCCCATCGAGAAAATTTTCCGGACGGGCTTTCTTTGTTGAGGTTGACTCAGTGACTAATGCTTGTAGGCTTTGTGCGAAAGGAACAGTGCCAAGGCCACTAGCATAATTGCCAAGGCGTAATAAAGAAGCTCTAAAGGACCGGTCGGCTTCAAGAAAATCGCTTGTTCGAAAAACATAACCACCAAAATCATCAGAATCACTTTAGCAAGTTTGTCTTTCAAATCATCCAACGAATTGATAATCAGAATTTTGCTGGTGCCATTGCCCTGTGCCACATCAATCTTGGAGATAAACAGTTCATACAAACCGAGCGAGAAGATCAACATAATCGCTCCCAACAAAAAACCATCTACCGACGCGACCACGTGTGCCACCGTCTGCGCCTTCATTTCCATACGCCCGGCATCATCTAATTCATGATAATGAGTCAAGTGGGCAATGGTGTAGAAGACATCAATCGAGGTGGTGTAAAAAATCGCAAACGCAGTCAATAAACTAGCGACCACTGCCACCATCACCACAAAACGGCTATTCCACAGAGTAAACTCGACGGAACGCTCAATCACCCCTCGATGCTTAGGCATACAGACCATTTCTTCTGAGGCTTGTGCTTGAGCATCTGCTTGATTTTGTTTTACTGACTCATCCATCTGCGTCTCCTACAATCAGTACGTTAATCGTCCGCTTTCAAGCTTTCGATGGTTAGATTATGGTTGGTATAAATACAAAGATCACCGGCGATGGTTAGAGATTTTTCAACTACATCGCGCGCGCTTAAATCGGTGTTCGCCATCAGTGCTGCCGCGGCTGAATAAGCATAGTTGCCGCCAGAACCAATGGCGATAAAGTCGTCTTGCGGCTCAATAACATCACCGGTACCGGAAATCAGCAACATATTATCTTGGTCGGCAACCAACATCATCGCTTCCAGCTTACGTAACGCACGGTCGGTTCGCCAGTCTTTCGCCATTTCCACCGCAGCTCGCATTAGCTGACCGTTATGCGTTTGCAGACGCGCTTCAAAACGCTCGAATAGCGTGAAAGCATCGGCGGTTGCGCCGGCAAACCCCGCCAGTACTTTACCGTTATACAGACGGCGAACCTTACGCGCATTGCCCTTCATTACGACATGACCTAAAGTCACCTGACCGTCACCGCCGATTACCATTTCGCCTTCGCGTTTAGCGCATAAAATCGTAGTACCTCTGAAGGACATCTGCTCTCCCTTTTCTGTATTTTGTTGTGTTGTTGTCATTATTATTTTTTGCGTCTTTACTGTAAAAACTGCGCCTATTCTAAAGGAAATTAGCAGAATAAACGAATCAAGCCATTGGCGGAGAATTTACGAGCGGCGTTTTTTCGCGCGCGGATGGGCTGAGTCATAAACCTTCGCCAGATGTTGCATATCAAGTTTGGTATAAATCTGCGTGGTCGACAGATTTTCATGTCCGAGCATCTCTTGCACGGCGCGCAAATCGCCACTGGATTCCAGAACATGCGTCGCGCAAGCATGCCGTAAACGGTGTGGCGACATCTTAGTCGGCAGACCGGCTTCATTAGCACGCTTATCGAGACGATTTTGAATGGAACGCACACTCAAGCGTTTGCCGAAACGATTGACAAATACCGCTTGTTCACCTTGAAGTGCATACTCGGAACGGATCTTCAGCCACGTATTTAAGGCTTGCAAAGATTTAGATCCAATCGGAGCCAAACGTTCTTTGGCTCCTTTACCCAAAACATGCACCCAACCACTGTTGATATTATCCAGCCCTGGGGACAGATCCAACCCTGCACATTCGCTGACACGTAAACCGGCAGAATACAACAACTCGAAAATCGCTTGGTCACGCACGTCTTGCCAAGTGTATTGCGGTTGATCGAGTAACTGCGCGGTCAAATCGACATCCAGACTTTTCGGTAATGGCTTCGGAAGTTTTGGCGCTTTTAGGCCGCTCGCCGGATTCAGCTGCAAAACTTTTCTTTCCAGTAGGAAATTAAAGAAGCCACGCAGACTGGAAAGCTTACGAGCAATCGAACGCGCGCTTAAGCCGTGCTGGTAGCGCACGCTCATGTACTCTTGAATCAATTCGGCATCAATCGACAACCAATTGACCTGACCTTTGCGAATTTTCGATGCATCCAGATGCAGAAGATATTCAGTGAAATCTTGCAGATCTGCCAGATAATTTTTGATGGTGTGGGCAGAACGATTTCTGGCGCGCATCGCATCCGCGAACTTTTGCAGTAATGCGTCCTCGATTGTCATCGTTAATCTGCCTTAGTAGCAGCGCGAGAAATTGAAACCACCTTTTCACTCTGCACGTCCTCTAACTTGCTGTTCGGCTGCGCTTCTGAATTAACTTGCTGCTCTCGCTGCGTTAGCTTCGGCTGATAGTCTTCTTCAAAAATACCCGCCAACTTGGCAGTCACCACTTGCGCAATCAGTTTTAAGAAAAAGTGGCCGAAATCGTTTTCATAACCCAAATCATAACGCCCTAACGCCAAAACACCCCATAAACGTTTCTCGCCTAGCGGCAACATGCAAGCCGAAGAGACTTGACCGTTATCGGCAAACAGCCCTTCACGCCAGTCTTTTTCTAAAGCACCGCAAAACGGTGTTTGCGGTTGTAGCAGAGTCTTAAGCATATTGCTCCAACGGTTCGACATACCAAGCTGTTGAATGCCTGCCACCGAACGTTTCGGCATTTCAAAAGAATACAGTTTGACGCAATCGACATCGAACAGTTTTTGTAGCTGTTTTTCAATCTGCTGCAACGCCTGCTCCTCATTCTGAGTCGCCATCAACGTCAGATTAAACTGCATCACCTTTTCAAATAGCGAACTGTTTTCGCCGGCAATATCCAACATATTGGTGAATTCGTTTTTCAATAAATCGCGCTGCTGACGAAACTGTTGTAACTGACGTTCCACAAGCGAGACCGAACCACCGTGCAGATGCGGCAACTGCAAATCATCCAAAAGATGTGGGTGACGCGCAAAAAAATCCGGGTTTTCCTGAAGGAACTCAACCACAACTTGCGCTTTATCGAGAATAGAATCCTTAGTCATCGGCAATGATTCCTTCAAATACCATCTCCGCAGGCCCGGTCATCCACACCACCGAATCCAGCTGGCCTTCCCACTGTACACGTAAGTCACCACCCGGCAGGGAAATCTGCACGTCATTACCAACCTTGCCCCAACGACTCAATACCACCATCGCCGCGCAAGCGCCGGTACCGCACGCCAAGGTTTCCGCCGCACCGCGTTCATAGACACGTAATTTCACATTTGCATTATCGATGACTTGTGCAAAGCCGACATTGACGCGTTCCGGAAACTGCGAATGCGATTCCAGAGCGGCACCAAGCTTTTCAACCGGCGCGGCAGCAATGTCAATTACCTGCATAACCGCGTGCGGGTTACCCATTGATACCGCACCGACTTGAACCTTTTGCCCGGCGGCTTCTAGCGTATATTTTTCTTGTTGCTTAGGTACGGTAAAAGGCAAACTCTCAGGAGCAAAATTCGGCACGCCCATATTGACCTTAATCCAGCCGTTATCCTGCACATATAAAACAATAATGCCGGAGGCAGTTTCTACCGTAATTTCGGTTTTATCGGTCAGCCCTTTGTCATACACAAACTTCGCAAAACAACGTGCGCCATTACCGCATTGTTGTACTTCCGAACCATCGGCATTAAAGATACGATATCGAAAATCGACACCTGCTTGTTGTGCCGATTCGACCACTAACAATTGGTCAAAGCCGATGCCGAAATTACGGTCCGCCCAACGCTGAACCTTTGCGGTTGTAAACTCAACTCGCTGGTTAATGGCGTCAATCACCATAAAGTCATTACCAAGACCGTGCATTTTGCTAAATTTCAGAGTGTTCATCGAATTTCGTTATCTTTATTAAATTTTTTGCGGTTAATTTTGCTGAATTTAGCAGACTCCGTGCCATCGCGCAAACCAACTTACCCTGAAAGCACTCTTGATTCCCCTTATAATGCTCCCATAAAAACCATTCAATAAAATAAAGATTGCAAGGATTTACACAGATGATGACGCCTAAAGAGATTGTTCACAGTCTAGATGCCCACATTGTTGGACAAGCGGATGCAAAACGCGCAGTGGCGATTGCGTTACGTAATCGCTGGCGTCGTAGTCAGTTATCGGATGAATTAAAGCCGGAAGTCACCCCTAAAAACATTCTTATGATTGGACCGACCGGGGTTGGTAAAACCGAAATCGCACGTCGTCTGGCAAAACTGACTAATGCCCCTTTCTTGAAAATCGAAGCGACCAAGTTCACCGAAGTCGGTTATGTCGGTCGCGATGTTGACTCCATTATCCGTGACCTTTCGGAAACCGCAGTAAAAATGCAGCGTGAATTGGCAATGCAGGATGTTCAACGCCAAGCGGAAGACAAAGCCGAAGAGCGTATTTTAGATATTCTATTGCCACCGGCACGCGGCCGCGAAGAAGACAGCTATAACAATATGGCTGACACACGTCAGAAATTCCGTAAACGACTGCGTGAAGGCGATTTGGACAATAAAGAGATTGAAGTTGATCTAAGCGCAATGCCGGCGCAAGTAGAAATCATGGGCGCTCCGGGTATGGAAGAGATGACCCAGCAGCTACAGGGTCTGTTTGAAGGTTTCGGTAAAGGCAAAAAAGAAAAACGCAAAATGCCAATTAAACAGGCGATGAAAGCACTGATTGACGAAGAAGCGGCCGGCCTGGTAAACGAAGAACAAATCAAGGCGCAAGCGATTGAGAATGTCGAAAACAACGGTATCGTCTTTATTGACGAAATCGACAAGGTCGCTAAAAACCAAGACAACTCCAGCGGTTCGGTGTCGCGCGAAGGCGTACAGCGTGACTTGCTTCCGCTTATCGAAGGTAGCTCGGTATCGACCAAATACGGCATGATTAAAACCGACCACATTCTGTTTATCGCTTCCGGAGCTTTCCACTTGGCGAAACCTTCTGATTTGATTCCAGAACTGCAAGGCCGTCTGCCGATTCGTGTTGAAATGAAATCCCTAAGCGTGGATGATTTCGTGCGTATCCTGACCGAGCCGAAAGCGGCGCTGACTACACAAGCAAAAGCGCTATTGGCAACCGAAGGCGTGGAACTAGAATTCGTCGAAAGCGGCATTCAGCGTTTGGCGGAAATTGCCTTCCAAGTCAATGAAAATACCGAAAACATCGGGGCACGTCGCCTCCACACCGTTTTGGAACGTCTGTTGGAAGATATCTCTTTTGAAGCATCCGATATGCGCGGCGCACGTATCGAAATCAATGCGGCGATGGTTGAAGAGCGTCTAGGTGAATTGTCGGTTGACCAAGACCTGTCGCAATACATTTTGTAGGAGCTGTCTGTGCCACATCCGACCGAAATCAAACTGCATCAAAAATCGCGTAAACTGGAAATCACTTTCGATAGCGACGAGACCTTTGAGCTGAGTTGCGAATATTTGCGCGTCTATTCGCAATCGGCCGAAGTCACCGGCCATGCTCCGGGACAAGAAACCTTGCAAGTCGGCAAGCAGAATGTCAATATCGAAGCCATTACCCCGGTTGGCAACTACGCGGTCAAACTGCATTTTGATGACGGCCACGACACAGGGCTTTATACTTGGGAACGGCTGTACGATTTGGGTAAAAACCAGAAAAAATACTGGATGGACTACCTTCGTAAACTGATGCGCGAAGGTCATTCGCATCCGGAACTGGATGCTTTAAAATCCGGTCAAACTCATTAGGCAAACGAGGACACTATGAGCAACAACAAATCCACCATCGACTTTGGTTTCAGCGAAGTACCGCTGGATGAAAAGGTAAAACGCGTTAAAGGCGTGTTTGACTCGGTTGCCGGCAATTACGACATTATGAACGACGTCATGTCGATGGGCGTACACCGTATCTGGAAGCGTCAAACCATCGATTTAAGTGGCGTCCGTCCGGGGCATAAAGTGCTGGATTTGGCCGGCGGAACCGGTGATTTGACCAAAGCGTTCGCCAAGCGTGTCGGTAAAACCGGTCAAGTGGTACTGGCGGATATCAACGAAAGCATGGTGCGCGTTGGGCGCGACCGCCTGATTAACGAAGGCATCAGCGGCAATGTCGATTACAGCATCACTAATGCCGAAGCTTTGGCTTTCCCGGACAACACTTTTGATTTGTGTACCATCGCTTTCGGCCTGCGTAATGTCACTAATAAAGATAAAGCGTTGGAAGAACTGTATCGCGTGTTGAAACCGGGCGGCCAATTGATGATTCTGGAATTTTCTAAAGTCACCAATCCGGCTTTTGCCAAGTTGTATGATTTCTACTCGTTCAATATCCTGCCGAAAATGGGCAAAGTGATTGCCGATGACGAAGCCAGTTATCAATATCTAGCGGAATCGATTCGGATGCATCCTGACCAAGAAACCTTGAAACAGATGATGCTGAATGCCGGTTTCGACAAGGCGGAATACATCAATATGACCCAAGGTATTGTTGCTCTACACCGCGGCTGGAAATACTAACCGGAGTCTCTATGTCTGCTGATTTCTCTCGTGTTTCAATCGTCTTGGCGCAAGCCTTAGAAGCGGCTTTAAACCAGGCAATGCATCTTGACCTGGAAGAGGGCCAAGCGCTAAAAGCCTTACCTACCTCGGTCATCGCATTGCAAATTGACCCGCTAAAAACGCCTTTTTATTGTCTATTGAATGAGCAGCAAATCAGCGTGCAAAGCCATCTTAATGGTTCTGCCGATGCGAGCATTCAAGGAGGAATCAGCGATTGGTTAGCACTTGGACAAGACCATCCGAATGTAGACGTTTTCGAGTTTTCCGGTGATACCGACTTGGCGCAACGTTTTCTAAAAGCCCTTGCGGCCATTGAAATCGATTGGGAAGAACATCTCGCCAGCCTAACAGGAGATTTAATCGCCTTTAAAATCGGCCATGGCGTACGTTCTTATCTTGGCCTAAAACGTCGTCAGCGCGACTATATCGAGCAGACTATCAAAGAATATCTGCAATTCGAAATCGAAGCCGTACCGACTAAATCGCAAGTGCAGCATTTCAATCAAGACGTGCAGGAACTCAGCCAACAGCTTGACGCGCTGGAAGCCCGCATCAATCAACTTAACTAACGACACACTCCTTTATGAAAGCCATCCGACAACTTCGCCGCCTTATCAAAATCAACCGTGTTCTCAGCCATTATGAAATCGACAAAATGGTACTTGGCGGTTCTAAATTCGCATGGCTGGTATGGTTCAACGCCATTTTGCCGTGGAACTGGAAAAAACGTTCACAACTAAGTCGCGCCGAGCGCATTCGTCTGGCACTGGAAGAATTAGGGCCGATTTTCATTAAGCTTGGGCAAGCGCTTTCAACGCGAAAGGATTTATTACCGTACGACATCGCCATTGAGTTAGCGAAATTGCAAGACGACTGCCCACCGTTCGATGAACAACACTCTCTGGAATTGATTGAAGCCGCGCTCGGAAAACCGGTCGGTGAAGCCTTTGCCGAATTTGATCCTATGCCGATGGCATCGGCATCGATTGCACAAGTGCATGCGGCAAAATTACCAGACGGTCAAGAAGTGGTGGTTAAGGTGGTTCGCCCGGATATCAAACCGGTTATCGAACAAGACGTGGCAATTATGTTTATGTTGGCAAGCCTATTTGAAAAGGCCGTTAAAATCGCCAAACGCTTGCATCCGGTCGAAGTCGTTGCCGAATTCGAAAAAACCATTCTCGACGAATTGGACATGATTCGTGAAGCCTCGAATGCCGCCCAGTTGAAACGCAATTTCGATGGCTCGGACTTATTGTATGTACCGGAAATCTACTGGTCACACACGGCTGAGAACGTCATGACTATGGAACGCATCTACGGCATCCGTATCTCGGAAACCGAAAAGCTGATTGAAGCCGGTGTCGATTTAAAAGACCTGTCCGCCAAAGGCGTGATTATCTTCTTCACGCAGGTTTTCAAACACAACTTCTTCCATGCCGATATGCACCCGGGGAATATCTTTGTCTTGCCGGACGGCCGTTATGCGGCCATTGACTTCGGGATTATGGGAACCCTGACACCGGAAGACCAACGTTATCTGGCGGAGAACTTCTTGGCGTTCTTTAACCGCGATTACCTGCGTGTTTCGGAACTGCATATCGAATCGGAATGGGTGCCGCGTGATACCCGTGTTAATGAACTGGAATCCGCGATTCGGTCGGTCTGTGAGCCGATTTGGGATCGCCCTCTTAAAGAGATCTCTTTCGGCTTGGTGCTAATGCGCCTATTTCAAACCGCGCGTCGTTTCGGCATGGAAATCCAACCGCAGTTGGTGCTGTTACAAAAAACCTTATTGAATATCGAAGGTCTAGGTCGCCAATTAGATGACGAACTGGATTTATGGGATACCGCCAAACCCTTCTTAGAAGACTGGATGCAGGAACGCGTCGGTCCGAAAGGTTTAGTGAAAAACATCAAATCCAACCTACCTTTCTGGATTGAACAAGCACCAACCCTACCGGGCTTATTGCACAGCGCTCTGGATAAAATGGCGCATAACGGTGTTGGCATGCAGTCCGAACAGTTAGAGCGCATCGAAAAAGAGCTGGCACAACAGAATCGTCACAACCGTAATCGCACCATTGCTGTCGCTTTGGCTGTCGCACCTTTCCTCGCACACAGCCTAGGCTTTGAAGTGGAAGAAGCATTTGTCATTGCCATTTGGGCACTGGCCGCTTGGTTTGTGGTAAAAAAATAAAACAAATTTTCAAAAGCGGGCAAGCTAAACGGAGATTGTTACATGTTAAAAAAACTGGCGCTTGGCGCTTTATTAACCGCACCGCTTTTATTGATTGGTTGTTCATCCAATCCTGTCGGAATGGACGATGAACAATGGAAAAAGCTTAGCCCGCAGGCTCAAGAAGAGTTACTGATAAAACAGCAACAGATTAATGCCGAACGTGACCTCATCCAGCAAGATGCTGACAACCGCGCCCGTGAGCTGCGTCTGCAAGCCGAGTTGGAAGAACAGAAACGCCTACAACGCCTATATAAAAACCCGATGCAGGGCAATGTGGTGCGTATCAATCTTCTGGAAGGCTCTAAAAAAGGTGTCAAGAATTCTTGGAAAATTCTACCTGAGAGTTTTTCAATTGCACGCTCGGAAACACAACGCGTAGAGCTACAATTTCGAGATCAGCAAACAGGTCGCATTGAAATTCTGCCAGCTTATCTTCACTATCGCGAGGAAGGGACCGGAGTAGAATTACATCTATATCGCCGTGACAGCAGTGATCAAATTCGTTTTATCAGCGACGGCCAATGGGACTGTGGCAGTGACTATAGCCAACAAATCATCTTGAACAAACAAGATAAAATTCACCTAAAAGTCTATATAGAAGAACTTGGTGCAAAACCGATGTATTGCAAACTGCGCAAACGAAAACAATATAGATAATTGCGCCGGTAACTTAGTTGAGGAGAACAATTATGCAATGGCCGACAACCTTATCCCCTTTTAAAACCTTTATTGCCGGTTTGGCGCTTGGCTTAAGTAGTCTGAGCGTCAATGTTCAAGCCGATGCCGGCGATGTTTTACCTCTAGCGGTTGATTTGCAAAAAGCCGGTGAAATCGCTGCCAAAAACAATGTACCTGTCGTCATTTTCGCAACCGCGACTTGGTGTAACTACTGCAAAAAGTTAGAACAGAATATCCTTTATCCGCTGTTGCAAACCACTGACTTGGAGGACTATGGTCACTTCAGCCAACTGGTTTTGGATAAATCGCATTGGATGATGAAAAATTTCGATGGTACAGAAATCGAAATGAAAACCTTAGGCCCGAAAATGGGCGTTATCGTAGCACCGACAACCCTAATTTTCGACAGCAAAGGCAATCAAATCGCTGACCCGATTATCGGCCTGACTTTGGAAGAATTCTATCCTGGCAATCTGGAAAAAGCGCTAAACCAAGCACTAAAAAACCTTGGTAATGATAAACGCGTCGATATCTACAAAATGGTTGAAGAGAGCAAAGTCGATTATCAACCGCAGTAATATTCTCGTCTACACATAAAAAGGGTTGGCAATCTAATGACTGCCAACCCTTTTTTATTGGAAAAAATCAGACCTCTAGCGCGGCTTAAAACGCGGCTCGCTCATAATCGGTGCAACTAAATCGACATCGCGGTCTTTATCCAATTCTTCAATCATATCGTCGTACGAGGTAATCGGTTTAACGTCGATAATTGCCGTATTCGGTTTCGGCAAACGCGTCACCATCTTAAAGCCGTAGCGCTTAATCACTTCCTCAAGATGCTCAGGACGATAGGTTTTTAGAATAAAAGTGCCGGTTAGCACCGCGTTCATACCGGTCATCTTATTCAATAACACCGGCATAAACTGAAACTGTTTGTCTTCAATGGTCTTTATCTGCGGGCCGCAGGTTTGCCGCTCAAACCACGAAATTGGTGTGTAATAGATATACCAACCGCCGTGGCGCTCTAATAACTCCAGATTCAATTCGCTCGGCATATCCTGCGGTGCGGTCATACTGGCAATACGTTGCAGTTTTGCTTCATAGACTTTGCTACCAGCCATCTGCGTCACCAACTGACACGGCAATAGATAGGCTTGCGCCGAACTGGCGAATAATAGCGAACTGGTGGCTGCAGCTTGAATAAAGCCTTTAAAAAACAATTTCATTACTGCTCCTCATGTCCGTAAAAAGTCAGTGACCAATCGACTAATTCACCTTCACCGGCCAAATCAGTTTGCGAATCAACATCCTGAATTTTCAATTTCCAATCACCGTTTAGGGTTTCGCCGTAAAAAGCGTGAGTAATCATCGGGTAATCAGTCACATCGGTATTTTTAGCAAAGCCGGTAAACGGCGTCATCACTAAGCTTTCGGTACCATTTGGAGAAACCAGGGTGATCACATAATCACTAAAATCAAAACCATCCGCTCCTAGCTGCTCAGACATCGAAACCTTTAAGCTGACACTTTCCAGTACCAGGTTAACACCTCGGTTAACCGTCATGGTTTCGGTAATCCCAGCAGCATTATTATCAGGAATATTACCGCTATCAGTCACATTGCCAGTTTGCTCAATCGTCTGCATAGCGGAGAGTGAATTATAATTATCCGTTGCCATATTCACCGCAGCCTGCGCATCAACCGCGCCAAAACCGTAATAGTTGGAGAAGCGATAACCGGCGTTATTTTCAATCCATCCCTGTTCGATTTTGATTGCGCTATTGGCAAGGTATTTAGCAGTCAGTCCAACATCAATTTGACGCGCTGTTGTTGCTAAGATGTGTTTGATATCACGCCATGTTAATTGCGGATTCGCCTCTAATATCAAACTAATAACGCCGCTGACAATAGGCGTCGCAGCAGAAGTTCCGCCAAAATAACTGAAGTAGTTACAGTTTGCATCTTCGTCGGCAATCAAAGTATCGGTTCGAATACCATTCTGTGTTTCCCGGCTATAACCTTGGTCGCAACCGGACTGGTCAATTGTGACAATACCAACGCCGGGAGCACTAATCCAAAGCGCTGAGCCGGTGTTGGAAAAACTGGCTTTTTTCTCGCTATCATCATAGGCTGCAACAGGGATTAGGTAGGGCGTTGTTTGGTCTCGTTCAAAATTAACATTAAAACAGGTCACACCGTTGTCACTCGCTTCGACACATTCATAAGTACCTGTATTACCATCAATATCAGCAAACTCATTGCCGGCTGCCTTGATATACAAAGCCCCTTTTCCATCACGAAGGTTTTCAGTACCGATTTGCAAACCATCAATGAACTGTGAATAGTAATTAAACAGATTACTATCCAGTGAAGGATCATAAGTAACAGCAAAACCATAACTTAGGTTAAATACATCAACATCAGAGGCCACTAAATCAGGATAATTATTGGATGGATCGTAGCCAATTGCCGCCAGTTGGTCGCTAATCGAAATTGAAGTGCCACCTTCCGAATTAAGTAATTTAAAAGCTCGTAATTCGGCACTTGGCGCAATTCCGACACCGCCAAGAGTATTACCGCCACGCGCCGCCACAATTCCTGAGACGCCAGTTCCGTGATCACCTAAAGAGGTATCTGGAGTCGGCTGATTACTGTCATCAAAAAAATTGTAGGAAGCACCAACAGTAGCATTTTCCGTTATATCTTCGTGCCCGAGTTCCAAACCGGTATCAATCACCGCCACGCGAACGGTATCGCCGGTAATCAAATTGCCGTTACCATCACGAACATAGTCGCCATTACTGACTGCTTTGATACTTTGCAAATACCATTGATAGCCGATTAATGGATCATCAAAACTGGAAATTTCGACATCCGGTAAAATGGTTGGAACAGGCGCAGGCGTTGCTTCACTTCCTCCCCCACCGCCGCAAGCAGTTAGGGCAAGGCTAAAAGATAAAACCATTGAAGTAATAAGAAGCTTGTTCATAGGTAAGAATTTCTGTTATTGAGCAAACAGTCTTTTCATTAAATACTCCACTGAGCAGTTAATGTAAATTCAACTGCCCGTTAATTTTGGTTATTGCAGCGTTATCACCTTGAGCACGCATTAAACTTGCCCAATTTGGCAAGGCTTCGGCACTTTCTGCCTGCACTTCAATCTCGCCATCATACTGCAGGGCAATAAGTTGTCTTGTGTCGGAAAATACCGGTTGTAAAGTGATGCTGCCTTGCAGCTTCCAGTTCTCTTGCGCCTGTATTTTCAGGACAATATTCTGTTGCTGTTGCGAAAGCTGTAGTTGAATCGCCGGAAAGGTTTCACCCATAAATTGCAAACCAACCAATTGCGCCGAACCAGTGAGAGCGGCTAACCACTGCTGTGTTTGATCCCAATCGACCTGCAAATTCAACTGCTGCAACTTACCTTCGATGCCATTTAGCCAGCGGCCATATTCGCGGTTTAGTTGCCAGAATGCTTTTAAATCCGCACTACTCAACGCCGAATCACGAACGCTGATTACCAGTAACTGATTAAGAATCGAGTAACTACCTTCGATTTGCAAGCGACTGTCGGTAGAGCGCACTGAAGAGTGCATCGTCGGCTGTAATAACAACCAATTCAACAAATCATTACGCCAGTAAACTCTGCCTAGCGGACTGTTTCCTTGCTTGCTCTGTAGTGCTACATTCGTGCTACCACTACCTAAACCACCTTGCCACTCAGTAAACAATAAAGGCGAAACCGATTTTTTATCAATCCATTTATCAGCAATAAAAGCGATCTGCAAATGACTCAATAGCGAAATCAGCAACACCAATAATGCGCTGACGAATAGTAACAAATATTGGCGGGGTTTCTTGATTTGCATAGGCATTCAGCTATAAGAGTAAAGTTATCTCAAGAGTAATGAGAATGTCAGTCGACAACAAAGTCGATTTGCGCGCTGGAGTAGCCTTTTTTGCCGTCATCGCTAATAGGCGAAATCTGCACTTTATCACTGACTACACCTTGCTGTTCTAGGGTCGCAAGCCACTGGAAAAGACGTGCCGAGGCAACTTCTTTAAAGACCACTTTGACACCCTTGTTGGTTAAATCAATTTTACTGATCTGTTTATGCAAGTTCATCTGCCGCAAAGTTGCCTGCACCTTGCTCATCAATTGATTACGGTCAGTCACTTGGCTGGCCAATTGTTTGCCATCCTGTTTTTGCCAAGCGGGAATCTGTTGATTCAGCCACTGCCATTGATTCTGTGCGGCAACATATTGCTGCTGCGCCTGCTGCTGTGCGTTCTGCATCGGTAGCCAGAAAATCGCATATAACAACACCCAAATCAGAAAAATCGCCATGCTGGCCAGCATCATCTTTTCACGCTGTGCCAACGGTTGCCAGAATTGATTAAAACGCTGTTTTACCGGTTCCAGCAGTTGTTCAATTTGTGCCCACATTGATAACTCCTAAAGCCGCTTCTGGGGTGACATTTTTAATCGTCAGTTTGCCGTTAATAGCATCGAGCTGTTGCCCTAACTGTTGCAGTTGTCGACTCTGTGGCGCACTAACGCGTAACTGCAATTGCGCTGCCGATTGGTTCCAACGAACTTCCTCAACTTGTACTGCCGAATTTTTCGCCAACAGCGGTTCCAATTGATAGACCAACGGTATCAACTGCAACCCTTCTGAAGAAGAAGCGTTTTTCAGACGGCTTAAGGTCTGCGCCTTTAAATTCACCACACGTTTGACGTCCGGGAACATATTGCGAAACAGCTGTTCGCTCTGAGTGTTATAAGCCTGTGTATCTTGTTTGATTTGCTCAGTTTGCAAGTAACTTGAAACCAATAGCGTCGCCATCAACATGCCCGCAGCCAAATTCGGCCATAACCATAGCTTGCCGAAATTCGCCTCTTTATGTGCCGAGAATTTGCCCTGCGCAAGATTCAAAGCACCCAGTTCACGCCACTGTACCGCGTCATATGCCGCTTTATTCCATTGCGCTTGCAACCATGAAATTTCTGTCGTGTTACCCACACCTTTCGTAATTTGCAAAGTTACCGGAAGCGCCGCGCCTGCATAAGCGCCAGTGCGGCAAAGTTGCAGGTCATCGTCAGTATTCATCGCCAAGCAGAAAGCGCCATCTTCTGTGTGTGGCAAGGCAAAACAATCGGCAACCAATAGTAGAGGCTCAAGTTTGTGTTCTTGCAGTGACACTTTCCAAGTTTGCATCAAACTATCGGCGACCACTGCGACTTGCAAAATCGAACCGGTATTCATACTCTGCTTATGTAGAATCGCGAAATGATAGTTTTCCACTGGCTGAGTTAATTGTTCTTCCATCGCATACGGCAAGGCGGCATCAATTTCAGCACGGCGTTTTGCCGGCAAGGCAATATCGGTCAACACCAACTGTTCGGTCGGTACCCAGACCACACCGGATGCCAATAACTGCGCTTGGCTAATATGCCCCTGCTCTAATAACTTAGCAACAGGTTCTGATTGCAATTGACCATCTGCGGTTTGCGTTTGCCAATACAACTCGCCATCACGCTGAAAGCGTAATGCGGATTGCGCTGTAATCGGGTTAGGATTCAGGGACACTTAACCACCTTTGTAGTAACTTCACTTGATTTTGGCCATCACGATAAAACAGTGCGGACACCTGCTGTTGCACCAAGCCAAAATCGACTCGTCCATTTAAAATAAAAAACTCACTATGCACGCTAATCAGCGTATCCGGCAGTGCCTTAGCAACTTCTTCTTGGGTCAAGCCACTGGCCTGCACCATAAAGTCATGAAAATTCTGCAAACTTTCTGCCGGCGTCACTAAACGTTCGTTGATCCAAGCCTGAGCAATATCGACCGTCACCCAATCGCTTAAAGCCTGAATAACCGCTTGCGGTGCGGTATTGATATTAATCTGCACTACTTTCGGTAGCGCACTCAAATTCGTTAGTAACAGCTGGCGTTGCTGATAATTCAACTCATTTACACCGGCCAAATTGAGCACTTCTTGAGTACTGACCATCGGCAAGTTAGCTGCACTATAAGCCGGCTGATTCAATAAATACTGGTCGCTCTCGGCACCGCTCAAACGCGGCTCGGAATCTTGGTCAACCCAGTCGCCAATTAAATCCGCCAAAGGCACATTAAATCCCTGTTGCTGAGCATAACGATCAAACACGGCAGACCACATTTTCGCCGAACTGGTTTCGCCTTCTTGTTCCTGTTCTGGCAACGGCAAAAGCAGGTTATTAACATTCAAATTGGCCTGCGCATCGAGCAAAATACCGCTGATCTCCCCCTCTTCAAACGGAATCGGCGGCAAGGGTTGCGCCCAAACTTCATTCAGATGATCGACTTTATTGTTTTCACCATCCAGTTTTAAGCCCTGCTTAACCCAAGATTCCAGCCCCCAGGCAACACTCATCGCCTGCGCCTGATGCAACATATAACCGCTACGCTGAATCTGCGCATTCTGCTGCCCAAGCAACTGGCCGCTGATAATCGCCACCAAAGCCGCGACCAGTAAAACCGTAATCAACGCAAAGCCGCGCTGTTTAGTTACCATCGATCAACTCCTGCAAAGTCTCTGTCGACTGTGGCACTTGAGTCGTATCTGACGTTGTTGCTTCGGAATCTGCGCCGGTTTCCGTTGTCGTGTCGGTTTGCTCTACTTTATAAGGTTCGAAATCCAACCAGTCGACACCGGCAAACAAGCGTTTCACTTCGCCTTGCTGTGCTGTCAGCGCGACTTCCACGGCTTTTGGCAGACGGTTATTAACTGACGCCACTGGCTGATTAACCGGCGGCCAAGTCTCTTGCCATTGGCCGTTTTCATCCAAGAAACGGACCGCAAACTGCTCAACATCCTCTAACAAAACTCGGCGGCTTGGCTGAGAATCCGGCGCGTGATCCAACACAGGCCACTGTAGACGAATCAGTTGTCGGTCTTCCAGAAGGTACGCAATGCGAATCACCCCATAACGACCGGACATCGCTAAAGGGCTATCTGCCACACTAAACCGGCTAAACTCCAGCGGAATATCAATCCGGTAATTCAACGCCGGTAAAGTACCGCCTAAACCATCATTCACCGCACGCGGTGCTAGCTGGGTTAAGTCTTGTTCAAGCCACCACCAAGCACTTTGTAGCTGTCGCAAATCCTGCTGATGTTGTTGCAGGCTTTGATTGGTGCGCACACTACTATCAATGCTTTGATACGCCAACAAACTAATGACTGCGGCAATACTCATCGCAATCAACAATTCGATCAAGGTAAAACCCTGTTGCTTTTGCCTTACCTTAGATACCATCGGCACCCACCACGCTGACCAAACGACTGCTCGTTTTATCCTGCACTTCGCGATTTACAATCTGGCGGACTTCAATACTGAGTTTCTTAAATTCCGGCAACTGCGTCGGCTCGATTTTCTGCGATACCTGCCACTCACGTCCCAACATTTCAATTTGCTGGCGGTCACTGTTCTGTTGGCCGCTAATCTGTTGCTGAAGCAAAGCATTCTGCGCAACCCAAGTCGCGACCACCTTCTCTTCCAACAGCGCCTGATTGTGGGTGGTCATGCCCATGGTTCGGCTTAGGGCTGCCAAGGAGATGGCCGCAATTACCAGCGCAATCAGCACTTCAATCAAGGTAAATCCGGCTTGTTTACGCATCGGCAGTCCTTAATCAATATCCGTCAAGAGTTCAAAATCAAGCCACTGATTCCACTGCAAAACCGTAATTGGCGCATCATAACCGCTATTTTTCGCTTGCCATGAAATCTGTCCTAGCTGCACTTCACCGTTCGGCAACAGCAGCCATCCACTTAACGCGACCTGTTTCGACTCACCGACATTCAATAACATCTGCGGCTGATTTAAGGGTAACTGCCACTCCACATCCAAATGTTCCGGCCACGGCAGAGACTGCAATTGTTCGCTGGCTTGCCAAACACCTTGCAGCCATTGATAGGCTTGCAAGCCTTTATCATCAACGGCCACAAGAAAAGCACGCTGCCGCCAAGTGGCTTGGTCTTGCGCTTGCTTAAACAAGCTTTCAATTTTGACCGCCTGTTCACGAGTTTGCGCAGAGTCGCTATTATTCAAACTGAGCATACCGGCCGACAAAATCACGCCGATAATCAACAGCACGACCATTAATTCAATCAGCGTAAAGCCGCGCTGCTGTTTCATAAACCAAAAACCTGAAAGACGGTTATTTCTGCTGCCAGTTACCAATGGTTGCATTGACGTCTTCGCCGCCATCCATACCGTCTGCACCCAAGGTATATAGGTCAAACTCGCCATGTTCCCCCGGCATTAAATATAGATAAGGGTTTCCCCAAGGATCAATCGGCAAGGTATCCAGCAATTTCTTCCAGTTTTTTGGCTGCGGATCATCGCTTGGCTGGGTGACTAGCGCTTCCAAACCTTGGTCGGTGGTCGGATAGTTATAGTTATCCAGTTTATACAGCTGTAAAGCCGAACCGATGGCCGCAATATCCTGCTTCGCTTTAACAATGCGCGCTTCATCCGGGCGATCCATCAGTTTTGGCACCACAAAACCGGCCAACACCGCCAAGATAACCACGACCACCATTAATTCAATCAAAGTAAAACCTTGCTGACGTTTTCTTGCTTTTAGCATTTTTAATACTCTCTTTTAAGACTTAACCAACCATTTGGTTCATTTCAAAAATCGGTAACATGATAGCCAACACAATGGTCAAAACCACGGCGCCCATCACCATAATCAAAATCGGTTCAATCAAACTGACTAAAGTCGAAGCGGCATTTTCCACTTCGTTTTCATAATGCTGAGCACCGCGCAGTAACATCGAATGCAACTGCCCTTTACCTTCACCGGTGCCGACCAAATTCAATAATAACGGCGGAAACACTTTCGACTGTTTCATTGCAAAATGCACACTTTTACCTTGGCGTACCAGTTCAACCATTTCTAATACCGACTTCTTCAAAGGATCGATGGTCATCACTTCGGCGGAAATCGTCATTGCATCACGAACCGTCACCCCCGAAGCCAATAACACGCCGAAGGTACGCGCCCAGCGAGCAGCCGCCGAATACAATAAAAACTTACGTGCCCCCGGCAGTCGTAGCCAAAGACTATGAATTTTAAAACGGCTTTTCTCGCGCGACAGTAACCAACGATACAGTAACCAAAGTCCGCCAACCGTCAATAACATTGCCAACCAATGCGCTTGTACAAAATCGCTGGCGCTCAATAAACCTTGTGTTAACGGCGGTAGCGTCTGTTGCATATTATCAAACACGCTAACCACTTTCGGCACCACATAAACCATTAAAAAGAAGACAATCGCAATCGCCACCACAACCATCAAAATCGGGTAGATCATCGCTGTCTTCAGTTTTTTATTCATCTGCTCGCGCTGCTCAATGGTATCCGCCAAACGCGACATCACTTCGGTCAGGTGACCGCTATGCTCGCCAGCTTGAATAATCGCAATATAGTCGGCTGGAATCCGGTACGGTGCTTTCTGCAACGCTTGCGTCAGCGAATAACCTTCGCTGACTTTGGAATGCAAGCTACGAATAAAACGCATCGCGGTTTTCTTTTCCGCCTGCTCGGTCAACGCCTTTAAAGCATTATTCAAAGGCGTTCCGGCTTCCAACAGCGTATGCAGTTCACGGGTAAACAGCGCCAATTCCTCAGTCGCCAGCTTGGCTTGTAACCAACCGCCGGAAGACTTGGCCGGTTTAGACGCTTTGACTTCCTGCAAAGCAATCGGGGTCAGACCTTGATCACGCAATTGTTGACGAGCCAAGCGTTCCGAATCGCTTTCCAGCATGCCTTTTTGGTTTTTGCCCTGTTGCGTCAGCGCTTTGTATTCAAATACAGCCATGGATATTTCCGCTAGTTTTGCGTCACGCGCAAGACTTCATCCAAACTGGTCTTGCCATCCAAAACCGCTTGGAAACCGCTCTGATTTAACGACGGTGCCGACTGTCTTAGATAAGCATCGATATCCGCTTCCGATTGGTGCGAATGAATCATTGAACGCACTTTTTCGTCAACTAACAGCAGCTCATATAATCCCATACGACCTGAATAACCGGTATGCTGACATTCCTCACACCCTTTGGCGTTATAGATCGTTGCAGTCTGCACGCCAAGCAGATTGCACTCCGCCTCATCGGCGTGGTGCGCTTGCTTACAATGCGGACAGAGTTTACGCACCAGACGTTGCGCCAATACGCCATTCAAGCTGGATGCCAATAAAAATGCTTCGGTACCCATATCGCGCAAACGAGTAATCGCGCCGACCGCGGTATTGGTGTGTAACGTCGATAACACTAAGTGGCCGGTTAGAGATGCCTGAACCGCAATCTGTGCGGTTTCCGGATCACGAATCTCACCAATCATCACCACATCTGGATCTTGACGTAACAAAGCGCGTAAACCGCGAGCAAAGGTCAAATCGGCTTTACTGTTAACTTGTGTCTGGTTAATACCGTCAATGTTATATTCGACCGGATCTTCAATGGTCATGATATTGCGCTGTGTGTCGTTCAAACGCATCAAACCGGCATACAGAGTGGTTGTTTTACCGGAACCGGTCGGCCCGGTAACTAAGAAAATACCGTGCGCCTTCGATAAGGCCTTAGCAACACCCGCTTCCATTTCCGCCGGCATCCCCAAATCTTTCAAAGTCAGGCGTTCAGCACCTTTATCAAGCAGACGCAATACCACACGCTCACCAAAACTAGACGGCAAGGTCGATACACGCAAGTCCACTGCACGGCCGCCTAGCTTCAAGGCAATCCGGCCGTCTTGCGGAATACGTTTTTCGGCAATGTCGAGACGCGCCATAACCTTAATACGCGACACCAGCATCGAAGCTAAAGCCGGTTTAGGGCTTAGTACGGTTTTCAAAACGCCGTCGACTCGGAAACGTACCCGTAGTTGGTTTTCATAAGGTTCAATATGCACATCGGAAGCCTCGGCGCGAATCGCTTCGGTCAGCACCGCATTCAACAGTTTGATAATCGGCGCATCATCGGCGCTATCAAGCAAATCTTCCGGCTCACCGATTTCCGCGACCACCGACGCCAAATCATCGGTTTCAATTGCGTGCGCAACATCCAGAGAATTACTGCCGCTGTCGGCATAAGCAACCTGCACTTTCTGCGCGAGTTGTTCGGCAGAAATCTGTTGCCACTCAATCTGCTGTTGCGGATTCAGGATAAACAGTTGCGCCTGCACGTCTTGAATAGCAGCTACAGGCGTTTCTTCTGTGAAAAATGCCTGCAAGCCGTTATCAAATTCCAGAACTAATTGGTTCTTGCGCGCAAAGCTAAAAGGCAGATTAAAAGTCATAGAAGTCATCGTAACTATCATTAACCCAAGAAGCACTCTCTTCTACTTTTTCAGCTTTCGGTGTTTCTTCGATTACTTTCTCTGCCGATTTTTCATCTTGCGGCTTAGCAAGCGGAGCTGAAGCTGGAGGCGTTGGCTGCGGTTTATTTTCACGCCACTGCTCATACTCCGGCAATTTCGGACGTAATCCCGGCTTAATCCAAGATTTTTGCGGTAAATCTAAAATGCGTTGTTGCTCGTCATAAATCATGCTGTATTTCTGACGGCTATAAAAATCGCTCTTAGCATTGTCGCGCACAATAACCGGACGCAGGAAAACCATTAAATTGGTCTTTTGACGACTGCTATCGGTTGAACGGAACAGACCGCCAATTCCCGGAAGATCACCAAGCCCTGGAACTTTCGAATCCACTTGGGTTTCTTTTTCGTCAATCAAACCGCCAAGCACGACGACATTTCCGTCACCAACAATCACGCGGGTTTTGATTTGGCGCTTGGTGGTCTGAATATCGACCGCTTCACCCTTTGGAATGACGTCGGAAACTTCTTGATCGATTTCCAGATAAATCTCGTCCCCTTCGTTAATCTGCGGTTTAACTTTCAAGCTTAAACCAACATTTTTACGTTCAATGGTACTGAACGGATTGGTCACACTGGTTGTGGTTGAAGTATAGCTACCGGTTTGGAAAGGCACTTCACGCCCGACCAGAATTTCCGCTTCTTCATTATCCAGCGTTAACAACGAAGGCGTTGCCAGAATATTAGATGCAGAATCACTGTTAAGCGCTTTAATAAACGCTGCCCAACCGGTATTTGAATCGCTACTGTAGTTACCAGCAGCGAAGTTCATTCCTGTCCCCAATGCCGTTGACGCTGCTGCAGCGCCACCACTGATTAATGCAGGAAGCGTACCGCTAAAGTTAATCAATCCGGCACCTTGTTCACCAAGTACGCCCCACTCAACACCCAAATTAGCGGCACGGTCTTCGGAGACTTCGACAAAAATTGCTTCAATCAAAACCTGAGCACGGCGAATATCCAACTGCCTTATGACCTCTTTCAGAGCAGTAACAATTTGCGTCGGCGCACTAATTATTAAAGCATTCATGCGTTCGTCGGCTTCAATGCTAACCTGTTCTTTCAACTGCTTACTGTCATTAAGCATCAAGTTATTTGCGGCATTACTGATCGGCTCGTTTGCCTCTTTCGTCGCTTTCGTTTCGGCAGCTATCGCAGGCTCAGGAGCAGTTGATGTAGAACTGGATTCGGTAATATTGGATTTTGCTAAGGATTGATTAGTAGCGATTTTCTGCAACACAGGAACCAAATCTTCCGCTTTGGCATAACGTAGATAAATAACTTGTACACGTCCGTCGGAAGCCGTCGGCACATCCAGCTCGGCCAATAAAGCACGCATCATCATGCGTTTCTGTTCATCGCCGGTCAGGATAATGCGATTAGAGCGTTCATCAAAACTGATGGTGACATTGGTACCGCCCTGGTTTTTCGGAATCAACCCTTTCAGGGTTTTCGCTAAATCGCCGGCTGGTGCATGCTCAATTTGAATCACCTCAAACTGGCCGTAATTATTGATATCGACTTTGCGTAAAACGTCTTTGATGCGGCGAATATTGGCAACCGTATCGGTAATAATCAAACGATTGCTTTCCGCCAGACCGACCAGATGCCCTTCACGCGCCACCAATGGCCGCAGAATCGCCACCAGCTTAGTCGCTTCAACATTATTGACATTCAGAACTTCGGTCACCCAATCTTCCGGCGTCTCGCGATAATTGCGGTACGGCAGTTGGTCTTTGGCCATATTGGCCGGGACGATTTTAGTAACGCCGTCGGCATCCACCGCGACATAACCGTGTACGCTTAATACCGACAATAAAGTTTCATACAGCGCGTCCGGTTTCATGCCTTCCGGCGCAATCAAGGTAACTCGGCCTTTTACCCGCGGATCAATCACGAAATTATGGCCGGACAGTTTGGCAACCGCTTCAATCACCGTGCTGATTTCGACATTCTGGAAATTACCGAAACTCTGTTCGGAAATCTCTTCCGGTGCCGCCTGCACCTGTGAAATCGGTGTCACACCGAAAAACAGTGCGCCGCCGAGCATAACGCCAAGCACCGCTCGCTGTAGGTTTGATTGTGATTTAAGCCCTAAAAACTGTCTCATGCATTATGCCTTTTCGCTCATATGCTAATTTGTGTGTCCGTCGCCGTTACAGCGAAACGGATAAACTCTGGATCTGCCCGCGACGTTCGATCTGCAAGCTAAATTGGGTTTTCTGCATTAACTGTTGCAGCTGCTGTGGATTTTCGTTCATTTCACTGATTGCCGTTCCATCCACCGATAAAATCTTATCGCCGCTTTTAAAGCCGAGACTTTCAAACAGCGCGCGTTCCTTACGCGGCCAAACCTGTAACGCATAAACTTTTCCGTCACGAGTCAGATTACGGAAACGCACATAGCGGTTCATTGCCAACGGCGTTTTACGAACATCGCTACGGATCTTATCGAGTTTGGCTTTATCATCTTCGGATATGGCTTGCACCGCCGGTTTTGACTGCGACTTGGAAACCGGTAACTCGCTCTCTTTTAAAGAAAGTTTCTCTAATTTACCGCGGTTATCCAAAACCACAAAACTCGGTTCGATATTTTCAATTGAAATGTCAGGACGTAGCTCCTCGCCGACGCGCAACACAAACGTTTTACGATTTTCTTCAATCACCGCCACCGAATCTTCCGGGGTATACAGAATACCGGTCAAAAGAACATTCAGTTTCGTGTCTTGTAACGCGTCTAACGACTCTTTGAGCGGAATTTCTTCCTGCTTCTCTGCATCAGAAGAGGCTTGCGGCTCACCCAAAATAAAGGACGGTTTAGCCGGCTGTAAACTGCCAAAAGAGGAATTAGCCTGTTCTTTCTGCAAGGCAGGTTGAATAATGTCAAGCGGGGGCTGGAGGAGTTGATTAATCACTTTTCCAACGATCCAAACGATAGCAAGCAACAACAATACGGTTAGCGTTTTGGCAATCAGTGGAAAAATGTTCTTATTGGTTAACGAAATACTCAAATTCACCCCAGAGGATACAGTAAAGCAATGACTTTCTATTTTAATAACAAAAGATGAATTGTAACTTAAAGCATTACCTTTTTCGTCACAATAGCGCGACGACTAAATGAAGATTCCATTAAATTTATCAACCGCACCGTCCTCAAGTTTCTTTAAGGAAACACAGAATAAGTCCCCATTGACTTCAGCGAGGAGTTTGAAGAGATAAATTCTAGGCAGCGTTTGATAAGCATAGCCTTAGCTATGGT
>NZ_JAGETV010000022.1 GCF_017571465.1 Thiomicrorhabdus marina | reverse complement strand
TCACCCACCATACAATTCGGAGCGGTAGTTCAGTTGGTTAGAATACCTGCCTGTCACGCAGGGGGTCGCGGGTTCGAGTCCCGTCCGCTCCGCCATTATTGCAAAAGCCACTAAGGAATTTTTCTTTAGTGGCTTTTTTCGTTTCTTATCTTTATCTATTTTGTACAGTTATAAAAACCAGCAGAAGTTGGCTAAAAATTAGAAGTATTACCAGCGATTTAATTTGCGGCACAAAAAAACCGGCAAATGCCGGTCTTAACTTTTTAAAGCGTTTTGCTCGAGCTACAGTGAGGATGCGCCTAGCTAGATGCTTTGTATGTGGTTAGGTTGAAGCAGTCACGTTATAACCGCCATCCACATAAGTAATCTCGCCTGTAATGCCGGAAGCTAAATCAGAGCATAAGAAGGCGGCAGTGTTGCCCACTTCTTCGATGGTAACATTACGACGTAGCGGGGTTGCTGCGGCAGACTTGTCTAGCATGGTACGGAAGTCTTTAATCCCTGCTGCTGCAAGAGTACGAATAGGGCCTGCTGAAACGGCGTTAACACGAATACCTTCTTGACCGAGGTCTGCGGCTAGGTAACGAACAGTTGCTTCTAAAGAGGCCTTGGCAATACCCATGACATTGTAGTTAGGTACCGCACGTTCAGCGCCTAGGTAAGAAACGGTAAGTACCGAACCGTTGTTAGCTTTTAGCATCTCGTGTGCAGCTTTAGCACATGCCGTTAATGAATAGGCTGAAATGTCATGTGCAATTTTAAAGCCTTCGCGAGTTGAGGCATCAATCATACGGCCTTCAAGTTCTTCACGCGGTGCGAAAGCTACTGAATGCACCAAAATATCAAGACCAGACCACTGTTTATTAAGTTCTGCGAATACTTCTTCAATTTGTGCATCGTTTGCAACATCAAGAGGAAGCACGATATTCGATCCTAGCTCAGCGGCAACTTTTTCAACACGACCTTTTAATTTTTCGTTTTGGTAAGTTAACGCAATTTCAGCACCTTGTTCATGCATCTGTTTAGCGATGCCGTATGCGATTGATTTATTGTTTGCGACACCAATGATTAGAGCTTTTTTTCCTGCTAGGAATCCCATATTTTTCTCCAAAATGATTTCTTTTAATGGAAAGGCTTCTTGCCATAGTTCATTAGCCAGTGAACTGGCTTGAATCTAAATTTAGAAGCATTATAACGTCAAATTATTAGTTATAATGCTTAAGTTTTGCGGCTTGATTGTAGAGGGCGGCGGTAGAGGTTTATGTACGATAAAATCTCGAATTAACCGTGAAAAAACGCATCGACAAAAAGATTCGCTTCTTCAAGAAACTCCTATAGAATTGTGCAGACTGTATTAAAGGAATATTGGTTGGGCATGATTCATAAACCAAAGCACAGCGTTCTTATGGATAAGATTGGTTCTCGGCAGCACAGTCCAAATTTATTGTTAACGATCCAATTTTTTATTGCGATTGTCGTGTTTTTGTCTGTTTCCTATTCGCAAGCCAGTTGGAACGATCCTTATTCTGAAGTAAATTCAGATAAAAAAGTCCTTTACAGCAATTTTGGAACGCCACCAAAGCATCTCGATCCAGTGGTTTCTTATAGCTCTAATGAATGGGCTTTTCTTGGTCAAATCTATGAGCCACCGTTGCAATATCATTATTTTAAGCGCCCATATTCGTTGCAGCCGTTAACGCTTAAGTCTATGCCTGAGCAGCATTATTTTGATGAACAGGGGAATATTTTAGCTAGTGATCAGAGTGCTAAAGCAGCATTTACCGAATACCATTTTTATCTGAGAGATGATGTGCGGTTTCAACCGCATCCGGCATTTGTAAAGCAAGGTGAACAGTTTCTATATCATCAGTTAAGTGCTGAACAGTTACAGTCTATTTCTTCTATAAATGACTTACCTCAAGCTGTAAGTCGCAAACTTGTTGCTGCCGATTATGTGTATGCGATTAAGCGAATGGCGCTTAGGCAAAATCACTCACCTATTTTAGATTCAATGAATCAGTATATTGTTGGTTTGAAAGAGTTTTCTGATGATATTTCAAAGCGTTATGAAGAGCAGTTAAAAAACAGTGATAAGTCAGTTAAGGTGAGTTATTTTGATTTGAATGCTTATCAAATTGAAGGAGTTAAAATTCATTCAGATAGCCATTTTAGTATCAAAATCAAAGGGCTTTATCCGCAGTTCTTATATTGGTTGACGATGAATTTTTTTGCTCCGATTCCCTGGGAGGCAGATAAGTTTTATAAGCAAAAAGGCTTGGTTGAAAAAAATATCACTTTAGATACGTCTCCGGTTGGTACAGGCCCTTATTATTTAGCTGAGAATAATCCAAACCAAGTGATGCGCCTAAAAAAGAATCCAAATTTTCATGACGAATTTTATCCAGATGATGGCTTACCGTATGATGCAAACCAACTATTATTAGCGGATGCGGGCAAGAAACTGCCTTTGATTGATGAAGTGGTTTATACCTTAGAAAAAGAGTCGGTGCCGCTGTGGAATAAGTTTCTGCAAGGGTATTATGATGCGAGTGGTGTAAGCTCTGAGAGTTTTGACCAAGCAGTTAGCATTTCCAGCGTTGGTGACATTGCTTTAACTGATCAGATGCGTGATAAAGGCATTCAGTTTCTTAACGCCGTGCAGCCATCGATTTTCTATCTTGGCTTTAATATGGCAGACCCCGTTGTTGGAGGCTATTCCGAGCAGCAGCAGAAATTACGTCAGGCGATCAGTATTGCCATCAACTACGAAGAGTATATTTCAATTTTCTTAAATGGTCGCGGCATTGCGGCACAAGGCCCTGTGCCTCCCGGAATCTTTGGTTTTGATGAGGGAAGTTACAACCCTTATGTTTACAAAGAGGTGGACGGTCGTATTCAACGTCGCTCAATTGATGAAGCCAAATCGTTATTAGCAGAAGCCGGGTATCCCGGCGGTAAACTAGAAGACGGCACATCGTTAAAACTTTATTATGATACCTCTGCAACAGGGCCTGATAGCCAATCCCGATTAAATTGGTATCGAAAACAATTTGCTAAACTTGGGATTGAGTTAGTGATTCGTGCCACCGATTACAATCGTTTTCAGAGTAAAGTGCGCGGCGCGAAAGTTCAGTTGTTTTCATGGGGTTGGAATGCGGATTATCCGGATCCGGAAAATTTTATGTTTTTATTGTTTGGTGATAATGCGGCAATTAATACCAATGGTGCCGGCATCAACAGTGCTAACTATGATCAGGCACAATTTAATGAGTTGTTCACCAAGATGAAACGTATGCCGAATTCGGAAGAACGTTTACAGATTGTTCAGCAGATGACTGAAATTGTTCAAAAAGATTCCCCTTGGGTTTGGGGTTTGCATCCAAAATCCTTAGTGCTATATCACTCTTGGTTGCAAAACGTTTGGCCGAATTCTTTGGCCAATAATACATTGAAATATCGTAATTTGGATTCGGAAGCGCGGGCTGATAAACAGCAGCGATGGAATCAACCTGTCTTATGGCCGATTGTTCTGGTTGTGGTATTGATCCTACTTTCCATTGTTCCGCTAATGTATGCTTATCGCCAACGTCAAATGGTTAAGGTTGGTGTTAGTGTTAATCTAAAACAGAGAGGAGGGCGTTAGTGTTTGCCTATATTATCCGCCGTCTTTTTTATGCAATTCCAATACTGATTGGTGTTAACTTTATTACTTTTGCACTGTTTTTTATGGTTAATACCCCAGAAGATATGGCGCGAGCGCAACTTGGAGCCAAGCAAACCACCCCTGAAATGATTGCTGCGTGGAAGCAAGAGCGCGGTTATGACAAGCCGTTGTTTTTTAATACGCAAGCCAATGCCGAAAATAAAGTTATCGATACCCTATTTGTGCAAGAGTCAATCAAGTTGTTTAAATTTGATTTTGGTCAGTCCGACTCCGGTCGACAAATTTCTGCTGATATTTATGAACGAATGTGGCCTTCACTGGCAATTGCGTTACCGACGTTTATTATCGGTTTAGTGACCACTATCGCCATTGCGCTGCTAATTGTCTTATTCCGTGGTTCTCCGCTGGATACGGCCACTATGATTTTAGCGGTCACCATTATGTCAATTTCCGGTCTGTTCTATATCATCGCTGGTCAGGTTTTGTTTAGTAAGATTTGGCATTGGGTGCCTATTTCAGGGTATCAACCGGGTTTGGAAGGCGTTAAGTTTTTAATATTACCGGTATTTATTGGTGTGTTTGCCGGTTTAGGGACAGGTATCCGCTGGTATCGCAGTATTTTCTTAGAAGAGATGAATAAGGATTATGTTCGTACTGCGCGTGCTAAAGGATTAAATGATCTGAGCGTTTTAAACGGCCATGTTCTACGTAACGGTATGTTGCCTATTTTAACCGGCGTTGTAGTCGTGATTCCGACTCTATTTATGGGGAGTCTTATTATGGAGTCTTTCTTCGGTATTCCGGGGCTGGGGAGTTACACTATTGATGCCATTAATGCGCAAGATTTTTCGATTGTCAAAGCAATGGTTTTTATTGGTTCGGTTTTATACATTATCGGCTTAGTCTTGACTGATATTTCCTATACTATTTTTGATCCAAGGGTGAAGTTGTCATGACCGATGTATCAATCGTGATGTTATGGACTGATATACTGCTTTGGATTCTGCTGGTAGTGTTTATATTCGGAATCCGTTCGATTCGCCGTTCTGAGCAAGCCCGTAAACAGTGGCGCAAGATTTTCCAATCTAAAATTGCCATGGCTGCCGGCCTGATTTTATCCACATACTTCGCTTTAGCGATGCTTGATTCAGTGCATTTTCGTTTTATCGAGCAAACGACTTCTGTCGATCATTCAGCAGTGGAGCCTTGGTCATTGCAGGCACTGCAACAGGATTTTGCAGAGTTTACGGGTAATTTAGTTCATGATGAACTTCACGGTAAAACACTGAGTTTGCTTGATTTAGGGATGCAGCATTTAATCTTGTCGACGGAACGAACTTACTCGGCACCTTTTGCGCTCACCGAATACAGCACTTCAATCGTGTATAACGAAGAGGGCGTTCAACAGCAATATAAGCTATTAAAGTATGCCGGTCAGCACTTGCAAGATGGCGATACGATAAGTGCTGATGTTTTTCTGCAAACCCTGTATGTATTTGTTTTTTCCTTATTCACAACTTTGGTATTTTGGCTAGTTCATGGTTATTTCCGAATCAAGGCTTTTATTTTTAGGCGTGCAGGTCAAAAGCTAGAACCTTTGCCATGGAAAACGTTTTACCTGACTTTATTCATGTTAATTTTTGCTCTTAGCTGGTTGTATCATTTGAGCAATTTCTACCATGTGCTAGGTACCGATAAGGTTGGGCAAGATGTTTTATATCAGTCAATTAAAGCGATTCGTACCGGTGTTATGATTGGCTTATTGACCACTTTGGTCATGTTGCCTCTGGCACTGTTTTTAGGAATTTCGGCCGGTTACTTCAAGGGGTTAGTGGATGATGTTATTCAGTATCTATACACTACTCTAAATTCCATTCCGGGTGTGTTGTTGATTGCGGCGGCGGTACTGGTTATGCAGTCAATTTTGAATACGCATAACGATTGGTTTGGTTCCACTGAAGAGCGCGCCGATTTACGTCTACTTTTCTTGATTCTGATTCTTGGTATTACCAGTTGGACTGGCTTATGTCGTTTGTTGCGTGCCGAAACCTTAAAGATTTCTCAAGTTGAATACGTCTCTGCGGCTAAGGCTTTTGGGCTTGGGGGCTTTAGTATTATCCGACGTCATATTATGCCGAACCTGATGCATTTAGTGCTTATCGCCTTGGTATTGGATTTCAGCGGTTTGGTGTTGGCTGAAGCGGTACTTTCTTATGTTGGTGTCGGCGTAGATCCGACAACCCCAAGTTGGGGCAATATGATTAACCAAGCACGTTTGGAAATGGCGCGCGAGCCCATGGTTTGGTGGTCTCTTCTGTCGGCTTTTGGCTTTATGTTTATTTTGGTGCTTGCCGCTAACTTATTTTCAGATCGTGTGCAGTGGGTGTTGGATCCACGTGCCCATTAATTGAGTCGTTTTATTATGAGCAAATTGTTGCAGAGAAATTATGAATATCCGGTCTTGAGTCTGCTTAATTTAAGTATTCAAGTTGGTGAGCAGACTTTGGTCGATAAAGTGACATTCGATATCCATAAAGGCGAGATTTTTGCCTTGGTTGGTGAGTCCGGTAGTGGTAAGTCACTGACATCATTGGCAATCATGCGTTTATTGCCGCAAGCTTTGCAAATCACGCAAGGTTCGATTGAGCTGCAACAACAGAATTTATTTGATTTGACTGAAGCGCAGATGCAGGGGCTACGTGGTAAAAAAGTGGCGATGATTTTCCAAGAGCCGATGACTTCGCTCAATCCGGTTATGACCGTTGGCAATCAGGTGGCTGAAGTACTGCGTTTGCATTTGGGTTTAAAATCTAAAGCCGCTAAACAGAAAGTTATCGAGCTGTTTAATGAAGTCGGTATTCCGGAAGCGGATCAGCGCATTAACTGGTATCCGCACCAACTCTCCGGTGGTCAGAAACAACGTGTCATGATTGCGATGGCATTGGCTTGTGAGCCAGATTTATTAATTGCCGATGAACCGACCACAGCCTTAGATGTAACCATTCAAGCTCAGGTTTTACAGCTCTTGAAAAAAATTCGTGACCGGCGCCAATTGTCGATTCTGTTTATTACCCATGATATGGGTGTGGTCAATGAAATGGCAGACACCATTGCGGTAATGAAACAAGGTAAGTTGGTTGAACTTGCTCACAAGGAGTTGTTTTTTGCCAATCCGCGTCATAGCTATACCCAGAAGCTTTTGGCTGATGCGGTGCCGAAAATGCAGGATAAGCAAGCCGGTAGCGGCGAGCCTTTACTGTCTTTAAAAGATTTAAAGGTGCATTTCCCGATTAAAAAAGGCATTTTGCAACGTACAGTTGGTCACGTTAAAGCGGTCGATGGCGTCGATTTGGAAATCCCGAAAGGGCAAACGCTGGCCTTAGTTGGTGAATCCGGCAGTGGAAAAAGCACCATTGGGCAAGCGATTTTAAATCTAGTACGGAGTACTGGTGGCGAAGTTGAGTTTTTCCATAGCGCCGATGATTCAGTCACTATGAATAAACTTTCCGATAGAGCGATGCGCCCATTACGCCGTAAAGTACAGGTGATTTTCCAAGATCCGTTTTCGGCACTTAATCCGAGAATGACGATTTCTGAGATTATCCGAGAGGGAATGAATAGTTTGCAGGTTGGCCCGCAAACTCGCGAAGGCCAGAATAAGCGAATTGAAGAATTGCTGGTCAAGGTTGGACTTTTACCTGAGCATATGCAGCGTTATCCGCATGAGTTCTCTGGCGGGCAGCGCCAGCGTATCGGTATCGCCCGTGCCTTGGCGGTAGAGCCGGAATTGATTATTTGTGATGAGCCGACCAGTGCTTTGGATGTGTCGGTTCGTGCGCAAGTGTTAAATCTGCTGCATGAGTTGCAAATTCAATACGGTATTTCTTATCTGTTTATCACGCACGATTTATCGATTGTGCCTACCATTGCTCATCGTGTAGCGGTTATGCAGGAAGGTAAAATTGTTGAGCAGGGTGAAGTCGAGCAAGTAATGCGTAATCCACAAAATGAGTACACACAGTCCTTATTGGCATCGGCGCCGGAATTGGTAAGAAAAGCACTTAAAGTTGCCTAGTCTGAAGAAAAAATAACAGCAAAAGAAAAAGCTCGCAACTGCGAGCTTTTTTGTAAGTGCATTAAGTTTACAGATTGATGATAGTCGCTTGACCCTTGCTTAAAGGCTGTTGCTTAATTTCATTGAGCAAGGCCTCAGCCATGCGTTCCGCACTGGTCATTAAGGTTGGGTTTTCGCCCGGGAAGAGTCGGCCGCGCGATTCAGTTGCGAAAGAGCCTAATTCAGCGATAAAGCAGTGTAGTTCACTGGCACTGTTTTCGGCTGAAACACTGTGCATTAGCTGTTCCAAACCGCTTTTGGCAACGCCATAAGCGCCATAGAAAGCAGGGGTTTGATGTGGGCTTTCGTCTGATACTGCAATCATCTGACCGCGGTTTTTTAGCAGTAGCGGTAATGTCTGCTGAATGATATGGAAGTTCGCATTTAAATTGGTGTGCAGGACTTCATACCATTGCGTGTAGTCAAAGTGCTCAATCGGGGTGAAAGCCGGTAGAATCGCGGCATTCATGAAAACTGAATCCAGTTCAGGAAATTCTTCCGATAAAGTGCTGCCGAACTGTTTGTAGTGATCAATATTGGCGCCGAGAAGATCCATTGGATACAGCGCTACTTTATTTGGTGCCAGCTCTTCCAGTTCATCGTAAAGCGGGATAAGTGCTTTCATCTCTTTATCAAGCATAATGACTTGATCGCCTTGTTTAACCAGTTGGCGGGATAGCTCACGTCCGAGTCCTTGTGCTGCGCCGGTAATCAAATGGGTTTTCATAGACTTATTCTCAGTAACTAAAGAGGATGTTAGAAATTCTGCTGGATAAAGCGGCTGATTTCAAAGGGTGTGTGGAAATGCCAATCGGCAGGCCAGTCTTTATCGGTAGCGGTTTGTGGTAAGTAGCCATACATTGCTGCGCCGGTTTTCATCTTAGCGTTGATGCCTGCTTCAATGTCACGTGGATGGTCGCCAAGGTACAAACAGTTTTCCGGTTGTGTACCGCACTCTTTCGCGGCGAGGTACATCGGTTCCGGATTCGGTTTTCGAACCGATAGTGTATCACCGCAAATGACGCTTTTCGGCGCACTTGGAAATTTAATTAGGCTGAGTAACTTTTCGGTTAACCACTGTGGTTTATTGGTGACAATCCCCCAATCGATATTGTTAGCCGCTAGGTGTTCTAAGCCAGCCTGTAGCCCAGGAAAAATTCCTGTGTGATGGGCGATATTATTGAAGTAGACATCAAGAAAATACTGGCGACGTTCTTCAAGTTCGTCACCATTCAACTCAGGAAAAGCCAGTTGCGTCATCGCTAAACCGCCTTGTGAAACTACGGTTCTAAGGTCTTGATAGGTAACGGTTTTTTGTCCGAAATGCTCGCAGGTTTTGCCGATGGCATAGGCAAAATCATATGACGTATCCAGCAGTGTGCCATCTAAATCGAATAGCACGCAGTTCAGGTCGTTTGCAGATGCAGTCAAAGCCTTATCCTTTTTGGTAAGCCAGTAAATAGTTGATGTCGAGATTGCCGTTTAAGCCGTAACGGTTCAGTAACGGGTTGAATTCAATTCCGGCACTGTCACGCAAGAATAGTCCCGCTTTACGTGCCATGGCATCCATTTCCGCTGGGGTGATAAATTTATCGTAGGTATGCGTGCCGTCCGGAACCAGGTTCAAGACTTTCTCTGCCGCCAGAATCGCCAGTAGATAGGCTTTATAATTACGGTTGAGAGTCGAGAAGAAAACCCAGCCGCCGGGTTTAACTGAATCGGCCGCTGCTTGAATAATCGCTTGCGGATCCGGCACATGCTCGAGCATTTCCATGCAGGTGACAATATCGTGTTGTTCTGGATGTTGCTGAGCGTAGTCTTCGGCGCTGATTTTTTTGTAAGTCACCGCGACTTCTTCATCTAATGCATGCAGGCGGGCAACGCTTAATACTTCTTGTGCTAAGTCGATACCGGTTACCTGCGCACCTTGACGAGCCAGTGCTTCCGATAAGATGCCGCCGCCGCAGCCGATGTCGAGAATGCTGGTGTTAGTAATCGACTGCCAGCGTTCAATAAACTCTAAACGAAATGGGTTGATTTTATGCAGGGCGGCAAACTCGCCATTTTCATCCCACCAAGTACTGGAAAGACGGTTAAAATTGTCTAATTCCTGCTGGTCGGCATTGCTGTTGTTCGGGTTTGCGGATTGTGCTGGATTGCTGGTCGCTTCGCTCATAATCACTCAATTTCAACGCCTTATATAACGCGTATTTCTCAAACATCTAAAAAATTGTTCAAATTATAACGTCTGACTGCAAAAATAGGCGATTAAATCGGTAAAAAGCAATTTAGAGCAAAAATAAGCTTCACTGCGAGCATTTCTCTAATCTTCGACAAGGGGTCGACAAATAATTTTTAAGCCGAAAACGTCGATTTGCGGCTGAAATAGGGCTATAATCACCGATTCATTTATTTAGTAAAAATAAAGTGATTTAGCCAATGGCGGAATTTGCACGAGAAATTATCCCGATTGCCCTCGAAGATGAGATGGAGCAGTCCTATTTAAGCTATGCAATGAGCGTAATTGTCGGGCGTGCTTTGCCTGATGTTCGCGATGGTTTGAAACCAGTGCACCGTCGCGTCCTGTACGCGATGAACGAGCTGAAAAACGATTACAACAAACCGTATAAGAAATCAGCGCGTATCGTTGGTGACGTAATCGGTAAATACCACCCGCATGGTGATACTGCTGTTTACGATACCATCGTTCGTATGGCGCAGCCGTTCTCGCTACGTTATATGTTGGTTGACGGTCAAGGTAACTTCGGTTCGGTCGATGGTGATTCACCGGCGGCGATGCGTTATACGGAAATCCGTATGTCGAAAATCGCGCATCAGCTGCTTGCCGATCTTGAAAAAGAAACCGTTAATTTCTCGGAAAACTACGATGGTTCTGAATCAGAACCAGATGTCCTGCCTACACGTATTCCTAATTTATTGGTGAATGGTTCATCTGGTATTGCGGTTGGTATGGCGACGAATATTCCGCCGCATAACCTGACCGAAACCGTTAGCGCTTGTTTGGCTTATATCGACAACCCGCAGATTGATATTGCCGGTTTGATGGAATATCTACCAGGCCCGGATTTCCCAACGCACGGGATTATCAATGGTAGTGCCGGTATTCGCCAAGCTTATGAAACCGGGCGCGGTCGTGTGCAAATTCGCGCCAAAACGGCGGTGGAAACCGACAAGAGCGGCAAGTCACAAATTATCGTTAATGAAATTCCTTACCAGGTCAATAAGGCAAAGCTTATCGAGCGTATTGCCGAGTTGGTAAAAGAGAAGAAAATTGAAGGGATTACCGGTCTTCGTGACGAGTCCGATAAAGACGGTATGCGTATTGTTATCGAACTTCGTCGCGGTGAAGTGCCGGAAGTGATTATCAATAACCTGTATAAGCAGACTTCAATGCAGACCGTATTCGGTGTCAATATGGTTGCCTTGATTGACGGCCAGCCAAAGCTGCTAAATCTGAAAGAGATTGTTGAAGCCTTTGTTCGTCACCGCCGTGAAGTGGTAACGCGCCGTACGATCTTCGATCTACGCAAAGCACGTGAAAAAGCGCATATTTTAGAAGGTCTTGCGGTAGCGTTAACCAATATCGACGAAATGATCGAGTTGATTAAGGCGTCACCTAGTCCTGCGGTAGCTAAAGAGCGTATGCTGGAACGTGACTGGCCAATCGGCTCGGTCGTCGATCTGCTTGATCGTGTCGAGTTAGCGGATGTTCGTCCTGAAGATCTGCCGGATGGTTTCGGTGCTGATGGCGCGATTTACAAACTATCACCGGTTCAAGCACAAGCCATTCTTGAAATGCGTCTGCACCGTCTAACCGGTCTTGAACAAGATAAGATTCTTGAAGAGTACCGAGGTCTAATCGCTAAGATTGCCGAATTCCTAGACATCCTTCGTAACCCAGATCGTTTGACTGAAGTGGTCAAAGAAGAGTTGGTTGAAGTGGTTGAGAACTTCGGTGACGTTCGTCGTACCGAAATCGACCACTCTTACCAAGATTTAGACGCAGAAGATTTAATTGCGGTAGAAGATCGTATTGTGACCATCTCGCAAGACGGTTACATCAAAACCCAACCGCTAAGTGATTACCGTGCGCAACGTCGTGGCGGTCGTGGTAAGTCTGCGACGGCGATGAAAGAAGAAGATCAAGTTGGTCAGCTATTCGTTGCCAGTACGCATGACATGCTGCTGTGCTTCTCGAACCGCGGTAAGATGTATTGGCAAAAAACCTGGCAGTTACCGCTAGCGAGTCGCGGTAGCCGTGGTAAGCCAATTGTTAATGTTTTGCCGTTAGAAGATAACGAAGTGATTACTTCGGTATTGCCGGTTGACGAGTTTGACGATGAACGCGTGGTCTTTATGGCGACGAAAAACGCAGTGGTTAAGCGTGTTGCGCTGAAAGACTTCTCGCGCCCACGTGCTAACGGTATTATCGCTGTTGACCTGCTGGATGATGACGAGTTGGTTGGTACTGCCTTAACAGACGGTCAGCAAGAAATCATGCTGTTCAGTGACATCGGTAAAGCGATTCGTTTCGATGAAAACGGCGTCCGTGTTATGGGACGTACCGCGCGCGGTGTTCGTGGTATGAAAGTTGCCGAAGGTAATAAGATTATCAGTATGCAAGTTGCTAAGCCTGAAACGTTGATTCTGACAGCAACCGAAAATGGTTTTGGTAAGTGTACACCTGTCGATGACTACTCAACCATTAATCGTGGCGGTCAAGGGGTTATCTCGATTAAGACCACCGACCGTAATGGAATGGTTGTTAAGTCGGTTGCAGTCACACCGGAACAAGAAATCGTATTAATTACCAATAAAGGAACCTTGGTTCGTACCCGCGTTAGCGAGATTTCGATTGTTGGTCGTAACACTCAAGGTGTCAAACTGATTAATGTTGGTAAAGGCGAAAAAGTCGTTGATATTGCCGTAGTTGATGTTACTGACGATGAAGAAGCTGAACTAGAGGACGGCGTTGAAGTGACTGCCGACAATGCAGAAGCAACAACCGAAAATTCAGCAGAAAATGCCTCAGGTTCTGAAAACGATTCGAAATAAGTGTTAAAGAACCGGAAGAGATTTGTTAATCCGTCGAAATGACGGGTTTAGAAGGATAAATAGATGAGATCATTCAACTTTAGCGCCGGTCCGGCGATGCTGCCTGAAGCGGTAATGCTTAAAGCGCAATCTGAATTCCTGAATTGGAATAACACCACCATGTCAGTTATGGAGATGAGTCACCGTAGCCCGGAATACATGGCGCTGGCCAAGAAAATGGAAGCGGATTTACGTGATGTGATGACGATTCCTGACAACTACCATGTGTTGTTTGTACATGGCGGTGCATCGTTATTATTTACCGGTGTTCCATTCAATCTGACTCAGCCGGACGATACGGTGGATTATTTTGATACCGGTGTTTGGTCGAATAAAGCAATTAAAGAAGCCAGCCGCTACGTTAATGTGAATGTGGTTGCCGGCGGCGGTTCAAATCCGACTGAAATTCCTGCGCCAAGTGAATGGAACTTCAGTAATGATGCGAAGTACATCCACCTTTGTTCGAATGAAACGATTACCGGTCTTGAATTTACCGAAGAGATGCTAGAAGCTGTGTTTGCACAAGGTAAACCTGTTATTGCCGATATGTCATCTAACATTATGTGTCGTGATATCGATGTATCCAAGTACGCGGCCATTTATGCTGGCGCACAGAAAAACATCGGTCCGGCAGGTCTGGCGATTTTAATTGTTCGTGATGACCTGCTTGGTCAGGCTCGTAGTGATTGCCCAACATTAATGAATTGGGATACTTATGCGCAGAACGAATCTATGTTCAATACACCAAATACCTGGGCTTGGTACCTTGCCGGTTTGGTTTTTGAATGGATTAAAGATTGTGGTGGTGTTCAAGCGATTGCAGCAATCAACGAGCGTAAAGCCCAAAAACTGTATGACTATATCGACAATTCCGGCTTCTATAGTAACCGTATTAAAGTGTCGCAACGTTCATGGATGAACGTGACTTTTGCATTGCCTTCTGAAGATTTGAATGCAGCTTTCTTGGCTGAATCAAAGGCGGCGGGGCTATTAAGCCTTAAAGGGCACCGTGCTTTTGGTGGAATGCGAGCTAGTATCTACAATGCCATGCCGGAAGAAGGGGTTGATGCATTGATTGATTTTATGAAAAAGTTTGCTGAGCAAAACTCTTAATAATCATCTGTTTGACGAACAAAATGCTGAACTTGCTTCAGTATTTAACAACTAATTTTTAGCGTGCCGGATTTAAGGCACATGGACAAAACCTACAGCAAGCACTATGAGCGAAGACAATTCTCAATCAGCTACTGAACACGCGCAACTAACAGCAATTCGCAATCAAATCGACTCGATTGATAAGCAAATCCAAAAGCTTATCGGTGATCGTGCGGCATGCGCTCACCAAGTTGCCGAGATTAAAACCCAAGGTGGCAAAACCGATGTGGTGTTTTACCGTCCGGAGCGCGAAGCGCAGGTTTTACGTGCGGTTAAAGAGCGTAATGAATCACTATTGCCTGATAAAGAAATGGCTAAATTGTTCCGTGAAATCATGTCAACTTGCCTTGCGCTTGAGCAACCAATAAGTGTTGCTTATCTTGGTCCGGAGGGTAGTTATTCGCATTCTAGCGTGATCAAGCAGTTCGGTACTTCGGCACATCCGGTTGCCGTCTCCAGTATTGAAGCGGTATTTGATGCAGTGGCTAAGGGTGAAGTGAATTACGGCATCGTTCCGGTTGAAAATTCGACCGAGGGTGAAGTGAAAGCGACCCAAGACGAATTGCTGAAAAGTAACTTGCAGGTTTCTGGTGAATTAGAACTAGCCGTTGATCACTGTCTTTTAAGTATGGCGCAAAGCGGGGACAAAATTACCAAAGTCGTTGCCCATCAACAGGCACTAGGTCAATGTCGTCAGTGGCTAAAGAACAATCTGCCGATGGCACAGTTGGAAGCGGTGAGCTCGAACGCAGCGGCGGCGAAGATGGCGCAGGAAGATTCTTCTTTGGCGGCGATTGCTTCTGAGCAGGCCGCAGACTTATATCAACTGCCGATTTTGGAATATCACATTTCCGATTCCAAAGAGAATAGTACGCGCTTTTGGGTATTAGGTCGTGAAGTGGTTGCGCCAAGCGGTGAAGATAAGACGGCACTGGTTATATCGATCAAAAATCAGGCCGGTGCTTTGTTGGAAGTGTTGCAGGCATTTGCCGATCGTGGTCTGAATATGACGCGCATTATTTCGCGTCCGTCGAAAAGCAAAAACTGGGATTATGTTTTCTTTATCGACGTTTTAGGCCATCAGCAAGATGAAAACCTAAAAGCGGCTTTGCAAGAAGTTCAGCAACATGCCGAATTTATCAAAATTCTCGGCTCTTTCCCGATTTCACCGTTATAACCGGTAAGAATTATTTAACAGTTAAAAGTTTAATGGATTGGCTATGAGTGAATCTTCTTCGAAGTTCTATGATCTTGTGCAGGCTGCGGTTAAAAATGTAAATCCGTACGTTGCCGGCAAACCGATAGATGAACTGAAGCGTGAGTATAAAATCAGTTACGTTTCTAAAATGGCATCTAACGAAAACCCGCTAGGTTCAAGTTTGAAAGTAGCCACTGCGCTGAATAATTTTGCCAGCAATATGTCTCGTTATCCGGATGGTAGCGGTCATAATCTGCGTGAGAAGTTGGCATCTTTTTTAAGTGTTGAAATGAACCAAATCACTCTTGGTAATGGCTCGAATGAACTGCTTGAGCTAGTGGCTCGTGTGTTTGCCGGACCGGGTGATGAAATCATGTACTCGCAATACGGTTTTGCGGTTTATCCGATTTCTGCACAGATTGTCGGTGCTACCGCAGTGGAGGTTGCTGCTAAAGATTTCGGTCATGATCTGCCAGCGATGTTGGCGGCGATTACGCCAAATACCAAAATTATTTATGTTGCTAATCCGAATAATCCGACCGGGACTTTATTCCGCCGTGATGAATGGGAAGCGTTTATTAGCCAAGTACCGGAAGACGTTATTGTTGTGTTAGACGAGGCCTATTTGGAATATGCCGAGCACGCTTGTAACGATGGCTCTTATCCAAATGGTGTTGATTATTTTAGAGAATACCCTAATTTGTTGATTTCACGAACTTTCTCTAAGGCATATGGGCTTGCGTCACTGCGTATTGGTTATATGTTAGGTTGTGAAGAAATTATCGGTTATATCAATCGTTTACGAATGCCATTTAGCGTGAGTGCTTATGCGCAAGTGGCAGCGATGACAGCTTTAAGCGATCCACAATTTGTGACTAAAACATTACGTACTAATGATCAGGGTATGATGCAAATTCGTGCTGCGGTCGAAGCGAAAGGGCTGGAAGTGATTCCTTCTTATGCGAATTTCATCACCATTAAATTTGGCGAAAATGCACTAGAAATTTATGACAAGTTACTGCATGAAGGCGTGATTGTTCGTCCATTGGCTAATTATGATATGTCAGACTATCTACGTGTTTCCATTGGAAATAACCATGAAAATAACCATTTCATGGGTGCATTGAATAAAGTACTGTAACTGTAGAAAAAAATGACAAAAACAGTACTCAATAAAATTACCGTTATTGGTGTCGGGCTCATCGGTGGTTCATTTGCCAAAGGCATTAAGAAACTTGGTTTAGCTAAAAATGTGCATGGTTTCGGGCATAATCCGGAAAACCTGAAGCTGGCGGTTGAATTACAAGTTGTTGATAGCGCAAGCTCAGATATGGCTGAAGCAATGCAAGGCTGTGATTTGGTTTTGTTGGCGGTACCTTTGGGTGCCATGCAGCCTGTATTAGAAAGCATTAAACCGCATTTGGAGCCGCAGACCATTATTACTGATGCCGGTTCTGCTAAGCAGAGTGTGATTGATGCGGTACAAAATGTTTTTGGTGAATTGCCAAAGAATTTTGTGCCGGGGCATCCAATAGCCGGTAAAGAGCAAAGTGGCGTTACTGCCGCAGACGAAAACCTTTATGTTGATCATCGCGTGATTATCACTCCGACTGAGAATAGTTCTGAACAAGCAACTGAGACCGTTAAAGGTTTATGGAAAGCATTAGGCGCGAATGTTGAAGTGATGTCTGCTGGTTTCCATGACGAAGTCTTTGCAGCGACTTCGCACCTGCCGCATTTATTGGCGTTTGCTTTGGTTGAGATGTTGCATGAACATCCGGAGCTTGGCAATGTCTTTAAGTATACTGCTGGCGGTTTTAGAGATTTCAGCCGTATTGCATCGAGCGATCCAACTATGTGGCGCGATATTTCCGTGTTTAATAGCGAAGCCATCGCCAAGTGGTTGATTGAGTATCGTGATTATTTAGACCAGATGATTCCGCTGGTGCAGCATAAAGATGCACAAGCTTTGTATCAGCTATTTGAAACTGCAAAAAATGCGCGTGATGAACACATCGTTAATCGTTAGTTTTTCCTGTGCAGCACTAGAAGCAAATTCCAGAATTTAAAATTTACAGAGAATAATACCCATGGCAAATATTCAATTTCATGTGCAACCTGGTGGCAAAATCCAAGGTCGTGTGCGTGTTCCAGGTGATAAATCGATTTCGCACCGCAGCATTATGCTTGGTTCAATCGCCGAAGGTACCACGACGGTTACCGGTTTTTTGGAAGGTGCTGATGCTTTGGCGACACTGAATGCATTCCGTGAAATGGGGGTTGAAATTGAAGGCCCTCTGAACGGCAAAGTGACTGTTCACGGTGTTGGTCTGAAAGGATTGAAAAAACCGAATAAGCCGCTTGATATGGGTAACTCCGGTACTTCAACCCGTCTATTGGCAGGGATTGTTGCCGGTCAGGATTTCGATGTGACCTTAGTTGGCGATGCCTCTTTGTCGAAGCGTCCAATGAAGCGTGTAGTGAATCCGCTAACGGAAATGGGTGCGCAGATCGAAACCCAAGAGGGTGGAACCCTGCCGATGGTGATTAAAGGTTCTGGAGCGCCATTGAAGGCCATTGATTACATTTTACCGATGGCAAGTGCACAGGTTAAATCTTGTGTGCTGTTGGCGGGGCTTTATGCCGATGGCACAACCTGTGCGCTAGAGCCGGCACCAACGCGTGATCATACCGAACGCATGTTGAACGGTTTCGGTTATGAAGTGAAATCGGAAAAAATCGATGCACAACAAACTAGAGCATGTTTGCAGGGCGGGGGTAAGCTAACCGGTATGCATATCGATGTGCCTTCGGATATTTCTTCGGCGGCATTCTTTATGGTCGCAGCAGCGATTTCGGAAGGTTCGGATTTGGTGATTGAGCATGTTGGCATGAATCCGACACGTACTGGGATTATCGATATTCTTAAATTAATGGGTGCCGACCTAACCTTAGAAAACTTCCATGAAGTAGGCGGTGAGCCAGTTGCCGATGTACATATTAAATATGCACCGCTAAAAGGGATCGAAATTCCCGAAGAATTGGTTGCTCTGGCAATTGATGAATTCCCGGTTCTGTTCGTCGCAGCGTCTGCCGCAGAAGGTAAAACCGTATTGACCGGTGCGGAAGAACTTCGTGTTAAAGAATCGGATCGTATTCAAGTGATGGCTGATGCATTGCAAGCGGTCGGTATTGATGCAGTACCAACGCCGGACGGTATGATTATCAATGGTGGTGCACAATCTAAGCAATCTGCTGAAATTCAATCTCATCATGACCACCGTATTTCGATGGCGATGACGGTTGCAGGGCTGCGCGGTGCTGATACCATCGTGATTGATGATTGCGCTAATGTGAATACATCCTTCCCGATCTTCTTGGATTTAATTAACCAAGTTGGGATGGACGTTAAAGCGGTAGAGGCGTAATTATGTCGGTAGTTATTACCATTGACGGCCCGAGTGGCGTAGGGAAAGGTACGCTGGCGCAGTGGCTGGCTTGTAAAACCGGTTTTCATTTTCTCGATAGCGGCGCGATCTACCGTTCTCTGGCATATGGAGTGATGCAGGCTGAATTGGATGTAAACGATATCGAGCCAATTATCGCTTTAGCGAAAACTCTGCCGGTTGAGTTTAAAGCAAACTCGATTATTTATGAAGGTGTCGATATTACTTCTAAGGTTCGTACCGAAGAAGTGGCTTCGATTGCTTCGCAAGTTGCGCCGATTCCGGAAGTGCGTGCTGCACTCCTTGAAAGACAGCAAGCGTTTGCCCAAGCACCGGGCTTGATTGCCGACGGTCGTGATATGGGTACGGTGGTATTCCCGAATGCACAATTAAAACTGTTTTTAACTGCCTCGGCGGAAGTTCGTGCCGAAAGACGTGTTAAACAGTTGAAAAACCAAGGGAATGATGCTAATATCGCCCGAATTATTCAGGACATTAGAGCTCGTGACGAGCGTGATGCGAATCGAAAAACCGCTCCGCTTAAGCCCGCTGACGATGCGATAACGATTGATACATCCGATTTAAACATCGATCAGGTCTGTCAAAAAGCAGCATCTTTACTGAACAGCCAAGGCATTAATTGCGGAGGTTAAAATCAATTAACTTTTATAGTTTTTTTGTAAGTTTTTGATTTTTAAGTAAATATTTCTTCCCTGGATTCATTTGAATCCGGGGATTTTGTTTTTTTAAAATCGGCTATTGGGACAGCCGGTTTAACTTTAACTGACCCAGCTGTGTATGAACACTCCCATATGCAATCACCGCTGGTTGAGAAAACTATTTGGTATATACATCCATGAGTGAATTATCTTTCGCTGAACTATTTGAAGCGTCTTTGCAAGAAGACAAATTTAAAACTGGCTCTCTAATCATCGGTACGGTTGTTGGTATCGACAAAGAAGCTGTGTTGGTTGACGCAGGTATGAAATCTGAGTCTTCTATTCCTAAGAACCAATTCCTAAACGCTGAAGGCGAGCTAGAAGTAGCAGTAGGTGACGAAGTTGAAGTTTACCTAGAAACGCTAGAAGACGGTCTTGGTGAAACTCGTCTATCACGTGAAAAAGCGAAACGTGCGAAGACTTGGGACGTTCTTGAAACGGCTATGGAAGAAGGCGAAATCGTTAAAGGTATGGTTACCGGTAAAGTTAAAGGTGGTCTTACTGTTGACGTTGATGGCGTTCGTGGTTTCCTACCTGGTTCACTTGTGGATATCCGCCCGATCCGTGACTTCGGCTTCCTTGAAGGTAAAGAAGTTGAGCTTAAGCTTGTTAAGCTAGATCGTAAGCGTAACAACGTTGTTGTTTCTCGTCGTGCAGTTATCGAAGAAGAGTCTTCTGCAGAACGTGAAGCTATTCTTGCGAACATGGAAGAAGGTTCAGTACTTAAGGGTATCGTTAAGAACCTTACTGACTACGGTGCATTTATCGATCTTGGTGGTGTTGACGGTCTTCTACACATTACTGACATGGCGTGGCGTCGTGTTTCTCACCCATCTGAAATCGTTCAGGTTGGTGATGATCTAGAAGTTAAAGTTCTTAAGTTCGACAAAGAGCGTAACCGCGTTTCTCTAGGTCTTAAGCAGCTAGAAGAAGATCCATGGGCAGATATGGTTTCTCGTTACCCAATGGGTGCTGAGGTGATGGGTAAAGTTGCTAACATCACTGATTATGGTGCTTTCATTGAGATTGAAGATGGAATAGAAGGTCTTGTTCACACGTCTGAACTTGATTGGACTAACCGTAACATCCACCCATCTAAAGTGGTTCACCTAGGTGAAGACGTTAAAGTTAAAATTCTTGATGTAGATCCAGAGCGTCGTCGTATCTCTCTATCTATCAAGCAATGTACTGTTAACCCTTGGGAAGGTTTCTCTGCAACTCACGCGAAAGGCGATAAGATCTCTGGTTCTATCAAGTCAATCACTGACTTCGGTATCTTCATTGGTCTAGACGGTGGTATCGATGGTCTTGTTCACCTAACTGATATCTCTTGGAACCAGCCTGGTGAAGACGCAATTCGTGACTTCAAAAAAGGTGACGAGCTAGAAACAATCATCCTTTCTATCGATCCTGATCGTGAGCGTATCTCTCTAGGCCTTAAGCAGTTAGAGCAAGACCCATTCGGTCAATTCGTTGCTTCGAACGGTAAAGGTTCAATCGTTACTGGTACCGTTAAGTCTGTAGACGAGCGTGGTGCAGTTATCGATCTAGCGGCAGAAGTTGAAGGTTACCTTCGCGCTTCTGAACTAGCAGAAGATACTCGTGATGCATCTTCAGTTCTTCGTGAAGGCGAAGAAGTGACTGCTAAGATCACTAACATCGATCGTAAGAACCGTTCACTTTCACTGTCTGTGAAAGCGAAAGAAGCTCACGACGAACAAGAAGCGATCAAAGGTTACACTGAGCAACAAACTGTTGCAGGTAACACACTAGGTGACCTTCTTAAGGACAAGATGTAATCTGAAACTAATTAGTTAAGGCTAATTGGTATGGCCTCTAGAATAATTTGCTAACGTATTGTTTTAGAGGCTTTTTGGTCTAAATGATGGGTTGTTATAACTCTCTTTTTTATGAAAAATAAGCTAAGAGTAGAATCAAAGTGACCAAGTCAGAGCTGATTGAATTAATCGCGCGTAAGCAGACTCAGTTTTCACAAAAAGATGTGGAGCTGGCTGTTAACCAAATTGTTGATTCGATGATTGATACATTATCGGAAGGTTCGCGAATTGAAATTCGCGGTTTCGGTAGCTTTAGTCTTCATCATCGCAAGGCGCGAGTGGGGCGAAACCCTAAAACAGGAGCGACAGTAGAGCTGGCGGATAAACGCGTGCCGCACTTTAAGCCTGGTAAGGCTTTACGTGAGCGTGTTAATGATTCTCGTGATACGACTGATATCCTGATGTAATTCATAAATTAATGAATTGCCTTAAAGGCGGTAAATCCATTTGGGTTTATCGCCTTTTTTATTGTTGATAGAAAATACAATAAAACTATAAGAATTAGTTCAATTGGTCGTGTTTGCGACCACAGACACAGCCATTTCCTCTATAATCTGTGCATACCTTTTTTTGAGTGTTAGCGCAGATGTTTAAACTAATTTCCTTGATTTTTACCTTCGCATTTTTATTGTTTGGATTGCTACTTGGCGTCTTAAATCCTAACTCGGTCAAACTTGATGTTTATTTATTAAGTTTTGATTTTCCACTTGGTTTAGCTTTGGCAATAGTTATGGTTATTGGCATGCTGGTTGGAGCCTTGCTAATTAAGATGCAGGTCACGCAGTTGAGGTGGCGTTTGAAAAAACAAACCCGTTTAAATCAAAAACAAGCAGATGAGCTGGTGCAGACGAAAAAAGACTTGGCTGAATCAAAGCGCTCTGCGCAGACAGTGCTAAATCCCGGCTTGAATCGCCAAGATATACTTGAAAACAAATTACCGAATTAAATTACCCGAAATTGGATTTTAACTTATGACTCAACCAATCTTAGAACAAGACGCTAAAGTATTGATTGCCTTAGATTTTGCTACGGCCAATGGTGCTTTGAGTTTTGTCGACCAACTCAATCCTAATGAGTGTCGTCTAAAAGTCGGTAAAGAACTGTTCGCAGTTGCCGGTCCGGATTTTGTTAAAGCATTGATTGCCAAAGGCTTTGATGTGTTCTTGGATTTAAAATACCATGACATTCCAAATACGGTCGCAAAAGCCGTACAGGCAGCAGCGCGTATGGGTGTGTGGATGGTAAATGTGCATGCGTCCGGCGGCTCAAAAATGATGAAAGCGGCCAAAGAAGCTTTGGCAGAATTTGAAAAGCCGCCTTTGTTGATTGCAGTAACCGTATTGACCAGTATGCAGCAAGAGGATTTGGCTGAGTTAGGTTTGGATATTGAGCCTAAAGAGCAGGTGCTGCGTTTAGCTAAGTTGACTAAGGCTTCCGGTTTAGATGGCGTGGTTTGTTCGGCACAAGAAGTTACCATGTTACGTGAAGAAATCGGCGACGATTTCTGTCTAGTGACGCCAGGGATTCGTCCGGCCGGTTCCGATGTTAATGATCAAAAGCGTATTATGACGCCGCCGGACGCCATGCAAGCCGGCTCAAGTTATTTGGTCATCGGTCGTCCGATTACTAAAGCGGAAAATCCTGTTGCAGCCTTAGCGGCTATTAATGATTCCTTGCGCTAAGCTCTTTTCTTATCTTATGAATGGTAATTGATTGCTTTGATTACCATTTTTATTATCGCGCTATTTTTATTGGGGCTGTTTAAAGAACTTGCCTAAACTCTTTAAAACCGTTATAATCGCGCGCTTTCAAGCCCAGCGCTTGATTTCCTTGTCTCACCGTACATAACGGGAGACTGTTTAATCATCCATAAGGAGATATTCGAATGCGCCATTATGAAGTCGTATTTCTAGTACACCCGGATCAATCAGAGCAGGTTCCTGCAATGGTAGATCGTTATAAGGCAATGATCGAGCAATCTGGTGGTCAGATCCACCGTTTAGAAGATTGGGGTCGTCGTCAACTAGCTTACCTTATCGACAAGGTACACAAAGCTCACTACATCATGATGAACATCGAATGTGGTGCTGATACTCTAGCTGAGCTAGAGAACGCTTTCTACTACAACGACGCAGTTCTACGTAGCATGGTTGTTAAGCAAGACGAAGCGCTTACTGAACCTTCAGTAATGATGGCTAAGAAAGAAGACAAAGGCGATAAACGCCAAGCGAAAGGAGCTTAATCATGGCACGTGGATTTGGTCGTAAAAAATTCTGCCGTTTCACTGCAGACGGTGTTAAACAAATTGATTATAAAGATCTAGATACTTTGAAATCTTACATCACTGAGACTGGTAAGATCGTTCCTAGCCGTATTACTGGAACAAGCGCGAAGTATCAGCGTCAACTTTCTAACGCAATCAAGCGAGCTCGTTACCTTGCTTTATTGCCATACACTGATCAACACAAATAATTTGTTTGAAGAAGTGAAATAGCTGGGATACCTAGATGTTAGCCTTAGCCAACTACAGTATGAAAGGGCCAATGCAGGCCAATATTGCGGTAGTTCTGCTTTCTGCACTAAGTGTCTGGATTGCTCCAATAGGCATTCTTGCCGGAGGAATCGTCGCTCTGGTAACACTGCGTGTTAACGCTGTAGAAGGAGCTAAAACCTTAATTTGGGCAATGATTGTCCAGATTGCACTAACCGTAATGCTGAGCGGCAGTTATATGCCGGCAGTTATTGCAATAATGGAATACCTACTGCCGGTGTTTATTATGGCCGTGGTATTGCGAGAGACTAATTCTCTGGCGCAAGCATTGCATTTAGGCATGCTGATGATCGGAGTCGGTTTGGTTGGTTTTCACCTAATTGTGGGTGATACCAGCGCTTGGTGGTTAGAGTTATTTAACAGCCAAATTAAGCCGCTTCTGGATACTGCCGGCGTTGACTATCAGTCTGATTTCGTGCCGAAAATGGCTCAAATGGTGACGATGTTATTGTCGGTATTTGCTCTGATTTTATGGTTCAGCATTTTAATGCTAGGCCGTTGGTGGCAAAGTCAACTTTACTACCCAGGGCAGTTCCAGACTGATTTCCATCAGTTGATGTTGCCGAAAAGCACGGCAACGATTGCTGTGGTGATTGCGATTACCGGATTGATTGTTGGTCAAGAGATTCGTCTTTTGTACGATATCTCAGGTGTCGTGATTGCCGCGCTCATGTTCCAAGGCTTAAGCGTCGCCCATTATATGGTGAAAGAGCGCGAGGCAAGCAATGCATGGTTAGTTGGTTTATATGTTTTGCTATTTTTACTTCCACAAATGATGCTGATTTTAGCTACCATCGGCCTATTAGATAGCTGGATGAATTTCCGCGGCCGAGGGGAAACGCAATAAAGATAGAGGTTTAAGCCATGAATGTTATTCTGCTTGAAAAAGTACAAAATCTAGGTAACTTGGGTGATCAAGTTGCGGTTAAATCTGGTTTCGCTCGTAACTTCCTTATTCCACAAGGTAAAGCGCAAGCGGCCACTGAAGCTAACGTAGCTGAGTTCGAAGCACGTCGTGCAGAACTAGAAAAAGCTGCTGCAGCTGAGCTAGCAGTTGCTCAAGGTGTTTACGAAAACCTAAACGGTCAAGTATTCACTATCGAAGCCGTTGCTGGTGACGAAGGTAAATTATTCGGTTCAGTTGGTACTCAAGATATCGCTGATGCACTTAAAGCAGCTGGTTTCGACGTTGAACGTCGTGACGTACGTATGCCTGAAGGTGCTCTACGTTTCGTTGGTACTTTCGAAATCGACGTACAGTTACACACTGATGTAGTTGCTACGATCACTGTTGACGTTAAAGCTTCTGAAGCTGAGTAATTAGTTACTCTTACAACGTTAACGAAAACGCCGGTTCTAATTTTTTAGGATCGGCGTTTTTTATTGTCTGATGAAAATATTGCAAGCCAGTTTTACCGAAAATTTCTCAGTTTTATTGTCCTCAAAATCTGCTACCTCGTTATAATAATTCTTCCTTTAAATAGCTCACGAATAGGTTCACGCTACGCGTATGCAGATTTCAGCCGCCACTCAATCCAATACTTCTACTGCAAACGATTCTGATAATCCTTTTAAGGTGCCGCCGCATTCTATTGATGGTGAACAGTCGGTGTTGGCTGGTTTGATGTTATCCAATGAAACCTTGGATGATGTGATGACGATCGTGAACAGTGGCGACTTCTATACCAAGCAACATCAAGCTATTTATGATGCGATTATTGATCTGAGTCGTAATAATAAACCTTTTGACCTTGTGGCAGTTTCCAATCATTTAGAAAGCGTTGGTAATCTTGAATTAGCCGGTGATAAAGCCTATCTTGCCGATTTGGTTCGCAATACACCCAGTGCAACCAATATCTTGTATTACGCGAAACTGGTTCGCGATAAGGCGATTTTGCGCAATTTGATTGCTGCTAGTAATGATGTCGCGCAAACGGCGTATTTTCCAAAAGGTAAAGATGTGCGTGAAATTTTGGACATCGCGGAGTCCAAAATTTTGGAAATTGCCGAGCATGGTGAAGGGAAAGAGCGTCAATACAAAGACATGCATATGCTCCTAAGTTCGGCGCTGAATAAGATTGACGAGCTGTTTAATACTGAAGGGCATATCACAGGCCAAGAGACCCATCTAACTGAATTCGACGAAATCACTGCCGGTTTACAGAATGGTGATTTGATTATCGTTGCCGGTCGTCCATCAATGGGGAAAACCACGTTCTCTATGAATATGGCAGAAAATATCGCCACTAAAAATGGAACGCCGGTTGCGGTCTTCTCGATGGAGATGCCGGGTGAGTCCTTGGCGATGCGTATGATTAGTTCAATTGGTCGAATTGATGCGGGACGTATGCGTACCGGTAAGTTAGAGCAAGAAGATTGGCCGAAACTGAATAAAGCGGTTAATATCCTGTCAAAATCGAAAGTCTTTATTGACGATACGCCGGCCTTAATGATTTCCGAGCTGCGTGCGCGTGCGCGCCGCATCGATAAAGATATCCGTGATAAACAACGAAAAGAAGCGGTCGAAGCAGGGCATGAAGATATTGAAAAACATGTCACGGGTTTAGGGCTGGTCGTTGTCGATTACCTTCAGCTAATGCGCGGTTCGGCCAATGCAGAAAACCGTGTAAACGAAATTTCGGAAATTTCGCGAGGCTTAAAAGCACTCGCTAAAGAATTGAATATTCCGGTTATTGCGCTGTCACAGCTGAACCGTAGTCTGGAACAACGCCCGAATAAACGTCCGGTAATGTCTGACTTGCGTGAATCAGGTGCGATTGAGCAGGATGCCGATTTAATTATCTTTATCTATCGTGACGAGGTGTATAACAAAGAGTCTGAGGATAAAGGTATCGCTGAAATTATTTTAGGTAAACACCGTAATGGTGCTTTAGGCACTGTACGTTTAACCTTTATCGGCGAGTATACCCGATTTGAAAACCATGCCCACTTTGACATGGATCATTAATAAAGCCTGCTACATTAAGCCATAGAAAAGGATGACTATCGGCATGATTTACCGTCCGGTTAAAGCTTATATCAATTTACCCTCTCTTGGTCATAACCTTCGTTTAATCAAGAAATTAGCGCCTCGTTCTAAGATCTTGGCAGTAATTAAAGCAAATGGTTATGGTCATGATATTTGTCGAGTGGCGCAGCACTTAAGCGAGGCAGACGGCTTTGCGGTTGCTTCCATTGATGAAGCTTTACTATTGCGCCAAAAAGGTTTTTTGCATCGCATTCTTCTTCTTGAGGGTCTGTTTTCAGCAGCGGAACTATCGCAAGTTATCCAAAACCGCTTAGACTTAGTTATTCACTCACAACATCAACTGGAATGGTTGTTGGAACATCGTCATGATGCAGTGATTAATGTCTGGATTAAAATCGATACTGGTATGCATCGTTTGGGGTTTCATCCTGATGCGGTGCAGAGTGTTGTGCAGAGCTTATTGCAGAGTTCAAACGCTTATCAAATTAATCTAATGAGCCATTTAGCGGTTGCTGATGAGCAGCAAGAACAATTCAAACAATTTACTCATCGTCAAATTCAATCTTTTGAAGCGCATACTTCTAACTGGAATTTCAGTCGCAGTTTGGCAAATTCCGCTGGAATTTTGCATTACCCGGAAACGCATTTTGACTGGGTACGCCCCGGAATACTGTTATATGGTGCCGGTATGCCTAAAAAATGCATTTATGATTTCAAACCGGTGATGCGCTTGGAGTCGCAAGTGATTGCACTTAAATGGGTTCAAGAAGGAGAGTTCATCGGTTACGGTAATCGTTGGCAAGCTTCTAAAGATACCTATATTGGTGTGATTGCTGTCGGTTATGGTGACGGTTATCCGCGGCATGCAAAAGATGGCACGCCGGTTTTGGTCAATGGGCACAGAGTTCCGATGATTGGCCGTGTTTCCATGGATATGATAACTGTCGATTTAAGTCATTTTGTTGATGAAGTAAGCATTGGTGACCGTGCCATTTTGTGGGGTGATGAGCAGTTGTCTGTTGATGAGGTTGCCGAATGGTCGGATACCATCGGTTATGAATTGCTAACCGGTATTACTCAGCGCGTACCGTTTATTGAGGTGCGAAATTAATGTCCAAGAGTAAACAGTTAAAAATTCTCGATAGACGCAGTGGTTATCAAGGTTTCTTCCGAATTGATGTACTGCGTTATCAACATAGTTTGTATGCCGGCGGTTTAACAATACCGATTGAACGCGAGCTGTTTGGTCGTGGGCAGGCCTCAGTTTTACTGTTATACGATCTGCAAGCAGAGAAGGTCGTATTGATAGAACAGTGTCGTGCCGGAGCTTTAGGCCATGCGTTACAAGCCGATAATGAAAGTAAAGCATGGTTAATCGAACCGATTGCGGGCATGATTGATCAAGACGAAACGGCTGAACAAGCGGCGATTCGCGAAGCTCAGGAAGAGGCCGGAGTGGAAATTGCTGCGGCTGAATATATTTGCCAGTTTTATCCGAGTCCGGGTGGTTCGGATGAAATTTTACATCTATATGCCTCTGCGGTCGATATTGACCAAGTTGCCGATTATGCCGGCCTAGAGTCTGATGTTGAAGACATTCGGGTCATTAAGATGCCATTTGGTGAAGCCAAGCAGAAATTATTAAACGGTGAATTTAATGTCGCGAGCACCTTGATTGCTTTACAATGGCTTTTTTTTCAAAAACTTGCAGATTAAATCCGTTATTTCAATATGTTGTGCCTATTTCGTAATACCCGCTTTCACCCTAAATTTAATCCGTGGATGCTTGCCTTAAGCTGGTTGGCGGTTTTGTTTTGGTTGGAATTCGCTTTTATAGAGAAAGAGCTAGTCGGTAAGATTTTTGCCGGTCATGCCATGCTGGTTGACTTAGTGTTTGGATTGCCTCTGGTTCTGGCTCTAGCGATTGTTATCTATGCGATGGTTTATTGGACAGCCAAAGTCATCTGCATCTTTGCCTTCCCGATGCTAGTCGAACAAGTCCCAGATGAAGCGGTTCCGTCTGAAGATCAAGAGCAATTAATTGAAGAAGCGGAATCTCAATTTGGTAAAGATTACTGGCAGAAACCGCAAGATGATGACAAATCATCAAAATAACTCTGATCCGCATTTTTTCTTACCCTACTTTTAGAAGAGCATCCTAAGCTTGTCCAACTCTGTCATTGCTACTCATAGTTTCGGTGCCGAATCCCAAAAACTTTGGCAACTCGCTTGGCCGATATTACTGGCACAGCTCGCTTTGACCGGTTTGGGTGTGGTCGACACTCTGATGTCGGGTTGGTCGGGTACTCAGGATTTAGCGGCGATTGGGCTTGGCACCAGTATTTTATTACCGATATTTATGTTTGCGACCGGCGTGCTATTGGCGATAACTCCGCTAGTTGGCAAAGCTTACGGTAAGGGCGACAGCGTTGCGGTGAGCCGTTTTTTAAATCAAGGACTTTGGTTGGCATTGCCGCTTGGTATAGTCAGTGCATTGGTATTGGCTAACCTGCAATTTATCCTCAATTGGTTGTCTCTTGAGCCTCGTGTCTTCCAACTAACGGATGATTATCTGTTTTATATCAGTTTTGGTTTACCGGCAGTTGCGCTTTATCAGGCATTACGATTTTACTGGGAAGGTCTCGGGCAAACCTTGCCAACCATGTGGATTAGTCTAGTGGCCTTGCTGCTGAATATTCCATTAAATGCGATTTTTATTTTCGGCTGGGGTGCGATAGAACCGATGGGAGCAGCTGGCTGTGGTGTGGCCAGCGCATTAGTTATGTGGTTTATGCTGGTGGTTGGGTTGATCTATGTACAGCGTAATCGTCTTACCAAAAGCTTTATTCAATGGCATAAAATTTTACATTGTCAGTGGCGTGAAGGCGTATTGCCCATTTTAAAAATTGGTGTTCCGAATGCGATGGCGTTGTTATTTGAGGTGAGCCTTTTCACCTTGATTGCTTTGTTTGTTGCGCCGTTAGGTACGGATGTTATCGCTGCACAACAGATTGCCATTAGCGTTACTTCATTGCTGTTTATGTTGCCTTTGAGCTGGGGATTGGCGCTAACAGTTCGAGTCGGGCAAGTTTATGGCAGTGGCAATATTGCGCACATGCATTTGTTATTGAAAGCCGCATTGGTGTATGCGGTGATACTTGGTTTAATCTTGGCAATTAACACTTATATATGGAGAGAACAAATTACCTCTTTATATTCAGAGGATATGGCCGTCATTTCCATTGCAATTATCTTGATGATTTTTGCTGCCGGTTATCAATTATTTGACGCCATTCAAGTTGCTTGTGCAGGCATTTTACGTGGCTTCCACGATACTCATATTACGATGTGGGTGACCTTTTTAAGTTATTGGCTGATTGGCCTAGGTTTGGGTTATATATTAAGTTTAACCGATTGGTTGGTCGAGCCGATGGGCGTGTATGGCTTCTGGTTGGGTATTTGTCTAGGACTCGGTTTGGCAGCTATTCTGCTGACTTGGCGTCTAATTTCCAAGAAAGCACAAGTTTACGCTGAAATGGCGCAAGAACATCAGTCTTAAATCATAAGTGAATGCAGTATATGAATAAGGAAAAATGTCCCTGTGATTCAGGTGGTGACTATAGTGAATGTTGTCGGCCGTTTCATTTAGGGGAAAAAACAGCACCGACGGCAGAAAAACTTATGCGCTCGCGTTATAGTGCATTTGTAAAACAAGATGCGGATTATCTGCTACGTACATGGCATCCAAGCACTGCACCGCAAGAGCTTGATTCTGAAAGTAACTTGCAGTGGACTGGCTTGACGATTAACGGCAGAAAACAGGGGCGTAAAAAAGATTCCTTGGGTTGGGTGACGTTTGTTGCCACTTACCAGATTACCCTAAATCCGTTGGAAATTTCTGCACAACAAGAAACCGGACAATTACATGAAACCAGTTATTTTATCCGTGATGAGCATGATAATTGGTTATATGTGAACGGAGAAATTAAACCGTAAAATACTTGAGAGCTTATTCGTCTTTATTGCGAAATACCTTGTAAAGCCACCACATTAGACCTGCTACCACGGTAATTGAAACCGCAAGAAACCCAAGTGTGATTAACAGTGCATCGCCAACACTAGACATATCCGGCATAGTCATTATTCTCCATTGCTATCAGGGGCTGTTGGCTGTTCCAGAATCCATTTTGAATGGTCAACAGACCCTAGTATCTTTTTCAGTAAAAGCATTCTACAATAAACTCCAACTTTTGCTCAGGGAATGGTGAAGTTTACGATGGCTAATAGCATTTCAGAACTTGAAGCTGAACGCGCGAAAATTCTAGAACAAATCGAAAGTCGTGCCAAATCCATGTCTACGGATACGACGAACACTTCTTTACAAGATTGGTTAAAAGCCGCAGAAGATGTCGTTCCGCAGAGTGCTTTAGAAGCGGAACAACAATTGCAAAATGCTCGACAACGCTTGGTAGAAACCGAGCAGCATAATCGGGTTAATAATGACGATATCCCATTAGTTGGTCAGACTTTACGCACTCCTTCTGTTAATAATGATCCCTACAGTCGTGCCATTCTTGATTCTAGTCCAGGTAATACCTTAGCTTTTTCTGATGATGATTTTGCCGATGATATCGCACAAATTAATCTTTCTAGTAACACGACAGCCTCTTTGGAATCCGATCCAGTGAATAATAAATCGATGCGACAACCCGATACCCATAGCGGATTTTCTGCTCAAGAGTATGCACCTTCCAGTAATACGAAAGGCAATAAAGCGCCAATGATGGCCGGCATTGCGATTATGCTTAGCCTGTTTATCACTATTCTTGTGGTGGTGGTAATGGGCTATAACAGCGTACATAAAGAAATAAATGAGATGCAAGCTCAAAGCGAGGCAAACAAGAACGTTATTGCTGAATTACAACAAAAGATTGCTGATATGCCGCTAAATGCAGAGGCAACGTTGGCGAGCGCAAATGAAAATCAACAGAAAATTAGCAGTTTGCAGAGTCAAATCGTTGCACTTGAAGCGCAATTAGCCACGGTACGAAATGATTTGAAAAACCTTCAACAAGCCAGTGCTGAACAAAGCGTCGACAGCTCTGAACTATTACAGCAGAAAATTGAAAAGGTCGTCAGTGCACTCAAAGACTCAGCTCCAACGCCAGAGGATTTACAGCCGGTAAAACCGGAAGTAAGGCCTTTTAAAGCAGCGGTAAATATCGCGATTGAACCGGATGTAGAACGGGTTAAAGCTGAGCAAAGTAACGCGGATATTGAAATTCCAGTTGCACCTTCTGAACCTGAAATTACCGAGCCGAAAGCGGCAGTTGAAAAAAACGTAGCCGAACCGGAAATGCCTACTATTGCTACAGATGTCAAGGTTGCGGAGCCTAAGAAAAACTACAGCCGTGATGTTAAATGGCTAATGGAACAACCAAGCGACAACTATACGTTACAGTTAGCGAGTATGTTAGAAGCTGCTTCTATTGAAAAAATGATAAAAGATAAAGGTATTAAAGAGGGTCGTTTAATTCCGCAACTCCGTGATGGAAAAACCATGTATGTTTTAATTGTCGGCAGTTTTGCAGAGCGTAAACAGGCTGATAAATTAGCAAGCGAATTGAAAAATACGCTCGGTATCGCACCTTGGATTCGTACTGCTCAGGCGGTATTAAAAAGAGTTGATTAGTTTAAAAGACTCTAAGGGTATTAAAAGAAGAGCCAGCCGGTAGAGCTGGCTTTTTTGTAGCGTGTGGTTTTATGTTAATTGATAAATTGGCAAGGTAATAGTGAAGGCGACACCATTGAGGATTTTGCCTTCATAGATAAACTGTGCATTTTCCGCTTGAACTTGTCCTTGGTGAAAATCGACAATTAATTTAACGATATAGAGTCCAAGGCCAAGGTGCGCTTGATCACTTTGGTTCATTATGCGCATTGAAGTCATGCCATCGAAAATTTGTTGTTCATGACCACTTGGTAAAGAAGGTCCTGAGTTATTGATTTTTAATATGATATTGTTCGCTAGTTCTTTTGCTGTCACTTGCACCGGCATTTGCCCGTCGGAAAAATCATGCGCATTGCTCAGTAATTTATCCATCATCTGTTCAATCATAAAGCCATCACCTAAAATTTGAACTTTGTCGTTGACCTGTATTTCGGTTTTCAGATTGTATTCAGGGTGTAGCACGATGCTGTTTTCTAAATAATGGCGCAGCATCAAACCGATTGGAAACGCCTCCGGTTGCTGATTATGCAGACTGTCTTCAATACTGGTTGCTTCAGAGAGCGAAGCGATAATTTGGCGAAGTTGTGCTAAAGCGTGTTTTGCATAGTCAAGTTGTTGGTGCTCGGTTTCCTTTTCCAGTAAGCTCAGTGCCATCGACAGCCGATTTAAAGGGTTATGCAATTCATGGCGTAACGTCTTTGGTAGCTGCTTCAGATAGCGCTCATAAGCGCCAAGTTGCTTTAACATCTCATAAATATGGTGTCTTAAATCAGACAATTCATCCTGATAAACCCGCGCCTTTCTATCCGGGAAAACCAACTGGGTTAGGCGACCTTTTATATCAAATGTTTTTTTAACATCGTCGTCTAATCGTATGATTCGATTAGATAAAGACGCGGTATGTAAGATTGCGCCAATAATGACGATAAAGAAAATGGTCGCACCGATGCCAATTAATTTATAAAAATAATCCAAGCTTTCACTGAAGAGTGTTTCCATGCGCTGTTCAAGAACAAGGCTGCCGATAATTCGGTTTTGTATCAATAGGGGCGTGGCTGACATAAGCGAAATAGGCTCATTATTGCTGTCCATTCTGTACTGTTGCAGCGTCTGGCCGTTGAGCGAGTTTTGGATTAGAGTGATTTCCGGCTTTGAACTTTGCGGATACGGATAGGGCAGAGAGTAGGGTAAAAATGTCGCGAGGGTTTTTATCAGTAATTTACCGGAAGTGGTAAAAAAATCGTTGTTAAGATGCTCGTCTTTGTCTGGTAATTTGCCGACCACATAAGTGGTTTGCCCATATTCGTTTACTACCCATAATACCGATTTGTTTAAGTTTAAATGCGCCAAGCGCGTTGGTTTGCCCGATTGGATTTGCAATGCCCATAAATCGGTACGATTCTCCAAAATCAAGGCTAAGTTTTCTACCGTCTGTTGTTGCACAATTGCCTGATTATTAAGCATAATTCGGTGTAAGTCGATAGCGAAACGATAGGCAAGAAAAGGCAATATTGTCAATAATAACAATAGAATGAACAAGCGAGTTCGAATAGAAAGACGAAGGTTAAGGCGAGAAAACGGCATGGACTACCCGGCAAATTTTTATGAGAATTAAGCAGCGGTAAAGGCGGCAGAAATTATTAACTGCCGCGAGTGAATCACTTATTCTTCTTTGTTTTGCCAAGAATATCCGCGACCGTATTCATTGTGAATCAAGTTGAATTCAGGTGTGATTTTCTTGAAGGCATTTCGGATTCGACAAATATGGGTGTTAATGGTGTTACGTTCAACAACACCTTGTGTCGATTTTTGTAGTGCATCATAGGTAATGACGCTGCCTTCACCGGCAATTGCGAACTGTTTCAGCATCTCGAATTCGGTCGCCGTTAAATCGAGTGCTTTGTCATGCCAGTAAGCTCTGAACTGATCAGGAGCCAGTTCAAGTTCAGCAATTTTCGATTTTTCGTCATCCTGTTCAGCACTGCTATTCGAGCTAGTGATGCGAAGTAAGTTTTTGACTTTCACAATCAAGACATTGAGACTGATTGGTTTTGGTAAATAATCAATCGCACCCAGCGCATGACCGGTATAAATATCGAATTCAGATTGACGTTCGGAAAGGAAGATAATCGGAATCGGTTGATTATAGCTAAGCAAGTGTTTTGCTAGGTCGAAACCGCCGTCCATTTCCGAACCTAAAATAATGTCGGAAATAACCAGATTCGGTAGTTTTTCGGCAAAGGCTTTTTCAGCAGATTCTCGGTCGGAAAAAGCTTCAATCACAAAGCCTTGTTGCTCAAGAGCGGTAACCAAACTTTCTAGTTGAATTGGATCGTCTTCGATAATCGCAATGCGATATTCAGTATTTTGCATGTGCAGTCCTTTATTTATCTGGTTTGCTGCTGCAAATAAAAATGCGGCTATAAAATAAGTATTTTCATAACCGCATTATTGCTGTATTACTTAACGTGTTGGAAGTCCAAAAGCTGCATATTCATGATTAATCCAGCATCTTGGATCGGCAACACAATTGCGTCTTCACCGGATTCATTGTGGTGTGAGTGCCACCAGCCCGGTGGGGTGATGAATGCTGAGCCCGGTGTCCACATCGCTTTGATAGGGTCTTTAATCGTCCCATCCGGATTTAATTCTTTACCGATTGCCGTGTAGGTATTCGGGCCTGCGGAAACAACAAAATCCAATGCGATTGAATTGTGACGATGTGGTTTTTGCACAATGCCCGCAGGCAGAACGTTATATAAAGCCCAAAGTGTGTGCGTCAAAGTCATGGTCAGAGGGAAGTTAGGGTTAGACAATAAAATACCGGTACGGTTTTTACCTTCAGCAATTTTACGCACATTTTCCAATTCTTTGGTTAGGTGTTCGCGTGTATATAACACCGGCTCAAAACGGTCGTGAGTTGGCTTTACACCAAGGTAGCTAAGTACCGGCGCATCATTGACCCAATAAATCGCTGTATCCTCATCCGCGCTATGCAGAGCGTCGGGTACGGCTGGCAGTGTAAATAAGTCGCCTTCTTTCCATTCCATCGTACCGTGCTTCATCTGCGTACGGCCTTTACCTCGAATTACGTAGAACAGGTTTGAACTGGCTACTGCATCGGTTTTGATGGTGTCACCAGGGCAAATCTTGATAAAGTTTGCCAACAGATTTGGTGTGGTAACTGGATAAGAAGTTTGCAGCTTTTCTGACTGATCAAATGGGATGACGCGAGTTTCACCTTGTTCATGCAAAGAGCTTGGGTAAGGCACAACATCGATTTTCGGCATTGGCGGGTTTACCGCTGACATATATTCTTTTACTTCAGCTTGACGTTCCCATTTTTGTTGGGCGACTTGCTGAATCTGTTCAACTTTCTGTGGTTGCATAATCGATACCTATATTGAAAAAATGGCTTATGCCTGACTTATGTCGATTTTGTAGGCCATTTGATACAGTAAAAATGTTTGTGCGTATTATACAGCTGAAACCGCATTTAATTCTATGCTAGAGAATGGTTTTGATGAATACGTAGCTTGTAAAGAAAGGCAAAGATTCTCCAGAGCAATATTTTGAATCGGGCATAAGAACGACGAATTTGTTCTTTAAAGAGAGGATGATCGTTAATGATTCCCGGCTAAATGCTTTAGCTATGAGCCTGGTTGGATAATCTCAATCGCTTTAAGGTAGAGAATTTCCCCTGAATTTTCACCTTTGTCTGTTCGAGATGTCGAGGTTGGCCATTTCCAGCCAGTGGTGCGACGAATGCTTACTAGGCTGCCGCGTAACGAAACAACATCACCAATTTTAATATCATACATCTTCTCTTTGATTGCGTTGTTCGCTGGAATCAAATGGATGTTAGCGGTCGAAGTTAGAATTTCTTCATCTGTAATTAACGTCGGGGCATTGTTTGTCCATTCGTATAGATGGTTAAATTGGTCGATGTCGACATTTTGATAAATTGCTTCATCGGACATATTTCCCCAGCCGATTACTAGAACCAATGGCGCTAACCAGCCTTTGCGATCTAAATAGTGACGGCTTGCCGCTAAGACACGCGCTTCAACTTCAAATTCAGCATGCGGCGAAAGAATAAAATCGTCTAAACGGATTTGCTTGCTGTCTGCATTATATTGATAAGGTGGAGACGCTGCTACGATGCCGGGGCCAATCGAAGGTGCAGTTTCAATATGATAGTAGTGGTGCCAAGCTCCTATCAAAATCAGCAGAATGAGTAATTTTTTCATATAAACAATTCTAACATTCTTAGGACGTACACTTATTAAAGCACGCTTTTAATAGTGGGGTGGTGGAACTTCCTCTTCCGGGCTCTTAACCTGCTGTTCTTGCATAGATTGCATTAAGCTAACGATTACTTGGTAGCGGCTCTGGAGATCATCTAATTTTTGGGTTAGGTTAAGTGCGGTCTTTTCCATCTCTTGATGCATAATTTCATGATGTGCGATGACCATTTGCATTGCCTGCAACTGCTGTTGCAGTTCTTCTGAGCTTAGTGAGTTTTGGTTTATTTTTTTTGTTTTGTTCATTAAAGTTCCGTGTCTGCACTTAGGGTATTATCTGTTAGCCAATTGAGCCTATTTTCACATTTATCTTGTTTGTTAATTTCCACTCGGTCAGGTATGGCTGGTGTCAAAGTCAGAACGCAGTGACGAAGCTCGTCACGACGAAAGTAGTCACATTTTAAGCTATTGCCAGGTTGACAGCGTCTCAGTAATGTTTCTAGTTGTGACTTATTGCTGATACGTAAGCCATTTAAAGCAATGATTTCATCGTTGGCTGCTAAGCCTGCTAATTGTGCACTTGCCTCTTGCCAAATATGTTTGAGTTGCACGCCACCGGTTGCGGTATCAATGACATTGGCGCCAAAATTGACCGCTAAAAGGTCACCGGAGTTAGACCCTCCCATATCGGCAAGCGAATTGTTCGCTCTAAAGCTAAATTCATAGCCGAATTTTGCGAATAACGAGGTCAAATCAACATCATCGGTGCTATCTAGGGTTTGTGCGAAAAATTCTTGCAAATCAATGCCAGTAATTTGGCTGCACAATTGTTCAATCTCAAATTCTTCCAATCCTTGGTTCACTTTGCCGTAGTTCTCCCATAAATACAGAAGAATATTGTCTAGTGATTGTTGTCCTTGTGACTGCTCACGAATTGTCAAATCCAATGCCAAGGCAACCAGCGAGCCCTTGGTGTAATAACTGATAATGGCATTGGGCGCATTTTCATCTTGCTGATAAAACTTGGTCCAAGCGTAAAAGCTAGATTCACTGACTGACTGCTTGAAACGACCAGGCATTCGATAGACACGCGTTAATTGTTGAGCAAGTAATTTTAAATAGGTGTCTTGGTCGATAAGACCGCAACGTAATAAAATTAACGCGTCGTAATAAGAGGTAATGCCCTCAAACCACCATAATTGTCTTGAATAGATTGGTGCGCTCAAATCTGGATTTTGATATGCCTTAGGCATAATACGTTTAACGTTCCAAGTGTGGAAATATTCATGGCTACACAATTCCAAGAACTGCAAATAACCATCACTTGGTTTGTCCATGCCATGATATGGAAGATCATTTCGGCTACAAATCAAAGCCGTGGAATTGCGATGTTCAAGACCGCCATAATCCGAACCGGTGACCATGACCTGGAATAGGTAGGAATCCATCGGCGCCGGCTCGCCAAATAGTTTGATCTCATATTCGCAGATTTTGATTAAGTCGTTTTTTAGACGCTCTAAATCGCATTCGAAAATACCGGTTAGCACCATTTTATGCGGCACTCCGCAAGCTCGAAATTCGATTTCGGTATAGTTACCTATTTCAACAGGGTGATCGATTAAGGCGAGATAATTATCCGCTTTATAGTGGCCAAAACCGTGGTGATCTATTTTGATTGGTTCCATGCCGGTTGCCGCTTTCCAAGCATTCTTAAAACAGACCGGTGATTTTTTTAAGCTCATTACACAGGGTAGTTCGCGCTGCCCAATTACTTCAACAAACACCGATGTACCGTTAAAAAAAGCATGACTTTCATCAAAGTGCGCGCCACGAACGGACAAATCCCAAGCGTAGACTTGGTATCTCACATTGATTGCAGCTATGTTGCCATCGTTGTTTTCTGTTGCTTCGATTTCCCAAGTAGATTTGTCAATTAGCTGGACTTTTAGTGGCTGTTGATCATCGGTAAAGGCTTCTAATTTACTGAGGTGTTTAGAAAAGTCACGAATTAAATAGCTTCCAGGAATCCAGTTCGGCAGACTGACTAACTGTTGTTTAGTCGGGAAGGCAATGCGCAGCTGTACATCAAACAAATGGGCTTGTGCATTTGCCGGACTAATACTGTAGTGGCGGGCACAAGCTTCATCTTTAGTGACTGGTTTTGCCAGTTCAGGGAGGGTGCTTTCATTGATGTATTTTTGACTGATTTGCTGTAGTTCTGGGGAGCTAAATTGACTCATTCGCGGGCTACCGATTTTGTGTTATTGTCGAAATGCGAGGCAATTCTAACAAACAACACAAAATCCGCATAGCAAGGAGAGAATTCTAACGGGTCTACTTTTCGGAAATAGTTGGCTGCGGTGGCTTCATTTGTGGATGAGGCTTGCATAGTTGACGGTTTTTAACCGCAATAAGGGTTTTGAAGCTCAGAAATGCAATTAGAGCACTTAAAACGATAAGTAAAATAATGCCGATATAACTAAAAATCGAGAGATTAAGTTTTTCATAGAAACTCATGCTAGCCAAGGTAATGGCAGCGATAGGGAAACTGTAAGCCCACCAAGATAGTGCGTAAGGTATTTTGATAAAACGCGGTAATTGTGCCAACAATAGAATTGTCATAAACAGGGCGGTGTAATATAAAACTCGCGCGAAGACATCTAATTCGCCACCATTTAAAGCAAGGTAGGACAAATAGCCAACCGCTGGTGGCGCGATCAAAATAAATAGGGTCGGTTCCAATAATTTAAGCATTGGCGGGTGGAAGAAGATGCGGTACATGACAATGGCAAATAGAATGACCCAGAAGACAAAGCCAATACTGAAAAAGAACCAACCCAATTCAATATTTGAGAAATGAACTGCTCCAAGCGGGATAACAATATTACCAACTACCGGTATGAACCAAGCGGGGTTCATATGTGTGATTTGCCATTTTTCATGATGCATCCAACTACTGAGTAGCATGACGGTTAGGGCAAGATGTAAAACCATGCCGAGATGCCAGAAAACACTCCCTATAAGCGGTGAGAATTCTTTAATTAATAGACTAAGTAGTAACAAGCTGATACTGAAAGCCGGAAAAAAGTGCACTGCGACAGGGTGGTGAATGTCATGTTTTACTTCTTCAGGATATTTAATGCTTTTAACTAGGTATAGAGCGCTGATTAGGACAAACAATACAACGGTAATCAAGGATAAGCTCATAAACAGTGTTGAGGTAATCCAACTCAGTTGGGAGGCTTTCAAGAGCGCCAAGGCCAAGCCGCTAAAGCCCATGACAGCGCCGAAAAGATTGATTGGAAAATACGCTAAGCGAGCACTTTGTTCAGCCATTGTGAGTTCCTAAATTGAGTGTTTTGGTTATTTCTTGTCAATATCCTAACGAATTGCAAATAGATGAATAGTGTTTTGTTTATTAAATTTTTTAGTTATAGCAAATAAAAAAATGTTGTGGTTCCGGGTTTCGTAGAAATTGTAAATATAGTGTCAAACTGCAATGTAAAGGCATCGATTCAAAGAGTATAATGGGCGCTTTATTTTGATTTAGACAATTGGAGTCCTTGTAGTGATTCGTACTCGTTTTGCACCTAGCCCAACAGGTTATCTTCATATCGGTGGCGTAAGAACCGCACTCTATTCTTGGCTGTATGCCAAACGTTTTGGCGGCGAGTTTACCTTGCGCATCGAAGATACTGATTTGGAGCGCTCAACCGAAGAATCGGTCAACGCTATTTTAGAAGGCATGAGTTGGTTAGGACTGGATTACGACCAAGGTCCGATTTATCAAACACATCGTTTTGAACGCTATAAAGAAGTCATTGACCAGTTGTTTGAAAAAGGCTTGGCTTACTACTGCTACGCAACGCCGGAAGAATTGGATATTATGCGTGAGGAGCAGAAGGCTCGTGGTGATAAACCTCGCTATGATGGTCGTTACCGCGACTTTGATGGAATTCCTCCGGAAGGGGTTAAGCCGGTTATCCGTTTTAAAAATCCGATTGACGGTGATGTTGAGATTGATGATCTTGTTAAAGGTAAAGTGGTTATCAATAACAAAGAGCTGGACGATTTAATTATTGCGCGCTCTGACGGTACACCGACCTATAATCTTACCGTTGTGGTTGATGACTGGGATATGGGGATGACGCACATTATTCGTGGCGACGATCATCTTAATAATACTCCTCGTCAAATTAACCTTTATAAAGCTTTGGGTGCAACAGTACCAAAGTTTGCACATATTCCAATGGTTTTAGGTGAAGATGGCGCACGTTTGTCGAAACGTCACGGTGCGGTCAGTGTCCTGCAATACAAAGAACAAGGTTTCTTGCCGGAAGCTTTATTGAACTATCTAGTTCGCCTTGGCTGGTCACATGGTGATCAAGAGGTGTTTAGCATAGATGAGATGATTGCTTATTTTGATTTAGATAATGTCAATGGCTCGCCATCAAGTTTCGATACAGCTAAATTACTTTGGATTAACGAACAGCATATTAAAAATGCTGAAGCAGAACATCTTGCACGTCACTTGTCGCCATTCATGACTGATCTAGGTTGTGATCTGGCACAAGGTCCAGCATTAACGGATGTGGCAGATTTACTTCGTGACCGGGCTAATACATTGGTTCAGATGGCGCAGGGTGCCACCTACTTTTATAATGATTTTGCCGAATTTGAAGCCGGTGCAGCCAAAAAACATCTTCGTGGTGTTGCTTCCGAGCCATTAGCCAAATTAGCAGAAAAATTTGCGGCTCTCGAAAATTGGCAAGCTGCCGATATTCATGCAGCCATTAATGCTACAGCAGAAGAGCTTGAAGTTGGGATGGGCAAAGTTGGTATGCCATTGCGCGTTGCGATTACCGGCGGTGGACAATCACCGGCTATTGATGCAACGGCTGAGCTTATTGGTAAAGAGCGCTGTTTAGCTCGTATACAGATGGCGCAAGCCTATATCGCTGAGCGTATTGCTAACCAGTAATAGCGATAGCTATTTGGACTTGTTCTGCGTTTCCTTAAACCCGCTTTTAGCGGGTTTTTGGTTTTCTATCGCTGGAGTAGCAAAATAACGAAAAGACGCTGTTTATAGGGCTTTGCGGATAAAAATCAATAGGTTATGAAAATGGCGGTTGTCGCACTTTCATGTACTTGTCGGCAACGCGTAAAAAAATACAGTTTTTTTGCATTTTGCGCTTGACCATATCTGGGAAGTCCTTATAATACGCCTCCATCAGCTCAGGGGGGCTATAGCTCAGCTGGGAGAGCGCAACACTGGCAGTGTTGAGGTCAGCGGTTCGATCCCGCTTAGCTCCACCAAAATGATCTGATATTACAATAAGTTAAAAGACTTTTTGCATAAAAAGTCCCGTTCGTCTAGAGGCCTAGGACACGGCCCTTTCACGGCTGTAACAGGGGTTCGACTCCCCTACGGGACGCCATTGCGGGAATAGCTCAGCT
>NZ_JAGETV010000021.1 GCF_017571465.1 Thiomicrorhabdus marina | reverse complement strand
TCTTTTTGTCAGGTCTAGACATGACGGCAAACAGACGCCTTGCTTAGCCTAAATTTTACTTTGCCTGAAGCCATTTGGACTTGTTCTGCGCTTCCCTAATTAGCGGGCACTTAATTTTTTAAGTGCCCGTTTTTGTTGTTGGATGTAGCAAAAATAGTGCTATTAAGTAGTGTTGAAGAGGGGAATTTTCTTGGGGAATGTTCTCTTAAACTGGTACTATAAGCGGATTTTAAAATTTCTTAATTTGGGCTGAAAGAGTTAGTTATGTGCGGAATTGTTGGCGGGATTGCCGAGCGAAATTTAACCCCGATTTTAGTGGAAGGTTTGCGTCGTCTTGAGTATCGAGGTTATGACTCTTCTGGAGTCGCGTTACTAGCAAATAATGAATTAAAACGCGTCCGTTCAATCGGTAAAATTGCTCAGCTACAAGAAAAAATTGAAGCGCAAAGTGAAGCATTTATCGGTTCTATTGGAATTGCGCACACAAGATGGGCAACGCATGGTATTCCTGCCGAAGAAAATGCGCATCCGCATATTTGCAACAATCGTGTTGCAGTGGTTCATAACGGTATTATCGAAAATCATGTTCAGCTAAAAACCGAACAATTAGCTGCTGGTTATCGTTTTACTTCGCAAACCGATACCGAAGTAATTGCTCATGCGATTGACCAGCATCTTGGCAAGGATAACGATAGTCTGTTGAAGGCGGTACAAGAAACGGTTAAACAGCTTGACGGTGCTTATGCTTTGGGGGTGATTGCTAAAGATCATGATTTGCTGATTGCCACTCGTTGCGGCAGTCCTTTGGTGATCGGTGTCGGTATCGGCGAATATTTTATCGCTTCTGATGTAGCGGCTCTTTTGCCGGTGACGCAAAAATTTATCTTTTTAGAAGAAGGTGATATTGCCGAAATTAAACGTGATCAGCTAACTATTCTGGACGCTAATGGCAATGTTGTGGAACGCGAGGAAACGATATCAAATTTGAGTAGCCAGTCGGTCGAGTTAGGCGAACATCGTCACTATATGCACAAAGAGATTTTCGAGCAGCCGCAATCGGTCATCGATACGCTACAAGGTAGAATCAGTGGCGATTCTGTTTTGGTTTCGGCTTTTGGTCATCAGGCTGAAGAGATTTTTTCTAAGATTGAGCAAGTGCAGATTATTGCCTGCGGAACCAGTTACCACGCAGGTTTGGTGGCGAAATATTGGTTTGAGGATATTATCGGTATGCCGTGTTTGGTGGAAGTGGCTAGTGAATACCGTTATCGTAACCCTGTGATTCGTCCGAATACTTTATTGCTAACCATTAGCCAGTCTGGAGAAACTGCTGATACCTTGGCGGCATTACGTTCTGCTAAAGCGACTCAGGCAGATTTGGCATCACTCACTATTTGCAATGTACCGGAATCGAGCCTGACGCGTGAATCGGATTTGGTCTTTTTGACCCACGCAGGCCCAGAAATCGGTGTTGCCTCGACCAAAGCATTTACTACTCAGCTAGTCGCACTTGCTCTATTCCTGACCGCAATGGGTAGAGTGCAAAACCGTTTAAGTACGGGGCGAGAAAAAGCGATTGTTGCCGGGTTACAGAAGTTGCCGAGCTTGATTCAAAGCGCTTTACAACATGAAGCAGTGATTAAAGACATTGCACAGCAATTTGCCGATAAAGGCAGTGCGCTATTCTTGGGGCGTGGCACCATGTATCCGATAGCGATGGAAGGTGCGCTTAAGCTAAAAGAAATTAGTTATATTCATGCTGAAGCCTATCCGGCAGGGGAGCTGAAACATGGTCCTCTAGCTTTGATCGATGACACTATTCCGGTGATTGCGATTGCGCCAAAAGATGAGCTATTGGAAAAACTAAAATCAAATTTGCAAGAAGTTAAAGCTCGCGGTGGGCAGATGATTGTCTTTGAAGACGAGGATTCTAATGTCAATACCGATGGAGATGATCTGAATGTTATTAAGGCGACTACCAATGTGGGTCGTATCACCGCACCAATTACTTTCAATATCCCTCTTCAATTATTAAGTTATCACGTCGCCTTGATAAAAGGCACCGATGTTGATCAACCTCGAAATCTCGCCAAATCGGTGACTGTAGAATAATCTTTAAGATCTTCTCCTGTTGTTTTTCGGCGCATTGTTTTGCTATGTGCCGTTTGAAACCTTGGTATTCCAGTGCAAGCATTCCCCACCTCGTTATCAGTAGTGGTCAATTATCAAATTCTATAAACTGTTAACCATTTGATTTTAAAAAGTTTTGTTTGCCATTGTGATTGTCAATATAATGAATATGAGGCGACTGTGAAATAAGGTCAGCTGGACTTTTCGTTTTTTGAACTGTAAAGCAAGGTTATTGGTGCGCTATGGCGATGTCTATCAATGCTTCCATTATGGCTTCACAACCTGCGGCGATGATTCCGCAGGCACAGGTAACTGATGCTAATCGTATTGCCGAAAATTCGCCAAAAAGTGCCACCGATAACCGAATCGCCGAGCAAAATAGCGAAGCCTTAAATTCCATTCCAAGCCGCAGAATCCCGTCTACTAGTTCGGTTTCCCAAGAGAATACTTCTTCAAGCACGGACCCAGCTCAGCAGACCCAAGAAGAGCGCTCTGCACAACAACAAATCGATAGCGTAATCAGTCAATTAAAAGCACGTGATCGTGAAGTACGTGCGCATGAACAGGCTCATTTATCTGCTGCCGGAAGTTATGCGACCAGTGGAGCCAGTTACAGTTATCAAACGGGCCCGGACGGCAAGCGCTATGCAATAGGTGGTGAAGTCGGGATTGATACTTCACCGATTGCAAACGATCCAGAAGCGACCCTACAAAAAGCAATGATTGTGCAGCAAGCGGCACTAGCTCCGGCACAACCTTCCACACAAGATTTGCGTGTTGCCAGTGCTGCCTCGCAAATGATGAACGAAGCTCGTGCCGAAATTCTTGAACAACAGCAGGTTGAGATGGATTCCACTTCGTCGCTTGAGGAATCGGAAACACAAGAAAATAGTGGTTCAACGGTCGCAGCTAACCAAATAGATAATCAAGTTGAATCACCAGCCAATCAAATTGAGCCCTTGCAATCGGATTTGATAAAGCAAAATCCCGGCTTACAGCAGCTTGCAATGGAAAGAAGCCAGTTTGAAACGCGCTTAACTCTTAGCAACGTCTTCGCTTAAAAAGCCATTTAATTGCGCTTAAGGTTGTGTTTAACAACCCGACACTTGGCGCGACTCTTCATCCATTTGGAATACCACAAAAATGTCTTGAACGTTTTTGAACGCAAGCCTCAAATCATGCTCTCGAGGATATGCTTTATAAATTTAGCTCAAACGAAGAGTTCGACACCCAGAGGGGCGTTCGAGATAGTAACTTGATTGTCGAGTTGTTAAGTAACAAGAGAATCAAAATCAAATATGAATTTTCAAAAGATTCTAGACTTCAAAGCTTATGTAAAGAAGCTTTTTCGGGATGATATACCGGAATGCTTTCTTCACAAGATTCCGGTATTTAAAACACTTTACATTAGTGTTTGGCTGGGCAGAAGGTATTTTGCATGGTTTCCATTAAGGTTAAGATATCGCGATCGCGAACCTTGCATAGAATTTTGCTGCCTTCGCGGCGTGAAGTTATGATTTCTTTTTCACGAAGAATATCAATATGCTGAGAGATATTACTTTGCGTGGTACCTACTTGTTTGACGATTTCCATGACTGGTAGTTCTTCTTCGCCGATCACGCAAAGAATTTTCAGTCGTAATGGATGGCCCATGGCTTTTAGCGCTTTTGAAGCTTTTTGTATGTTTTCTTCTTTCATTGCAAATGGGATTTCATCCATATTTACTCACCACTTTTTAACTTTATAACGATATTCTGTAATTTATCGCAGATAATTCTAATGAAAAGTGGACTTAGTGTCACCTCTAGGAATTTTTATGCAACGCTAAAAATTTTTGGGCAAAAAACTGAATCTAACTTGAATACTCTCTGCGAAAACATTATAAAGGCAAGATTACGCAGTAATTTACTAAATGGAGAACCTGTGGCGATTTCAAAACTAAAACAAGTCATGTGGGTCAGTTCCGGTGTGGTTCTTGGCGCTTTAATAGCAGTCGGAACCAATGTTTGGGCAGATAAAGAAACCGAATCGGTACAACAAGCCAGTAACTCAATTCCGCTTCAGGAGTTACGCGCTTTTGTCGAAGTCTACGAAAGAATTTCTACCGACTATGTTGATCAGGTTGATGATAAACAACTTCTAGAAGGGGCAATTAGCGGCATGTTGTCCAGCCTTGATCCGCATTCTGCTTACCTTCCGCCAGTTGATGCCAAAGAGATGGAAGAGCATACTCGTGGTGAATTCGGTGGTCTTGGTATGGAAGTCGGTATGGAAGATGGCTTCGTTAAAGTGATTTCGCCAATTGATGATACCCCGGCTCAAGAAGCGGGAATGCAAGCTGGCGATTTGATTATTAAATTGGGTTCTGAACCGGTCAAGGGAAAAACGCTGAGCGAAGCGGTTAAGATCATGCGCGGTAAGCCAGGTACGAAGCTTGAGCTTACGGTGGTGCGCAAGGGCGAAGATGCTCCGTTAAAAGTTGAATTGACGCGTGCCGTTATTAAAGTAAAAAGTATTAAGCAGCGTATGCTTAAGGACGAGATAGGCTATGTTCGAATCAGTCAGTTCCAAGTTCGCACTGGCCAAGATTTGCTGAAAGCGGTAGATAAGTTGGAGCAAGAAAATGGCAAACCGCTTGCCGGTCTGGTTTTAGATTTACGAAATAATCCAGGTGGCGTTTTAACTGCGGCGGTAGAAGTTTCCGATGCATTCTTGAATGAAGGTTTGATTGTTTATACCGAGGGGCGTATTCGTAACTCGCAAATGCGTTTCTCTGCTGAAGATGGCGATATTATGAACGGCAAGCCGGTAGTGGTATTGGTTAATGAGGGCTCTGCTTCAGCTTCGGAAATCGTTTCCGGTGCGTTGCAAGATCAGAAACGAGCGATTATTGCCGGTCGCGATACCTTCGGTAAAGGCTCGGTGCAAACGCTAATGCAGTTGAATAACGGCGCAGCAATGAAAATGACTACTGCGCGATACTTTACTCCTTCGGGTCGTTCGATTCAGGCAGAAGGGATTGTTCCAGATGTTGAAATCGACCGTCTGAAAGTCGAGAAAGTCGAAGCAAAAATTGAACGTGTTAAAGAAAAAGATCTTTCCGGTCACCTAGAAGGTGACGAAGAGAAGAAAGTCGCGAACGGTGAAAAGCCTTCAGAAAATGAAGACGGCATTACCGAAGAAACGGCTGAAATTCTTGAGAAAGACTTTGAATTAAGTGAAGCGATGCGTTTGGTTAAAACGATGATTTTGGCGCAACAGCTTAAATAAGATTCGATTATTGAATCTCTAGAAAGCCACCGTATTGAGTTTGATACGGTGGCTTTTTTGTATGTCGCTAAGAACAATGTTTATCAACTTGGAACGGGAGAACGTTATGAGCCGAGTGTTAGTGCCTCTGGCACAGGATTGCGAAGAGTTGGAAGCGGTCACCATCACCGATATTCTCGTGCGAGGTGGTGTTGAAGTGGTTACTGCAAGTTTAGATGACAACCGCATTATTACTGCCAGTCGCGGTATGCAGCTAGTGGCGCAGAAAACCTTAGATGAAGTGCTAGTTGAGAAGTTTGATTTAATCGCACTCCCGGGCGGTTTACCGGGCGCGGACTATCTGCAAGCCGATTTGCGACTGCGCCAGCTATTGCAAGATACGGTCAAACAAGGCGGTCTTGCGGCTGCGATTTGTGCGGCACCGCAGGTCTTGGTCAGTGCCGGTTTATTGGATGGTAAACAAGCCACAAGCTACCCGGGTGTAATCAATAAAGCTCCGGCAGCAGATATGCAATATCTTGAGACGCCAGTGGTTCAAGACGGGCAGATCATCACTTCGCGTGGTCCGGGAACGGCGATGGATTTTGCTTTGCACTTGGTCGAAATATTACAAGGTCAAGAAATCAGAGCCCAAGTTGAAGCGGCTCTGGTGCGTCCTTAAATTTTATTCCGCTTTCTTTCCATAAGCACCGCCGCCCGGCGTATGCATTAATAACATATCGCCGGAGGCAAAAACTTCGCTGAAGGTGCTATTTAGCCACGTTACCTGCTGCATTCCCGCTTTTTGCAGACCGTGTTGCCCAGTTTGTCCATTCTCGCCGCCAGCCATGCCATATGGCGCTATTTGGCGGTGATTGCTCAAGACTGAAACGGTCATCGGTTTCAAGAATTCAATATGTCGTTCACAACCATGGCCGCCATTGAATGCGCCGCGACCGCCGCTATTTTTACGAACCGCAAAGCGGCGTAAACGAACCGGGTACCGTAGCTCGAATATTTCCGGATCGGTCAGGCGTGAGTTAGTCATATGGCTATGTACCGCGTCTTCACCATGATAGTTTTTACCAGCTCCGGTTCCGCCGCATAGCGTTTCGTAGTACTGCCAAGTGTTATCGCCGAAAGTCAGGTTGTTCATAGTACCTTGTGAGGCGGCTTGGATTTGCAGTGCGGCATACAGAGTGTCAGTGACTACCTGCGAGGTCTCGACATTGCCGGCTACAACGGCTGCCGGATATTGTGGATTGAGGATTGAGCGTTTCGGCACAATTAAATCAATCGGACGTAAAAAACCGTCATTCAAAGCAATCGGCTGGTCGATCAGGGTGCGCAGGACATACAAGGTTGCCGCACGCGTAATCGCATAAGGCGCATTGAAATTATTGTTCTGTTGTGGGCTACTGCCGCTGAAATCGATGCAGGCACGACCTTGTTGTTGATCAATGCGGATACTAACGCAGATTTGCGCACCTTGGTCGGTTTGATAGCAGAATTCACCGTCGTCTAAAGTCGGTAACAGGGCTTTTACTGCGTTTTCGGAATGCGCCAAGACAAAGCGCATATAGCGATTCACTTCGGTATTGCCGACCTGTTGGCAAAGCTGTTGCAAGCCGCTAATCCCAGCTTGATTGGCGGCTATCTGCGCCTGTAAATCATGCATGTTCTGCGTTAGGTTTCGCACCGGATATTTAGCTCCGGTAAAGGCATCTTGTAAACTCTGCTGCTGCAAAGTACCACCAAGCAAAACCGGCACACAGTCCAATAATACGCCTTCCTGTTCAATATGTTCGCTGTCGGCCGGCATTGAGCCCGGTGTCAAACCGCCAACATCAGCATGATGACCGCGTGATGCCACATAGTATTGGCACCTTCCATCGACGAAAACCGGCGAAATCAAGGTAATGTCCGGCAGATGGGTGCCGCCAGCGTAAGGGTTGTTCAGTGCATAGGCATCGCCTGCCTTTAGTGTATTACCATGTCGTTCAATTAAGGTTTTCACCGATTCGCCCATTGAACCAAGATGTACCGGAACATGCGGCGCATTGGCGATTAACTGGCCTTGCGCATCAAACAGTGCACAGCTGAAATCAAGGCGTTCTTTGATATTGACCGAGTGCGCGGTTTTGGCCAAGACTGCGCCCATCTGCTCGGCGATTGCCATAAAACGGTGGTTAAACAGCCCGAGTTTAATCGGATCAACTCTGTCGCTATCCACTTGTTTGTCCTCAGTGGTGCTTGCCGATTTATTTATCTGCAAGCTGAATTGGCCGTCGGCAAGCAGTTGTCCGTGCCAGTTCGCGGGTAAATAAATGGTGCCGGTTGATTCTAAAATTAATGCCGGTCCGCAAATTTCTTGTGCCTGTGCTAGTTCGTGACGTTGATAGACATTAGTCTTGTGCCAAGCGCCATTACTGAAAGTTTGTACCTGTTCAATCGGTTCAGCAGGATTATCGGAAAAATGGCTTTGCGGTTGCGCCTGATGTACTTCGCTCATGGCTTCTACCGTGATGCTGTGAATCAAAATGTCGGCATCTAGGCTAAATCCGAACTGGCGTTGATGGCTGTCGGTAAACTGCCGTTGGTATTGGTTGAAATCGGCATCGTTCTGCATAGCGATATCTAGTGTGGTATCGCTGCCTTTGTAGTGCAAGTGTAGCGTGATTTTCGCTTCTGAGAACGGTGCGTTCTGAGCTTCAAGTTCGTCAATGGCGGCTTTTTTTTGCGAGGCAATGTCTGCGCTAAGGTTTGCCAAATCACTAAGCGGGTTTTGATAGGAGCGGGTGTTTAATACCGAACTTTGCGCCAAGCCCATTCCATAAGCGGACAGCACGCCGGAATAAGGGTGTAGCAATACCTTTTGCATGCCGAGTTTCTCAGCAACCGCACAAGCATGTTGACCGCCGGCGCCGCCAAAACTGACCAAAGTGTAATTTTGCAAATCATAACCGCGCTGGGTAGAAATTTTCTGCACTGCATCGGCCATGGTTTCCACGGCGATATTTAGTGCACCCTCAGCAAGTTGTTCGGCCTGCATATTGAGCTCAGCAGCCATCGCCGAGAATTTTGTTCGTACCGCCGTGCTATCCAATGGCTGGTCAGCATTTTCGCCGAACACCGCCGGAAAATGCTGGCTCTGGATTCTGCCTAGAAGAACATTCGCATCGGTCACTGTCAGCGGGCCGCCACGACGATACGCGCAAGGGCCGGGATTGGCTCCGGCTGATTCAGGTCCGACGCGGACTTCGCCATGATGGCTATGAATAATGGAACCGCCACCGGCTGCCACAGTATGAATATCCAGCATCGGTACGCGCATTTGCACGCCAGCGACGTTGGTTTCGAAATTGCGTTGCAGTTCACCGGCGTAATGCGAAACATCGGTTGAGGTTCCGCCCATATCGAAACCGATGATTTGTTGTTCACCGGCCAGTTCAGCGGTTTTGACTGCGCCGACAATTCCACCGGCCGGGCCGGAAAGAATCGCATCCTTACCTTGAAAATGTTGTGCCTGACATAAGCCGCCATGTGATTGCATAAACTGTAAATCGACTCCCGGCAACTGGCTCGCTACTTGTTGTACATAGCGATGCAGAATTGGGCTGAGATAAGCATCAACCACGGTGGTGCGACCGCGGGAAACATATTTAATCAGGGCTGAGGTCTGAGCTGAGGTAGATATTTGTGCAAAGTCCAGCTCCTTTGCCCATGCAGCGATTTGCAATTCATGCGCCGGATTTAAATAGCTGTGTAGCATGACGATTGCCAAGGCTTGGAAACCTTGTGCTTTTAGTTCGGCGAGCGCCTGTTTGGTGGTCGCTTCATCCAAGGCTTCGATTTCAGTACCTTGTGCATCTAGACGTCCGCTGACTTCGATAGCCGTTTGATAAAGTGGTTTTGGCGTGCGCACTTCGAGGGCAAAAATATCCGGGCGGTTTTGGTAACCGATTTTCAAGGCATCGGCAAAACCCTGATTGGTAATTAACGCAACGGCTTCGCCTTTTCGCTCCAAAAGAGCATTGGTGGCGACCGTGGTGCCCATTTTGACACAGCTGATTTGCGACACGTCAATCGCTTGTTCGGCCGGTGTTTGCAGAAAATGGCGGATGCCGGCAATTGCGGCATCGGAATACTGTTCTGGATTTTCCGACAATAATTTATGGGTTTGTAGATTTCCATCCGGTTGCATTGCAACAATGTCGGTGAAAGTGCCGCCACGGTCTATCCAAAATTGCCACTGTTTACTGTTCATCCATTTGCCCGACTTGCCATCAAAATTGGCGCTTATTATACGGATTGAGTCAAGTGAGCAAAAGCTGAAGGGGTTTGACTGCCAAGGACAGGAAAAATTTGCAGCAGGCAGGTATCATAGGCATATTTTCTAAAGAATGAGATTCCATGCCGAAGTCTTTAACGCAAACGAAATTTTCGATGTTAAAAACCATTAGCCATTGGCGCTTTTGGTTACGTTCAGCAGTGCGCTTTCAACAGCAGAAAGGCACTGATGCGGTGGCGATTTTGGCCTATACTTCGCTGGTCGGTATTGTGCCGATGCTTGGTTTTATGTTGGCGTTGTTTTCAGTTTCTAGCTACTTTGAAGAGTTTGAGCAGTTGGTGATGGAACAGGTGATCGCTAACTTAATGCCGAGTTCGCAACCGGTGATTCAAGATTATCTATTTATCTTTTCGGAAAAAGCCACCAGTTTGAAATGGCCGGGGCTAGTGGTGATGTTGATTACCACTTTAATGTTGCTATGGAAAGTTGACCAAAAACTCAACGAGCTTTGGCCGGAAGTGCGTAAGCGCCGCTGGTGGGTCAGTTTATTGCATTATCTCGGTATCAGCCTGTTCGGCCCGATTTTGTTGGGTTTAAGCTTGGTTATTAGTACAACGATTCTGACCTTGCCTCTGATAAGTGATACCACGCCGTTTATTGAGAAGCTCTTGTTTGGTTTGAAAATCATTCCGGTGATGCTGTCTTGGCTAGGCTTTACTCTGTTGTTTAAGTTTGTTCCTGCCTGCTATGTTTCGATGCGTGCGGCAGCGATTGGCGGCTTCTTGGCTATGGCGCAGATGGAGCTATTAAAGGTCGGTTTTGCCGCTTATGTGAAGCTGTTTCCAACCTATGATTTGATTTACGGAGCCTTTGCCGCAGTGCCGCTGTTTCTATTGTGGCTATATTTGACGTGGTTTATTGTCATTTGGAATGGTGCCGTTGTCGCTACTTTAAGCGAACAGTATCGTGGTTGGCGTGATGAAAATAGCGTTCAAAACGCTGTAAACAGATAATTGCTGACGTATTCCGAGCATGGCTAAAACGTTTCCTATTTCTAAAAGCCTACTATTGCTGGCCTTGTTGTTGCCGGCAGTTTTTGCGCATCTTTTTGTCGGTTATAACGGCTTGAATTGGCAGAGCCTCAGCGGCGGATTAAATCCGCAACAATGGTTTATTTTGCAGGAATTGCGTTTGCCGCGAGTGGTCATGGCAATGGTGGTTGGTGCTGGTTTGGCGGTGGCAGGCGTTGCCCTACAAGCGCTGTTTCGTAATCCTTTGGCAGAGCCCGGCTTGATTGGTGTCGCCAGCAGTTCGGCTTTTGGCGCGGTATTTATTATGGTACTCGGCGGGGTTATTTGGCAGCAGGTCGCTTTGTGGCAGGTCGGTGTATCGGCTTTTGTTGTCGGCTTATTGGCGACTTGGCTTATCTATCGTCTAGCAACCAATAAAGGACAAACCGATGTCGCTTTGATGTTGTTAGCTGGTGTTGCGGTTAATGCCTTAATGGGCGCAGGTACGCAGATGCTGCTGAGTATTGCCGACCTTGTTGAACTGCGTTCAGTGACTTTCTGGTTAATGGGATCTTTGGTTAATCTGCCGTGGTCATCGGTGTTGTTGGTGAGTGTCATCGTGCTGTTATCGACCATGATGTTATGGCGCTTGGTGCGTTCGATGAATGCGTTTGTGCTCGGTGAGCATAGCGCGACCTATCTCGGTTTTGATAATGACCGTTTTAAATGGCAGGTGATTTTCTTTAGCGCCTTGATGGTCAGTACCGCAGTGGCACTGGTGGGCGTAATCGGTTTTGTCGGTTTGGTGGTACCGCATATGATTCGTCTTTGGGTTGGTGCAGACCATCGATTAGTGTTGCCGCTCAGTGCTTTAGGCGGCGCTTTGTTACTGGTCTTGGCGGATTGGTTAGCTCGAATTTTATTGTATCCTCTGGAACTGCCGATTGGTTTATTGATGGCGTTATTGGGCGCGCCGTTCTTTTTAATGATGCTGCTTAAGCGCCGCCAAGGATGGCAGTAATGGACGCGATTAAATGCCATAACCTCAGTTTTCAGCAGGGCGAGAAATGCTTGTTAAGCCGAGTTAATGCGAGTTTTATTGCCGGAAAGGTGAATTTGATTCTCGGCCAAAACGGAGCCGGTAAATCAACGCTGTTAAAACTTTTGGCAAAAAGTCAGCAACCGTCCTCTGGGGTTATCGATTGGCGTGAGCAAGATTTGCAGACACTGCCATTACCAGAACTGGCTTTGCAAAGAGCGGTAGTCGAGCAGCAGCAAACCATGCAATTTGATTTTAGTGTCCGTCAGTTGGTTAGTCTGGGGTTGGAGATTCAGCTTGGCAGTGAATTGGTGAAAGCCTATCAGCATGTTGCTGATTTTGATGTAGTGTTAAACCGGATTTTGCAAATTTGCGATTTAGGCGATTTGGCTGAACGCTCGGTTCTTAATTTATCTGGCGGTGAATTCAAACGTGCTCATCTGGCGCGGGCTTTGGCGCAAATCTGGCCGCTTCAACAAACAGCGCAAGAGCAACCTGATTTTTCCGGTAAATGGCTCTTGTTGGACGAATGGAATGCCGCTTTGGATATGCGCCATCAACAGTGTTTCGCGAGTTTGCTGAAAACTTGGTGCGCGCAAGGCTTGGGAGTGATTATGGTGGTGCATGATCTACCGTTGGCGCAACAATTGGCCGATCGAGTGTTATTGTTAAAAGACGGCCAAGTCTTTGCCGAAGGCGATTCGCAGACGGTTTTACAGAAAACGACCTTAGAAAACGGTTTGCAGATGCAGTTGCAAATCGTCGAGCAGTCGGACGGTAAGACAATGCTTTTGCCGAAATTTTAACCATTTTTATTTGTGAAACTATCTCGTGCAAAGCTCTCAGTAGGGCTTAAGGTATCTAAAATCAGTTGTTTGGCGACTGTAAAATCGACTTTACCATTCAATTCTAAAACCGGTACTTCGCCAAGGCGTTGCCGATAAGTTTCGGCATCAGGCGTAATCCCGTTTTTTAAAAATTCGCCCTCAGCTGAGCAATAGAATGGACCCGGACTTTTCATTAAGGCCGGAATCAATTCTGGCGATGCTTCTAAGGTTGTCTGTTTAATCGAAGTGGTTTGGTCGCTATTAACCTGCCAATTCAGGATGACTAGATAATCCAGTTTAGCTTCGCCTTGATAACAATTCGGCCAGAAAATCTTATCAACCGGTGCGTCATATTTGAGCTCTAAGGCGCGTAGTTCTTCTTGTGGCATTGCCAAAAAATCGGCGCGCTGTTGCTCGTTCATAAGTGGATGCAGGCGAGAATTATGCACGATCGTGCCGGGATTGATTCGCGGTTGTTTTGGAATGCCGCGCATGCTTAACCCTGTATCGGTAAGGTGATCAAACAGCAGACGATCGTTGCTGATAAAGTGTTCGCCATCTTCCAATAACTGCAACATCAAGGTTGATTTTCCACCGCCGGATAGACCGGCAATCGCCAAGCCTTTTCCTTTAATTTGCAGGCCTGCCGCATGTCCAAGTAGCCAATCTTCTCGCAAGTGTTGATTAAGGTATTGGGTCAGAATGAAATTAATCATTTGATTTGGGTGCTGTTCTGCCGGCCCGAAAGCCATTAGCGCATCGTGTGAATTATTGGTGCTCGGTTGCACAAACAGCATGCCGGTTTTAACTTTATGTAACAGACGAATATCGCCATGGGTAAAATGCAGATCGTATACTGCGTCTTTGCGGCCACTTTTACCGGCTTCTCGCAACCAATCTTCCCAAGGCGTGGCGGCAATCAGAGTCGCTGCATCAGTGCTTTGCCAAAGGTAAATCTCTGTGACGAGGGGGTGGTTATCGTTTGGCGCTTGCCAAGTAGCCTGTCCAACAAAGTAGTCGTGCAATTCATTCAGTAGATTCTGCGAATTACTGAAAAGACGATAGCTCGCTTGCGGCAGAATCAGCCAAAGGTTCTGGGCAAGTGCTTGCGGTTTATGACTGATTAATTGTTGGTACAAGGCTGTCGGGTTACTCATAAATTCAGAATCGTTTCCGGTTTAGTCGGCAGGATTGATCGCGTTGGATTGCTGTTCGGCTCGCAAGTCGGCAATCACATAGTCTACATAAGCGCCGGCCATATTCAATCCCAAGCCTTCTTGTGCGCCTTTAAAACCACCGAATGCAGAAACTTCGAAGCAGACCGGACCATTATCGGTTTCGGCAATATCGACCGTTGTGTAGGCTAAATCAAATTGCGCTTGAGCCTTACGAGCCATGTCGATAATTTCTTGATTCGGACAGACTTCTGCATATTTTCCGCCGGAATGAATCGTGGTGTTCCAACTCTCGCCATTACCGACACGGGCATAAGCGCCTTGGTATTCGCCACCTAAAAAAATCAACCCCATATCATGACCGGGCAAATTGAGTTTTTGTTGAATATAGAAGAATTTGTGTACATCGTAAAATTCTTGTAATTCATTAAGGATTTTCTTATCGCTTTGCTCTGAACTGATGACCTGCATGCCGCGTGCTTTGGTTGAAAACAAGGGCTTTAGAACCACTTCGCCAAAATCTTTGACGGCATTTAATGCCGCATTGATATCTTCGGTAATCACGGTTTTCGGCATTGGAATTTTCGCTCTTGCCAGTGATACTGTACAGCTCATGCGATCAACCAGACGAATGATTTCACACGGCTTTGAATACACCTTGACGCCGCACGATTCAACAAAGCGGAGAATTTCCAAGCGGTCAAGTACCATCGGGCTATAGGTCTGCGAGATTTTTTTGATGATTATTGCATCAAGTTCACAGAGACAAGTTCCGTTGTAGGTGACGGTCGGCATGGATAAATCCGCTACGACTTTCTCGATATCGATGACGCAACGGAAGCCGGTTTTGGCTTCTATCTCATCAGCAAGCACTTCGGTCGACCATTTGCCGGGAATGCCGACCACGCCGATTTTGAGTTGCTCAACAGCTTTAATCACGGAATAGCTCCTTAGGTAACTGGTAGTTTTTATATTCTTGTTTATCGATTTGGCTAAGATGTTCCAGTAAGAAGCGCCCTTTATAGAGCATAGATCGAGCGTGTTCTTTATCGAGAACAAAACGGGTTGAGCTGATAAAAGAACGCGCTAAACCTAAAGCCATGCGCAAAGCATAGTCATTATCGTTATTTTGTTCGGCGTAATCCGCACCGAAGTCGTAAATTGCTTGCATACTCAAGCGAATGCGTTGGCGGATTTTTGGGTCATATTGTTTTAATCGGTAGAAAGAGACCATTAATACCGATAAATCCTGACTGTAATCCTGATATTCGGAGCGATGCAGATCGATGAAATTAATCTCGCACTTAATAACATCGAAGAGAATATTATCGACATTGAAATCGCCGTGAATATAAACCGCTTTGGCCGGTTGTAGCTTTTCTTCTAGCTTGGCGGCTTGTTTAATCAGTTTTTCCAGCGAGGGCTGTTTGGCATCACCAATCTGTAGACCTTTTAAATTGAATTCCGGGTGTACCGCATAGATGCTACTGAGACGTTTCTGTAATTGCGACATAAAGCTAGTCGGCATACGTTTTTCTTGTTCGGTCGCCTGCCAAATCTCGGTTAAGGTCGAGAACAGACAGTTCAGCCCGTCTTGTAAGACTTTGCGATTATCTAGGAGTAATTTGTCGAAAGTCTGGCCTGTTAGATACTCAAACAATAGGGCGGCTTTATCACCTTGTTTTTGGTAGGAATACACTTCCGGAGCGATACCAGGGAATTTTTCATGCCAAGTTTCGATGCCGATTTTCTCTTCCAGCAGTTTCTTTTTCTGGCCTTCTTTGAAAATTGCCAATACTTCGTCTTGTGCTTCGCTGGCAGAGGCCACACCAGAAATAGTGCAACCGGATTTGGTTTCGCCCATCGGGTGAATATGAATCTGCTGTTCGGCAAGATCGAAATCCATTTCCGATAAAGTGGCTTCCAGTTTTTGATAACTGTCGATTTCGATGAATTGACCCAGTTTACCGGAAATCACGCCTTCGCCGACTTTTAGCAGCGTCTTGGCCATGTACTGAATATCTTTGACGACAAAGCTGCTTTGTATCAGATCGTCTTCGTATTTTTCCTGTAGCTTTTGCTGATAACGTTTCAGCTGTTGGCTACAGGCTTTTTCGATACGTGCTTGTAATTGGCAAATGTCAATCGATAGAGTCAGATCGTCGCTTTCGATGGCAGGTTCAATCAATTCCAAACCATTATAGAGATCTTGAAGAGCCGCTAAAACACGGCGCTTTTGCAAGTTTTTTAAAGGGTCGTTACGCTGTAATTGATAGCTTACCGTTTCTAATTGGCGTGACAGACTGATTAAGCTGTAAGAGACATGCTCGTAACCTTGAATTTCCGCACGATAATCCCCGCTGCTGTTTTGAATGGTCCGGTAAGCGCGATTCAGTAGGCTAAGGTGTGCGTTTTCGATATAAGCGGTGCGACTCAGGCTTTTCTTAAAGCTGTCCGGATCGGCATCGCGAATCCCCTCGATAAGTGCCAGTAGCTGTTTTTGCAAATCGATAAGGAGAAAGCGCAGGCTCTCATAGATTTCTGGAAACAATTTGTTCATTCTGCTAGCGTGCTTATATTAAGAGGATTTTTTAGGCTTTTTAGCCTTAATGAATAACGGCTCTTTGTCCGGCTCATCATCATTTTTCTGATTCCAGGTGAGCTTGATACGTAAGCTTTGGCTCTTTTTGGTAGTACTGGCTTTAAGGCTCATCAATGTTAGATCGTTTGGCTGTAAGAGCAGTTTTTCATCACCGTCGGAAAGCAGAATTTCACCTTTTTGAATCGCTTTTGCCAAGGCTTGTAAATAGTCGACCACTGCATCGCGATCCTGCAGAGATTCATGTTCAAAGTAGTCTGTTTTCTTGGCCATGTCTCTCTCCTTTTAGACCCTAGAATGCAGTCAGTTAGACTAGCAAACTTTCTTGCCAAGTTTGATGACCTGGCTCAAAGTTACGTTGTAAAACACCGAGTGAAAAACGGTTAGTGCTCAAAGCGTTGACCGTACCATAAGTGTTGAATATTGTCACGGCAGCCGCTCCAGGCGCTAGATGGCTCTTGGCGCGACAGTTGGCGTTAAGTTCGGCGTCACATTCAATGTGCAATAGTTTGTTACGCAACACCAATTGTTGACCATTGACATGAGAACGGTGGCCGTTAACCAGAGCGAAAATTCCCTGGTTCTTAAGAGATTGCACGCCGAGTTCACTGAGTGGATTGTCTTTGTCACGATATTTGGTACGCACGACATTGCCCAGTTCGCTGTAGTAGATTTCGAAAATCTTACCTTGTCGCAGCTTGTCGTTGAATTCTAGATTAATCTGCTCGAAGCCTTCATCCAAAATGCGATGTACGATACGGTCATCAACACCGGCGTGGCAGAACAGGTAGCTACCATGGCGTTGCATCAGTTCCAAATTTTGGAAGAACCAGTAAAACTCGCCGTCCGGCTCGATAAAGAGCTGTTTGGCTTTTTCTACCGCCAGCGCCAGATGTTGCCAATCGTAGCCGTATTCGCGCCATGCCTTGATAAAGTCGATGCGTTTCTTGCGAATCTGTTTGAGCTCTTTTTTAATCTGTTTCGCTGTCATGAAGTTGCAAGCGTACTTTGGAAAGAGTTCAAACCACTCTTCATCCGGCATTAGCGAATTTTCAATCCAGCTCGACGGGGTTTTCGGTAACGGCATCTCGGCACAATATTGCTGATAGACCTCGGCAAACAGCGAAGCTGCTTTGCGTCCCATACGTACAAAAAAATGTGCTTGGCGGAGATCGTCCTGAAAGTCGGTCGCCAATAGACCGGCATAGACGCGTAAGTCATGATTGCCGGCAAGGATTTGTAAATCCAAATTGGATTCGACTAGGCGTTTTAGCAGACGGAAAAGTGCTAGATTACTTGGGCCTTTGTCAAAGCAGTCGCCGCCGATAATTACGCTGGCATCCGAGGCTTTTTCGGTCAATAGCGGATTTTCTAATGTGGATTCAGCTGCCAATAAACCACCAAGTTTCAGAGAAGCCAACAAGGCATCTGCGTCGGCATGCAAATCGCAAATAAAGTGGACGGTTTTCTGCGGCGCTATCCAGTTGTGCGGCGGAAGATTATTCGATGAAGCAGATGCATTGAATAGTAATGTCGACATGGCTTTTCCTCTAATCCGGTCGTTCAACTTCTTGACGGACTTTCCATTTGCCCGCCAGATGGTCAATTGCCATCGCGTGTTGTTCTTGACGACATTCAAATACCATCGGTTGTGCGTAATGCATGGAATGACGGCCGATTTCGGCTTTATCCAAAATGCCCAATTTATAGGCTGCGTGGCGGAAAGATGCACCATGCCCAACCATAACGACCAGTTGTGGCTTGCCGCTGTGCGAACCTTGAGCTAAGACTTGATTAAGCGTTTGTTGAATAAACTGACTTACGCGGGTGCCGGCTTGCATTAATGATTCGGCACCATCTACCGGTAGGCAGAAATCGGAATTGCTCTTCCAGTGTGGAGGCAGTTCAGAAAAACGCGGGTCTTGTTCAATGACGGCTTCGATTTGTTCAAGCGTTAGATTCGCTAAGGAACCGACTGAGCGTTCGTTTAATGCCGCAGTGCTACTAATTTGGCTTGGCCAAGGTAGGTGCCGTTTGATTTCATTAGCGGTTTGCCAAGAGCGCAATAGATTGGCACTGTACAAATTGGGGTGCAGTTCCCAGTTTTGGTGCTCAAGCAGTTTTTGAAGGGTATCGGCGGCTGTCTGACATTCTTCAATTCCTTGATCGGTCAGGCCGTATGGTTGGTGTGCGCTCGGTACTTGCTCAGCTTGGTGATAGTGAGCATGGCGCAAAAAGGCTAAATAACATCGTTTCATGGCGTCAGTTTAGAAATGCAGAATGACGCTTAGATAACAGCTCCTTGAAAGATTTGTGACAAGGGACTTTGTGCCTTTATAGGCACAAAGTCCTCTTGAAATTTGCAAGGGTTAAAGATCGAAACCGCTAAAGTCGGAGGTATCGACTTTCGAGTCAACCTGACCGACTAGGTAGGAACTGATTTCTGATTCTTGCGGAGCAACTTGAACGTTGTCAGAAACCAACCAGTTATTCATCCACGGTAGCGGGTTGCTACGGTTTTCGAAGATTGGGTCAAAGCCGAGCGCTTTAAGACGGACATTAGTGATGTACTCAACATACTCTTTAAGGATGCTGGCGTTTAGACCGATCATCGAACCGTCTTTAAATAGATAGTCAGCCCATTCTTTTTCCTGTTGCGCTGCAGAGGCAAAAATTTCAATTGCCGCTTCTTTCTGCTCTTTAGCAATAACCGCCATTTCAGGGTCGTCTTTACCGCTCGCCATTAGGCTCAACATATTTTGCGTGCCGGATAGGTGCAGTGCTTCGTCGCGGGCAATCAGCTTGATTACTTTAGCGTTACCCTCCATTAATGAACGTTCGGCAAAGCTGAATGAACAAGCGAAAGAAACATAGAAACGAATCGCTTCTAGAACGTTAACCGAAACCAAAGTTAGATACAGCTGAGTTTTGATTTTCTTACGGAACTCATCGTCTTTTTCAATGTCGATTTCTTCTGCATACATCTTATTGGTCAGCGCAATCAACTCGTCGTAGTGCGAAGTAACCGCCAAAGCACGTTTGGTGATTTCTTTGTTATCGACGATATCGTCAAACACTTCCGACGGGTTAGTGAAGATATTACGGATAATATGCGTATAAGAACGACTGTGGATGGTTTCCGAGAAAGCCCACGTTTCAATCCACGTTTCCAGTTCTGGAATTGAAACCAGCGGCAGTAAGGCAACGTTTGGTGAACGACCTTGTACCGAATCCAATAGCGTTTGGTATTTCAGGTTAGAAACAAAAACGTGTTGTTCGTTTTCAGGAAGCGTTTGGTACTGACCGCGGTCGGTCGAGATATCGACTTCTTCGGGACGCCAGAAGAAAGAAAGTTGCTTCTCGATCAGTTTTTCGAAGAACGGATATTTTTGCTGATCATAACGTGCAACATTGACGTTTTGACCGAAAAACATCGGCTCGTTCATCGCGTTGTTTGCACCTTGGCAAAAAGTTGAGTAAGTATTTTTTTCTTGGCAACTCATATCCGTTCGTCCTTTATATCTATGGATTTCCTCGTGTATTGGCTGTCGTAGGAAATTGGTCAGTTATTCTACTCTAAATTCTAAATGCGAACGAATGTTATTTAACAAAGTTGCTATTTCAATGCAGGGTAGGATCGAAGCTCAATTCTTGCTCTGCCTGAGGCCATTTAAACTTATTCTGCGTTATCCTTAATGGAGAGGCTACTGTTTGTGACGGCTGAGCTTTCTGGTTTTTCGCTCAGTTTTTCATGAATTGCCAACTGTGCTTCATCCAGATTTGAGAACAATTGAAAATGCTCGCCAAATTTTGCCAAACCGTAACGTGCTAAGGCCTTTAATGGTTGGAATTGCAGCTCGCTGAGATAGACTTCAACATGTTGATTTTCCGCTAAGGTGACAAAACGACGTAGCGCGGCCAGCCCACCGGAGTCGAGAATGGTGACCGCATCCATCTGTAACACAATCCCGTCTTTTTCCGGCAGTGTTTCGGCGATTTCCGCGAAAATCCGATCGGCTGCGGCGAAGAACAGCGGCCCTTGAATACGGTAGATATTCCATTCTTCAGGCAGGTTTTCGGTGTGATAACGCTCCACATTGCGGATATCCTGCAAGCGTGTCATTTCGGCAATCTCTTTAACAAACAATATCGACGCGAGGAACATCCCCGCGGTTACTGCGACGGAAACATCAAACAATAGAATCATCACAAAACAGCTGAGATAAACCCAAGTATCGCTATCTGGGTTACGTTTGACGAGTTCCAGCGCGCGCGGGAAATTACTCATCCGCCAAGCGACTAGAATCAGCAGTGCCGACATAGCTGGTATTGGTAGGTGCACCAATAGTTTGGCTAAAAAGAAAATGGCAAATAGAACCACCACTGCGTGTACCATTCCGGCTACCGGTGACAGTGCGCCCGCCCGCAAGTTAGTCATTGAACGTGCCATACCGCCACTGGAAGCAAAGCCGCCAAATAGCGATGATAAAACATTGCCTAAGCCTTGTCCGAGTAACTCGCTATTCGGTGAATGGCGGGTGCCGGCAGTGTTGTCGAGCACCACCGCACAGAACATGGATTCCATTGCACCAAGTACTGCTAGAGTAAAGGCGATCGGAAGTAGGAATTTCAGCATTTCCCAGATTTCCGTGCTGTTCATTAACGACAGCATTTCCAGCATCCAGTCACCTTGAAAAGTGGGCAAGAAATGTGGGATTTCAGCAAACAGTTCGCCGACGGTTTTGATTTCCGCGCCTTGCAGATTCCAATAATAAGTGACGAAACTGGCGATAATGATTCCTGGCAGGTGACCGGGCAGGCGGAATTTGAAACGCGCCCAGAGAATCATAAACAGCATGGTGCTGATACCGACGACTGCTGATTGCCAATGAATTTGCGGTAGATTTTGGGTCATTAACCACAGTCGTTCGATAAAGTCGCTCGGCAGTTCTTGTAATGGCAATCCGAAGACATCTTTCATCTGCAATAAGATTATCAGCGTCGCGATGCCGGTGGTAAAACCGAGGGTGATCGATTCGGGAATATATTCAATCCAGCGTCCGAGCCTTAAGTAAGCCATTACCAGTAATAATAAACCGGCCATTAAAGAGACGAGCACTACGCCCAATAGACCATAACTTTCTGCTACCGGAATCAGCAGGATAACGAAAGAAGCGGTTGGCCCGGCGATACTAAAGCGTGAACCGCCGAATAGGGCAGTAAAAAATCCGGCGACAATCGCAGTATAAAGCCCGTAGATGGGCGAAATCCCGATACCGGTCGCCAATACCATTGAAATTGGAATAGCAAGAATACCGACGGTAAAACCGGCTAATAAATCTTTGCCGAACGCTTGGCGGTTATAGCCCTCTTTTTTGATGTAATCAATTAGGCCGTAGCTGATTTTTAGGCTTTTTAAGTTGTTGGAATAGGGCATATAAAGGTATCGAGAAAGCGTAAAGGTTTCTTTGCATTATGCCAGAACAGAGCCACTTGGCGATTGCCATAGACTAAATTTTCGCTGTAAAGCACACGAGATTAGGAGGAGAAGTGAAAATTTTGATACAAAAAAAGCGATGCAGGAAAATTCCAGCATCGCTTCCCTAGACCGTTAGTGCTTGGCAATCGCATTGCCGTGGTTATGCACTTCAATCAGTTTTTGGTGCAGGGCTTTTACCGCCGTTGGGTAGTGCTCGGCATCAACGAAAATCTGCATCTCAACCTGACGAGTGTTTTGGTGCATCGCTTCGATATTGATGTCTTGGTCAGCAAGACTTTGAATTGCTTTTGCCAATAGGCCTTTAACACGCATATTGGAACCCATCGCCGAGACCATGCAAAGTTTGCTGGTGGTGATTTGCGCCGACGGGAACAACTCTTCAAACTGCACAGTCGCTCTAGAGATTTTCTTTAAAGAACCGTCGATATATAGGGTGATGGTGTTGGCATTGAAATCTTTACTGACCACTTGGCAATTTAGGCGCTTAGTGATTTTCAGAATTTGCGTTTCGTAGTCCGCTTGCTGATTCATCATTTCTTGGTCAAAGATTTCTACCGCTAATAGGCTTTCCATACCGGCGATGATTTCAACGCGTGGTTCTGCCGCTTTGTAATCGGCGGTAATCAAGGTGCCGTGATGATCCGGCTCGAACGTATTCATAATTCGCAATGGGATTTCTGCCTGACGTAGACCTTTTCCTGCTCGCGGATGAATTGCTTCCATGCCTAGGTTTGCCAACTGGTCAGCGATGTCGTAACTGGTTTTCCCGATTGGCACGGCATTGTCTTCTCCGACCAGACGCGGGTCAGCAGAAGATAAGTGGAATTCTTTATGAATAACGGCTTCAGTTGCTTTTAACATTACCGCGATACGACTGAAAGTCATTTCAGAGTAACCACGGTCGAAAGTGCTGATCAGGTTTTCCGAGCAGTGCGCGTACCCGGTGACAATCGGTAAAGTGGTGGTGAAATCAATGTCAGCAAACGCTGTGGTGATGTGCTCGTCCAGCGGCATTTTTTCTTTGACGTCCCAACCGGATAGGTCAACCAAGACACTGTTTACACCATGGTTTTTCAGCAACTCGGCCAGATTGTAAGCCGAGTGGGCTTCACCGATGGAAGCCAAAAGTTCACGAACGGTCAGTAGGTGTTCACGCAGTTCAAAGTGACCGTGGCTACAGATTTCGTGCAGATTGATCAAAACTTCTCGAGTGTCGGTAATACGTTCGTCGATAAAGGCATTCGCGTGTTTTAGCTGTTCGCCGTCGGAGAATAATTCGGCGTTGATTTTCAGCAATTCGGCACGTAGCGTTTCTAAAGATTCCTGCCAAGCGTGCATATCATCGCCGCGCGCAAACAGGCCGTAAACACCAGGTTCGCCGGTTTTTTTGTGCTCAAGCAGATAGTTGGTGATGCCGCCATATGCGGAGACGACAAAAACACGGTTATAACGGTTTTCTGGGTACAGAATGATATTGTCGCGTACCGCTTCGTAGGCGCTCATTGAAGTACCGCCAATTTTTTCTACACTTAACGAACGTGATGCAGACAAGTTTTCTGAGTTAGACATGGAATTTTACGTCTCTTAAGTCGTTGTTTAATAAGGATTATGAATTGTCAACAACCCCTAGGGTTCTGGGTTTTACAGTTCCCGAAAAAATGCGCGCTATTTTACAGTCGTATTGCCGTTTTGTGAATGGAAAATTGCGAGCTAAATCGCCTTATCCCCAAATCCAAAGAATGCACGGCCAGATCAGCGCGTAAATCAGCAAAAGCCAGCCGATTTTCAGCTGGTAACGTCGTAGCAAAATAAAGCCGAATAAAGCGGCTAGGGCACTTGCCAGATCAACAATTGCACTGCTTGCGATTGGATTGATTAAGCTCGCCAATAACAATCCGACTACTGCCGCATTGAGCAATTTAATGCCGCCTTGTAATTGAGGGTGGTGCGCCCATTTTTGCCATGAATTCAGCAGTGCTAAAATCAGTAATAGCCCTGGTAAAAAGACGCCAAGCGTGGCGATAACCGCTCCGATAATCGGAGTCTGTGGCATTAGAATGGCTCCTAAATACGCGGCAATGGTAAACATAGGACCCGGCACTGCTTGCGCTAATGCATAGCCGGTCAAAAATTGTTCGCTACTAACCTGCTCGCCAATCGAATTTTGCAGTAGCGGTAATACGACATGTCCGCCGCCGAAGACCAAACTGCCGGCTTGTGCAAACGGCGCAAACAGGTTTAGCCAAAGGTATTGCGATATGAACTGATTTGGCAATAACAGGTAAACGGCAATCAGCGCACCGATAAAACCAAGAAACAGCCAGCTTAACAAAGGTTTATTTATGTTTGGCGGTGTCGTCGAATTTACGATTTGCTTGCAAGCAAAAAAGCGCCAGCCAATTGCGAAGGCCAATACCAAAACCGCGATTTGCATTAAATTGCCAGCAAAGCCTAAAAGTAATAACGCACTAACGACTGCGACGACACGTGTCTCGATCCGTTGGCAGAACTGCCGAAACATTTTCAGTACCGCATCGGCGACTACCACTACTGCCAGTAGTTTTAAACCGCTAATGACTAGTGCATAAATCGGCTGGTCGCTTGGCGGCTGATAGAGTGCGACCCATAGCAATAATAAAAACGATGGCAGGGTAAAACCGATAAAGGCCGCCCAAGCGCCGAGTAATCCGGCATATCGATAGCCGATGGCAAATCCGACCTGACTGGAACCGGGGCCCGGTAAGAACTGGCTAAGTGCAATTAATTGGCCGTAGTCATTGTCATTCAGCCATTTCATGCGCTCGACAAAATGCTGCCGGAAATAACCGAGATGCGCAGCCGGCCCGCCAAAACTGACACAGCCAAGCCAGAAAAAATGCCATAGCACTTGTAAGCTTTTACTAAGGTTGGAAGCGGGCGATGAAAACATCGGACATACCTATTTATTTTTACTTACGCCCGATTTTACCTTTTACGCTACAAGTGTGGATGAATCCTTTATTGCAGCCCGATACCGATTATTCCGGCAGATTGTAAGAACCGTCTTTATCGTGAGTTTCGCGACCGGTTACCGGCGGATTGAATACACAAACCATGCGCATCTGCGAGCCTTTATTGGCGCTAAGAATATGTTGGTCATGCTGATCCAGTGCATAGACGGTGCCTTCGCGAATCGGATAGGTAATGCCGGTCGCCTTGTCGTAGATTTCGCCTTCGCCCTCGATGCAATACACTGCTTCTAAGTGATTTTTATACCAAAGATGCAGGTCTTCGCCTTCTTTGATTAGAGTGTCGTGTAGCGAAAAGCCCATGCCGTCTTTGGCTAGCAGTAAACGGCGACTAGTCCATTGTTTAGAGTCTACATCGGCGTCTGTGCCGATCACATCGTCATAGAGGTTTTTTACAATCATGGAAAATCCTTGTTTTTGGCTCACCACTCGTGAGCCTTATTAGTTTATTGGTTAGTAGTCGGCTGAACAGGTTTTGATCGCGTCTTTCAAAATGTCGAAACCTTCGTTAATCAGCGCTTCTGTGATAACTAATGGCCCTAAAAATTTGATGACATTACTTTCCGAGCCGGCGGTTTCAATGACGAGACCTTTGTCGAAACATTCACTACAGACTTTGCCGCATAAATCGGCATCACGGAATTCGATGCCCCAGATAAAGCCGTGGCCGCGAACATCTTTGGTCAGGTGTGGGAAAGAAAGCGCTAAATCTTGCATGCGCTCTTCAATCAGTTTGGCTTTTTCTTTATTCTCGTTGGCGAAGGTATCGTCCGCCCAGTATTCGTTGATGGCGGTAGCGGCCGCAATAAATGCCAGGTTGTTACCTCGGAAAGTCCCTGAGTGTTCGCCAGGAGACCATTTATCCAGTTCCGGCTTCATTAATACTAAAGACATTGGTTGACCGGTACCGATGGATTTCGACAGGGTAACGATATCCGGTTGGATATTGGCGCGTTCAAAACTGAAGAAGTCGCCGGTACGGCCATTACCGACCTGAATGTCATCAACAATCATCAGGATATCGAAGTCATCACAGATCTTACGCAGGTCTTTTAGCCATTGCGGGCCGGCAACGTTAATGCCGCCTTCAGCCTGAATGGTTTCCAAAACGATTGCCGCCGGCAGTTCGGTACCTGAAGAGGCGTCTTCCAGAATCTTACGTAAATAGGCGATGGTATCGACCTTATCGCCAAGATAGTTATGGAAAGGCACTTGGTAGGTATAACCCGGAACGCCGTAACTGTCGTCGTGGTAATACTGGTTACCGGTGATACTCAATGACCCCATCGACATGCCGTGGAAGCCGTTGGTGAAACTCATCACCTGTTTACGGCCTTTCACTTTACGCGCAATTTTCAGCGCGGTTTCAATGGCGTTAGTCCCTGTCGGGCCGACAAATTGTAACTTGTAGTTAAGGTGACGCGGTTGCAGGATTTTGGTCACAAAAGCTTCGATAAACTCTTTCTTTGCAACGGTCCCCATATCCAATGCGTGGCCGATACCGTTGCGTTGCAAGTAATCAATAATCGCGGCATTCACTTTCGGATTGTTGTGACCGTAGTTCAAAGCACCGGCACCGGCGAAGAAGTCGATATAACGTTTGCCTTCGGTATCCCAAATTTCCGCGCCTTTAGAGGTATCGAAAATGGTTGGGAAAGAACGAATGTATCCGCGAACTTCGGATTCATAAGTATTAAAAATTTCTAAAGCTGACATCAATTGGTCTCTCTTATTTAAATTTTGAAAATTGTTTATTTACTTCAGTGCCTGTTATCGCTGTTCAAGGCGCGATTGAATGCTCTGACCGGCAGGGGGCTGTAGGCAGTAGTAATCTTCGGCTTCATGCTCTTGGCCGGCGAAATGCGCCTCGGTCAAGAACGTCTCTTTACTGAGTTGTAAGCCAAAGTGGTTGGCTAGGCTTATAAACACGCCTTGCGATGCTTGATTGCTTGGGCTGATGGTACAACTCAAACTTTGCAGATTGGGTTGCAACTGCAACGCTTGTTTTAGTTGCTGGCGTACCAGTTGTTTGGCGATACCTTTGCCGCGACCGGCTTCGGCGACCACCATTTGCCAGACAAACAGTTCAGTCGGTTTGTCTGGGCGCAAATAGCCGGAGACAAAGCCAAGCAGCTCGCCGTTTTGTTCGGCCAACACACAGGTCTGTGTGAAGTGCGAACTTTGCAGAAAATATAGATAGCTTGAGTTCACATCCAACGGAGGAGAATCGGCTATTAATTGGTGAATGTTGAGTCCATCTTCTAAATTTGGACGTCGGTAAATTATCGATGAATTATTGGTAGCAGGCTCCATAATGAGGTACTTCGGTTAAAGATGAATCTTTGACCAATCGCGTTGAAACAAAAATGAATTTGAGAAACACAAAAGACGTTAAGGACACATTTTGGACATGGCTAAGTGCTAAATGAATATGCACAGAAATAGCTGCATGCATATGCCTTACGATTGATCCTGAGGGTTTTGCCCTAGGGATTAGACTTGACCGGTTTTCACGGCCTAGAAAACAGCGCCTAAACGCAGAAGACAGCAATGTAATTGCAGTAGTAAAAAAGATAATTTAAGTCTTGGGTTGCTTAAAATTGCTGCTTACCATAACAAATCGAGGGATATTTTCAAGGGTCTATAGAAAAGGGTAATGTTAACTTGGAGATCTATAGGAATGAGTAAATGGTTATTTGAAAATTAAACACGTTTTATTTCATTAATTATTTTTTTCTTAGAGGCTGAAAAATCAATCGAAGTTATTGATTGTGTAATCCGTAAAAATGGTATTTTGGGTAAGCATTTTTACCGTTTGGATGAAGGAGAGGAAAATGACAATGTTAGCTAAAATTTTATTGAGTGCCTTGATGTTCAGTATGGCTGGTTTGGCGAACGCTTCGGGATTTATCATTGATAGTGCACATTCTGCGATTAGCTATAATGCCGTTCAAACATCGGCGGTAAAGGCTGAAACCTTAAAAAATATCAGCGGTGCTATTTCTAAACAGGGTGATGTGAATGTCATTGTTGGCTTACAAGATTATGACGCCAGTCAAGCGCTTTTGAAAACTAAGATTGATCTAGCTAAGCTATGGCAAATGCCAACGATGCAACGCCTTAAAGTGCCGGCCACTCTACAAATGTCGGGCAGTAGCAAAGTGGTCAATTTAGAACTATTGGCGGCAAAGGTTGCAGGAGGTCAGTTATTGGTCGTCTCAATTGAGCCTGTCATTGTGGATGTTGCCAACGAACAGCTGTCAGTGAATTTTGTCGTTAGTTTCAATCCGGTGTCATAATTGCAGTGCGAATAGTAACAATGACTAAGGCTCTTCGGGATGTGTATTGTAAACTGAACTCAAACGAAGAGCTCAATGCATGAAGCGGATATCGAGAAAACGCTTTGATTGTCGAATTTTACTTATTAACAACCCCTAAAATTTCTTTCATCTTTTTACAATACTTCTTAAAAAAACTGTCACCTTGCGGGTGCGGCTAATCTTTAGACTCTTTTTTAAAATCTTGCTCGTCTTCACGTTAATGCAGATAAATAGCTAGATTTCTTTTGAAAAAGAGTACCTCTAGGAAACTCAGAACAAGTCCAAACTCCTCGCTGAGGTCAATGGGGACTTATTCTGTGTTTCCCTAAATAAATACAGAGACATTAAAGATGACCGAGAACGTTTTAGAAACACCAAAAGAGCAGGAGCTAAATAGCGCTGCGAATTGGCGACAGTGGCTGACAATCGCTTTGCTCGTTTATTTATTGCTTATTGCCGTTGGAATGATTGGCAGTGGCTTCAAAGAAGCAGCAGGGGGACAAGCCAAAGAATTATTTGAATTTGCAAGTAATCCGATTACGGCACTAGTTATCGGTATTATCGCTACTGCACTGATTCAATCCTCCAGTACGGTTACCTCTATTATTGTGGGTCTTGTTGCCGGCGGTATGCCCGTCGAAGTTGCAATTCCTATGGTAATGGGCGCGAATATCGGTACGACAATCACCAATACTATTGTCTCGATGGGCTTCGTTAAAAAAGGCGAAGATTTTAAGCGAGCTTTTCAGGCCGCGACGGTTCACGACTTTTTTAACGTTTTAAGTGTGGTCATTTTCCTTCCGCTCGAAATCATGTTCGGTATTCTTGAAAAAATTGGCGCTTTCTTTGCCAATATGATGCTCGGTGGACAGTCCTTGTCGGTAAAAGAGTTTAATTTCTTAAAACCGATCGTCAAACCTCCCGTTAAATTTCTGCAAAACACGTTCGACTCTTGGGGATTCTCGGATGTTTTATCTGGCTCCGTGTTGATTTTGCTTGGAATTACGTTGATTTTCGTAGTCATTACTGCGATTGGTAAGATTTTGAAACTTGTGATGGTAGGGCGCGCTAAACGTATTCTGCATTCTGCGGTCGGACGCGGTCCTGTTTCAGGTATTGCCTCGGGAACAGGAATCACCGTTCTTGTGCAGTCATCGTCAACGACCACGAGTTTGATTGTGCCGCTGGCAGGGAGCGGAGTATTTAGCCTACGTCAGGTGTATCCTTTCACCTTGGGCGCGAATATTGGTACGACGATTACCGCATTATTAGCTGCAACGGCGGTTTCCGGTGATAATGCAATCTTCGCACTGCAAATTGCGTTAGTGCATTTCTTCTATAATTTGATTGGTGTAATCGTCATTTATGGTGTGCCGTTCCTGCGCGAAATTCCATTAAATCTTGCGGTAACCTTGGCTAGTTTAGCTGAGCGCAACAAGCTGTATGTTGCTGCGTATATGTTATTATTGTTTATCATCATCCCGCTGATCTTAATCGGGTTTAGTGAGTGGGTCTTTTAAGGAATCTCTTTATGGATATTAGTCAAAAAAAAGAAAACTTGCAGACGCAGATTGGCGAGTTAGAAGCACAGCTTTCAGTGCTCAAAAATAAACTTAACGAAGTTGAGAAAGTTGAACAGCACCAAGCAATTGATGAGCTGGATGTTCACCTGAGTGATTTTGATTCTTTATTAAATAATATTATTCTCTTTACTAAGACCTGCCGAGACGAAATAGCTCAAAAGAAATCTTAGCAAACACAGAACAAGTCCAAATGACTTCAGGCAAAGTAAAATTTAGGCTAAGCAAGGCGTCTGTTTGCTGTCATGTCTAGACCTGACAAAAACAGACAGCACCGCTTAGACAAATTTTACCAAGCCCCTGTCTCGACTTACCCCTTCGGGCGTCGAGTTCTTCGTTTGAAGTCAATGGAGATTTATTCTGTGTATCCTTAGTTTAAAAGTTTTGTTGTATTGGAAAGCGGAGGAGACTCCGCTTTTTTGTTTTTAATCGGGTCGTTGAAAATTTACGCAATAGAGGTAGGCGTAAAATTTTAACGAATAGAGTTCGTATGATTTTGAATTAAGAAATCATTCCTTCTAACTCTTCCCAACGTTCAAAAGCGGCTTCGAGTTCGCCTTCTTTGGTTTGCAGTTCGGCGAGTTTCGCTTGCACGGTTGCTTGGTCTTGTGAATAGAAATCCGGTTCGGCCATGACTGCGCTAATGGCTTCGATTTCCGCTTCCAATGTTTCCAGTTTTTCCGGCAGCAAATCGTATTCGCGTTGGTCTTTATAGGTCAGCTTTTTCTTCTGTACCGGCTTATTGACCTGTTTTTCCGGCGCGGTCTCAGTTTTTGTTTCTTCTTTAACGGAAGATTTTTTCTCGGCTTTGGCTTCTTCTAGATAATGTGCTGGACGTTGGCGCAACCAATCGTCATAGCCACCGACATATTCATTAACATCACCCGGCGCGTCGAAAACTAATGAACTGGTACAGACATTATTCAAGAAAGCACGGTCGTGGCTGACAATCAGTACGGTGCCTTCGTAATTCATTAGCAGTTCTTCAAGCAGTTCGAGAGTTTCGACATCAAGATCGTTAGTCGGTTCATCAAGAATCAATAGGTTAGACGGTTTAGCGAAAACACGCGCTAGCAGTAGGCGGTTGCGTTCCCCGCCAGATAGCGCTTTAACCGGTTGGCGAGCACGATCCGGGGTGAATAGGAAGTCGCCTAAATAACCCATAACGTGTTTACGCTGGCCGTTGATTTCGACGTGATCACTCTCTTCTAAAACGCTTTCTACTACCGGAAGCTCCTCGTTTAGCTGGGCACGGTGCTGGTCAAAATAAGCGATTTTTAGATTGGTGCCCAGTTTAATTGAACCTGATTGCGGTTCAAGCTTGCCGAGCAATAGGTTGAGTAGCGTCGATTTACCACAGCCGTTTTCGCCGATAATGCCGATTTTATCGCCGCGAATGACCACGCTGTTTAGGCCGTTGACAATGGGCTTGTTGTCGAAGTTAAAGGTTAGATCTTTGATTTCGATAACCTGCTTACCGGAATAGCCGGCACTATTGGTTTGGAGGTTCGCTTTACCTTGCTGGCTGCGGCGCGCCTTATGCTCGGAACGCAGTTTTTCCAAGGCACGAACACGGCCTTCATTACGGGTACGACGCGCTTTAATGCCTTGACGAATCCAGGTTTCTTCTTGTGCTAGCTTCTTATCGAACTCGGCGTTTTGTTTGGCTTCGGCTTCTAGCCAATTTGCTTTCCGTTGTAAGTAAGTGTGGTAGTCGCATTCCCAGTTACTCAGGCGACCACGATCTAAATCGACGATACGGTTGGCGATGGCTTGAAGAAATGAACGGTCGTGGGTGATAAATACCAGTGCGCAACGCATCCCTGCAATAAAGTTTTCCATCCACTGAATTGACGGAATATCCAAGTGGTTAGTCGGCTCGTCAAGAAGCAGAATGTCCGGCTCTTGAACCAGAGCTTTAGCTAATAATACGCGACGTTTCATCCCGCCGGAAAGGGTTGAGAATTCGATGTCAGCGGGTAGCCCAAGTTTGGAAATAACCGTGTCGACGCGCTGATTTAATTCCCAGCCGTTTTTGGCTTCAATTTCCTGCTGAACTTGGGTGAAATGTTCAAGTACTTCGTCTGAATAGTCATTTTGCATTTTGACACTCAGCTTATGGAATTGATCCAGTAGCGGGGCAATATTGCCTAAGCCTTGTGCGATGATATGAAATACCGAACCATGAGTGTCGTGCGGGACTTCCTGTTGCAGTTTGGCGATTTGCACGCCGTCTTGTACGATTCGACTGCCGTCGTCCGCTGTGATCAAGCCTTCGATTACTTTCAATAAAGTGGATTTGCCTTCACCGTTGCGACCGACGATACACAAGCGGTCATTTGCTTCGATTTGCAGGTTTATTTTATTGAGTAGCGGCGCTGAGCCGAAGCTTAGTTGAATGTCGCGCAGAAACAGCAGAGCCATGAGAAATCCTTGAAAATGTAATATTGGCGCTGATTATAAACCCTGTACGATTTTTTGGGCAAAGCATCTGTATGCTCTCTAGGGCTTCTCTCAATTCAAGGCTTTATGAATTTCGTCGGTCAGTTGTTGCAATTTTATCGGCTTGCCGATAAATCCGTTCATGCCTGCGGCAAGACAACGTTTTTTGTCTTCTTGCATCACATTGGCCGTGAGGGCGATTATCGGCACTTGACGATTGTTCTCGCCGGCCTTGCCTTGACGAATCGCTTCACTGGCAACAAAGCCGTCCATGACCGGCATTTGGCAGTCCATAAAGACTAAATCAAACTTCTGAATCTTCATTTTTTGCAGCGCTTCGGCGCCGTTTTCCGCCAGAGAAACTTTCATTGCCAATTTTTTGAGGAAAGCCTCCGCGACTTTTTGGTTGACTAGGTTGTCTTCTACCACAAGGACTTTCATGCCTTCTAATTCCGAGACAGATTGGTTAGGTTGGCTATTCGGTTTGTCTTGTTCAACTTCGGCTTGTCCGGCAATTAAAGGCAATTCCAACCAGAAAGAAGAGCCTTGATTGAGTGTGGATTCAACGCCCATATTGCCGTGCATCAGTTCGGATAAATTTTTGCTGATAGAGAGTCCAAGGCCGGTTCCGCCAAAACGTCTTGTGGTCGAGGCATCGAGTTGCTGGAAAGCATTGAAGAGTTTGCCTATTTCATCCGGAGCGATGCCGCAACCGCTATCTTTCACCCAGATTCGGTAACGGTCGCCGAGTTTTTGCAGCTCAATTTTGATTTCGCCCTGTTCGGTGAATTTAATTGCATTGCCGACTAGGTTGATAAGAATCTGTTTGATTTTATGTGAGTCACCTTGCAGCCAGTTAATCTGCGAATCCAGTTCAGCATACAGATTTAGACCTTTCGCTTGAGCGGGGGCTTGCATCAGTCCGATAGCATCGGCGATGATTTTGTTGATTGAAAAGTTGTGCTGCTCCAAATCGACCTTGCCGGCTTCGATCTTGGAAAAATCGAGAATATCATTGAGGATGTTTAGCAGCAATTCTCCGCTGTTATGCACCATGCTTAATTTCTGACGCTTTTCGTCTGTTAGCTTGTCGTCGAGAAGCTGTTCCACTAAACCGAGAATACCATTTAAGGGCGTGCGAATTTCGTGCGACATATTGGCAAGAAATTCACTCTTGGCACGGTTGGCGGTTTCCGCTTGGCGCTTAGCCTCCTGTAAATGTTGTTCATCTCGTTTACGACGATTAATTTCAGTAAATGAACCGACCATTCTTAAAGGTTCGCCGTTTTCGTCGCGCTCGACGACCTTACCGCGATCTTGCACCCACGTAGCAACACCATCGTTTTTAAGCATACGGTGTTCCGAATAATAGTATTCCCGTTTGCCTTGCAAACAATCTTGAACAAGCTGCATGACTGTTTCACGGTATTCGGGATGAATATGCGCAATAAAATTATCGACGGTGGCGATTTTGTCGCCTTCATTTAAGCCGAGAATACTGTACCAACGGTCATTGTGGCGCAGTTCGCCGGTGCGAATATCCCAATCCCAAATCCCTTCTAAAGTGGCATCCATAACATAGGAGAGACGCTTTTCACTCTCTTCAATGTTTTGTCGAGCGCGAACCACGTCGGTAATGTCATGCGCAATTACTAAAATTTGCTTTTCGCCATACTCGTTCATTAACGGTTTTTTAATCGATTGAAAGTGTCGAATTTCACCGGTTTCGGCATTCATGGAATCTTCGTAAACGACTTCGGTTTGCATATTGCGCATGATTTGCTGGACGTTTTCACGGAAAAAGCGGTTTTGTTCTTCATTGCCGGTAAAGTGAGCGTCGTCATGACCGATCATTTCATTTGGTGTTGAATTATAGAGATGAGCAACGGTGCGGTTGCAGAGGATAAAATTGCCATCCCAATCTTTCATAATAATGACGTCAGGACTTTCGTCGATTACCGTTCTGAGTAAAGTTTGCTGTGCCTTTAAAGCGTTTTCAAATTTAATCTGCGCACTTAAATCGCGAATTGAGTAAATAAGATAAGGTTGGCCATCGATGTCTATTTTTTTGGCGATAAGTTCGACTTCCAATTGCCGATGTTCATTTAGGCTACATTGCAGTTTCGGTTCTGAATTAGAACATTCGTCGTTTAGTCGTAAGACAATTTGCTCAAGGTCGGTGTTGGTCAGTGCTTGCCAGCTTCGCCCAAGTATTTCATTTGGCGTCGCTTTATCGTCTATAAGTCGAGCAGCCTTATTGTTGATACCGACAATGGCGTGGTCTAAGTCGGTAATCAGACAAGGTTCCGGGAAAATTTCAAGATTTGGGAGCGACATAGTAGCGGCCTGAGCTTCAAGAAGAAATAACTCTGCTTAGCATAGCGGATATTCTTGTAAAGCTTTTTGTGTTATCGCAACTTTAGGATAGGTTTACGAAGATGTCGTGATCGATAAAAAAAGCGCCGCGGGTTATGAGCGGCGCAAAATACAATCATTGGTTTTTGAACAATGGACGCTCAAGGTACGATGCTTGAGCTATGAGAATACTCTCATGAGTCAATCATAGTGAAGTAGGCGTGAAGAAAATGTGAAATTACCGCAAACAGACGCTTTACTTAGCCTAAATTTTACTTTGCCTGAAGTCATTTGGACTTGTTCTGCGCTTCCTAAAACGCCATGATTACTTCAACTTCTTTAGCAGCAATCATGGCGCACAAGCATTATCATTTCTCTAATCATTTTTACTTGGAAAAGAATATGTCCGGTGCGATACAGATTTTAATCGTTGAAGATAATCATCAGGTCATGGAAACCATGCTCGATTACCTTGAGCTTGGAGGGTTTGAAGTGGATTGCGCTTACGATGGTCAGGCGGCTTTGGAGTTATGCCAAAAGTCGACTTATGATGTGATAGTAATGGATATTATGATGCCGAAATTAGACGGTTTGCAGACAGTGCAAGTTCTTCGTCAAGAGATGCATTTGTCGACGCCGATTCTGTTCTTGACCGCTAAGGATTCTTTGGAAGATAAGAAAATGGCGTTTAATGCCGGTGGAGATGATTATCTGATCAAGCCCTTTTCGATGGAAGAGTTGGAGCTGCGTTTGACTGCTTTAAGTAAACGCGGCGGGCGTAAAGATATGTCGTTATTGACGGTCGGAGCTTTACGCTTTGATCTCTCCAACAATCAGATTGTTTGGGGCGCGAAAACCATTAAGTTGGCACCTAAACAGCAAGCGATTCTGAAATGTTTGATGCAGAAACATCCGCAGCTGGTTTCGAGGAAAACTCTGGTTCGCCAAGTTTGGGGTGAGGATGAACCGCAAAGTGATGCACTACGGAGTCATATTTATGCGCTGCGGCAAGCTTTAAATAACGGTCAGCAGTCGATGCTGAAAACCATTCATGGGCAAGGTTATCGTTTGTTAGACGATATTACGGTTGAGCATGAATAAGTCTAAAACGCCGCTATTAACGAGCGATGCACCGCAAATCGTGCGCCATTTTTTCTGGATCAATCTTGGTTTGATTGCCTTATTTATGGTGTTGTTTTTAGCGATGGTTGAGTTTACCGAAAGCCAGTCGGAAAGAGCCAGTTTACAACATTGGTTAACTGCTGAAGCAGAGCAGTATGAGCAGGACTTTGCTAAGCAAGGGCGTTTGGCTTCTTTGCCGAATAGCAATCAATTCGACATTTATTGGAGTGATTCCAGTGACGGGCAAAATCCGCAGTGGTTAACCGCTTACCAACAGGTCGGATTTTACGAACACCATATTGGCAATGAAGATAAGCATCTGCTGGTGCGTGAGAACCCGTCCGGACAAGGTCTGTTCTATATTGTCTTTAAAGATACCGCGGATGATTATCTGGATAGCTTTGAAAATAATCTACATCTTTTTGCTTCACTGCTTGGTTTGTTGGGCTTGGCGATATTGTTTGTGTATATGAAATATGCGCTCAATAAAGTGGCAAAACCGTTGCAGCATGTAGTCGAGAAAATTAATCAGATGCCGCCGGATTTCCCGGATTTTAACGTCGATGCTGAATACCAAGAGCTGCGAGTCATTGAGCAAGCACTCTTGGATAGTAAACAGAAAATGGCCGATTTTATTCGCCGCGAACAGGAATTTAGTCGGTTTAGCGCCCATGAAATCCGCACGCCGTTAATGGTACTGCAAGGTTCGTCGCAGATTTTGCAGCGTTTTAAAAATCCGGATTTTCGTGCTCAGAAGGCGCTCGATAGAATTGAGCAGAGTTGCGATGAAATTGCCTTGTTGACGGATACTTTCTTATTGCTTGGCAAGCAGGAAATTGAAGTAGAGCGTTTTGAGGAAGTGAATGTCAATGTGGTGGTCAATTCGCAGCTGAATGTGGTTAGAGAACTGTTCCCAAGTGAGAATAAACCTTATAGTCTACATGAAGAAGCACAGCTATTAGTGCAAGCGCCGCCGGCATTTGTTCTGGTGTTGATTCGCAATTTGCTTAGGAACGCGTGCGGTTATAGTAGCGGTACGGTGCGCATTACCATTACGGAATCGGGGCTTTGTATCTACAATCCTTATCAGCCAAACAGTGAGAATCTGTTACAGGCAAACCGCAGCTATGGCTATGGGTTGGAGATTGTCGAGCGTATTTGCCAGATGTTAGGTTGGCATTTCAGCTATCAGCGTTTGCAAGAGGAATTTTGTGCGCAAGTGGTATGCGAGCCTAAAAATCCAGACTTACGATTAGGTTGCTGGTAGAACGCATCAATGCATCTTGGCGATGTTTCACAGGTTCACTAATATCTTCTAGAATATTGAGGATAATCCCGGTCTCTTCAGTCGGCTCTTTTTGGCGATTTTGCGCCATGCGATTCCAGAGGTTGTAAATCAAGCGGCCGCGTGGATTAATGCAGTTCTGAATTTGTTGATGGAATCCGTAATCGCACAGTTCGCTTGGAATGCCATGGGCATCGAAGATATCGACGATGATGCAGTCGAATTTATGCCGCGGGTCTTTTTGACAGAAACTTGCCAGTTCTTCAATATAAGCGATGGCATCCGCTTGAACGCTCTCTACTTCCGGTACATCCGGCAGTTGGAAAAATCGATAGGCGACATCAATCACGATCTGGCGCAGTTCAACAATGGTGAGTTGCACGTCCGGCAGACTGTGATAAAGGTGGTGTGCCATAGTGCCACCGCCCATGCCGAGCATTAAAATACGGTAATCTTTTGGTTGATTAACTTGTTGAAAGTGTTCATTGACTTGGGCAACCATTTTCTGCTGATATTCAAAATTCAGCGTCATCGGCGCATTGCGGAAGATGCAACTCTGTTCGACCGGAGAATCGAAATGCAGTTTACGCACGGTACGGTTTTCGATGACTTCGATAATGCCGTATTCGTCGCGGGCTTTATGAATAACTGTGCCACCGAACTTCATCTATTTATCCTCTCCTTGTAAACCGGCCCACCACAGGCGCAGACGCAAGCCAATCGAGCTAGTGACGCCGACTTCGACAAATTCGATATTGCCGTTCGGGGCAATCACAAAATCGGCTGGTACGCCTTTGGCGCCAAACTGTTTGGCGATAGCGCCGTCTAAGTCATTGACGATCAATGACGTATTCATCTTGTGTTCTGCGGCGTAATCGAGAAGCTGTTGATCATCGCCGGATTGCGTGGCAATACTGATGACCTTGTGATCGGCAGCGATATTTTCGATGCCGTCCCGGCTAAAGGTGCAAACTGGGCACCACGTCGCCCAGATATGGATCAACACTGGCTCTCCTTGTGCATTCATCGCTTGCAAATCCAAGGTTTCCCCATTCAAGCTTTGCAGTTGTAATTTGGGGGCTTGACCTTCAATGACATCGCCTTGCATCAATGGGCGTAGCGCCATAAAGATGGCGACAAAAAGCAAAACGGTCAGTAGGTTTTTCATCCAACTTTTTTGCCAAATTGACGGTGGCTGTTCTGGCTTTTTCATGGTTTGGTCATCTTTCATGGCGCACGGTTTCTCTTTTGAATGCTCTACAATAAGCAGAAATTTTGCGCAGATTATAAACCATTTGACTGGGCAAAGATTCACAGCAATTTGAAAGGATAAATATTTATGCAGGCAGACTTTTGGCATGACATGTGGGCCAGCGGTGTGGTTGGTTTTCACCAGCAGGAGATTAATCGTTTTTTACGGGATTTCTGGCCTAAGCTGGAACTGGAGGGGCAAGGACGGGTTTTAGTACCTCTATGCGGCAAGTCTCTGGATATGCTGTGGTTGCGTAAACTTGGGCATGAAGTGCTTGGGATTGAGCTATCGCAAAAAGCGTTGGATGAGTTTTTATCTGAGAATCAATTAAACGCCGAACCGGTTCAGCATGATAATTATTGTGGCTATGAACTGGAGCAGATGACATTATTGTGCGGTGATTTTTTTCAGTTGACGGCTGAAGATTGCATGCAAGTACAAGCGGTATATGACCGTGCATCGATTGTCGCTTTGCCACCGAAAATGCGTCACGACTACGCGCGACACTTGCAGAAGGTTTTACCAAAGGGGACACCGTTTTTAATGGTGATTATGGAGTACGATCAAAGTACTATGAATGGCCCGCCGTTCTCGGTTCTGGAGTCGGAAGTGCGTGAGCTGTTTGCGGAATTTGCGTCGATTGAAGTGGTCGATGAAGAGCGATTTGAGCGCAAAGGTAATGCAGTGACAGAGAAGGTATTACTATTACGCCCGTAGATAATCGGCAGAATTTAGCGAGGCATGATTTCCAAATAATTTTCAAAAAATGGAAAGCCTTGCGGGTCAATTTTGCTTAACTTTGGGCTAACGTAGGTTGCACACATTGGAATAGCAATGCCATATTGCTGCGCAGTTGTTAAAGCTTTTAGATTGTCATCAATCAACATAGTTCGGCTTGGGTCATAAGGCTCGATATGCTGGATTTCCGACCAAATACGGATGTCCTCTTTTGGGATGCCTAAGTCATGCGCAGAGATCATCGTATGGAAATAGCGGCCGATTTCCGTCATTTCTAACTTTAGGGCAAGGCTGTCGCGATGCGCGTTAGTCACCATCACCACTTTTTTGTCGTGCGCACGCAGTGCTGCCAAAAACTCCAAAACTTCCGGATGTACCGCAATGTCATCCTTGAAACCGCGTTTTAGCTCGGCAATATTCAATCCGAGTTTTTCACTCCAGAAATCCAAACAGTACCAATTTAAGGTGCCGGCATGGGAATTAATTTCTTTATGAATCTTTGCCATCGCCGAGCGAATCGAAATATGCTTTTTATAAGCGTAGGCTTCCGGTACCGTATGCATCCAGAAATGGTGGTCGAAATGCAGATCCAGTAGCGTTCCGTCCATGTCTAATAATACGGTGTCGATTTGATTCCAGTCTAGGAGTTGTTTAGGGTTCATTTGTGTGTTTTCTGTTGTGTCTAAAATTTTATCAACTGAGGCGCATTGAGCGCGGTCATTCTAAATAAGCGAAGGGCAACAAAAGTTGATGGGGTTTTAGCCACAACCCTAAAGGGCTTATAGCAGTTTACCTTTCTTCTACGTTAGAACTCACTTATATATAGAGTAACTATATCGCGTTCATTCTGCCTTGATGAAAGAAAAACTGCAAAAGCAGAATAGACAAATGAACCCTAAACAGCCCCTCACATTGGCAAGTGTTTTCCCTTAGCGTATGATGTTTGGCAGTCATTATCGTTTGCCAAATGAGATTTTTATGAGTCAAAAACTGCCCACCATTTTAGCGGAAAATATCGCCGCTAAGTCGCGGATTTTTACCGTACAGTCGCAACACTTGCAGTTTACCAATGGCGTGGAAGTACACTACGAGCGTCTTTTAGGGAGCCAAGGTGGTGCAGTGTTGATTATTCCAATGCTGGAAGATGGCACCATGTTGTTAATTCGCGAGTTCGGCGCCGGCGTTGGCCGTTACGAGTTAGGGTTTCCGAAAGGTAAAATTGACCCTGGAGAAACTTGGTTGGAGGCGACCTTGCGAGAGAGCAAGGAAGAGATTGAGCATTTGCCGCAAACCGTTGAACTATTGGATAGTGTCTCTTTGGCGGCAGGGTATATGACTCATCAAACCCATATTGTCTTGGCGACCGGTTTGGAACCGGCTACAGCGTTGGGTGATGAACCTGAGCCGTTGGAAATCGTGCCGTGGCATATCGACGACTGGCAAAAGCTACTGCATCATCAGGATTTTAGCGAAGGACGCGCCTATGCTGCTTTGTTATTGGTTTTAAAACATCTAGGAAAAATTTAATGGAACAAATTGACCAGCAGCAGTTGCAGCAATGGCTACCGCAGGTTTGTAAGATTGCCTTGCAAGCCGGGCGTTGTATTTCTCGCATGTATCGTGAAAATCAAGCGAATGAGTTTATCGATGTCGATAAGAAAAAAGACGGCACGCCGGTTACCGAGGCAGATCGTTATGCAGACGGTTTAATCTTTACAGCATTGCAATCCATGACGCCGGATATTCCTCTAGTAACCGAGGAGAGCGTGGCGAAGTTTTCGTTTGATGAACGTCAGCACTGGTCGACTTATTGGTTGGTAGATCCTTTGGACGGCACCAAAGAGTTTATAGAAGGAACCGGCGAATTCAGCGTCAATATCGCGTTAATTCATCATCATAAACCGGTACTTGGTGTGGTCTTTGGGCCGGAAGTGAATCACCTTTATTATGCGATTCAAGGGAATACTTCTTATAAGGTCGATGTAGGCGTGCAGTCTAACGATGTTGATACGTTAGATATAAAAGCACTATTACAGCAGGCGCGCGCAATTCGTACGGCGAATCTTGCTCAAGAGGAAATCACTAAGGTTGCAGTCAGTCGTCGACATGGCGGGCGAACGCAATACTTTATGTCCGAGTTGGGCGCTCATGAAACGGTAAAAATGGGTTCTGCTCTGAAAAGCTGCCTTGTTGCTGAAGGTGCAGCGCATGTCTATCCTCGATTTGGGCCGACTTCCTTGTGGGATACTGCGGCTTCACAGATTATTGTCGAAATGGCAGGAGGTGCTGTGCTTAATGCTGCCGGTCATCCGTTGGAATATGTGCAGACACCAACGTTGCTCAATCCTTTCTTTTTGGTGGTTTGCCAAACCGATTATTCATGGCCGCCGATTCCGGAAGTGATGTAACTTCCGATTTATCAATTGTCTTTTCTATAGTCTATAAGCGCCCATTTTTTATTGGGCGTTTATTATTTCAAGATTATTTCATCTCCATTCACTATTTTTTCAGATCACTCCTTAGATGAAATTACCTTGCGATTTTCTTTGCACCAAGTTGGTTTATTTTTTGTATTTAATTGGTGCTAAAGTAAATTGTAAAAAAACGGTAAAAATGAGTTTGTTTTTGTAAGTTATTGAAAGTAAATGTTTAATCAGTTTTTGGCACTTAGCAGGCTATTAACTCAGCAAAGTTAAATGCTTTAAATTTTTAACAAACAACTCAATTAGTCTTGGAGATTAGATAATGAAAAAATCACTACAACTTAAACCTCTACTACTTTCACTAGCTGTTGCAGGTTCTTCAATGGCAGCGATTGCACCAGCAACCACGCAAGCTGGGGTTTCCGCTAATGTTGGTATGGTTTCGAATTACATTTTCCGTGGGGTGGAACAGACTGAATCAGCTTCGGCATCTGCAGGCTTGGATTATGAACATGAGTCAGGCATCTATGTTGGTACTTGGGTTGCTGATGTTGAAGACGGGCTAGAATATGATATTTACGCTGGATGGAGTGGAGAAATCGAAGGTTTTTCTGTAGGAGCTGGTTTTGCTGGATATTACTACACTGATGACGCATTTGATGACACTTATCAAGAATTAAATCTTTCTGTGGGCTATGGTCCTGTAACTGTTGGTTATGACCGTGGGGAGTATGATAACTACGGTAATAAGTTAGATTATGATCATATGTACGCTTCTATTGGTCTTGGAGATTTTTCTGCAACCGTAGGCCAACTTGATGGCGATATGGATACTAAAGACGATGAGTTGACTTATGTTGATGTTGGTTACTCATTCTCATTAGCTGAAGGCCTAGATGGTGGTGTGAATTACATCTATTCTGATCCAGACGGTGGTGATTCAGCTGATTATCTTGTACTAAGCATCACTAAGTCTTTCGACTTGATGTAATAATGGCTTAACTTATTAGGTCAAAAGCCGGCACAATGCCGGCTTTTTAGTTTGAGTTTGACCTGTCCTAAATAGCGTTGACACTTTTTCCGCCCTTAAAAGGAAAAAGTAATGACTTCAAACACTAAGCGTACCCAACGTGACTATTCCCTTGCCTTT
>NZ_JAGETV010000020.1 GCF_017571465.1 Thiomicrorhabdus marina | reverse complement strand
GGGAGGTCCCATGTGAGAGTAGGTCATCGCCAAGCTTATATCCTAAAACCCTGTTAGGTTCTTTTGAACCTGACGGGGTTTTTTTATGTCTTTACGAAATGACCTACGGGAGAGTAGGGCGAGACGCGTATAGAAAATATGCCCAATGGCATATTTTTAGCAAGCGAGCGACCAGGCCTCTGTGCCTGGGCTGGGTCATCGCCAAGGTCTTGTACCCGAATGGGTATATATCCTAAAAAACCGCTGATTCCAGAAGGAACGGCGGTTTTTTTTTGCCTGAAATTCATCCATATTAACCTTGGTAAGCTTCTTCGCTGAGTTTTAAGAAGTTAGTGTGTTCGTTCTGCATTTTCTAGAGATTTAATCCATTGCGTGCCCTTAATATTTCCTTACTTTGCTCTATACTTGCTTGTAAAGCTGTTATTTCAGTAAACCCTGATTAGAAAACTACATGTTTAGTTATATTGTTTAGTGAAGAGCTTATAAATGGTATTTTGCTTAATCTAAAAAACCTTTATTATTTTGTTATCGGCGCTAGGGCTTTTGTGTATGATACGGCACCGATACATATACGATATGTATCCCAACCTTATTGCCTCAGGAGAGTTAAATAGTAGGCGGTAAAGGTTCCTTAGACAAAATCATTCAGGATAGGTCTAACCAGGCCATGAATTGAACTATGAATAGAATTTTTATCGATATCGGCAATAGCCGTATCAAGTATGCCATTGCAGAAAATGGCGACTATGAGTACCTCGGTGCTGAAAACTCACAAGATTTTATTACCAATATTGATGAATTGCTTTTTGCAGAATTCGATCGTGTTGATGAAGTGTATTTTTGCACAGTGGGGAATTTACAAAATCTAGATGATTTAACCGCTGCTATTCAAGATGAATGGAATATTATCCCTACTCAGTTAAGTTCACAGCGTCAGTGTTGTAATTTGGTTTCGGGTTATAAGGATTTCCATAAATTGGGTAGTGATCGTTGGTTAGCGATGCAAGGTGCTTTGGCAATTACCAATGAACCATTTGTTGTGGTTGATGCTGGCACTGCGATGACGGTCGATGCTGTGGTTGATGGTCAGCATAAGGGCGGTTTTATCGTTCCAGGCCTTAAGACGATGCATCATTCGTTGGCCGGTAATACTGCACTATTGGATTTACCGGACTCAGATGATTTACAGGATGAAGAATTATCTGATGAGTTATTGGCGAAGGATACGGCAGGTGCGATTTTGGCAGGTACTTTATATATGTCTGCTGCCTTCGTAAATCAGCTGATTATCGACCTGAATCAACAGATAGGGACGCAGTTTAAAGTCTTCTTAACTGGCGGTGATGCAGCGCAATTAGCATCACTTTTAGATCATCGCTATACCTACATTCCCGATCTGGTTTTGCACGGAATGTATAGCGTTGTTGAGTCAGTTAAAAAATCCTAATTTTTTTAAAAAAAGGCGTTGACAGTAAAATCGATTTCTTTATAATACGCCGCATCAGCCGACATAGCACAATTGGTAGTGCAACTGATTTGTAATCAGTAGGTTTCAAGTTCAAGTCTTGATGTCGGCACCATATTTAAAAAGCCCGCAATCTTAAACTAAAGGTTGCGGGCTTTTTGCGTTAGAAGGCATTGATTTGTACTGCTTTCTTCGGAACTGCTATAATGCACAGGTTTAATTTTTAATATCGGAAGACCGGATGGAACAACAATCTAGTTACAGCAAAGAAGAGCTTTTGGCCTGTGGCCGTGGCGAACTTTTCGGGCCAGGTAATGCACAATTGCCTTTACCACCAATGTTAATGTTTGATCGCATTACACACATTTCTGAAGAAGGTGGCGCTTACGGAAAAGGACAGATTAAAGCGGAATTAGATGTAACTAAAGATCTATGGTTTTTTGAGTGTCACTTCAATGAAGATCCGGTAATGCCAGGTTGTTTAGGTTTAGACGCTATGTGGCAGCTAATCGGTTTCTTCCTAGGTTGGACTGGTGGTCCTGGGCGCGGTCGCGCACTAGGTTCAGGTGAAGTTAAATTCTACGGTCAAGTACTACCAACCGCGAAGAAGGTTGAATATGTTATCGACATGAAACGCGTTATCAAACGTAAGCTATATATGGGCATGGGTGATGCCAAGCTATACGTTGATGGACGTGAAATTTACAGCGCTAGCGATCTTAAAGTTGGCCTATTTACCAATACGGAAAGTTTTTAAGCATGAAACGAGTTGTCATCACAGGAGTTGGGATTGTTTCCAGTCTTGGGAATAATAAAGAAGAAGTGACAGAGTCTCTGAAGAACGGTCAATCGGGTATCGTCTTCGCGCCTGAATATGCAGAAAACGGTATGCGTTCTCAAGTTCATGGTGCTGTTAAAAATCTAGATTTTAAAGACCACATTGATCGCAAACAACTCCGTTTTATGGGCGATGCAGCGGCTTACTCTTATATCGCTATGAAACAAGCGGTAGAAGATTCTGGTCTAAGCGATGAACAAATTTCTAACCCTCGCACCGGTCTAATCGCCGGTTCCGGTGGCGGTTCTAACTCAAATTCGACAGAAGCGGTTGCTATTGCTAAGGAAAAAGGTGTTCGTCGTGTAGGTCCTTACATGGTGACTCGTACTATGGGATCGACTGTTTCGGCATGTCTGGCTACACCTTTTAAAATTCAAGGGATTAATTATTCAATTAGTTCTGCGTGTTCGACTTCTGCGCACTGTATCGGTTCTGCGGTTGAGCAAATCCAGCTTGGTAAGCAAGATGTGGTTTTTGCCGGTGGTGGGGAAGAACTACACTGGACGATGTCTGTTCTATTTGATGCGATGGGTGCACTATCGAGTAAATATAACGATACGCCTGAGAAAGCATCTCGTGCTTATGATGCAGACCGTGACGGTTTTGTCATTGCCGGCGGCGGCGGTATGGTTGTTGTTGAAGAACTAGAACACGCTCTTGCTCGTGGTGCGAAAATCTACGCGGAAATTACCGGTTACGGTGCCAATTCTGATGGTTATGACATGGTTGCTCCTTCTGGTGAAGGTGCGGTACGTTGCATGCAAATGGCGCTTTCTACCGTTGAAGGTCCGGTTGACTATATAAATCCGCATGGTACTTCTACGCCGGTAGGCGATACTAAAGAAGCCGCCGCAATTCGCGAAGTATTTGGTGATAGTATTCCTAAGATTAGCTCGACTAAATCAATGTCGGGTCACTCATTAGGTGCGGCTGGTGTGCATGAGTTTATCTACAGCCTCTGTATGTTGGAAAATGACTTCATCGCACCGTCAATAAATGTTGAAACCTTGGATGAGCAATGTGAAGGTATGCCAATTGTTACCGAGCGTATCGATAACGCTGGCCTAAATCGTGTTATGAGCAACAGCTTCGGTTTCGGCGGTACAAATGCTTGTGTCGTCTTTGAGAAATACAAAGCTTAAGACCTAGCCTCTAGGCATTTTGTCTAGAGATTAAAAAAGCCGAGTAGGTTAGACCTGCTCGGCTTTTTTTGTTTTTAGTCGCTTGATACTTCTAGCGGCATTTTTGATATTGGTTGCGGTACATACGCGCTCGATTGGAAACCTTTTTGGCAATTGGTGGCAACCATTCTTTTTTAAGATAAGATCGTTGTTTATAACCAGTATGACCTTCGTGGTAGGCTAAATAAAGCTTAAAAGTATCATGTTTGGAAATTCCTAAGCGCTTATTCGACTGATTGTTATACCATCCGATAAAATCGAGGGCATCATCTATATCATTGCGTTTAGCACTCCAACGATTGGTGTGTTTTTGATAATCATACCAAGCGGCATCGGTGGCCTGTGCATAGCCATAGGCGCTTGAAGCCCGACCAATTGGTATTCCGAGGAAATACTGCATTTTGGGTTTGGCGTTTGGTTTGAACGTCGATTCCTGGTGTACAAAGGCTAGTTGAATCCATGGCGGCGTTCCCCAGCGTTTATAAGAATTTTGCGCAGCATCAAACCAATCGTCATCGTAATAGAAAATAGAGCAGATATTATCGAGCGATTTTTTTGGTGGCGGGGTCGAGCTACAACCTTGAACCAAAACCACCATTACCGCAAGATGGATACCGAGCCATAAGGATTTAGTGATTTTCATTAAAGGTTCCATAATTAAAGGCCAGACGCGCGAACACTTGTTGTTGTGCGTCGACAAATTCCAAATACCATCGCCCTTGGCGCGCGCTACTCATCTGTTGAACGGATTGCACGCTTTGTTCGCCAGAGCTAAGCTGATAGCGCTGTTTTTGTATGACAATTCCGTCATAGCGCCAGTGCAGCCAAATTGTCTGAGGCTTATTCAAGCTGAGTTGCGCGTTAAATTCAAGCTTTCGCAGGTACTTAGGTACAGAAATCATTGATTTATCAATGCTTTGTGTCGGGGAAATACTTAATTTTTGCTCTTGTCCGCTTAGCGTTGTACTGAGTAATTGCAGGTTAGAGTTATCGCTTAACGGTTGTAATGGTGTGCGTTGCGAGGCGAGCTTCGCTAACTGTTGTTGATGAAATAGCATATCAGTACGTTGCTGTTCACTCATCAATGCGTTGTCTGACGCGGTGCTAGTAGTTTGAGAAAGGGGAACCTGGCTGACCTGTTGTTTCTCTTCAGCGGCTTGTTGCAACATGACCGCGGCGGTAGCAATTCCACCGAGTACCATAATTGAGAACCAGACGATGCGATAGCGCCAATCCGGTTTGGATAGAATGACCTGTTGTTCGGCCATAGCATCTTGTGCCGTTTCTAAACCCTGTGCGAAATATTCGCGTAAATCCCCGTGCTGGCGAATGTCATGCGGCATATGGCTCAGAGTTTTGCCGGCCAGACCATAGCGATAACCGGTTTTAAACGCGCGTTGATGTTCGGGTTTATCGGAATCGGCTATCGGCATGGGACACCTATAAGATTAACTACTCTCTTTCTGGTCGAACAGCGCAGCGGTAAAGTCTTTGCTGTCGAACGGACGTAAGTCATCGATTTTCTCACCGACGCCAATAAAACGAATCGGGATTTGGCATTGTTCGGCCAGAGCATACACAATCCCGCCTTTTGCCGTACCGTCCAGTTTAGTTAAAGTAATGCCGGATACCCCAACCGCATCGTGGAACTGCTTGGTTTGATTGAGAGCGTTTTGACCGGTTCCGGCATCAATCACCAGCATTACTTCATGTGGCGCCGTATCATCAACCTTACCAATAACGCGTTTTACTTTTTTTAATTCTTCCATCAGGTTCGATTGGGTGTGCAAACGACCGGCAGTGTCGGCAATCAATACATCAATGTTTTTCGCTTTAGCAGACTGAACCGCATCAAAAATCACCGCTGCCGAATCTGCCCCGGTTTTTTGCGCGATAACCGGTACATTATTGCGCTCGCCCCAAGTTTGTAGCTGCTCGACGGCTGCGGCACGGAAAGTATCCCCGGCCGCTAGCATCACTGATTTACCTTCCATTTGGAATTTCTTCGCCAGTTTACCGATAGTTGTGGTTTTACCTACACCATTGATACCAACCATCAAGATTACATAAGGCCCGCCGTTTTGTTTTAGGAAATCGTCGATTTCCAATGGACGGCTCATCGGATCGATAATCTGTTCCAGTTGGGCTCTCAGTGCATCAATCAATGCTTGCGGGTCTTTTAGTTCTTTACGCGATACTTGGTCGGTCAGGTTTTGGATAATTCGGTCAGTCGCTTCGATACCAACATCGGCAGTCAAAAGAATCATCTCAAGGTCATCAAGCAGATCGTCATCAATCTCTTTCTTGCCAAGAATCAGTGAACCTAAGCTATCGGTAAAGCTCTTACGCGTTTTGCTTAAACCATCTTTAAGGCGAGCAAAGAACCCTTTTTTCTTTGGTTCTTCTTCAGTGACGTCGACTTTTTTAGGAGCAGGCTGGTGTAGAGGCTCGGGTGTCTCTGCAACTACTGCCTCAGGTTGGGGCTCGGCTTTTACTTCAACCTCTACAAGAGGCTCGACAGTTTTTTCCGGCTCTGAAATAGCAAGGCTTTCTGCTTGGCTTTCTTGTACTGTATTATCGACAACGTCTTGCTGCGGCGCTTCTTGCTTTTCTGGCACCGATTCTGTTGTTTCAACTGCAATTTGGTTGTCTAAATTCTGTTCTGTTTCAGGTTGATTTTTCTTCTTGCGAAAAAAGCTAAACATTGAGCGGGTTTCCTGTTCCAAGGTTTTTTAATACTTGCATTAAAATGCGTGCTTTATTATAAAGCAATTCTTTACTAAATCCTGTGCACATAGTGCGTTTCACGCACGCTGTTATACGGAATGACAAACTCAGGTCTGTCATAACACCAAATTAGGGGATAAGGCATGGCAACTAAGCTAGTAAAAACCTTGCGAAAACAATTTATCGGGCTGATAAGTCTGGGCTTAATGAGTACGTCCGCTTTCGCTCAAGTTAGCTCGTACAAATTAGATAACGGTATGCAGGTTGTAGTCAAACAAGATCACCGTGCGCCTGTGGTCGTTCATCAGGTTTGGTACAAAGTTGGTTCTAATTTTGAACACAGTGGTAAAACCGGTATTTCGCATATGCTGGAACATATGATGTTTAAAGGCACCAAAGAATTGAAGCCGGGCGAGTTTTCGAAAAAAGTGGCGCAGATGGGGGCCAAAGAAAATGCTTTTACCTCGAGCGACTATACCGCTTATTACCAAATTCTCGGTAAACAGCATCTTGGCGAAGTGATGAAGTTGGAAGCCGATCGCATGCGTAATATCGTTCTAACCGATGAAGAGTTTCTGAAGGAGCGTGATGTGGTGACCGAAGAGCGTCGTTGGCGTGTTGAAGATAACCCAAACAGCAAGCTGTATGAAAAATTCAAAGCGGCGGCGTTTATCAATAGCCCGAATCATCATCCGGTCATCGGTTGGATGTCGGATATTCGTAGTTGGACGGCGCAAGATGCGCGCGATTGGTACAAGCAGTGGTATGCACCAAACAATGCCATTTTGGTTGTGGTTGGTGACGTTGAGCCGGATAAGGTCTACCAAATGGCGAAACAGTACTACGGCAAAAATAGCCCGGAAAACATCGAGCCGCCAAAGCCACAGATTGAAGTCAAACAAGAGGGTGAACGCCGTTTAACCATGAAAGGCGCGACCAAATTACCGTCGTTGTTGATTGGTTTCCATGCGCCGACTCTTGTGACCGCAAAAGATGAAGCAGAGCGCCAAGAAGTGTTTGCTCTGAGTGTGATGAGTGACATTCTTTCCGGTGACGATTCTTCGCGTTTTAGTAAAAACTTAATTCGTGGCTCAGAAGTGATAGCGAGTGCCAGTGCCAGCTTTGATCCAACCGACCGTATCACCACATTGTTTACCTTGAGCGCAACGCCAAACCAAGACAAAACCCCGCAACAAGCGGAGCAAGCTTTATGGTCGGAAATCAAAAAACTGCAAGATGAAAAAATCTCGCAACAAGAACTAGACCGTGTTTTGGCGCAGGCCGAAGCGCAGTATGTGTATCACCAAGACTCGATTCAGTCGCAAGCGATTATTATGGGCTCGCTACTTAGTGTTGGTCTGCCTGCGGATACGCTAGATAACTGGGTTGATAATATGCGTAAAGTTACACCGGAAATGATTCAAAAAGTGGCGCAGAAATATTTCAGCATTGACCAGCAGACCGTGGCGACACTACTGCCAAATGGTGAACAAGCGCGTAATAATGGCGCGGCAATTCCAGGCAAAGGAGTGCACTAATGGCGAAATTAGCAAAGTTACAATTTTCTGCACCGGCTTGGCTGGCAAGTTTTATGGTCGTGGCGTTGATGTTGTTCAGCTCCATTAGCCAAGCGTCGGTGAAAATCGAATCTTGGATGACCGAGCAGGGCGCTAAGGTAATGTATGTGCATTCACCGCAGTTGCCGATGTTGGATATTGAAGTCACTTTTGATGCTGGTTCGATTCGCGATGGTGATGATTTCGGTTTGGCATCTTTTACCGCTAGCTTGGTTGGTACCGCGACTAAAACGCAAAGCGAAGATCAGATTGCTGACGGTTTCAATAAGATCGGTGCGCAGTTTGGCGGCAGCGCCAGCCGCGATAATGCTAGCTTCTCTTTGCGTACTTTAACGCGTGATGGTGTTATGCAAGCGGCGTTTGAGCAGTATTTAGATGCTTTGACGCAAGCGCAATTTAAGCCGGAAATTATCGAACGTGAACGTGAGCGTTTGCTATTGGGCATTAAACAGAAATCGGTCAAACCGCAGCAAATCTTAAATGACCAACTGTGGGCGAACTTGTATCCAAATCACCCATACGCACATCCAACTATCGGCACCGAAGCCACAGTGGCGAAATTGGATCAAGCGAAGTTAGAGCAGTTTTACCAAAGCCACTATTTGGCGAATAATGCGGTGATTGCAATTGTCGGTAATATTGATAAGAAGCAAGCTGAGAAGATGGCGCAACAGCTTTCCAGCTCGCTACCAACCGGTGAAAAGCCCGCAGCTTTGGCAAAACCGAAAGCGCTAGCGAAAGCGCAAAGTATCAGCAAGGAATTTCCATCTTCACAGACTTACTATTCGCTAACTCAGTTAGGCATTGAACGCGGCAATAAAGATTATGTGCCACTGTTTGTCGGTAACCATTTATTTGGCGGTAGCGGTTTCGGATCGTATCTAATGGAAGAAGTGCGTGAAAAACGCGGTCTGGTTTATAGCGTGTACAGTTACTTCGCGCCGATGAAGCAGAATGGCCCATTCATTATTGGTTTATCGACTAAAAACGCTTCTGCCAAAGAAGCCGAGCAGGTGGTGCAGCAAACTCTAAAAGATTTCTTAAACGATTTCTCGGAAGAGCGTTTACAGGCGATTAAAGACAACCTAATCGGCGGCTGGCCTCTGCGTATGGACAGCAACTCGAAAATCTTGGGCTATATCTCGATGATCGGTTTCTACGGTATGCCATTGGATTATCTGGAATGGTTCCCGGAGCAGATTAAGAAGGTGACTAAACAAGACATTCTCGATGCATGGAATCGTCAGATTCAACCGGATAAGATGTTGACCATTATGGTTGGACAGCCTGAATAATTGTTTTTCACCAAAAACGAAAAAACCGACATCGATGTCGGTTTTTTTCTTATGCCTGCAAACAAACAATTATGCGACTGAGATTTTTGCTTCACCCATATAACGTTGGCGTTTTTTGTCTTTGACTTTGCTGATATCGACAAAGATAAAGGCATCGATGCAATCGGCGAACAGCGGGTCGATGTTGAAGTCGATAAAACGGCAACCTTTGTCATCGCACAGTTCGGCATACTGTTTAAATAAGGTTGGGAGTTTTACGCCTTCCAAAGCTAAAAGCGCATTAAGCTTTTTCAAACTTGCACTGTAGTCACTGCTAAATTCTTGCTTAGCTATTGCTAGGCTTTCCTCGCTAATCGCAAATGGTTGGCGCGCTTGCACCAGTGATTGGTAATCGCCGAATTGCTGCAAATAGAAAGCGGCGATTAACTCTTTAGCATTTTGCGGATAGGCGTTGCTAAGGCTGACAGGCCCGAACATATATTGGATATTCGGGTGCTGTTTGAGATAAGCACCGATACCGAACCACAGATAATCCAGACTGCGTTTTCCCCAGTATTTTGGTTGTACAAAACTGCGGCCAAGTTCCAAGCAATTTTGCAATTCTGCATGGATACTTGGTTTAAAGTCAAACAGACTGGCGCTGTAGATTTCTGCATCGGTTTTTAGTCTATCTTGTTGTGGGTGGGTGCCTTGCCCCAGTCGGTAAGCGCCGACGATTTCCCATTCACTTTCATCCCATAAAACCAGATGCTGATACAGTGCGTCATAGTGGTCAAGGTCTGAGCTTTTGCCGGTTCCTTCTTGTACGCTGCGAAAGGTCAGTTCGCGCAGGCGGCCAATTTCTTGCATCACCGGTGAGTTAGCATCAAAGTCAAACAGATAGATTTTCTTGCGGTCATTAGTTTCGCCTAATAACTGACCTTGATGAATCGCTTGTTTTAATGCCTTGCGATCAATCGGGTGCGCAATGGTTTCAATGGTTGGTAAAAACGGCTTTTTATTAAGTCTTTTTGGTTTAGCCAAGCGATATAGGTACTTACGGAACTGCTTGGCGACCACTTTAACCGAACTTTCCTTGACCGCTTTTTGCAATGTCTCGGCAGAAATGGGTTTACCGATATGAAACTCGATCTTCTGTGCGGTTTTATTAAACATTTCTTGCACTAAAAATAGCGAACCAAGTGGCTTGTATAGGGTTGATAGCGCATAAAACAAGCTGGAGTTGCGGGCATCAATTTGAATTGGAAGAACCGGTGCTTGGCTACGTTGCGCCAGTTTTAAAAAGCCGCTTTTCCAAGCGCCGTCTTTAACGCCATTGGGACGAATCCGCGACACTTCTCCGGCCGGAAAAATAATCACGGCTTGTTCGCCTTCTAGCGCATTTAACATCGCTTTAAATGCCGCTTTATGTTGGTTACTCGCCATATTATCGACGGGCAAGAAAAGATCTTGTAATGGTTCGATATTGGAGAGTAAATCATTGGCGACGATGCGCACATCGGCGCGCACCGAACGCACCAATTTCAATAGCGCTAAACCATCCAGTGAGCCGATAGGGTGGTTGGCGACAATGATCACTTTGCCTTCCGCAGGAATCCGTTGCAGTTGTTGGCTGTTTACCTGATAACTGAAATCAAAGTGTGCCAGCACCTGATCAAGAAAAGCAAAGCCGCGCAGATGCTGATTCTGTTCGATAAAGTCGTTGATTTCTTTTTCGTGCAGGAGTTTTTTCAGCAGTTTGATAATCAGCGGATAGGCCGGATTATTGGCTAGGTTTGGCCACTTTCCAGTGAGCGCTTGTTCGATATGCAACATGGTGTCACCTCTGACAAAATTTTTAGCAATTGTCGGACTATTAGATGACAGTTAGATGACGTAAAAGTGATGCTTGAGTGAAGCTTTTATCAGTCGGCGGGTTTGCTTAATGGTGCCTTAATCCAGAAGCTGAAGAGACTGCCTTGATTCGTTGCGCTTTGCACGGCAATATCACCGCCCATTAAATCGACTAAACGTTTAGCGATTGATAAGCCTAGTCCTGTTCCACCAAATTGTCGAGTGCTGCTGCCGTCGGCTTGCGTAAAGGCTTCGAAGATTTGCTGTTGTTGAGCAGGTGCGATGCCAATGCCGTAATCCTTAATTTGGCACTCTAATAATTGTTGTTCGGCATCGTATTGTAGATTGACTTCAATACGAGCGTGTTGCGGAGAAAATTTAATTGCATTAGAAAGAAGTTTTGCTATGACCTGTTTCCAACGAAAGACATCAAAATAAAGGTAACTGGGTACCTTGTCCGAGATATCGATTTCAATCAGTAATTCTTTACTATGAACGCTTGGTTGCAATGAATTGACAATGTGTTGCAAGGCTTCCTGAGCAGAAAAATTCCCGGCTTGTAATTGGATATGGTTTTGTTCGATTTTACTGAAATCAAGGATGTCATCAATTAAAAGAGTCAGTTTCTCGCCGCCTTCACGGATATTTTCTAAATACATCAGCCACTCTTTTTTACTGCAATTTAATAACATCAGATCGGTAAAGCCGACAATGGCGTTCAGCGGTGTGCGTAATTCGTGGGAAACGGTGCGCATAAAATCACTTTTCAGGCGGCTATTATTCTCTTCTACTTGTTTCGCTATGGTTAGCTGGTCAATGAGTGCAATGTTCTGTAGGTTGAGATGGATAGCGCGTTCTAAAGAGTTATGGAATTGGCTTGCGGCTTTGAGGGTAAATAGCGCATAAAATAGGAACATTAAACCGAAGACAGCTAAATAGTATTGCTGAAAACTAAAGAATAAAACCGCTAAGGGAACCACTGTGAGCAATAGAAACCCACGAATGTACATTGGGATCGCGGCTAATGAGGAGACGCTCCCTGCTACGATTCCGGCGATGACGATTGCAAACAGTGCGAGAGTTTCAGGGTTTTCTGATTGGTAGAACAGCCAGGGAAACAGTGCCCACATAAAACCTGTAGCGTAGATAAACGGTGCGAATTTGCGGACGTGTAGCCTGGTTTCGGCATGGTTAGGTTTGGTTTTCTTAAAAGCTCGCAATATATTTTGGCCGACTAGATAGCGTGCACTGAGTACTATGACAAATACACTAAACCAAGCTGCAAGCAGTAGCCATTCACCGGTATTGAATTCCAGTACAGAGCCGAGCAGTGCGACACCTAAATTGCCGACTACGCTATTGCGGTTATTTTGTAGTACAAATTGAAATTTCTCTAACAAACTTGCTCTTTGTAACTCTGTAGGCGTTTCGGAATTCGACACGGTTTGATTTCCTGAATGGTTGGCATGAATAAGTTTAGCATTCTGTTTTACAAAGCTATATATTCGAGAACAATTTCTTATGGATAGGCGCTTAGTCTAAAATCCGTTAGAATCACTCCACAATGACAACAAAAATAACCATTCTTAAATAAGGTCTATCTATGGGGGCACAGCTTGATTCGATTAAAATCGAACAACTTTCCATTTTGCTTGCGGCAGTCAAATTAGGCAGTTTTGCGGCAGTTGCTCAAGAGCGTAATATCAGTGCTTCATCTATTTCTAGAACGATCCAAGGTTTAGAAGATCATCTCGGTTTCCAACTGTTTGAACGCAGTACTCGCCATCTGCAATTAACTGAGGCAGGAGCGATTTATTGTGAATCCATTAAACCCGGTTTAGATTGTCTATGCCAAGCGCAAGTCAAAGCACTGGATAGCCAGAATATCGTACAGGGGACTTTACGGATGACTTTTCCTCCAGGGTTTGCCGAACAGCAAATTTTACCGGTTTTAAAGAAATTTCGAAAAAAGCATCCGCAACTCAAATTAGATATTTTAATTGACAGTGAAGTGCTTGATTTAGTGCGTGACCGAATTGATATTGCTGTGCGCGTCGGCGGGCAAGCGCAGACCGGATTAGTGGTGATTCCTTTGAGTACGGTCAATATGAAATTGGTTGCTACGCCAGAATTTTTACAAGATTACCCGATACACAATTTTAAAGATTTAGAGCAAACTCCGATCATCCATTTTCTGGAACATCGGGTCTGGAATTTCACCTCTTACGAAGACGAACAGGATTTCCATGATGTCGAAGTTCCAAGAACCATTTTCGCGAGCAATGTTAATGCGGCGCGAGAACTTTGTCTGCAAGGTTTCGGGGTTTCTTTATTACCGGATTGGTTAATTGGCAAAGAGTTGGCGTCAGGTGAAGTGATTAACTTGATGAGCGAATATCGTGCCGCTTTCGATCGCAATACCTATCGCATTAACTTACTCTATCCGAACACGAATTATCTGCCGATGAAAACGCGTGTTTTTGCTGAGTTTCTTGAGAAAGAATTAAGCGATTTGAGCTTTAAGTAAACCAAGAGTTCGACGCCCGACGGAGTAAGTTGAGGCAAGGGCTTTGTAAAATTTGTCTAAGCGGTGTTGGCCGTTTTGTCAGGTTTAGACATGACGGCACAGCCGCTTTGATTAGCCAAAATTGTACTTTGCCTGAGGACGATTTGGATTTGTTCTGTGTTTCCTTAAATTAAGTTGCTGTTCTCGTCACTGTCCTCTACGGTTATAATTCGGTTCTGTAAATTACAAAGTCTCTCTGAAATGTCTCGTCAACGTCGTTCTCAAAAATCTACTGGTTCTAAAAATGCCCAAGGTATGGGTGAGGTGCGCATAATCGGCGGTGATTTTCGTGGTCGAAAGTTGCCGGTACTTTTAGCCGACGGACTACGTCCAACGTCTGATCGAGTGCGTGAAACTATTTTTAACTGGTTGCAATTTGATATTGCTGGTGCACGCTGCCTAGATGCTTTTGCAGGTTCTGGTGCTATCGGGCTCGAAGCTTTGTCGAGAGGGGCTAAGAAAGTGGTCTTTCTAGATGCTTTGCCGAAAGTGCAAAAACAGCTTCAGCAAAATCTGCAAACGTTGAAAGTTGAATCACAACAAGCACAAGTCATTTGTACTGACGCTGTGCATTGGGCGCAAAGCACAGCCGAGATTCCGTTTGATGTGATTTTCTTAGATCCTCCGTTTCATAAAGATTTGATGCACACGATGTTGCAAAACCTGTTCGACCAAGGCTGGGTTAGCGACCAGACTTTACTCTATCTTGAACAAGAGAAAAGCCTTGCTTGGCCGGAACTGCCGGAAGGTTGGTCTTGTCGCAAAGAAAAGACCACTTCGCAAGTGCGTTTTGGTCTGTTTACGAAACAAGATCAATAACGATTTGGCGATGTCCTTAAATGACACGGTCAATACAAATTTGGGTTCGGTGTCGCAAATGCGATAAATTTCTGTATTATATGTCTCAACTTTTAAGACCCGAGCATAACGCTTGTTAACAACATTCCTATGACTATTACAGCTGTCTATCCCGGTACTTTCGACCCAATTACCAGTGGCCATTTCGATTTAATTGAGCGTGCGGCGCGTTTTTATGACTGTTTAATTATTGCCGTTGCGCAAAACCGTAATAAAAACTCGCTGTTTACGCTGGAAGAGCGTGTCGAACTAGCGAAACAAGTCGTGGCTCATATGCCTAATGTTAAGGTGATCGGCTTTAGTGGTTTGCTGGTGGATTTTGTTAAAAGGGTGGATGGCAACGTGCTTTTACGTGGTCTTCGTGCGGTGTCGGATTTTGAATATGAATTTCAACTGGCATCAATGAACCGCAAATTGGCGCCGGAAGTCGAGACGATGTTTATGACACCGGCAGAGCAGTATGCCTTTATCTCTTCATCACTAGTTCGAGAGATTTCTGCTCTAGGGGGCGACGTGTCCGAATTTGTGCACCCGGTTGTTTCCAAGGCTTTGCAGAGCAAACACGCGCAATAATTTCTTCACATTCCACTGCAATGCATTGTTTTAAGATGAATTTGTATTGACGGTATTAAACCCTTCTAATACAGTAAATTTATTATATGCTTTCAATAAGATAGTTTTTGGCTATCATACACTTCAAAAATTCCTATTGGATTTTTGGCGCTTCGATGTTTAATCTTATCGCCACATTAAACGAGCTTATGAATTTAAGCCGGACTTTACTTAAAAACAACATCTAGGAGATTCTTCGATGGAAGTTACAACTCAAACTGTTGGCCTACCACAGCTAAACAAACCAGCTCCAGCGTTCGACGCAATTACTACTCACGGTCGTAAAACGCTAGAAGACTACAAAGGTAAGTGGCTAATTCTTTTCTCTCACCCTGCTGACTTCACTCCAGTTTGTACAACTGAGTTCATCGGTTTCCAGGAGCGTAAAGATCAGTTTGATGCAATGAACTGTGAACTACTAGGTCTATCTATCGATTCTCACCACTCGCACAACGCTTGGACGCTAAACATCAAAGAAAAATTTGGTGTAGAAATCCAGTTCCCAATCATTGCTGACCTAGACATGAAAGTTGCTATGTCTTACGGCATGATTCACGAAGCAGCAGCAGACACTTCAGCTGTTCGTGCTACCTTCATCATCGATCCAGAAGGTATCTTACGTGCAATGGTTTACTACCCAATGTCTAACGGCCGTCAAATCGATGAGTTCGTTCGTCTATTGAAAGCGATGCAAACTTCTGATTCTAACGCTTGTGCAACTCCAGAAAACTGGCGTGAAGGTGAGAAAGTAATCGTTCCTCCTCCAGCTACTATCGACGAAGCGCGTGCGCGTCTTGAGTCTAACGAGTATGAGTGTACTGACTTCTACTTCTGCAAAAAATCTCTGTAATTTTTTGTAAGTAGGGCATAAGTCTCAGCTTAGAAAACCACAGTCGAAATCTTTTCGGCTGTGGTTTTTTTATATCTATTCTTAAATGGAGAACCTTATGAATTTTCTAAAACAAGGCATGCTTGCCGTTGTGCTAACGCTAGGTAGTTTTGCCGCTCAAGCACAGACTCTTGGTACAGTATCGTTAAATGATCAGTTTGAACAGCCAATTGCTTTTGGTTCCGAGACTAAATGGGTGTTGCTGTCTTCCGAAAAAGACGCCGGTAAATTGGTAAAAGAGACGTTAAATACGCTTGAATTAACGGACTTAGCGGCGCAAGGCGGTATTTATATTGCCGATGTTTCTGCTATGCCGGGCTTGATTACCAAACTGTTCGCGATTCCGAAAATGAAAGATTACGCCTTTAAAATGGCTGTGGTGAATGACGAAGAAATGCTAAAGGATTGGCCAAAACAAGAAGATAAAGTCACTGCGATGCAGCTGGATAATCTAGAAGTGAAGTCGGTCGAATATTTTGATTCTGCCGAAGCTCTGCAAGCGTGGATTAAAGCGCAAATGTAAGCTACACTGCTTGTATCAAAACTAAAAAAGCGCCTTACGAGCGCTTTTTTTGTCGGTCGAATTTTACAAAGGGCATCACTATGCAATGGAATGAGGTCTTAGACGTCGCAATACAACTACGCCACTGGTTTCACCAGCATCCGGAACTGACTTGGCAGGAAGAAAATACTGCCGAGCGTATTCGTAAATGTCTGGATGATTGGGGAATTGAATGGCGCGTCTGTGCAAAATACGGCACCATTGCACAGATAGCTCCGCAGGCCAAACAACAGTATGGCGGTAAGAATATCGCCTTACGAGCTGATATGGATGCTTTGCCGATTAATGAAATCACCGAAGTAGACTTTGCCTCGAAAACGCCGGGAAAAATGCACGCCTGCGGGCATGACGGCCATATGGCGGTATTGTTAGGCACGGCTTTGTGGTTGAAAAGACATGAAGATAAACTGCGTAATACTGTGACCTTGGTTTTCCAGCCAGCCGAAGAGGGCGGGCATGGTGCTAAGAAAATGATTGAAGATGGCGCATTAGATGGCGTCGATGAAATCTACGGCTGGCATAACTGGCCGGCTTTGGCATTCGGTACCGCAGTTTGTCCGGATGGCCCGATTATGTCTGGCAATGGTGGTTTTGAAATCAACGTTCACGGTCTTGGCGGGCACGCTTCTCAGCCGGAGCTGTGCCAGGACCCGTTACTGGCCGGTGCTGCGATGGCGCTTAATTTACAGCAGATTGTCAGTCGTCGTATGCCTCCGCAAGCCGCGGTAGTTATCAGTACAACCCAGTTTGAAACCGATAGTTCGGCAACGAACGTGATTCCGCAAACTGCGACGTTACGTGGCAGTATTCGTGTTTCTGAACCGAAATGGCTACAACCGGCAATGCAGTTAATCGGGCAAATCGCTAAGGATACCGCGCATAGTTATGGCGTGACAGCGGAGAGCGAAGTTAAGGCTTACTATCCAGCGACGATTAATCATCCCGAGCAAGCAGCCAACTATCGCCAAGTATTACAAAATCATCTTGGCGAAGGTTTTGATCAAGTAGACATGATGTTGCCGATTATGGCATCGGAAGACTTTAGCTACTTCCTGCAAGAGAGACCGGGCGCCTTTGCGTTAATAGGAATGTCCGAGCAAGAAGGTCAGAAATACCACCTTTCTTGCCATAACCCGGGATATGAATTCAATGACAAACTGCTTGAATTGGTGATTAAAACATTCAGCAATCTGGTTGGTTTGTCATTTGACTAATATTTCGGCTTACTAATTTTCTTTTGCCAGCCGGAAGTGGCTGGTTCAACCTCGTAAGCAGCCCATTTTAGAAAGTTAGAGACAGTAATGCAGTCGGTTTTTAGTTTTTCCGAACCGGCTTTCTGTTTGAAAATCACCAGCTGTTTTTCACCGACTGCTTGATCGTCTTCCACCAATTCCTTAATTTGGCGCACGCTCCAATCTCGTCCTAAAGCACCGTTACTGTAATAACCGCCGGAATTAAGCTGTTCAGCGATAAGCGGTTGTGTGGGTGCACAAACCTGAGTCAGCTCTAAAATTCGGCGTAATTCCTGTTCGTTGATATCGACAAAACTGTCTATTTCTGCCAGAGCGCTTAGAAACTCTTCATGCGATAGAGCGTCGGGCATTTGTTCTTGGTTTTCTGACCGTTTGCGGAAAGTGTTTTGGGCAAAAAAGACAGGGTATTTTTTGCTGCCAAGGCTGTGAAAGAAAACCGCAATAATCAAAATAACCACTAAATTAAGTAGTAATGGGAAGGCCAGAAAATCAAAGTTGACAGTGCTTGGCGCTTTTTCTGCGGAGAGGACAATCGTTAAGGCCGTTGCTCCGCCCGGCGGGTGTAGACAGCCAAGCGCATACATGGCGAAAATGCTAACACCGACGGTGATTGCGAGGATTAACAGCGGGTCAATCCACGGTAGTAAATAGAGACTGAAGGTCAAAGCGGTAATTGCCGATACCATGTGGCCGCCGAATACCGGCCAAGGTTGTGACATAGGACCGTGCGGTGCGGCAAATAACAAGACTGCCGATGCGCCCATTGAAGCAGTCATCAGCCACGCGCTTTGCGGGTCGGCGTAGTGATGGCTGATAATCGCCACTGCTAAGATGCCGATAAACCCGCCAAGTGCTGAGTAAAGTTTTTCCAGTAGTGAACTATTGGTAAGGGTTGGCGCCAAGATTTGTAGAGTTTTACTTAACCAAGGTTGCACATTAACTCCTTTTAATGCTCGATACATTACGAATAAATATTCTAGCGGATTTAGCATTGCAGTTATTGTATTTGCTGACTATAATGCTTCGTTATTACTTGCAGTATATAAAGCTTTGAATAATGCAGAAACATCAACCGGAACAACTTGTTCAGTCGTTTTTACTTGGTTCTCGCCAGACCCGTTCCGGGCAGCGTCGTCTTGAACTATTGAATAAGGTCGACTCGCTTGGCTCGCTTTCACAAGCGGCTAAAGCGTGTGGTATCACCTATAAAGGGGCGTGGCAAGCGATTGAGGCCATGACCGAAGCAGCCGGTGAAAAATTGGTACATACCCAAAAAGGGGGAGCCGGCGGGGGCGGAATGGTTTTGACTGAATCGGGCAAACAGTTGCTGAACGCTTATTTGCTCTTTCAGGAACAGATGCAACATTGGATGCGTCATCTGGAAGAGCTGTCGCCGGGAATGCTCAGCCAGCTTGATATTATGAGGAAAATTTCCATGAAAACCAGCGCACGTAACTTGTTTCACGGTACGGTTAAATCCATTCAAAAAGGCGAAGTGAACTGTGAGGTTATTCTGGCGGTAGGAAATTCCACTGAAGTCGTCGCGCAAATCACGCCAAGTAGTTTGGAGCGTTTGCATCTAGACGTCGGCAGTGACGTTTATGCGCTGATTAAAGCCAGTTGGGTGATTATTTCTGAAGATGTTGCGGGTATGCGTACCAGTGCTCGTAACCAGTTCTGCGGTGAGATTGTTGAATTGGAACAAGGGTCGGTAAACAGTGATATTACCATTGCATTGGAAGGCGGCAATAAGATTTCGGCCATTGTCACCAATGGCTCGGTTGAAGCCTTAGATTTAAAAGTGGGTGGTAGCGCTTGTGCTTTGGTAAAGGCATCGCATGTACTGCTTGCAGTGGCAGATTAAACGTTTCGTATTGAAAGCCTGGTTTAGATCCAGGTTTTTTTAAAATTTTCGATATATAGTAAGTTACATATAAAGTTATATTCTATTTGGAGTTTTCGATGAAAAATACATTTTTAGCAGGTCTATTTGGCACGGTGGTAATGCTTGTAAGCAGTGGTGCGGCACTAGCGCAAACAGCGACTATTGCAGTGGCAGCAAACTTTACTAAAACAATTGAGGTGATTGGTGACGAATTCACTAAAGAGACAGGGCATAAATTGAAGTTCTCTTTTGGGCCGACCGGAAAGTTATTTGCGCAAATTAAAAACGGCGCGCCGTTTGATGCCTTTTTCGGTGCCGATGAAAAACGTGCGCTAAAAACCATTGAAGATGGTACTGGTGTGAACGGGACTTATTTTGTTTATGCGCAGGGACAAATTGCACTTTACAGTGACAAGTATCCGGTTAAAGAACAGCCGTTAGAGGTTCTTAAAAAAGCTGAGTTTCGTCATATTGCGATGGCCAATCCACGCACTGCGCCTTATGGCGAACGTGCGCAAGCCTATGTGAAAAAGATGGGTTTGTATGACGGCCTAAAAAGTAAAATCGTCAATGGCGAAAGTATCGCGCATGCTTTCCAGTATGTGGCAACTGGCAATGCGCCAATCGGCTTTATCGCGCTATCGCAGATAGTTGATCCGCAAAGCCCTATCTACAAAAAGGGCGAGTATTGGGTTGTGCCGCAAGCCGATTACGCACCAATTAAACAGGGTGCCGTGGTTCTAAAGCGTGGTCAAGACAATACCGCGGTTAAAGCGTTTATGGAATTTGTGCAGTCGCCAAAAGCGATCGAGATTATTCAGTCTTACGGTTATAGTACGCCTTAATTTTTAAATAGAGTTTTTATCGGTTCATGATTGAGATTTTTGGAGTTGAGGTCAGCTTAGACCCAATTTGGTTAACGCTGGAGGTGGCTGCTTGGACCACCTTTATTCTTCTATTGCTTGGTACACCGTTAGCGTGGTGGATGGCACGAATGCAGCATTCATCAAAAATTGTATTAGAAGCGCTGGTTGCCTTACCGTTGGTTTTACCGCCAACGGTTTTGGGGTTTTATCTGCTGATTATTTTTAACCCCAATGGCTATGTGACCGAGTTTTTGCGCTTTTTTGGTTTTGAAGGGCAGCTGACCTTTTCTAAAACCGGTCTGATTGTCGGTTCGGTTTTCTATTCTTTACCGTTCGCCGTACAGCCTTTGATGCACGCTTTTGAAGCGGTGCCGCAAAAATTATTAGATGCCGCTGCGACCATGCGCGCTAATGTTCTAGACCGTTTTTTCACTATTGTTTTACCGCTGTCTCAGCGAGGTTTTTTGGTGGCAGCAACCCTGACCTTTGCGCATACCGTAGGTGAGTTTGGCGTGGTCTTGATGCTTGGCGGTAATATTCCAGGTGAAACGCGCATGGTGTCGATTGATATCTTTGACCACGTGGAAAGTTTGGAATACGACCAAGCGCATGTGCTCTCGGCGATGATGTTGATTTTCTCTCTTATTGTGTTGATGCTTGTGTATGGAATTAATCGACGATTTGGCGTAAAAGTCGGTTAGATTGCGCTAAAAATCCAGCCCTCTGTGTTGCTCATTCACTCATTTATTAATAATAAACTTCGCTCTGAGCGCCTTGATGGCTAGATTTTTATCTGCACTCTAAATGGAATTGTATTGGATTAGATGTGACAACTCTACGTGGAAATTTAAATTTAAAACTCGGTAACTTTGAACTGAATTCTGGCGCTTTTGAACTACCGCTGGAGGGCGTGACGGTTCTTTTTGGCCGTTCCGGTTCGGGTAAATCCACGTTATTGCGTGCCATTAGCGGGCTGGATAAGCATACCGAAGGTGAGCTCTATTTTGGCGATGTCTGTTGGCAAAACGGTAAAACGGCGCTTGCGACGCAGAAGCGTCATATCGGGTTTGTGTTTCAGGATGCAGCGCTATTTCCGCATATGTCGGTGCGTCAAAATCTGATGTATTCGGTTAAGCGTTTGCCAAAATCGGTAGAGCCTGCTGATTTTGATGAAATCGTCACTCGTGTCGGTATTGCCGATAAGCTCGACCGTGGCGTCAATTTCTTGTCCGGCGGCGAGAAACAGCGCGTGGCGATTGCGCGAGCGTTGCTGACGCGTCCGGATATTCTCTGTATGGATGAACCGCTATCGGCACTGGATTGGCGTTCTAAAGCCGAGATGCTAACGCTGATTGAAGACATTGTTGCTGCCTACCAAGTCCCGGTTTTGTATATCACCCATGCTCCTGCGGAAGTAGAGCGTTTGGCGAATCAAATCGTTTTTATGAAAGACGGTGCAATTGAACGTATTGAAACTTTGCAGGAATCGCTATCGCGCGTCGATTCTCCGTTATTTGATGATGAAGGGGCGGTTTCGGTTCTGCAAGGGACGCCACAGGCGATTGAGCAAGGTTTGCGCCCGATTCAGATGGGGCAAAATACCCTATGGTTATCGGATTTAAATGAGCTAAAAAAAGACACGGTGCGCGTGCGCGTTCTGGCAAAAGACGTTTCCTTGGCATTATCCGACCCTGAGCAGTTGAGCATTATTAACCATCTTCCGGCAGAAATTCTGAAAATAGTGCCGGAAGACAATCATCGGGTTTTGGTGCGCTTGCAGTTGCAAGACGGGCAGAAGCTATTTGCCGAGATTACCGAGCATTCGGCACAGCGCTTGCAGTTAGAGGTCGGCACAAAGCTGTTCGCGTTGATTAAATCTGTGGTGTTAGCGGAGTAACCAATGCAATCTCGACGTGGTATTGTGCACAGTTTTATTGGCGGCGGAGCGATTGGTTCGCTCGGTGGTTTAATCGGTCTTGGCGGTGCCGAATTCCGTTTGCCATTACTGATTAGCTATTACGGTTTTGCCGCGATTCAGGCGGTGATGCTGAATAAGGTCATGAGTTTGGTGGTGGTCGCCTCGGCGATTCTATTCCGCAGTGATGTGGTACCGTTTTCTGAATTGTGGGGTCATAACGAAATTATCTTCACTTTACTGGCGGGCAGTCTAATCGGTGCTTGGCTGGGCGCGGATTGGGTCACCAAGCTGGCGAATCAGACGCTGTATAAACTGATTGCCGCGTTGCTTGTAGCTATGGCCGCGTTATTGATTTGGGGGCATTCGTTTTCCGGTCAGGTGAATTGGCAATTGAGTTTTACTGAGCGTTTACTGTTCGGCATTTCGGCCGGTTTTGCCATAGGGGTGGTGGCGTCGGTGATGGGCGTAGCTGGTGGTGAATTGCTGATTCCAACCATTATGCTACTGTTTGGTGCGGATATTATTCTTGCAGGCAGCTTAGCGATGATGGTCAGTTTGCCGACTATGTTGACCGGCTTGGCGCGTTACCGTAAAGATGCGCGTTTTGCGGTGGTCGTAGAGCAAAAACGTTTTGCTTTAGCGATGATTTTCGGCTCGATTGCTGGCGCGGCTTTAGGCGGTTATCTGCTCAGTTTTGTTGAGACCGATATGCTGTTATTGATGCTTGCCGCCTTATTGTTAATCTCGGCCTATAAGGTTTATCGTCACGATTAAAACAACAACGCCAGTCGTACAATTTGCACACCGGCGTTAGGGCTGTCTCAAGCGGCGTTTAATGACGCCAACTCACATTTGAATAATACCCTAAGTGATTCCATTGACGGCGCTGTTTCGGCGTTAACATTTTATGGACTTGGCGTGCTTCTTTACGGTTCATATGACCGTCCCAATGATCTCCCAAAATCACTCTTAAACGCATGTCTTGAAATGGCGATAGGAATAGATCCTGACTTAAAACAATCAACGGTGATACGCGATGGTATTTCCCAGAGCGATAATCGCGGTTGTTTTTGGCATGTTTGCCGTAACGTTCTTGATAAGGATTGTGCTGATAGCGTTGCGACTGTTTGTGAGAGTGGGCATCGTAACGATGTCGGCTTTCATGGCGATGCATTTTCTGTGGAGCCGGTTGCTGGCGTGGCTCTCTATGTTGGCCGCCGAATAATTCGATATCAATCGATAAAACGCCGTTAGTGCGATGTTCTTGCGCCACTGCAGCTCCGCTGGTTAAAAGCAGCGCGCCGGTGAAAAGACCGATTAAGGTATTGCGAACAGTGTTTGTGTGAGTGCTTTGAAAGGTTTGCATAATCTCATCCTCTTTTTATAACGACCGGCTAAAGCGATAGATGATTGGCTTAGCGGTCAATTGAGAGGATTGCTTGCAAACTTGTCATGCTGTCCTCTCGACTCGCTTCCAGTATGCAAACAAAATGTGCAAACTTTGTGTGTTCAATGGGCTGAAAACAGACTAAATCCTTGAGAGAGTTTGTGAACTATTGAGAGGAAAGCGCGAGGCAAGGTGATTAGAGGCATGCAAATTACTTCTAATCCGGCAATAGGTATTAACTACCGCGGTTTGAGGTTTCCAGCAAGAAAGGTACTTGAATTTGTTTACCGTCTTGCTCAAGCATCACTGTTACCTGCCATTCCATTTTCTCGGCAGTACAGAATGCCAGCATCGAGGTTCCGACCCAACGATTTGGTTTGGTTGATGTTAAGGGAACACGGTTATAGCCCATATACATATTGATGCCGGAAATATCCAGCTGTACTTCAGTTGGATTAAGATTTTCTAAGGTGAGTTGTACGCCGAGAGGGCGCGCAATCGGAATCGGCTGCGGATTAATTTGCAAAGTGACTTTAGAGCCATTGTGTTCGATGCTACAAGGGCCTTTATGCAGGTTACAGTTTTGGGCGGTTGGCCATAGATTGGCGTTTTGTTTGGGTTTTTGCTCACAGCCGCTTAAACCGACAGTAAGTATGGATAGAGCGAAAATCGACGTGATGACTTTGCTAAACAGCTTGCTCGACAAAGTGTTTGGCTGTGAGCGATTAAAGCACGACGAAATTTTCATTACTGGTGTCTCCAAAAAATAGACCTTAATGGTAAAGCACAGAGTGGCTTTTGCTCAAGCGCGAAATGTTGTGCTTAAGGGCTTTTCCAAGATTGGCGCTATTTTCCTTAAGCATATAGCCGTTATTTTTTAGGCGCGCGGACGCGTTTTTTCGGCTGACATTGCGGGCAGTAAAAACTGGCTCGTTGATTCAGTATCACTTTTTCCAAGGTTGTTGTACATATCGGACAAGGTTCACCCTCTTTGCCGTAAACATTCAGCTCTTGTACAAAATAGCCCGGTTTACCTTCAGGACTCATAAAGTCTTTTAGCGTGGTGCCGCCTTGTTGAATTGCCTTGGCAAGCACCTCTTTGATATTGCCTACCAGTGTATGGCACTGTGCTTTAGTGAGCGTTTTTGCCGGAGTGGCGGGATGAATACCGCTTAAGAACAGCGATTCATTGGCATAAATATTCCCTGCGCCGACGACGATTTCCGAATTCATCACAATGGTTTTAATGGCGACATTGCGGTTACGGGTTTTGTCGTAAAAGTAATCGCCGTTGAAAGCTTCATCGAACGGCTCTGGTGCCAGTTTGCCCAATAGTTTATGGCTGTTGATGTCGCCGGCTTCTGTCGGGTGCCAAAGGACTGCGCCAAAACGACGTGGGTCGTTCAAGCGCAAGACTTGTCCACTTGTTAACAAGATATCCACATGGTCATGTTTTTTGACCGCGGTATCTTTTGGTAATACCCGCAAAGTGCCGGACATGCCGAGGTGAATCAAAATAGTGCCAGGAGGGGTTTGCAATAAAATGTATTTGCCGCGACGGCTTAAGCTAGTAATCGGTTGTCCAGCCAATAGTTCCGGCAATGCCGGTTCGATTTCCCAGCGTAGTTTTGGCGCGCGTAGAGTAACGGACTCAATAGTGGCATTGTCACAAGCATCGGCAATGCCGCGGCGAGTGGTTTCGACTTCGGGTAATTCAGGCATGTCGGCGTTCGGTTAAATAGTTAAATTGCCCGCTATTATAGGCAATTTACCAACCGCTGCGAATTTTGTATTGTGTGGCACAGTAGCCGCGTGAAATGTCTTTTGAGCGTAGTTGCAAGTGCTTGGTTTTACGGCCGCTGACACGTTCACGCCAAACTTTAAAACTTCTCGGTTTTAATTCGCGTCGCATTAGTTTAATTACATCGGCCTCTTTTAAAGCGTAGTTCAGTTCAATCGCCTCAAAAGGAGTGCGATCCTCCCAAGCCATTTCGATAATCCGTGATATTGCTTCGTTATCTAGAGATACTCTGTTGCGCATAGCTAGTCCTTTAAAAATGCTGAATCAATATTGTATAAGTTTTGTATTGTTTTTTACAGGCACTTCTTGTGATGCTGTGATTTGTCATCGAATTGTTAAGAGCCTTTCATTTTCTTGTCACTTCCCTGAACTTAAATAAAGCAGCAAAATATTTGCTTAAAAACTGGCAAAACCTTTGCTTCAGCCGTTAAAGACAATAGGAACAAAAAAGATGCATGGGATGCAACGAATGACACAAGTAAGACAAGGGAGGAATGAATCATGAAACGCTATGCAATTGAATTTAATGGTTACGATTATGTGATTCTGGATAGAGATAGCGTAATCGCTGCGTTTGCAACCTTGGATGAGGCGTACAATGCGATGCGCGATTTTGAAGAAAAAACCAGTTGTGCAGTTGAGTTGAAAGTGCCTCCTGCCATGCGTTGGGCTAAACAGAATCTTTATGTTCAAGCCTAGGTTTGTTCCGGCAAAAATAGCGAATCGATTTGTCGGGTAATTATTTGCTTAAAAAACCTTTTATTTCCCAAGTTATTTGACTTCTGGTAAGTTGTACGCATATATCATTTTGTACAATTTACTGCATGCAGCTAGCTCCCTTCCCTCCGATTTTTCTTTACCTGTCATTGTGTTTCAGTGTTTTGTTTAGCGCCTCTATTTTAGCGGAGGAATCGCCTGTTTCTAAAAACTCTGCTTTGGTTCCTGTCTCAGTTCAACTTAGTTGGCAGCATCAGTTTGAATTTGCTGGTTTTTACGCGGCCATTCAGCAGGGATACTATCGGCAAGCAGGGCTGGATGTCACCTTGAAGGCTTGGCAGCCGGGAATTCTCGCTACAGATGAAGTCCTGGCGAAGCGTGCTGATTTCGGTGTTGGTTATTCGTCGGTAGTTATCGATGCGGCGAAAGGAAAGCCATTAGATTTGGTGATGGCATCCTTTCAATATTCGCCAATGATTTTGCTCTCACATACTCCGATTGAACACTTACAGCAGCTTTCCGGAGCCAAAGTTATGCATTATGGCGATGTTTTGATTAAAACCTTTATTAAGCGAATTAATGAAGTGGCTCATCTGCCGGTCAAAATGCTTTCGCCCACTGGAAATTTGCAGGATTTTATTGATAAGAAAGTCGATTTGTACGCAGCATTTCAAACCAACGAGCCATATCGACTACGCCAAAAAGGCGTCGAGTTTTATGAGATCGACCCGAAAAGTTTTGGTATTCAATCTTATTCCGATATTTTGGTAACTCATCATGATTTTGCTGCTAACCATTCTCAGATTGTGGCTGCGATGCGTGAGGCGACTATTCTCGGGTGGCAATATGCTTTGCAACATCCTGTTGCTGTTGTCGATTACATTCTGGAGCATTATCCGGTGAATAAAGATCGACAGGCGTTACTGGCCGAAGCGGAGATGACGAAGCGTTTTGTAAAATTGGAAAATATTGCTATCGGTAACTTGAACCCTCTCAAGATCATGGCTCAGGCTTTGGAAGCGCAGCAACATGGTTTTATTAGCAAACAGCAGTTGCAAGATTTTGATGCGCATAAGGTTATTTTTGAAAGTCACAACCTGTATTTGACCGATGCCGAGAGTAAGTTCCTGCGTGAAAACCCAGTGATTAAAGTTGGTGTCGATCCAAGCTGGGAGCCGTTTGAATATATTGATGATAAGGGCAAATGGCACGGTATATCGGCAGACTATTTTCAATTAATGGGACAGCGCCTAGGCGTGGTGTTCGAACCAAGCAGGGCGGCTACTTGGAACCAAGTTTTAATGGATGCCCAAAGCGGTGAAACACAGGTTCTCAGTTGTGCAGTGGCTTCTCCTGAGCGTCAAAAATTTATGAATTTTACCGATCCTTATTTGTCATTTCCGATGGTGCTAGTTGCCGAGCAATCGGTCAGCTATGTCGAGGATTATCATCTATTGAAGGGCAAAACGATTGCTGTGCCGAAAGGGTATTGGGCTCAAGAGTGGTTAGAGACCAATTATCCGGAAATTAATACCTTGCCGGTCGCTTCGGTTACTGAAGGATTGTATGCCGTGATGCACAAGAAAGCCTTTGCATTTTCCGGTAATTTAGCATCAATCAACTTTGCGATTAAGCGCGAAGGGTTAAATGGTTTACGAGTGGTCGGGGATAGCGGTATACGTTTTGATTTAGCGATTGGCACCACTGATAAAGAGCCTGAACTATTATCGATAATGCAGAAAGCTTTGGCGAGTATCGATGAAACGCAGCGCAATAATATTTATAAAAAATGGTTTCAGCTTGAGGTTTTGAATACAACCGACCACGGCACGCTTATTAAGGTGATACTGGCATCGATTTTAATTGCGTCCGTTTTGCTGTGGTTGTCGTGGTGGTTCTACCAACAGAAACGTCGCCAGAGTCTTTATATCAATCGTATCAATGAACTTTCTTTTGCAACTTATACCGATGCAAGCGGTGCTATCCAATGGGCGAGTAACTCTTTTATGGCGTTAGTGGGTTGTAAAAAGTCTGATGTAATAGGGCAGTTGCATCAGAAATTCATTCATCCGGAAGAAGATCCCGAATTATATGAAAAGGTATTTGCAACCATTCTGCAAGGCAAAACCTTTAGCGGAGAAGTTCGCTCCATCGGCTGTAATGGCAAGGATTCTTGGGTGGCGATCACGATGGTACCGGAGTTCAAATATGGGAAAGTGGTCGGGGTTTGGACTACAAGAGTTGATATTACCGATAAGGTCAAATTAAAAGAAGTTGCGATTCGCGATGCCTTGACAGGCTTGTATAACCGCCGCCAATTAAATGAGTTATTTGAGCCTTTATTGCATAAGGCCGAGCGCAATAAATCTCCGTTTGCGATTGCAATGTTCGATATCGACTATTTCAAGCGTATTAATGACCAGTATGGGCATCAGCAGGGTGACGAAGTGCTGGTACAGGTGGCCGGCTTGGCGACTAGGCATTTTTGCCGCGCAAACGACATGCTGTTCCGTGTTGGGGGTGAGGAATTTGTGTTAATTGGTGATTACGAATCAGAGTCGGCGTTTTTGAAGCATCTCGAGCGATTTAGGGAGTTGGTCGCCGGGTTAAATATTGAAAATGCCATGTCGCCTTATAAGGTGATGACAGTGTCTATCGGCGCGCTATATTGTAATAAGGTGTCGGAAGTCGATACCACCTATACCTATTCCGTTATTGACCGTTTACTCTATCAGGCCAAAGAAGAAGGCCGCAACTGCATTGTTAGCGAACAACAGTGTTGAAAGATTTCGCCGGTAAATTTTAGATAAAAAAAAACCCGATCTTGTGGATCGGGTCTCTCAACATAATCTGGGTAAGATTACTTGATTTTAGCTTCTTTGAACAAGACGTGTTTACGAACGATTGGGTCGTATTTCTTGATCTCGAATTTGCCAGCCATGTTCTTCTTATTCTTATCCGTAGTATAGTAATAAGCAGATTCAGTGGACTTTAATTTGATCTTATCGCGCATGATTTAGTCTCCTTAGACCTTCTCACCACGTGAACGCATATCAGCGATCACAGCGTCAATACCGTTCTTGTCGATGTTGCGCATACCAGCAGTTGATACGCGTAGTTTTACAAAACGGCTCTCTGCTTCAGACCAAAAACGGTGCGTGTGCAAGTTTGGTAGGAAGCGACGACGAGTTTTACGGTGAGAGTGGGAAACATTGTTACCGACTACAGGACGTTTTCCTGTTACTTGGCATACTCTAGACATTTCACAATCCCTTCTAGTATGAAATCTTAATTAACTCATTGAATTAACTAAAAAATCGTTAAATAAAAATATTCGAATATTTCTATATTCACCAGCTAAATAACTTTGAGCCAGAAATAAGAACGCGGAATTATCCATGAAAGCTTGGGTAAATGCAAGCGCTTTTCCGTTGTTATTTCAAGCGCTTGCAGGTTATTCATTTGTCTTATTTTTAAGGCGTGTGAATATATAGTGGTTTACTGAAGATAAGGCACATAATCTGGGAAGTAGGTACCGCCTTCGTTAAATGGTTTATCTTCTTCAATTAGTGTGATGCCGTCTCCGGCTTTATAGTCAAAGCGAGTCGGTTCATCCAATTGAATAGAGCGCTCGCTAATGATTTCGCCAAACTGATAAGGCGTACCGTCGTTCTTTACTTCTGCAATTGAGGAATCACGGTAGTGGAGGTAGCTAATCGGCGTTTCCGAAAATACATCTTTACCGTAAATATAACGCTGGGTGGCAACGACTTGACGATAGCGACGAGCATTCTCAATGGCGTCCTCGGCTTCAGGATAAAGCAGGAAACCTTTAATGGTACCGTCTTGATTCAAGTAGTCTTTACTAACAACATATTCACGTAATAGTGTTTGGCGTAAGGTCACGCTCTGTTCGAAATTGACCGCATTATCGGTTTTAATCGCTGTCCAGTTGCTGGAATAACCACTCTCTGTATTAATCGCCGTTTGCAAACCTGCTTCAATGGATTGCGGCATTACACCATAAAGGTTTGCACTGACGGTATGGTTTAACAATAGAGCAAATTCGCCAATATCTGCATGACGATTGATTGGCTCCGGTGTTGTGGAAGTAGCGACACCATCACGAATCTTGGTTCCGAGGTAGTCCATTTCCTGCCAACCTAAATCGGAGTTGAAAGCGCGTGGAAATGACCAAGTACTATCGACAGTATTTCCGGTACCGCTAGTAAAGTTAGGATCTTTGGTCTGGTAGTGGAATCCTGAATGGCAGCCGATACATTGGGTAAGTTCTTGTCGGGTTTGTGGGCGCAAATCGCCGTTTTTATCTTCGATGTAACCGGCTAGTAACCAACCGGAACCATTGTCGACCCAACCTTGTTTATCATTGCCATAGATTTGGTCACCGGTACCGTCCCCCGGTCTGGCTTCCATAGGATTAAAGTCTTCGTCTTTATACATATAACGGACTTCTTTAACACGAGTGGCACGCATACCAGGTAATTTACCGTTGCTTCCGTCGGCAGTGGTGTCGACATAATGCAGCGGGTGTGCCAGTTCTGTGCCTTGCGGATAACTTCCTGCCACCACTTTAATTGCCGATGCGGCGCCGAAATAGTTTGTCGGTGAAGTTTCGGTCAGGCGGTTTTGGATTGCATCGCGTAATAGATCAAGGTTCTGTTGGTAGATGGCTAGGTCGAAGTCTCCAGAACTGTTCTGCATAAACGGTGCGGCGAGACGAATATAAATGCCGGAAACCGAACCGGTCATTGGACTGAAGATGCCGTACGGCATAAAGTTAATGGCGCGCCAACCGGTATTGCCTCCGAAATCATCGTTGAAATAGATGTCTTTGGCATCGTTAGAGCGTACGAAACCGTCATTATCTGCTGGTAGTGCCGCCGGATTGAGGCCAGGCAATAGGCGGAAAGGTTGGTCGTAACCGCTGTCCCAATCGCTGCTTTTGCCAAGTCTTAGGTTATAAGCGGCTTGCCAGTTGTCTTCTTGAATATAGTCCTGCATGTTCCATTCGTTTGGATCAATATCCATAGCAGTGATTGCTGCAAGCAAGGTTTCTGGACTTAGAGTGTTTAACCAGTAGTTTTTGGCGGCGGTCGGCGCTTGCGCGCTGTAGGGGTCAAAACCATAGTCGATTTGAAAATTAACTTGCGGCATGGCGCCGGCTTGCGGATTGTTATTCCCCAGTCCTTGTTTATAAAGGCCGTTGGTATGACAGAAAAGACAGGCATTTTGGCGACCAAGGCTGGTTTCGGTATGACATTGTGCCGGCACTTGCGGGTAAGGGTTACCTTCAAAGACAACCGGATTGATATAACTTCCGATCAGTGCCGACTGCGTTGCCGCAGTTGTCGTACCTTCATCGGTGTTATCGATAAGGTTGGTTGGTGTCTCCGTGACATCGCCGCAAGCGGTCAATAAAAGTGAAATCCCAGCCAACAGGAATGATGTTTTAATGTTATTCATTATGATTCCTATTTACATTGTATAGTGCACAAAAAGCCAGCATAAAGCTGGCTTTTAGAATCCAAAAGTTATGGATTATTTGATAGCTGGCATCCCTTTGATATAACCGAAGTTAGCATCAAATTTATTGATTTTACCAGTTGCTTCAACCGCCGCTTCAACGTCAGCGTTCATTGAGCTGATGTAGTCACCGTGGTGTTGCGAGTTAGACATGATGTATGCATAACCGTTTATATCGTCAACAACTTGCAGACCCGTTGCTTCTGCACCGGCTACGTTAGTCAAGATACGAGAAAGTTGCTTAGTATCGACGTTGTATGCCCATACGAAGTTGTTTACGTGAGTACCAGAGTCTTCACCGACAAACAGAGTGCGCATCTTGTCAGAGAACGCGATGTTATCTGTGTTTGCGATGTAGTTAGGATCTGCAGTGTTACCTAGTGCATCAGTTGCGATATCGCGACCCATTAGTAAGTCTTCAACCATGAAAGAAGTCACTACGTGGTTCGAGTTGATTGCGTTGCTGTCGCTGTCTACTTGACCCGCTTGCATTGGCATAGTGAAGGTTGCACCAGCGTTTACTTTCGCCATTTTTAGGTGTTCCATGTCTGCTGGAAGACCTTGGTCAAGCATGCCTTTATCTAGGTAAGAGATTGCCATGTAAAGTTTGTTGTCGCCAGAGTTAACCGCGATACCTTCCATTTTGTTCCACTCAACGGTAGCACCTTTCAGTGCTGCGTAACGACGTGACTCTAGGAAAGCGGCTGCTTGTTCTTTACCAGGTTTAACGGCTAGACATTCATCGAAAGTTGAACCGGCACGAACATGTGTTGTTTGGACGCCGTCAACAGCTGGACAAGTTTCAGTTGCTGTATCGAATGCAGCATTGTAGAAAATGTCATCAAAAGTATTGTTGTCCGCTAGCGTTTTAACTTCAGTATCCGTCGCTGAGCCAAGTTTAATCCAAGACATATTTCCTGCGTAATCACCGGTTTGAGCGACTTTACCAGCGTATAGAGAGCCAGAAGATAGGTCGCCTGCTGTGTCAGCAACGTACATGAATAGTGCAACGTTAGTACCGTCGTCACCGTAGTAAACCGTGCGTGAATCCGGCATGACTTTACCTGCTTCCCAAGTACCGCGACCCATTGAATAGTGCTTAACGACTTCGTTTGAACCGTCTTCGTTAACTGTTACTTCAGGGAAGTAACCATAGTGGTAAGGGTTAGCCGTTTTCGTGTTGTTGAAGTACATGCTAGACATGACTTCGATTGCCGCTTCAGTGCGTGAGTAGCTGCTGTTTAGCGGGTTGTACTGCATGTCGTAATCTTCTTCCGAACCTAGGTGAGTGTTCCAAGGTGTTTGTGAACCGAAACATGGAATCCATAGACCGTCAACACCAGAGAAGTCGATTGGTTTTTGGTCAACTGCATCAAGATCACCGGTTGCAGCATCTTGCGAGATCGAAGTTTGCAGCATACCCATTGGCGCACGCGAAGAAGCACGAGTACCGTCAGCATATAGCCAGTCATATTCAAGGTGAGAAACTAGGAAGATGTTATCGCCAACTTTAAGTAGGCTGTTTGAGTCAGGTGTTTCGGCTAGAAGTGGCGCGCCGTTTGGATCGAAAAGCGGTGAGCCGTCCATGTCATAAAGCTGACCAGCTGGGTAGGCGTTGTTACCAACAGTATCTAGAGTCGTGAATAGTTTTTCGTACTCAAGATCGAAAGTTTCTGAAGTACCGTCTTCATACTTAACGATAGCTTTAGAAGTGGTATAAGTCATAGCCATTTCTTCAGCAGTGCTAGGTGCTGGCGTGCTAGTGAATTCGACTGATTGAACCGCTTTTACTTCTGTTTCTGTGGTAGGTGTTGTGACTAGAACGGATTCGTCAATACAGCCTACTAAAGAAAGCGTACTTCCTGTAAGCACGGTCGCTAAAGCAATAGATAGCTTATTAAGTTTCATTGTGTTGGTTCCTTGCTGGTGATGTTGAACAATAAAAACAGCGAAGATATTAGCTAAGGAGTGTTACGAAAAAATGGCGCCTAAGTTTCATAATTAAGAAGCTTTTATGACGGGCTACATTGTGTGGAGTTGGGGAGAAAATGATCTTTTTATTCGGGCAGAAGTTTAACTTTCAAATGAGTTGTGACTTTAAGTTTTCTTAACCGGATACTTATTTCGCTTGCTGGCTGGTTTTGATTACAAATTAAATCCAATTTGGTTTTTTATGTTGGTCGGCATATGAAGATTTTGTTAAACATCGTGTTATGCAATAAATCTTTTATTTTTATGCTTTTTAATAGTGCTCATTAATTTTTGCGCTGCTTGATTGCTGTCGCGATCTATTTCATTTGAAATCATTCAAACGAGGATGTTATGACCACTAAATTTTTCAAACGCTCAATTCTCGGGTCAGCGATTATTGCCGCTTCTGTAAGCCTTTCTGGATGTTTTTCCGGTTCCGATAATGACACTAATACAGAATTTTCCGGCGCAACCGTTTCCGGTGTCGCTGCTAAAGGGATCGTAAAGAACGGCGTAATTTCTGTTCAAGAGTTAGGGGCGGCTAAGCAAACACTAAGAACGTTTACATCAGTCGACACCGATGAAAATGGTTTTTACAGCGTAACTATTCCGGGTAATTATGGCGGCGGCCCGCTTCAAATTACTTTGTCTTTGGATGAAGATTCGCAAATGAAATGTGATGCAGTCGAAGGCTGTGGCGACCGTCCATCCGATGATGGCATCGAAGATAATAATGGAATAATTGATTTCGGTGAATGGTTTAAACCGGGCGCCGGCGCTTTCTTGATGACAGCCTTGCTAGATAAAGCGCAATCGAATGCACATGAAATTAAAGTGAGTATCACACCGTTTTCTCACATGGCTGCTGAAAAAGCCAAAGCTACGGCAAATTTCGATGCCGCTGCAATTCTTTTGGCCAATGCAGAAGTCAGCGCTTTATTAAACCTAAATATTCTCAATGTATTTCCAGCCGATATCACCGATGCCAATGCGGTTGACGATCAGGCAATTGTGTTGGCAGCACTTTCGGCAGCCTTAGCTAATCTTGCCAAGGATAACGGTACAACCTTGCAGGAAGAGATGGTGAAACTGATCAGTTCTTATATTGACACAGGCTCGTTAGTTGGAACGGATGAATCCGACCAAGCTATCTCTTTACAAGACATTATTGATCAGGCGAAACGAACGATGGAGCATGCCGGCATTAATAATGCCAATGTAGATGAAGCCTTTAAGGATTTGCAAGATGATGCAGATAATTCCGGTTCCGGAAGCGTTCCGAATACGCCATTAGATTCGGCTACCGCAGACGCCGTCGGTAAAGCTAAGGCTTTGGTTGCTGATATTCGCGATTATGCACAAAACACCGAAGCGACCATTACCGATCCGAATTTCGGTACTAGCTTTACCACCGAAGTCGATTCGGCGGTAACTTTGCTAAATAACTTGGAAACGGCAGATAATCCAGTTGTTTCAATGGTTCATGTGTTTAATGTTCTGTCTTCAGCGATTCAGTCACTAAAATTTGACGAAAACGGTCAACTTGATGAAAACAAGACCTTTACCGAAGACGATGATTTCGAGTTCGATTCAGGCTCGGTAAGCATTAGCGCTGCAAACGATAGCGAGACGGGCGATTTCTCGGGAACTTTGACTTTTACCGATGCGGATACCGGTTCTCAGTTGGTTAATCTGACATTGAGTTTTACCGGTAATTATCTGGATTCGGATAGCAGTGTAAATTTTGAACTTTCGACTTCCGCTGCGAACGGTGTCATTGTCACGTCTTCGACCGTTCTTGAGTTAGAAGACAGCGCTTTGTCTCTTGCTATTAATGGTGCGAGCGATTCGACTTTGACAGATGGTTCTTTAGCGGTTGATTTTCAATCTGGTGTTAGTTTGACGGTTGCGACTTCAGAGAGTAGTGATGTGGTTTTCGGTGGGACTATTTCGAGTGATTTCGCAACTTACTATAGCGAACAGCAAACCCAAAACGCCGGTGAATATTTGGTTAAAGCTGTGGCGTTACCGAAATCTTTCTCTTTCAGCGGTTCTGTGACTGCCGGAGAGCAAGCAACGGATTTAAGTTTTTCGGCGAGCTTGCCGGATATTGCTGATTTCTACGATGCGGATAATAATCACTTGATTGACGAAACGGCGGATGCATTTATGGCATTTAATGCAAGTCTAGTTTTTGCGTTAGACCTTGGTGAATTGTCGGATGTTACCGTTTCTCTAGAAAGTAATCGTACGGCATTGCGTACCGGCGAAACTAGCCTGACTCTACGTCAGGGTGAACGCTCTTTAACGCTTGATACTGCTGTTACCTTGGCAACCACCAAAGCGGATGCGATGGCAATTATCTATGACATCATGATTGCTTCAATCAACGAAGATATTGTGATTACTGACCAAAACGGTACTCAGTTGATAGTTAATGATTCCTATGCTGCCGGTGAAATCGCGCATATTATGGTCGATGGTCTGACGGTAGGTGTTATCGAAGAAACTGATAGTGGTCTAATCAAAGTGAGCTATAAAGACGGTTCTTTCGAATTCCTGTAATCGTCATCTAAATTTAGCTTAAGCTGCTGATCGAGGCGGTATATTGCAGTTTATTGCGATATACCGCCTTTTTTATTTTTTAGCATCTGAGTTTTATGAAACAGCACTTATCTAAATTTTTATTTCCGCTTCTAAGCTTCACTGCATTGAATGTCTCTGCGGCTGATTACCAAGTTTATTTTGAAGTTGAAGGGTTTAACCATAGCGAGCCAATGGCGATTTTTGAATTTGCTGGGGACTGGCAAGGACAATTGTACAACGGTGACCAAGCGATTTCTTTAAATCGTGCCGAAATCGGTTTTAGCAAGGATCAATGGTCGCTCGGTTTATTTGTGCGCAGCGATATGTTGTTGGAGTTTCCCGGCGATACGGCTGAATTCTATTATTTAGCGGTCAACCAATTACCGATTGAAACCGACCGTGTTTATGACATCAATATCGATACTAACTTTTTTACCGCGACCGGTTTGAAGCTCGGTTATCAGGGTCGTTGGCAAAAATTTGATTGGCAACTTGATTTGTCTTATTTGCAAGCGCATCGTATGACTTATGGCTCTTACCAATCGACAGCTGAATACGATAGTAATGCGGATTACCATCTTGCTTTGGATGTAGATTACTACTATGACAATGATGTGCTGTTTGATCGTGATGTGCAACAAAAGCCGGAAGGGCATGGTTACGCTATCGATTTTGCCGTAGGAGGACAAGTCACGGAAAACTGGTCGGCGGGCTTAGCGGTTAAAGATCTGTTTGCGGCAATCTATTGGGATCAGGCGCCGCGCACTATTTATACCGGCGAAGCGGTTCGTGGTTCGGGCGATAATCTCTTTGAATACACGACTAACAGCGGCTTGGAGAGCAATGAGCACTTAACTCAGGATATTCCGGCAAAGGTGTTTGTGAATAGTGAATACCGCTTTTTTGAAAACCATCGTATACGCTTCGATTATAACTACTATGCCATCAAGGGTTTCTTTAGCAGTAGCTACCTTTACCAGTACGGCACGCATAATTTCCGTATCGGATATAACCTTAGCGCTGAAGCGATTGAATTGGGATATAACAATGACTGGTTGAAAGTACAGTTGATTGCCGATGAATTTAATCCGAACACCGCCAGAACTTTAGCGGGTGCCTTGTCTGTTTACTACCGCTTTTAAAAATCTGGCAAAATAAGCGCTTATTTGCCATAACCAACCGCAGTGAGTTTGAACATGAAAGCTAAGAACGATTTTGACAAGCAGCAACATACCGCTCTAAGTCATGATGGGGTGGATGAAATCATTCGTCCTGCACCTGATAAGGTTGGTTTTGAAGAGGTGCTGGAAAAGGCGTTAAGCCGTCGCGATTTCTTTAAAGGCAGTGCCTTGTTATTTGGCAGTAGTCTGTTTTTTAAATCGTCAATTGGCAATGCTGAAAGTGCAGAGTCAAAAGCGTTTGATGTCTTCGATTTTGAACCGGTCGCGGCGAATGTCGAGGATACCGTGACCTTGCCGCAAGGTTACCAATGGCGGCCATTGGTCAGTTGGGGGCAGCCAATGTGGTCAAAAGGAAAAACTTTTGATGCCGAACAGCTACTGACAAGCGAGGAACAAGCATTGGCCTTTGGCGATAACAATGACGGCATGAAGCATTTCACTGTTCAGGGTCGTGAGCTATTGGCAATTAATAATGAGTATGTGAATTTCTCGGGCTTTTTCAGCAACCGCAAAAGCGGCGCGCCGGAAACCTTAGACGATGTGCTGAAAACTCAGCAAGCGGTTGGGGTATCGATTGTTGAAATCCAACAAGTTAAAAACGGTTGGCAGATAGTGCAAGACTCGCCGTTTAATCGCCGTATTACCGCACACACGCCAATGGAAATTACCGGGCCTGCACGCGGTCATTTATTAATGAAAACGCCACAAGATCCGCAAGGTGTTGAAGCGCTCGGTACTTGGGCGAACTGCGGTAGCGGAACAACGCCGTGGGGAACATATTTGACCTGCGAAGAGAATTTCAATGGTTACTACGCTTCTAGCGATAGCGGACTGGAGATCAGTCCCGAGTTACAGCGCTACGGTCTTGCGCATCAAGGTTATGGTTACGATTGGCATAAGGTCGATGAACGTTTTGATTTGGCGAAAGGAATGAATGAACCGAACCGCTCCGGCTATGTGGTTGAGATTGACCCGAGCAACCCGAATTCCAAACCGAAAAAACGCACTGCTTTAGGTCGTTTTAAACATGAAAATGCGGAAATGGTGATTGCCGAAAGTGGGCAAATCGTCGTCTATATGGGCGATGATGAACGCGGCGAATTTCTGTATCGCTATGTTTCTAACAACGTTTTTAAAGCGGACGCGGATATTGATGATTTAATGGAAAACGGCATTCTGTATGCTGCTAAGTTTGCAGAAGACGGCAGCGGTACTTGGTTGCCTCTAACGCCGAAAAGTACCGGAATGAGTTTGGCAGAAATTTGTATTCACACTCGTCAGGCGGCATCCAAAGTGGGCGCAACCACCATGGACCGTCCGGAATGGGTCGCGGTGAATCCGAATAAAATCGAAGTCTATTGTTCTTTAACCAATAATAAAATTCGCGGTTTAAAACCAAATAAAGGCGGTGATGCGCAACCGGTCGGCGGGCCAAATCCGCGTCAAGACAATAAATATGGGCAAGTTGTGCGCTGGACTCCTGAGAAGGGTGATCATGCTGCCAATGAATTTATTTGGAATCTATTTGTGTTGGCGGGTAATCCTGACGTGCACAAAACCGGTTTGCAGGCCGGTTCGGATAACGTTGATGTCAGTAATATGTTTAACTCACCGGACGGTGTGCATTTCGATAGCCAAGGTAAGCTTTGGATTCAAACTGACGGCAAAACTACGAACCAAGGCGATTTTGCCGGTATGGGTAATAGTCAGATGTTATTGGCGAATCCTTACAGCGGCGAGATTAAACGCTTTATGGTCGCGCCAAAGGGGGCGGAAGTGACAGGTTTTGCCTACAGCAACGACCGTAAGACGATTTTTGTCGGCATTCAACATCCGGGCGAATGGGGCATTGAATCAACATTCCCTAATGGTGATGTGCCGCGCTCAACGGTTATCGCCATTAGCCATAAGAACGGCTATCAAATCGCGTAATAATTTTTAGGGCATCTGATTACTTTGCGCGAGCGAATGCCAGCGGCCGTTGTCGCCGAGGATAATATGGTCTAGGGTTCGTACATCAATCATATTTAGTGCGTCGCTGAGTTGTTTGGTGAGTTGAATGTCGGCTTGGCTCGGCGTTGGGTCGCCGGAAGGATGGTTATGCGCCAAAATAATGGCGGCAGCACTCTGTTCTAGAGCGGCTTTGACCACTTCGCGAGGATAGACGCTGGCTTGATTTAAGGTGCCGGTGAACAAACTTTGATATTTGATTAGATGGTGCTGTTGGTCGAGTAGCAATACGCCGAAGGTTTCGCGTTGTTGGTGACCGATTTGATGTTCTAGAAAGCGCGCAACCAGTTCCGGTGACTGCATGGCATCGCCTTTTTGTAGGCCGCTTTCAAAATGACGCCGCGACATTTCTAGCACGGCTTGCAGTTGTACGAATTTGGCGTCGCCTAAGCCTTTGGCTTGGCAAAACTCGGCTTTATCCGCATTCAATAATGCATTTAAAGAACCAAAATGGTCTAATAAACTCTGCGCTAAATCGACGGCGCTGAGTCCTTTGACGCCCACCCTTAAGAAAATCGCCAGTAATTCTGCATCGCTTAAACTGTGCGCGCCTTGCGCCAATAGCTTTTCTCGCGGGCGTTCCGATTCGTGCCAGTCCAGAATGGTCATAATTTTGCTCCTTATTGGGTATGCCCCAAGCTAAGGTCTAAAAATCATTTACATAGGGTACACTGCTTTAGATAGTAATGTTTAATTAATAACGGAGAAATTTGCAATGTTTAGTATACAAATGCAGGTAAGAGATTATGAGTGCGATTTGCAAGGCGTAGTCAATAACGCCAACTATATGCACTATTTTGAACACGCCAGACACCAGTATCTGCACGATTTAGGAATTAATTTTGCGGATTACACCGCGCAACAGATTCATTTGATGTTGGTCCGTGCAGAACTGGATTTCAAAGCGTCATTACGGCCGAATGATGAATTTACGGTTACGGTGACGATGGAGCGCGAATCACGCATTAAATATGCTTTTGTGCAGACGATTATTCGTAATGAAGATCAAAAAGTGATGTGTGTCGGCCGTAATATCGGCGTTGCGCTTAATCCAAATGGTCGTCCGGTGGTTTTTGAGCCTTTTGAAGCAGTGCTTGAAGAAGCTATAAAATAATTAATGGGCTTTAGTCGGATTATTCATGGCTAATGCTGAATTTTGAATAAATTACGGTATTTTTATTTCTTTTTTAATTGAGATATTCGCTTTTCTATCCGCAATGGTGATAACGCTATATCTCGCTGCACAAGGAAAAACTTTACAGATATAGGCGGTTTGTTAGAGCTTCAGACATTTGTCTTATTGGACATTTGCCGCTTGTCGTGCCTGATTTGCCTAAGCATACTCGATTCAACTTTAAAGCGAACGCCACCAAGAGCGTTATGAAGTTACTAATTTAAGTAATCGAGGAGCTTATTATGGCTTACCACCGTTTATCTGGCTATTTGTCAGTTATCCCTCTTTCTTTAATGCTCGGTGCTTGTGGCGGCGGTGGAACTGATTCCACAACCGCTAGCGCAACACCGGCATCGGTTGAACTGTCCGGAACTGTGCCGGGAACCTTTATCCAAGCGTTTTGTACCGATGGCAGTAACCCATCTGTTTATTCAGTCCAGAATGGTACTGCAGAGCATCCGTTCACACTGAATCTTCCATATCAAACCGACTGCCGTATTGTCATGATTACCAATGAAGGAACGGCTGAACAAGTTATTACGCCGCTTACCTTTAACGGCGATTCTATTATCAATATGCGTACTGAATTTGACTTAGGCTTTGTGCCTTTGGCTATGTCGCCGGATGACATTGTCGATAGCAACGGCGATAGTGTTGCTGATACGCCTTTGGATATTGCGGTCACGACTGTTGACGGTGTTGCAGTTTATAGTCTGAATGACGACCCAATGGATAAAGATGATAATCAGATTCCAGATTATTACGACGACGATGACGACGATGGGGTTAGTAATTATCAAGATGACGATTATGAACATGATGGCGATAGCGATCGTGACGGTATCGATGATGAGTATGACCGAGACGATGATAACGATGGTCATGACGATGATGATTACACATCCAGCAGCAATGATATTCCGGTTGCCAATTATGTTGTTACACGCGGTCGTTTATTAGCATCGCAATGTTTCCAATGCCACGGTAGCAATGGTCGTTCGGTAACTGGTTGGGACAGCATTGCCGGCGAGAGCTATGGCGAGATCATGGAATACATGACGAGTGAATACAGCGTTACCCATATTATGGGCGCGGCAGTGGTTGGCTATAGTCAACAAGAACGTGAAGATATCGCAACCTATATCGCCAATGGAAGTACGTCTGGTGATTACAGTGAGTCGGATGATGATTACGACGATGATCGTGATGACGACTAGGAGAGCAGCATGAAAAAAACAACTGAAAACAATCAATTTTCCCGTCGTAGTTTATTGAAAATGCTAGGCATCGGTGCGACTGCAGCGATTGCACCGAGTTTAGCGATGCGAACGCAAGCGGCGACCATTCCTCATGTTGTGGTTGTTGGCGGTGGTTTCGCCGGCTCTACAGCGGCGAAATACATCAAACAATGGGGCGGCCAAGGCGTGCAGGTCACCATGATTGAGCCGAACAGTAATTATGTGTCGCCAATTCTTAGTAACTTGGTATTGAATGGTCAAAAAACCACTGCCGGACTGACCTTTAATTATCAGGCTCAGCAGGGTCGTGGCGTAAATATGATTAATAGCTCGGTGACGGCAATTGATAAAGCCAACCGCACCATTACCTTGGCGAATGGCTCAAGCATGAGTTACGACCGTTTGGTGTTAGCGCCGGGTATCGATTTTGATTATGTTGACGGTCACGATGAAACACGGGTGCCGCATGCATGGAAAGCCGGCGAGCAGACAAATCTGCTGAAATCTCAGTTAGATGCAATGGGCAGCGGTCAGCACTTCGTTATGACCATCCCTGTTGCGCCTTATCGTTGTCCTCCGGGGCCTTATGAGCGTGCTTGTGTGGTGTCTGATGTATTGAACTATGCACGTGGTCTTAGTGCCAAGGTAACAGTGTTGGATGCTAACCCAGGGATTACTGTTGAAGCGGATTCATTTGGTGCTCGTTTTGAGATGTATGGCATTGAATATATCCCGAATGCGGTGGTCACTGCGGTTGATTCGAACACGCGCAGTGTTTCCTATAGTGTCAGTGGCGGTGCAACGCAAACAATCGATGCCGATGTTCTGAACGTCATCCCGAACCAGAAAGCCGGCCAGATTATTTTCGATGCCGGTTTGAATAGTGGTAATTGGGCGCCTGTTAATCCAATGACCTATGAATCGACGCTTGCTAGCAATATTCATATTATTGGCGATTCGCAAGGTACCGGCCAACCTAAAGCCGGCCATATCGGCAATGGGGAAGCGAAAGTTTGCGCAGATGCGATTCTGCGCCTGTTGAACAATATTGCCCCAGATCCGGCGCCAAAAACCAACTCGGCTTGTTATAGCCCAGTGTCCCGCACTGAAGCGACATGGTTGACGGCCGCCTATGAATACAACGCGACTACCGGTGCAATGCAGTTAGTCAGTGGTGCGGGTTATCCGTATTCGAGCGCACCGAGCACACGTAATTACGGCGATATGTTCGATTGGGCCGGCAACCTATTTAACGATACTTTTTCATAAAGTCCTTAGGATCCATTAATTTGAACAATTAATGGATCGGTATTTAGGGGTTTCCCAGTTTGTCCAGACGCCGTCGGTGCTCTGGACTTTTTTATTTGCCATGAAAAGTGTGCCGTTCTAAGTTGTTCTTAACAATAAGCTTTTCATTTTTTCTCGCATCCTTTTGGATATGGCAATGCAGTTCACTTAATGAGCTTGTTTATTAAAATAGGAGACTGCCACTGTCCATAAACAAGAATGGACCTAGCAACGACGTTCATTGCGAACGGAGTGAAGCAATCTTTATGACTTAAGTGAATAGCAGCATTGCCTTACTGGTGGGGTAATCATCCCATTTTTAAACTCTGTTAAAAGTAGAAGTTAAGCAGCCATCAAAGGTGGTTTACCTCCGTTGGCTTTATGTGGTCGTTCGTGAT
>NZ_JAGETV010000001.1 GCF_017571465.1 Thiomicrorhabdus marina | reverse complement strand
GACTTCAGTGCCGATGAAGGCACCACTTCCGGTACCGTTGTTGGCACGGTCAGTGCCAGTGATGCCGACAACGACGCCAATAAAGTCTATAGCATTGAAGGGGGTAACGAAGCCGGTCTATTCAGCATTGATGCCGCCACTGGTGCCATCAGTGTGACGCAAGACATTGACGATGCGCAGTTAGGGGACTACAGCTTAACGGTTAAAGTCGACGACCTTGAAGGCGGGACTGACTTGGCAACGGTCAACATCAGTCTAGACAATGTCAACGACAACCCAGTAATAGGTGAAGGTCAATTAGCGACAGTTTCTGAGGCCAACCTTGTTGATGGGTCAAGTCCTGATTCAAATGCGTTGATTGATAGCACGGGTAATTATATTTCTGTGAGTGATTCTGACGGCGGAGATGACATCTTTGTTAATGGAACAAAAGTGTACGATGCTGAGACAGGGCTTACAGGTACTTTAGTTGATACCACTAATGGTACTGGTGAACTGTTATTCACAGCTTTCTCAGGAGGGGAGCTTCAATATACCTATACCTTGAAAGATAATGTTTTAGAGAATGATGTTGCATCACATACTGATAGTGTCACTGTTTCAACTAGTGAGTCCTCGTTTACTCCAGTTGTGATCAATATTGCCACGATTGGAGATGATGCACCTAGTGTAACTCCAGTTAGCTTTGGTACGATTGAAGATGGCAATTCTGTTTCATCTATCTCATTAGCCCAAGTATTTGGTGCTGATGGTAGTGGTGATGTTGATTTTAGCTCATCAATCAATGGAATGAGTGTTGTAAGTGACGGCGACCAGGTTTATTTCAACGGCCAAGAGTTAACTTGGTCTTTGGATTTGAATGGCGATGTGTTAACTGCTGTCACGGCAGATAATCAAACCGCAATTACGATTACTTTAGATCAAAGTAGTGGTAGCTATAGTATCGATGTTGCTGATGGTACTTTCTATCTTGCTGGCGATGAGATTACATTTGACATTGGCGGCTTAAGTGGCAGTAGTGCAGATGCTTATGCAATCGGTACAGACGGTATTGATATTCTGATTACTTCTGCAAATTCATCGGGCGCGGTATCAACCAACACAAGTGGCGCTGGTGGCGTAGGTTATGTTGGCGCGGCTTCACAATGGGTTGATGGTTCATCAGGTGAGTCGGTTACCTTCTCATTCTATGATTCATTGGCTAGTAGTGGCCCTTTAACTGGCCAAGCTGCAATTGATAACGCTTTAACTGATGCGAATATTGCAGGTGTTAACACCTTCTCAGTTTCTGTTAATACGCAGAGCGGAAATGCGACAACCTTAACTCTTGATTTTATTGCTGTTGATGGTACTCAAGGAACCTTAGATGTTGCTGTCGGTTCTAATGGTCCTGGAACGCCTTATACAATAAGTGTTGATACGGCAGATATTTCTTGGGATTCAGGAAGTGATCTAGCAATTGCTTCGGTTACCTTTAATGCGGATGGTGTTGACTTCCGTGTGGGTGGGGACTTCTCGCTAACTGAAATCAGTCCGTCAGACATTAACTTAAGTGTTCCAGTCGACATTACTGATGCGGATAATGACAGTTCTGGAGGAAGTCTTACCGGTACGATTACTAGTGATGGTGTTGAAGCCACCGCTATCGCAGCAGATACGGCTCCAATGGCGGTAGATGATGTAATCAGCATTGCAGAAAGTGTTAGTCAGACAGTAACGACCGGTAGTGATTTGGTATTAATGATCGATCATTCAGCAAGTGTTAGTTCAAGTCAGATGGCGACACTAAAATCTTCTATTGAAGGTCTATTTAACAGTGGTGCGGTGCATTCGGTATTCATTACCTCTTTTGCAAAAGATGGCACTTTCCATGATTCTGGTGAGAACGGAGGTTGGTACACTAATCTCACCGATGCAATGACAGCAATTAATTCCATAACCACCACTGGTTCTGATAGTTACGGAACAGATTATGATGCTGCCTTGAAAACGGTTACTGATAATTTCGTCGCTCCACCATCTGGTGGCGGGAAATTGGTTTCAATGTTTATTTCAGATGGTTCTCCAAATGAAAATAACGGAACTGGTTCAAACGGTATTATTGAATCTGATACGGGTGTAGGTGGTGTTGGCGAAGAGACAGCTTGGATAGACTTCTTGTCGAGCAATGGGTTTGATGACTCATTTGCTGTCGGCTATGGAGGGTTATCCGGCTCGGGCGTTGGGCATTTAGAGCCGATTGCGTGGTCGTCGGGTGAAACCGCGAGCACATACGATGCAACCGATATTTATGCGTCAGATTTTGATACTAATGATGCTGCCGATGACAGTAACGTTATTATCTTAGGCGACATTAGTGACCTTGCATTAACGCTAACATCTGTTATTACCCCGACACCAAATCAAGTGAGCGGCAATTTACTGGGTAATGACAGTGATGGTGGCGATGGCTGGGGAACTCCTGAACTTGTTTCAGTGACCCATGGTGCATCGACTTATACCTTTGTGGATGCTGCTGACTCGCATACCTTTACTACCAATGCCGGTAGCTTTACGGTATCGGGTGATGGTAGCTATACCTTTACTGCCTTGAATGATGTTACTGCTGATATGAGTGATACATTGAGTTATCTCGTACAGGATGCCGATGGCAGCCAAGCGACGGCGAACGTGAATTTGACGACAACGGATGTAGCAGTTGTTCCACCAACTACAGTCACTAAAACCTTTGATGGTAATTCAGTCGAACTAGTTGATAGCCACGATAGCGGATTACACTCTATTAGTTATCAACTTAATGGTATCGCTACTGAAGCCAATATAGACATCAGTAGTTACAATGCATCCAATCACAATGGGCAAATTGAGCTCTATAAAGACGGGGCTAAAGTTGCTGATTTTGATTTGGACTCTTATAGTTATTCCTCGGGTTCAGCATCAATCACGGTTACCGAAAGCGGCGGTTTTGATGAGATTCGCGTCATTAATACTGACAACGATAAAGACTTTAGAGTGGAGGACGTTTCAGCAGAAGTTGTGGTTGATTCCTCGCCATTGCTAAACGGAACGCTGGTTGACGGTATTGTAGAAGGTATCGCCTATTCAACCTCTTCCGGTTTAACTGGCTTTACTGATGAAAACGGCGGCTTTAGCTATTATCAAGGAGATCAAATAACCTTCTCTATTGGTAATGTTGTGTTAGGGTCTTTTGGTTCTACAGCCTTATCAGACGGACATGTGTTCTTGCAAGAAATAGCTGGTACAAGTCTGCAAGATGTTAATGACGAATATGTCGAAAACATGGCTGTATTGCTACAAACCATTGATTCGAATGCGAACGCTTATGACGGAATTGTGATCAGCCCTGAAATGCATGAGCAATTTAGTGATGACAGTTTTGATTTGAGCACGATTAGTGGGGATCAGCTAGCACAAATTCTGGTAGAAAACGGATTAACTCCAATCTCAGAAGACAGTGCAATGCAGCACGTTCAAGATATGATTGTTGACTACACTGATATGGACGATAGTGATTTTGATATGCGTATCGTCGATGCAGAGTCTGACGACGGTATTCTTGATTATGAAGGATTTGATTTTGATATGACGGATGTATCTGCCGAAGACACCATTAATGTCCAGATTCAAGACTTGGTTGACACGGAAAATTCTGGTGCTGTTGATTTATCCTCTGAAGTTGAGGAACTTGAGACTCCGGAAGAGAGTGCACAAGACTTGCTTGCTCAAAGTGATCAAGGCGATAGTGCTCCTAATGCACCTGAAACTGCACCTGATAAAGTAATGGAATCAGACGCTTCATCAAGTATGGATGCTACAACGAAAGAAATCATTGACAACTTAGTCGATGGTAATGGTGGTGAAAACATTTAAAAACAGATTCTGTTTTAAATTAGTCTTAGCCCCGGTAAATCCGGGGCTTTTTTATTTTATAGACTTAATTCTTATGAAGGAAATACAGCAGGATCAATTGGCTCTTGTGACGGATTTTAAGATAAGAATGCTAATTTGGATTTGTTGAAACCAGTGTCAATGAATCAGTGGTTTTATAAGAGGTTGTGCTTATCTATAAAAATTTAAGACATAGCGTTTATCATTAAGTATTCTTCTATCAAAGTGAAAAATAGAGGTTGGGCTATGATCGTAAAGATATGGCGTGCCCGAGAGGATTCGAACCCCCAATACAGCCTCCGGAGTGCTACGTCAGCCACTAAATTCGCACCTAGAGCAAAGCTCGATTTTTATGAAAATATAGGGCTACGTCGAATGGCATCTTTACTGAGAATTTTTGAATATTGTTTTTGGTAAAAACCAGAAAAAATTTCAATCTCAACACTCAAAGCCTTATAATACGGGACTTCACAAAACGCGCTTGTAGATCAGCTGGATAGATCGCTCCCCTCCGGAGGGAGAGGCCGGGGGTTCGAATCCTCTCAAGCGCGCCATTCAACTACGAGCTTAGCTCTAAATCCCCATTTTTCTGTCGGTGACAGATTTGTGCCAACTATTGTGCCATCAAAACTTAGAAAAACCGAGCGCATCTTTTTTCTTGTCACATGGTTACGATTCGGTAATCAAGCTACGGTAAAGATTTTATCTCATTTAATTTATGACTGGTGCAATTCACTAGGGAAACACCGAATAAGTCATTTTCGCTTGAGCCACTGACCTGAAATCTTAAAAATCAGTCAAAACGTGCATTGTTTGGCTAATTTTTTCCTGGATTTCACCAAATTCGGTGAATTCCGGTGATTCTAGACACACCTATCCTGCATTTCGTCGAATTATCTGATCAATTTTGTAAACGTTTGCTAACGTAAACAGCATGGCGAGTTTGTTATCGTTTTTAGCTAATCCTCGATACCGTGTTTTGCTAAAACCAAATTGACGTTTGATGACCCGAAACGGGTGCTCGACTTTCGCTCTAAGGCTCGACATACCATATTCAATGCTTAGCGCGACTTTATTCTTACGAGGATGTTTCCTCAGCGCTTTGGTTTTACTCGGTCGTTGCGAGATAAACCAATCGACATTTTTCTCTTTGAGTTCTTCTCGTTTCTCGGCACCGGTATAACCCGCATCTGCAAAGACCATTGATTCCTCTCCATGCAACAGATTATGGGCTTGGTTTAAATCGTGTTCATTCGCTGAGGTGGTTGAAAATGAGTGAACCGTGCCGAGTTTTGCATCGACACCGATGTGCGCTTTCATTCCGAAGTAGTATTGATTCCCTTTCTTCGTCTGATGCATCTCTGGATCGCGTGTGCCGGTTTTGTTTTTAGTTGAACTTGGCGCATCAATAATCGTGGCATCAACAAGAGTCCCTTCTTTTAAGAAGACATTGGCGTCTGCGAGCCATTGATTCACTTCATCAAAAATCTTGCGAGAAAGCTGATGCTTCTCCAGTAAGTGACGGAAGTTCATCATCGTACAGCTATCCGGAATCGCTTGATTGAGGGATAGACCGGCAAACTGACGCATTGAAGCGATCTCATACAAGGCATCTTCCATGGCTTCGTCACTGAGGTTATACCAGTTTTGCATACAGTGAATACGCAGCATAACTTTTAATGGATAGGGTCTACGACCATTGCCAGCTTTAGGGTAGTAAGGCTCAATGATTGCCTCAAAGCGCTTCCATGGCATCAGCTTTTCCATACGACCAAGAAACTTCTCTTTACGCGTCTGGCGCTTCTTTGTGCGTAAATTCACTGTCTGAAAAACTGAGTTGAGTCATAGTTAATGCCTTAAGTACGGAAAACGTGCGGAATTATCTCATAAGCTAAAAAGCAAGGGACTTGTTCTGTGTTTCCTTAGTCCTCTTTTAAAAAGCCGAGCTTTTAATAACAGAAGTTCCTTCAATAATATCGAGTCTCTCCTGATATTGATGACAAGGAATCCTGATCACAATCTGATTAGATTAAAAGCCTATTCTTAATAGTCTCTCAGTGATCGCCATTCAGGATACCCATCGACTAATCTTTTGGCTTGAAACCCTTTGGCTAGTAGGGTTTCAACCGCATCACCAGACCACATGCAGTAGGGTCCACGACAGTAGATAATGATTGGCTGGTCGTGTTTGAGTTTAGCTAGGTTATCAGCGAATTGATCAATTGGAATATTGATGGCATTAGGAATGTGTCCCTCAAGGAATTCATCTTCTGGGCGAACATCGACCAATTGATATGCCTGATGGTTCTGTTCAAGCTTTTTTATCTCTGTCATTGGAATGGGTTCTAGAAGAGTATTTGGCTTAAGGTGTTGTTTGAGCAGTGCTTGCATCTCTTCCAGTTGCGTTTCCGCGACTTGGCGCAAATGAACAATCAAGGTGTAAACCGACTCATCGCTCAAAGTATAAATAATGTGTTTTCCCTCTCGTCTTGAAGTCACTAGACCGGCGTGTTTAAGGTGTTGTAAATGCTTAGAAACCCCCGCTCTGGTTAAACCAACCTTTTCACCAAGCGTATCGACATCGCTTTTACCTTGAGCTAATACATCCAAAATCATCAGCCTGTTTTCGTGACTGAGTGTTTTGCCAATAGTTGCCAGTTGTTCAAATAAATTTTTTTTTAAAGATGTGGAAGACATAAGTAATTAGTTTCGATAAGCGATAATGAAATTTATCTTAAACTTTTTTACAGACAACAATCAACTCGGGTGTTGAATGTTTTGTGATTTAAGATTGAAGAAGCATGAAATACTCATTTATAAGCATTCACCGCATAGTGCCATGGACAACTGTCCGATATATCAATCACCACGGTTGTGTAGAAACCAGCGGTTTTACACCAGGCCTGTATACTTTCAGAGCTAGGGCGTAAAGCCATATCAGGACCTCTGGGTGTTTGGATGTCACTACGCCAGTGAATAATAAGCAACTTTCCGTCTTCAACTAACAAATTGTGTAAATGACTTAACCAAGGAATTGGGTCTGAGAAGTGTAAAAGATTAAATACGGTAATAAAGCTTAGACTCTCTGGTTTTAAAGGTAACCATTTTTGCTCAGAAAGATCGAGGATATCTTGGCAGTGCGTCTTTAGACGACATTGATCCTTTTTGGCCACACTCATGGGTAATTGAGCGCAAAGTTCAGGTTCAATATCAAGAGTAAAGGTGCCATAGCCGGCCCCCATCTCAGCGGCATCACCTGCCAAAGGTCACAGTGGTAGCAATGTTTGCATCAGCTTTTCAGCATCAAAAAACTGTTGCCACAGTGATTGTTCAGGCATACCGCTTTGCGGGATTTTCACCTTGTTCTCCTTTGGGCTAATACAATTTTATCGAGTTCGTGAATCGAACCGAATGCCTACATAGGCACCAGTAAGAATGGCGGCGAGCGCTACCATTGACCCCAGTGCTAAGGTAGCCATACCCGATAAGCCGTGGCCGATGGAGCAACCCATAGCTAAGACAGCACCAAAACCGACCATGACGGCACCGAGCGATGAACGCCAAAAATCCTGGGAGGATGCAAATCCTTCCAACTTAAACTGTTTGAAACTAACCGCCGCAATTAACGATCCAACGACCAAACCAAACACGGCGATGACGCCAAAACTGACAAGTGCCCATTGAGGTTCAGACAGCCAGTGCACCACGTCTCCCATTGGTGCGGCAAAAGTAAAAGACTGAGTGCCCAGACCGGCCGGTGGAATATCCATAAAATAGCCTTCTTCTTGAACAAATTGTGCATAGGAGCCGCCTGTCAACGCATAAGCACCCACAATAACGCCACCAATCACAAAAGCGGTCATGAGTGGATAGAGTTGTCTGAATTCTTTTAAACGCAACAATAAGATGAATAAAGCGCCCCCAATGATGACGCCTAGAACCATTCGCCAAGTGCTGAGTGATTCTGTTTGTCCCATCACTAGACTGGCGAAATCTTGAGCACCGCTATCTGTGAATTGTAGGCTAAGTGGACTAATCCACGGCATTACCCATTCGGCATAGAAACTGGTGCGGGTCATCAGATATGCGACTAAGGCCATAATCATCACCAGCCAAACCGCCTTGATACTGCCTTGACCGACGCGAACTAGATTCCGCATTCCGCAACCGGCGGCTAGCACCATACCAAAGCCAAAAATAAAACCGCCTAAAATATAGCGCCCCCAAGCAAACTCGGTGGTGCGATAAGGGGGGATGGTTTGTGATAAATTAAACCAACCAAATCCTTCGACTAAAGCCGCAAACAGTATGGCAACAGCGATGGCACCAAAGTAAGTCGCCAATCGTCCAGCACGCCTTTCATTGACCCACTCACGTAACCCCCCGACGGGACAAAAAGCACTGCGTTGCGCGGTAAAACCAAAGATAACCGCCAGTGCAAAAATGATTAAATAATAAGGCCAGAAAGCCGTTATCAATTCATTCATGTTAACTCCTGTAAAAAAATCCATAATCGACTGTACTCGCTGAGAACGGTGCTCGTTGCGAGAGTGCCGTGTCGCTAAAATTTTTGATGGCTTAAGCGACTTGAGCAGGATTTAAGTTAAACGCCACAATTTCTTTGATTTCAGCAATATCTGGCAGTTCTGTTCCCCCAACCTGCTCAATAAAGGCATCACGGCTTAAACGCAAAGTCGGGTTGTAACGTTTCTCAAACCCCAGTGTTGACATGGGTTTGCCACTGATGCCGGCCCCACAAACACTGCCAGCTTGTGCACCTGGTAAAATTTCCATGGTATCGGGTAAAGTCAGAATTTTTTCGTGAATCGAATCATAGAGTTTAGCGGCCATCTCTTTTTCACGACCATGCAAATCAGGACGACCCACACTGCCGACAAATAAGGTGTGACCGGTGACCAAAAACCACGGCTCATCGGCACGTGAACGATCGGTAACTTTTAGAGTAATGCTGTCTTCGGTGTGACCCGGAGTGTGTAGGATTTCCACTTCAACATTACCGGCTTTCACAATTCGCCCGTCGGCTAAAGGCAAAAAATCACAACCGGCCGGTGAACTTTCAAATAGCGCATATTCGCCGCCACTGCGTTGTGCCAACTCATAGCCGCCGGTTAAATGATCGGCATGAACATGAGTATCAATCACATAGGCAATCTTAATCCCTTTTTTAGTAGCGATTTCCAGATAGGTTTCGACTTCATCCTGGTGAACATCAACCGCAATGCCTAATCCTTGGCCGACACAGCCAAGTAGATAAGAGAGTGAACCGGGTTCAGAGTTTGGAGTGTGTTGGAATAAAAACATTTGCATGACCTCTAATGATTTAAAAACAATCAACTGTTTAGTTGAGTGTTGTACTTTATGGATTATTGAGTCATTAATCAACTGGTTAGTTGATTAATATTTTTTGTGGCGGCCATAAATTTTTAATCAGTAATTTGATTGCAAAGCGGACGGACAAAAACTATCATTCAACCACTTAGTTGATTGTTTTAGGGGTTGAGTATGTCAATGAAGAGTGAAATTCAGCACGGCATTAAAGCGAATTTATCGCAAATTGTGCACCAGCTCATCCAGGTATTTTTAGTGGGTTTAACCATCGGGATGACGCGCACAGTGGTACCAGGCTTAGCCGAGACTGAGTTTGGTTTGGCCTCGCAAGCCTTTATGAGTTTGGCCATGTTTGTTGTGGTGTTTGGTTTGGTCAAGGCCATAATGAACCTTTTGGCCGGGCATTTGAGCGACCAGTTTGGTCGTCGTCGCTTACTGGTCGTCGGTTGGTTGTTGGCCATACCGGTGCCGCTTTTGATTTTCTATGCCCAATCATGGTGGTGGATTATCTGGGCCATGGTGTTTTTGGGGCTCAACCAAGGGTTATGTTGGTCGATGTCACTTAATAGTAAACTGGATTTAGCGAGAGCTGATCAAAAAGGACTAATCAATGGTTTTAATGAATTTTCAGGTTATGCGGCCGTAGGTATTGCCGGCTGGATTACCGCCTATTTTGCAGATATTTATGGTGCCCGAGAAGCCTTGTTGGGTTTTGGCTTGGTGGTGATTGGATTGGGACTGCTTTTGGCCATTTGGAAAGTCATTGATACCCATCCTTGGTCGCAACTGCATCAGCATAAACACGAAACTGAAAAAGGTGAAAACTCAAATCATCAAGTCGTGAGTTTGAAGCAAATGATGATTTACGCCACTTTTAAACAGCCGCAATTAATGGCATTGAATCAGGCAGGTTTGGTTGAGAAGTTTATTGATGCTTTAGTGTGGGTTTTTATGCCGGTCTACCTTATCAGCCAGGCTCAATCATTGGTTAGTGCCAGCGCCATTATTGCCATTTATGGCGTAGTTTGGGGGGCTTCGCAATTAATAACAGGGCCGTTGTCAGATAAATATGGTCGCCGTGGTTTGATTGTGGGTGGCTTCTGGTTATGTGGTCTAAGCAGTTTTGGTTTTGTGTGGGTTGAGACGGTGTGGGCTTGGTCCGCTCTAGCCGCCTTAATGGGCTTTGGCATGGCGATGCTTTATCCAACCTTAGGCGCGGCTGTGGCGGATGTGGCCGAACCCAAGTGGCGAGCCAGTATTTTAGGTATTTACCGCTTTTGGCGTGACTTTGGTTATGCCGCCGGAGCACTGCTCATGGGCGTGTTGGCCTTTTATACCGCCTCGCTTGTTTGGCCATTTTATTTTGTGGGTGTCATGATGCTACTTTCTGGCCTGTGGGTCTGGCTGGCCTTAATGCCTAAAACCATTAATTCAGAGAAGGATTAAATGTTGCGACAAATTGTTAAGTTCACTTGGGTGACGCTACTTATGATTCCTTTGGATGTTACTTATTCTGAAGACAACTGGACTGGCTCCACTTATATTTTAACAAACCTACTTTAAGGAGTATTTAAATGAAAAAACTTATGTCTATTTTAACCCCTTGGGTTCTTGGGGCAAATTTAATGGCGGCTTCCACTGCATTGTTAGCAGCCGAAACCAAAGAAATCAAACAAACCTATCAGGGTCTGAGCGTCAACGCTAACTTAGTGCTGGCAGATGGCAAAAGTTATAGCGATGAAATGGTATTACTAACTCACGGGACGCTTACGCATAAGGATCGTTCAACCTATGCACAGCTGCAAAAAAATCTGGCTGCACAAGGGGTAAGCTCTCTGACAATGAATTTATCGTTAGGTGTGAATGACCGACAAGGGGAATACGATTGTGCAGTACCTCACACGCACAAACATACGGATGCCCTGAAAGAAATCGACTTTTGGTTGAATTGGTTGAAAACGCAAGGTACTGAGCAAGTGACGCTTATGGGGCATTCTCGCGGTGGTAACCAAGCTGCTTGGTATGCGGCAGAACACGACAGTCCAGCTATTAAAAATGTGGTATTGATTGCTCCGGCAACTGGAGAACAGCAATCGGCTCAAGATTATGAGAGCAAATATGGCAAACCTCTGGCACCTATTTTGGAAAAAGCCCAAGCACTGGTTGCTCAGGGTAAAGGTGATACACTGCTTGAAAATACCGATTTTATCTACTGTAAAAAAGCAAAGGTGACCGCGGCTGCATTTGCGGATTACTATGCACCAAAGCCACAGTTTGACACCCCAACTATTTTGCAAAAGGTGAACAAGCCGACCTTGGTAATTATGGGTAGTGCCGATACGGTCGTGGCAGATTTACCTGAAAAAATTAAACCTTTGGCGGATGCCGGAAAAGTCGAAACCCTGATGCTGGAAGACGCTGACCACTTCTTCTTAGATTTTGCGAATGAAGATATGGCCTCGGCGGTAGTGGAGTTCAATCAATAGCTTGAGCTTAGAAGATATGTAGTATCTTAATTTCAAAACCCTTGATTATTTCAAGGGTTAAATATTGCCCTCTGTATATCTAAAGTACACGAGGTTTCTTTATGCAGTATCCTGGCAGAACTAAGGTTTCATTGATATGAATTAGTTCAGACAAGATCTGACACATCTTCTTAAAAAATAGAAAGTTACCCATTTTGATAGAAGTGTCGAATCTTTGAATCAAAACAAAAAGAGGTAACTCTAATGCTTCATACTTACCAATCTTTAAACATAAAGCAGCGCTGCTGAATCTAGCGGAAGAACGCGGCAATGTATCCAAAGCCTAGAAAGTCATGGGCGTATAACGAGATACGTTTTATCGCTATCAAGAACTTGTCGAAGACGGTGGAATCGACGCTCTGATAGATAAGTCTCGTCGGACACCGAACCTAAAGAATCGTGTCGATGAAGTTACTAAAAAAGCCGTCACCGAATATGTCATTGAGTATCCCGCTCATGGACAAGTCAGAACATGCAATGAACTTCGAAAACAAGGTTCTGCAAGCGGTGTTCGTTCTATCTGGCTACGTCATGATCTGGAGAACTTCAAAAAGCGTTTAAAAGCGCTGGATGCAAAAGTGGCTGAAGAAGGCATCATTCTCACGGATGTGCATATTGCTGCTTTGGAAAAGAAAAAGCAAGATGACAAAGAATCAGTGGAGATTGAGACGCGACATCCTGGTTATTTGAGCTCACAGGATACGTTCTATGTCGTTAATCTCAAAGGCGTTGAGCGAATCTATCAACAGACTTTTATTGATACTTACAGCAAAGTTGCCGATGCTACGCATACTGACAAATCCTGAAACCCAATATCGTGGCAAGGTTGAGCATCATGATTATCAGCTTTACTTGGCAATTAATGATGTTGACTATGTATATATTCTTTCTATATTGATTCATGAACCATTGAGGCTAATACCCAAGAATTGGCATCGGGCAAAGAAGTGTGTTCCTTTGATTGCCGTTTTAGAGCAATCAAAGGAAGTTTTTTAATGTATTTTGGTAGTTAGATGTGAAATCATGATTCTGCTACCAGGCATTAAGGCGATTAGTAACTCAGTTTTATAACTAGCCATTGTAGAATTATTGTCATTTTTCATATAACTGAAGTTTCCCCTTAGATTGGACTTATTATCTGAAACTGCGAAAGATAAAAAAGAGAACTTCCAGTATAAAATTAATTATGGAAGTCATCTAATCAATTGTTTTTTGAATTTCCAGTAATTTCATTTTGGAATCTGAGCGGAATTGGACTTGATCACCACGTTTTAAACCTTCAAGCATGGTTGGGTCATCAGCGCTAAAAGACATAGTCATGGGTGGCATATCCAGCTCATCAAGTTCGCCATGTTTTAAAGTAATTTTGCCATTATGAAGTTGAACGCGTTTGACTTCGGCGATTACGGTTTTTTGCATCGTTTTGTGTTCACTAGCCATATGCATGTTATGACCGTTAGGGTGATCATTATGATTCATTGCCCAAATCGATGAACTGACACCAAACGTTAACGCAATCACTAAAATAGCGCGAATGGTATGGAAGATTTTTTCTGCTTGAGTTTTCATAGCTTACTCCTTAATGATGGTTGTGATTTGAGGATTTTTTGACGTTAACCTCAACTGGTGAATCGATAGGTTGTGTTGTCGGCATAGCACTTTGCCCGGGATCGTTTGAACGTCGTGGTTTGAGAGGTTCGCCTTGGTATTCATAGGCTTGTGTTCCAGCGGGTTGTTGGAACCAGCCAGGGTCAGAATAGTCACCAGGTTTTTGATCTTCTCGTACTTTGAAAACGCTGAACATACCGCCCATTTCTACTGAGCCGTAAGGTCCATCACCCGTCATCATCGGTAAGGTGTTTTCTGGCAATGCCATTTGCATTTCAGACATGTCTGCCATGCCACGTTCGCCCATCGCCATGTAATCTGGCACCAGAGAATGAAGTTTTTGCGTCACACCGCGATGGTCGACACCAATCATTGTTGGCACATCGTGTCCCATTGCATTCATAGCGTGATGGCTTTTATGACAGTGAAATGCCCAATCACCGACTTCATCGGCAATAAATTCAATTTGTCGCATTTGTCCAACAGCGATATCGGTTGTGACTTCTGGCCAGCGACTGCCTTTAGGTGTTGGACCGCCATCTGTACCTGTGACTTCAAATTCATGTCCGTGAATATGAATTGGATGGTTGGTCATGGTTAGATTTCCGATGCGAATACGCACTCGATCGTCTTTGCGAACACACAGCGGTGAAATGCCGGGGAAAACACGCGAGTTCCAAGTCCATAGGTTAAAGTCAGTCATGGTCATAATATTCGGTGTATAAGCACCAGGTTCAATGTCATAAGCATTCAGTAAAAAACAGAAGTCACGGTCAACCTCGTTAATCAAAGGATGTTTTTTCTTAGGGTGAGTGACCCAAAATCCCATCATTCCCATTGCCATTTGTGTCATTTCATCCGCGTGAGGATGGTACATAAAAGTTCCCGGCCGGCGCGCCTCAAATTCATAGACAAAGGTTTTACCGGCCGGTATTGCTGGTTGATTAAGTCCAGAAACGCCGTCCATGCCATTTGGCAACCGCTGCCCGTGCCAGTGAATACTGGTGTGCTCAGGCAAATGGTTGGTAACAAAAATTCGTACTCGATCGCCTTCAACCACTTCAATCGTTGGTCCAGGTGATTGGCCGTTATAACCCCATAGATTGGCAATCATTCCGGGAGCCATTTCACGTTGCACAGGTTCCGCGACTAAATGGAATTCTTTCACGCCTTTATTCATGCGCCAAGGCAGAGTCCAACCGTTTAGAGTAACCACAGGGTTGTAGGGTCGGCCGGTATCAGGATACAGAGGATCCATGGTATCCGCGGAAGTTTGGATTACCGGTTCTGGTAAACTTGCCAGTGCACTTTTGTGAACCAAACTACTGGCAACAGCACCGCCTGCAAGCCCAGCCATTTTTAAAAAATCTCGTCGACTATTCATAAATTTCTCCTAATTTGGTTAGTGCGCATCGCTTGCGTTATTGGCTGAATTTGAATTGATTTGAGTCAAAATCGAGGTAATCGGTTGACCAATGAGATTGGCATCCAGATTAGTTTTCGCCTTCCAAAAGTCGGCTTTTGCATCGATTGCACTTTCAATGGCTGAGATTTGCTGTTTACTGTCGGCTATTAGCTGGAATACGCTAATAAACATACCGTTGTATTGATAAGTGTTTTCCTCAGCTAAAATTTCTTGCATGGGAACCACTTCATTTTGATAGTGGTTGGCAATATCGTAAGCCGTGCGGTAAGCAGAATAGCTTTCTCGCAAATAGGATGAGGCTTGGCGTTGAGTAGTCAAAAGTTGGGTTTGGGCTTGTAATAGTTTTGCTTTAGCGGACTGCCGTTTGAGTTCACCCCAATCAAAAATAGGGAGCTGAATTTCAATTTCAAAGCCATCAGAGTTTTCTTTATCGCCGGATTCCCGATCCTCTTTGGATTCTTTGATTAAGCCAACTTCAATATCAGTAAAGCTGGTGACTTTTTCAATGCCATAAGTTGATAGCAAAGAGTCTAATTGGATTTGAGCCATTTGGATATCAAGGCGGTTTGCGCCTAGATTTTTAACACTTTCCACTGATAAGGGCGAATCGGGTAAATCACTGAGCTGTGAAGGGAGTTTGAGCTGTTTGGCTTGCTTGGCTGTTAACCCGAGCAAACGGACTAATTGCTCTTTTTTACTCAGCCATTCGTGTTGTCTTTTAGCCAAAGTTACGGCTGCATCCGAGTAGAAAAGTTGCTGACGCAGGCTTTGACTTCGCGTGAAATTACCAGCCGCTTGCATGCGTTTAGCAAGGGTAGCGGTCGCCTCCGCAGCCGTCATAACTTTTTTTGCATATTGCCATTTTTCCTGTGCAACCACTGCATCAATCCAAGCGTTTCGCAATTGGCTAATCTGTGTCACGACTTTCACTGCTAATTCAGCTTGGCGTTGTTTGAGTTGCCATTTAGCGGCCTCCTGCCTTGCTGGTAATGTCAGTAAATCTAGTAGTCCAAATGACAGCACTTGTCCGATTTCAATTTCATGAGCGTTACTGACTCGTTCAAAACTGAAAGCAGGGTTATGAATGCGTCCAATCTGCGCGGCCATTGATTGTTGAGACCAGTTTTGAGCGAGCAAACTCTGGAATTCTGGACTGTAATTCAAGAGTAAGCTGACAGCTTTTGATTGATTTAGTGGCGATTTCAACAGCTCATCCGCAAAGTTTTGTTGAAAATTGGGAGACTCTAAATCTTGATGGAGTACTAATTCTCCTTGTGTGAACGGAGCGAGTTGCTGATTGGTTTGTTGCACCGATTTCGACATATCAACGGTTGCACAGCCTGATAGGCTCAAAATCCCAAGGGTGATGACAGACAAACGCCAATAGAGTGGTGAGGTTTTCATTGGGAACCTCCTTGCATCATTGAGTGTTCATGATGATGGTGCGAATGCCCATTGGATGGACTCTCTTGCGAAGAAGATGGTGTTGAACTTTGCATGCCTTCTTGCATATAGACACGCCAACCACCAATTTTTTCAACGGTTTGATTTGCTTGATACCAGTCGCCTAAAGGCGCATCCATAAAGGGTTTGTAGTTTGCGAATGCCGACTGATAATCGACCTGTTCTTGTGCCTGTAAATTGGTGCACACACCAATAAGCAGGACACCGCTTAAATTTAAAAAACGCATAGTGCCTCCAAAAAATTGGATTAAAAATTTTGAGATGGGATCAAAATTTATGCGTTGAGCGGAGGTCGATAAATGGAAGTAAAATCAGTTGAACGGAAAGTTTCTACCAAAGTAGGGATGGCAGAAAAAGAGGGCGTTTGTTGCCAAACTAATATGGGAGTTTCCAAAAGTTCGACACTAATGAAATAGGTACATTTGCAATCGTTATGCTGGAATTTGGAGTCGGTTTGAGTATCGCAGTGAGTGTCCGTAATCATTGAATGGCTGTTGTTTTGGGCATCTAGTTGCTTGGACAGCAATAGTGAGTGGTGGTAATGATTGGAAAGTTGATCGGTGGAAATTTGGTGGTTGCTTGAGTGGGTATTAAAATGCATCGTTTTTGCATCTAACGTCTCAAATGAGCTTTGAGTAGCGGTGTTTGGCTTGAAGTGATGCAAACAACTTAAACCAGCGGCGAATCCCTGAGTGAACACGGCAGTCATCAGCCACAAAACCAATGTGGCTTTGAAAAAACGCAAATTGTCGAAAATTGCTTTTCTCATTTGAAATACCGTTAACGAATAATACTTTACATTATCATTCTATGTAATTTGCAAGGTTATTCAAGGATTGAGTCTTAAATAAAGTTTTGACCGGCCGGTAAGTTTTAGGTGCAAGCTTGGTATCGTTTGAGTGATCCTGCCTGCGAAAAACCACTGGTACGAGATTTATTATTCCGTCGTTTTGTAGGGCTTAGCCTGCAAGATGCTGTGCCAGACCACAGCACCATCTGGCGTTTTCGCAACATACTCAATGAAGACGGACATCTTCAACCGTTACTCAATGTCATCAATGATCAGCTCAATCAAAAAGGCGTGCTGATTCAAAACGGGCAAGCCAGTATTATTGATGCTAGCTTCATTGAAGCTAAGAACAACCGGCCGAACAAAAATACCAAAGGCGAAAACACTCAAGATATTGAGGGGGCCTACAATGTCAAAACGGCCTCTGACGGTAAGCAAAAAACCACCTATGGTTTCAAAATGCACATGAATGTCGATGAGGACAGGCTTATTCTCAGTGAACAACTCACTCCAGGCAATGTCCATGACAGCCAAGTATTTGAAGACTTATTCACTGGACACGAAAAAGCGGCTTAAACTGCCTACAGATTTAGTTGACTATTACAAAGGCATTCAAAACAAAATCTTGTATCGTGCCTATGGAAATACACCGTTAAGCGATGCGCAAAAACAATTTAATCGTTATGTCAGTCAAGTCCGCTGTACCGTTGAGCGAACCTTTGGAGTTTTGAAACGGCTGTATGGATTAGGTAAAGCTCGTTATTTAGGGTTAGCCAGAAATCGAGCACGAGTTTCCCTGATTGTGATGGCGCATAACCTGAAACGCGGTGCCAATATTCAACGCGCTTGCTGATAAACCAAGGAGTTGGTGTGTCCAAAAATTGGAAACACCAACAAAATAATCAATCTTTGCCACGAAAATTGGCAAAAAACAGTGTTCACTGCACAAATGATGTCCAAAAATGCTCATTCAACCGTGTGAGTCAAGATGAGCATCAGTCATGCAAAGCATTCTTCCTATTTAATTGAAAGCTTTATTGTCTTAACTGAATAAACAATTTGGTATAAAGCGGGTAATACAACCAGCGTGAGTAGTGTTGAAGTCAAGATTCCTCCAATAACCACGGTTGCCAACGGCTTTTGTACCTCGGAGCCAGCTCCGGTATTAATAGCCATTGGTATAAATCCAAGACTAGCTACCAGAGCCGTCATTAAAACAGGTCTTAAACGTTGTGAAACGCCATCTTGGATAGCGGTTAATAGGTCAAGACCTTTATCTCGTAACTGTCGAATGAAGGAGAGTAAAACCACGCCATTCAAAACCGCTATTCCCGATAGCGCAATAAAACCAACCATGGCCGAAAGTGACAAAGGCATATGTCTCAATTCCAGAGCAAAGATACCTCCGCTCAAAGCCAGTGGAATTGCTGTAAAGATAATTAACGCATCTCTCATTGAGTTAAAGGCGTTATAAAGCAAACCTAAAATCATCAATAATACCAACGGAATGATCCATGCCAGTCTATCCTGAGCAGACTGGAGTTGTTTGTAAGTACCATCGTATTCAACCCAGTATCCTGAAGGCAGAGTAAGGTTTGCTTGAAGGCTGGACTTAACCTCTTCAACATAACCACCCAAATCACGACCTCTGACATTGGCTGTAATCACAATATTGCGTTTGCCGTTTTGACGGTTGATTTTGCTAGGGCCTTCCGTGATTTGAACCTCTGCGACCTCACCTAAAGGCACATATTTCAACTCTTGATTGTCTGAGTTTGGAATAGGTATCGGCAAACGCTCAATAGCTCGCGGGTCTGTGCGATAATTTTCATCCAGACGGACAACTAATTTAAAGCGTCGATCCCCTTCATAGATCCATCCCGCTTGCTGGCCATTAATAGCAAGTTGTACCGAGTTCTGTAAATCGGCAATACTAAGACCAATTAGAGACAAGTGTTCCCGATCTGGTTCAATGTTAATGAGCGGTAACCCTTCGGTTGATTCCACACGAACATCTTCTCCTCCAGCGATCCCTTGAAGCATTTGACTTGCTTGTTCACCAACTTGTGCCAAAGTATCCAAGTCATCCCCATAGATGCGAACAGCAACATCAGAACGAACTCCGGAAATCAATTCATTGAAACGCATCTCAATTGGTTGCGTGATTTCATAATTGTTTCCAGGAACCTGAGTAATGTTTTCTCGCAATTCACGAATAAACTCCGCTTTTGTTTTATTTGGGTCAGGCCATTCGGATTTAGGCTTGAGAATCAAATAAGTATCAGCGATATTTGGCGGCATAGGATCCGTGGCGACTTCTGGGGTACCAATCTTGGAAAAAACATATTTCACTTCTGGCAGTTTCTTAATGTTTTTTTCCAGTACATGCTGCATTTCAACAGACTGATCTAATCCTGTTCCAGTGACTCTTAAGGCGTGTAACGCGATGTCATACTCATCGAGTTGTGGCATAAACTCAATGCCCATCTTGTTCACCTGCATACTGGCCAAAACCACAATTGAAGTGGCTAACATAACAACGGCTACTGGCGCCTCTATTGCCATGCGAAGTAGCGGAGAGTAACCTCTTCGTACGCTGCGCATAATGAGGTTTTCTTTATGCTTTACTTGCCCTTTTACAAAAATCGCGATTGCTGCCGGAACAAAGGTAACCGTAAGTATTAAAGCACCCAACAAGGCCGCAACGACGGTAAAGGCCATCGGTTCAAACATTTTGCCTTCAACACCGCTCAGAGCGAAGATTGGGATGTAAACCAACATGATGATGAAAACACCAAATACCGCTGGTTGAAATACTTCTCGAGTACTGTTGATAATAACGTCAAACCGCTCTTGCAAACTGAGTAGTCGCCCTAGTTTTTTCTGTTGTTGCCCCAAGCGTAATAACGCGTTCTCTGTCACGATGACTGCACCATCAACAATCAACCCAAAGTCAATCGCACCAAGGCTCATCAAGTTACCAGATACTCGGTTAGCTGCCATGCCTGATATGGCAAACAGCATACTCAACGGAATGATTAAAGCCGTGATAATGGCGGCACGAACGTTTCCTAAAAACAAGAAAAGGATAACAATGACTAAAACCGCACCTTCGAAAAGGTTCTTTTCTACGGTTGCAATAGTTTTATCAACCAGTGTAGTTCGGTTATAAAGTGGCTCTGCAACCACACCAGGTGGCAAGCTCAAGTTAACCTCTTCCAGTTTGCTTGCAACGGCTTTGGCAACTGTTCGGCTGTTTTCACCTAGCAGCATGACAGCGGTACCCAACACCGTCTCTTGGCCGTTTAAGGTCGCAGCTCCCGTGCGAAGCGGATTGGCGATACTCACGGTAGCGACATCTTTTAAATTTACAGGAGCGTCATCAAGTTTTGCCACCGTTAAATTCTCGATATCTTCCAGCGTTTTTAATTGTCCAGTAGACCGAACCAACCATTGTTCGCCATTCTTTTCGATATAACCTGAACCAACGTTTTGGTTGTTCTTGTAAAGGGCATCCATTATTTGTTCAAGCGTTACTTTGAAAGCGAGTAATTTCTCGGGTTTTGGTGAAACTTGGTACTGACGTTCATGACCACCTATAGTATTGATTTCAGTTATCCCTGGTACCTTAACCATCTGAGGTCGAATGATCCAATCTTGGATAATTTTTAGATCTTCAGCCGTGTAACTTGAGCCATCGGGTTTCTTGGCCTGCTCTTGAGCGAAGATTGCATAAGTGAATATTTCCCCTAAGCCGCTTGATAATGGGCCCAGTGTTGGTTTCAAATCTTGAGGAAGGTTGATTTGTTGCAACCGTTCACTAATTTGCTGTCTAGCCCAGTAAATGTCCGTGCCTTCTTTAAAAATGACCGTTACCTGTGACAAACCATATCGGGAAAGTGAACGGGTATAGTTCAAATTAGGAATACCGGCCATAGCAGTTTCAATTAAAAACGTGATGCGTTGTTCGACTTCCAATGGGGTAAACCCATCCGCTTCCGTATTGATCATTACCTGGGCATTAGTAATATCAGGCACGGCGTCCATAGGCAGTTTTTTAGCGTTATAGATTCCCAATCCAACCAATAATAGGGTGAATATCATGATCAACCAACGCTTCTCTACAGAGAACTTTGTTAAAAAATGTATCATTTCAAACGCTCCTTAGTGGTCATGAGACGCGCCGTCTTTCAACGCGTCCGCTTTGACTAAAAAGCTATTTTCAGTGGCATATTCAGTGCCGGGTTCTATTCCACCCAGTACTTCGATGTAGTTCTCATCTTCTTCACCAAGTTCAAGCATTCGCACTTCATAGTCATTACGGTATTTTGCAAATACAACGGGCATGCCTCTAAAGCTCTGCAGCCCTTTTTGATTAATCGCAAGAGGAACCTGTTTTTCACCAACAGTTACTTGCGCTTTGATATGCATCCCAGGTTTCCAGTAACCTGAAGCGTTATCAATCACCGTTCTAGCGCGTGCGATATGACCATCAGTCATCGTCGGTGATAGATAGTCCAAAGTGCTTGAAACTTGATGAGAATTATCCAAAGATTCAACCATGACATTTTGTCCTTCGCGCAACTGCGCGATGTCTTTCGGGAAAGCGGATAGTTCAACCCATACCTTGTCTAGATTGGACACTTGCATCAATGGATCGTTTTGAACAATCTCGCCAGTATTTGACCATAGGTTGCTGATCTGGCCATTGGCGCTGCTTTTTACCGTGTATGTCTGCAATGTTTTGATGTTTTGCAAAGTGGCTAATACTTGCCCTTTTTGAACGTCATCCCCAAGCTTTACATGTACTTTTTGAATTTTACTAGGGTAAGGTGCAAACACTTTTGTTTTCTGATCTTGAGGCACCACAATCATTCCAAAAAGTTCTCTGTGTTGTTTAATGGTTTGTGGTCCAACAACCTCTGTTTGCATACCTGATTCAGCAAATAAACGGTCTGATATATAAGCACGACCTTCATGGCTTTCATATTGCCATTGGTGGAAGTTGCCGGCGTATTGCGCAGAAACCGTTACGCTGTATGAGTGAGGTTCAGCAATACTCTGGCTTCCCAAAAGATAATCATCTTCAGGTTTGAAAGTTAAAACGTCTTGCTTACCACCGAGACGATCTAATGTGATGTAAACATCAACCTTGGTTAAATCGACAGGTTGACCATTTTCATAGGCATACACACGCATTTCAGGAGGAATGCCGGTTTCATAAATAGTCAACTCTAGTGAAAAAGAGTCAGCAGATAATAGCTTGCCTCCATGCAAGCCTTTTTGTTCTTGTGTTTCAGGCCCATGGTCATGACCGAGCGTATCACCATGATCATCATGGGCTTCACTTTGGTGTCCTGCGCCTTCATCGTGATGGTGAAGCTGCTCATATAGTGCATAACCTGTTGCGCCAGCGGTCGCAAAAGAGACTGCTAATAATATTGATTTCAAATTCATGTTAATTCCTTTTATTCGGCAGCGGGCTTTATGCCAATCAGTCTTTCAAGTTCTAGTAATGTCAGCTGTCTTTGCTTATAAAGCTCTAGCTGCTGGGTTTTGAGTTCAAACCAGATTTGTTGAGCTTCCATCACTTGTAATAAAGAAGTGGAGCCACGTTGATAAGCCGCTAAGCTGGTGGAAATTAATTTTTTAGATTCGGGGAGTAATTGACTTTTAATGTCTTCCAATAAGCTCTGCATGCTCTGCAATGAATGCCAATATTCAATCACTTCTAATTTAAGTTTTTGAGTACTCTCAGTTTGAAGAGATTGGCTTTGCTGAAGCTTGATTTTTGCTGCCTCTATACGTCCTTGGTTTGGATTGCCAAAAGCCAATGGCATGGATATGCCAAAATTGAGAGTCTGTGCATCTTCTGCAGCCTTGTGGCCTATACCAAAGCTATAGGTAATGTCTTGGACACCATATGCTTTTTCCAGTTTAAGGTTGTAATCAGCCTCTCTTTGAAGGGCTAAATAGTGAAGTTGAGCGGGAGAGTTTTCAATCTGATCCAGCAATTCTTTTTTTGAAGGAATAACTGAACTGTTCTTGAATGAGCCAATTACCCGATTAATCTCAGTATCACTTTGCCACATGGCGCTCAAACGAACTTTTGCCAAGTTTTGCTGTTTTGAAATTGCAAGCAGTTGATGATTGGATTGTTTAATTAGAAAATGAATCCTATTTTGATCAACCGGGTTTGCAATCCCCGCTTGAGCCAATCGATCTATCTTTTGCAGAAGACTTTTCTGTTTAACTAAATTTTCACTCACGAGACCAGATAAATTCTGAAGATAGATAACTTCATAGAAACGTCGACTGGTTTCTGCAACCGTATCTATCTTGGCAAGTTCAAATTCTAGACGTTTACTGTCTTCTTTTGATTGAGAAAGAGCTAAACGGTGTTGAAGTTTGTCTCCCATCTCATAGTTTTGACTCAAAGTCAGTGTTAGCTGAGTTTGATCTGCTAATGAATAGTCACCAGTACCTACAAGTTCTTCTGCCTGGATGGAAAGCTCTGGTAAAGGTTTTATTTCAGCTTGCTGAGAAAGCGCTTGTTGATATTGAATATCAAATGGATATTTTTTTAATTCTGGATTCTTTTCCAATGTGTTCTGTATTGCTTGTTTAAGTGTCATATCGCTCATCGGCTCAATAGAGAGAGCAGATTGTGCGTACAAGCAAAAAGCGACAACCACAGTCATCTTATTTAATGTGGTGTTAAGTGGATTCGTTTTCATAACGACCTCAAGTTTATCAATCAGTATGATTTGCCGGAACTTGTACCTATCTCAAATTGTTTGTAGATGATTAAAAACAGTCTAGGTACAAGCCATAAGAATAAAAAGCTAAAGAATGAGTTATAGAAGATATGACTTAATGTCTCATTTTATTCTGGCGTGGAGAAGTTATAGAGAACTAGGCTGTTGGAGGAGGTAAGAGTGGTTTTTGGCCAAACGAGCTGATGGCCGAGTTAAAGGAGAGAAAAGCCTCTGAAGCAGGAAGGTTTAATAAAGCCTGATCCGTAGGCTTTGCTTCAATAAGATTTAGATGTATATGAATTTCACTTGCGTGATCATGTTCATGTAAGAGAGATTCAGCATAGACCACTAAGGAATCACGATGATTGGTATCGTGATGGTGATCATGTTCGTTTAATGAAAGGTGAATATGTGGTTTTTCACCTAATTCATGTTCCCCCATTCCCAGATGAAAATCTGAAAAAAACATTATTATCAGCAGTTGAGTTACAACCACCAACGCAATTATTCTTTTTATACTCAGATTCATTTGCTGCATTAAACAAGTCATTAAATTATTTTTTTAATCTTAGCAAGTTTTTATAAATTGTAAAAGCTCTACAGCTAACGTAACAAACGTTATTGTTTTTCATCACGATAAAAAAGATACGCTCGGGTTTTAGGGATTTTGATGGCACTAAAGTTGGCACAAATCCCGTCACCGATGGGAAAATGAGGGTTTAGGGCTGTGCTATTAAAAATAGATGGCGCACCCGAGAGGGAGAGGAGTCGCCCCCCCGGCCTTCCCCTCCGGAGGCCTTGTGATATTTAAAAAACATGTCGATAGTCTACTGTCCGCTGAAGAAATTCGTCGTATGCGAGAAGCTTGGGGCATTGATCAGAAACAAGCTGCTGCCATTTTTGGCGGTGGCCCTGTGGCGTTTTCTAAATATGAAAATAATGATGTGATGCAGTCAGAAGGCATGGATAAACTGTTGCGTGCTGCTTGGTATGCTCCTGATGTTTTTGAGTGGTTGAAAGAGAAAGCGGGTATTGAACAAGCAATTGACAATCACGCCTATCAAAAAACAGTGACAACACAGTTCAAATCAAAACCGACTTTAAAAGTTTTACAGACTTCTAATATTCAGAGCATATTCCGGCGGACTTTTGCTCTCCGCAAACCTCGATGCTCTTTTTGATAAATTCCTAATCTGTAATAGCTCAGCTTTGATACAACTGGAAAAATCCTATTTTCAACCGAACTCAATCTTTCTGATTTACTCATTTTAGGCATCCATCCTGAACTCAGATTACGATGGATTGATAGCAAACATGAAACCTATCTAGCATTCCACCGGGCAAACCTAGTTCAGCGAATTGCTTTCTGACGTTATTTTTGATCTTGGACTCGTTCAATCAAATCACAAATTTCACAATCAAAGAAATCACATAACTTCTCGACCTTTTCCAAGGTGGTGTTGTAGTCCTTGTTATTAAGCAACTTTGAAATCGTCACACGATTAATGTCGGTTGCATCCGATATTTCCTTGACTGTAACCCTACGTTTTTCCTGAAACTCCTTCTCAGCAATCAGTTCTTTTAGCTTGAAGCGAATCATTTTTCACCTTTTTTAAAAAATTTACGACAAAAGAGGTTGCGAGAAATGAATTTATGTGTAATATAGTTAATGAAAGTTAAATATATTTAACATTAATTAATTCTCAAGCTACATAAAGGAGCTGAAACATGAGTCTAACATATTTAAGCACTGAAGAGTTAGGTGAACGCCTAAAGTACAATCCAAGAACTATTCGTCAGACCTTAATGGATAAGGTGCTGATTGAGGGTCGTCATTACATTCGTCCATTCGGGCAGCGTCGTATTTTGTTTATTTGGGAGCATATTGAAGAGGATATGTATCAAACCGTTGAAACTGGTTTTGCGATTCCGTTAGCGCAAGGAGGTGTTTGCTATGGCTAGAGTGGCAGAACGAAATGGGAAATTGTTATTCGACTTTACTTACATGGGGATTCGTTGTCGCGAGCAAACCATACTTGAAGACACGAAGGAAAATCGCAATAAGCTCAATATGGTGTTGAAGAAAATTCTAGCCAAAATTGAGTTGGGGATTTTTGAGTATCGTGAGTATTTTCCAAACAGCAAAACGGCTGACAAAATCGAGCAGATGGATTTGAAGCGTCGTCGTATTCAGGGAAGTGCTACACCGTCTTTTGAAGAAGTCGCTGAGAAGTGGTTCAAAAACATGGAGCCAACTTGGCGCTCAAGCACTGCATCAGGGTATCGAAATTACTACGAGAAGCGGATTCTGCCTTTCTGGGAAGGAAAAGAGGTCAGCGGGATAACACGGCAAGACATTTTAGAGTTTCGTTCAGACATCGCCAAACATACGAACGAAAACACTGGAAATCGTTTAGACCCTGCCACGGTTAACAAGACTCTGAAAATTTTCAGAATGATTATTAATGAAGCCGCTGACGAGTATGAGTTTACTTCACCTTATCGAAATATCCAAATGCTCAAGGAGCCCAAAAAGGAAATTCATCCTTTTAATTTGGAAGAAGTTCATCAGATTATTGACCATATCCAACCAGAGTTTCGCATTTATGTCTTGGTGCGTTTTTTCACAGGCTTGCGTACAGGTGAGGTTAATGGTCTGCGTTGGAAAAATGTGGACTTTGATAACAGAGTGATCAAAGTTCGAGAAACCTATTCTGAGCAAAGTGGTTTTCAGTACACCAAAAATGACTCATCACAACGTGATGTGCAGATGTCGGCATTGGTTTATGAGGCATTGAAAACCCATTTTGATTTGCACTATTTTGGCAATGATGAACAGACGGTATTTACCAAACCTGAAACTAGCGGCCCTGTGCACAGTAATAATTTCCGTTGCCGGGCTTGGAAGACCGTGTTGAAACAATTGGGTATTGAGTATCGAAGCCCTTATCAGTCCAGACATACTTATTGCTGCCTGCTGTTAGCGGCCGGTGAAAATGCTACCTGGGTGGCACGTCAGATGGGACACACCTCAACAGAAATGATTTTTACCACCTATGGGCGTTTTGTACCGAACTTGACGCGCCAAGATGGTTCGGCTTTTGAATCATTGATGAAAGAGAAAACATCAGTCGCGAATTCAATCACGCCACAGTTACCGGCAATGATTGGTGAGAGTGAAGCAACTTTTAACGAGGCAATGTTAGAAACTGATTTTGTCTTGAATGACAAGGAGGTGAACCATGGCTAAGGTAACCACTCGAAATGGCAAGCTGATCCTCGACTTTACTCTGCACGGTGTTCGCTTGCGGGAACAGACATCTCTCAAAGACACTAAAACCAACCGTAAAAAAGTGGATAAGGTGTTGAAACAGATTCTTGCTGATATTGAAAATGACTGCTTGGATTACAGAACATGTTTTCCAGAGAGTAGACTGCTTGGCAAAATTCAAAAGATTCAGCTTGAGTATTCCATGCAGGAAAATCAAGCAAGTCCTACTTTGGACGCCTTTGCAGAGATTTGGTTTCAACAACAGGCTAATAAGCTCCGACCACATTCACTTTCAGGCTATCTGAATTATTACCAAAAGCGAATTCGTCCGTATTGGGAAAAGACGGAACTGGCATCAATCAAGCGTGAGGATATTTTGGAGTACCGTGCAGCTTTATTGAAGATGGTAAACCCTGAAAATGGCGAGCTGATTAAACCTGCCACCGTGAATCGTAGCTTGCAGATTTTGCGTTTAATTATTGATGATGCGTCAAAGCAGTTACAGTTTGACTCGCCATTCATCGATATTCCTTTTTTGAAAGTGCCGCAAAAGATTTGGCCTTTCACAGAAGACGAAGTCGAGCAGATTATTAATGCGATTAACCCAAACTACCGAACCTATATTCTCGTTTGGTTTTATACCGGGTTGCGTACTCGAGAGATCAACGGCCTACGTTGGAAATCGGTTAATTTGCAAGCTGGTGTCATTCATGTGGTCGAAGTTTATTGTGAGCGAGTCGGGTTTCGTCCCATTAAAGGAGAAGATTCGAATCGTGTGGTTCATATGAGCTTAAGAGTGCATGAAGCGCTCGTAGAGCATTATGAGCAGACGTTTGATCATTTGGATTCCACTGTTTTTAAAACACAAGGTAAAGACACTCCCGTAAACAACTCTAACTTCTGTAACCGAGCATGGAAAACCGTATGCAAAAAGACAGGGATTGCTTACCGAAGTCCAGTGCATATTCGGCATACCTCGGCAGTGATTTGGTTAAATCAAGGAATAAATCCGACGGTTGTCGCCAAAGAACTGGGGGCGACATACCGTGGTGAGGTAATCCGAACTTATGGAGAGTTTGTTCCAAGCCTAACATTCCAGAAGAACCTATCGGTTGATAGTTTGTTGCAACGAGCGTATCAATCGCCTGACAACAATCCCATCGACTCATTGCAATCGATTGACCATCAGGAGGTGTCAGAATGATTAATTTACCCATGATGGCGCCAGCCAGTATGCAAAATGGTCAGCATAAAACAATTCTTGGCAGCTTAATGAAAGTGTCTGTTAATGCACAGCCAAATCAACCCACGCAATACAGCTGTTTGATTCTTTTAGAATCAAGCGAACAGGTTGTGTTTCAGGTAACTGAAGCGTTTTTTATTCAGTTCCAACAGTTGACACTTCAAGAAGATCATACAATTTTTGCATGGTTAAAATTTGACTGGCAATCTCAAGTGATCGACTGGCGGATTCTTCAAGCACCTTTGAGCTTTAAAGAACTATGGCCCGTGTATCAAAGTTGTTACCAGTTTGAATTGCTAGAGCGATTAATCCGTTTTGGCAACTTTCTTACTGGAGAAGCTGCCAAAACGTTTTTTTGGAATTGTTTTCGTCAAACCGAATTTATGAAAAAGTTTGTCGCCGTACCGGCCAGTAAATCGCACCATCATTCAGTGCCAAGTGGTTTGCTTGAACATTCTTTAGAATGCTTGCAAACCGCCTACAAAAACTTACCGGCCGGTATGAGCTTGAATGAGAGAGAACTGACCTTACTCGCAGCCTTGTTTCATGATGCAGGAAAAGTCTTTACCTTAGATGAGTCGAGTTACACCAATCTTGGTTATTCTGTGGCGCATGACTCTTTGAACTTAATGGCGTTGGCAATACCCTTGGCAGAGTTTGCGACTCAATGGAAAGATGGTCATGATGCTTTGGTGTATTTGCTTTCATGGACAGAGAAACAAGGGTTTTGTTTATACATGGGTGGCTACATCATCAAACTTGCTGACCAGATGAGCACTAACTGCAATCTTCGAAAAGTTTCATTTAAGGACAAACCAGAAAGCTATCAATTTGCCTTCTACCAAGCGGGGGCAAATCAGCAAAAGATCTGTCGCTTAAACTAACCAAAAGGCAAAGCTGATAATAATTTCGTCAGCCTAGCCTGCCAATCGATCTCGGAATTACAGCTTACACCATTCTTCTTAAACGTTTTATTACTCCAAAAATTTAAGTTCCTAACAGCTAAAAATCAAATAAAAAACTAATTACTCAATTTTTGAACGACTTTAGCAGTGGGTTTTACTTTTTTCGATTTAGCATCTACCTGCATTAATAAAAATCTTCGCAAAATTTTTTTATCAGAAAATCAAATTCTGAGTTTAAAACGCATGCAAAACACCTATTTATTGATGAATTGCAAAAAAATGCGCATTTCAGCACAAGCAGCTCTTAGTTGGGTAGTTAGAAAAACACATACGGTTTTGAGTTTTTAAAGGAGTCCTAAAATGTTTTTGAGATTAATTTTTGAAGATCGGCTTGAGGGTTTTTCTCTTGAAATAAGGGGAAAAAATCTTTTCGACATAACACAAGTACATAAACTCGATGAAGAAATTACGAGCTTAAAAAATTCTTTTGAACGAGTTTTTAAAAACGTAAATTTTAGCAATTTTCATTTCACGGTGGCCGAATCTGATAGCCCAAATCCAAAAATTCAGATTTATGCCCAAAGTAAAAATGACTGGATTGAAGGATTGGGCGTTCTATCGAGAGCCGAATTAATTAAGCATTTTGAAAAAATTAATGAATTGCAAGAGTTGGAAGAACCGACAAAAAAAAGCAAAAACGAAGATTTAATTCCAAAGCCGCCTTCGAATGCTGAATCGAATAACAATGGTGCTAAACTCTCAGAAGAAGACGAGCTAATTAATCCAGCCCCTGATGATAGTGTAATTTTGTCTGATGACAAAGTTGAAGGTGAGAAAGTTCAAAACCCACTCAACCAAAATTTACCAGATACTGAGACGCCTTCTGAAAATGAAAGTGTTGAGGATGACTTTGAAACAGAAGATCAACCGAGCAAGCCTACAAACCCTCAAATTGATCTTGCAGATACTGATGATTCACAAGGTAATTCGCTCAAATCGGAATTCAATAATTGTGATTTAAAATTATGGGTAAAAGAGTTTTCCGATGAAGCAAAATTCAAGAGGTTTGGTGGAGTGACGTCTGATGGGAGGCAATTCAAATTTTACGTACAAAATGATGATCAACTCAACTTAATAAAAGTTTCTGCGGTTTGGAATATACCTGTGAAGGTGACCTATAATCCGACGGCAGATAAAAGTAAAACTTTCAAAGACTATCTCGACATTGAATTTGAAGAAGAAATAGAAATGCTTTCACTAAACATGTCGAAAATAGCAAAAATGCCCAACAAGGATCACAAATTAGAGCTCTTAGATGAAATTTCAAAATATATTACGTCGAGAATTAAAATCTTTTCTGCATAAAATTAGCTATCAAAGCGGCCAAGAAGAAATAATAGTTAATTGTTCGGACCACTGACTTACCATTTCGTTTAACCACGGATAGTTCTGCGTCGACAGGTGATAAGTTCAGATTAAAGTATCGCTTTGATGCTTTAGATTTATGGCTTTTAGGATATGCTTCTTGATGAATGTTGCTGGAAATATCTAAGTCGATATTTCCACTTTGACTCTTCAGAACGATTTCTTTTTGCTGAATGCCGGAAGATTGTAAAAACTTAACAAAAGCCGAAAACTGTTCCGGTTTTTCAAATTTCCACCACGTTTCATCTGGATAAACATATCGAGACCAAATCTTGAGGTATTCAGATAACTCTACCGTCTCACTGCTCAATAAACTCTCAAAATTATGAATCCATGCCCGATCAATATTTTGCCTTGGTAAGTTTTGTAAATTGAATGACTTTTCTATGGTTTGACGTTGTTCTTCCGTATCAGCAAATAAAGATATTAATGGCCGTGGAACATATCCTGACCCTTCGATAATGGACTTTAAGATTTGTATAAAAACCTCAACATCACTCAAAGTGCAAGAAAATACCGTTGCAATATTTTGATGATTTTTAATGTTTTCAAACCTTGAGATGAACCAGTCAACTTGCTCAAATTTCAGGCTGCTTTGAAGTGGTTTACAGGAAGGAATCTCATATACATAATCTTCATACTGATAATCAAAGCAACTCGGCTCTAATATTTTTTCTAGACAGTAATGAATCAAATTGTCGGGTTTATGTCGTTTAACCCATTGACGTAAAGTCGGTTTAGAAACATTTGAGATCAGTGATATATATTCATAGTTCTTTCTAATATTTACAACCGAAGCGGTTTCCTCGAATTGATAGCCATCGAATATGTGAATGTAATTTAAAATAGTCGTCGATGGATGTGCATGCCCCATCAGTTCGGCAAGTTGAAAAAGTGCTTTGCGTGAACCTAAAAAATCAAAATGGCTCTGCACCATTTGTACTTTTTTATCAAGAATATCAATAATGTCGCTTGGGTACTTCAAAAGCGCAGTAGTCATCCAAGAAGCAAAAGAATGTCTCAGATGATGAAATTTCAAGCTCGAATCACCAGTAAACACTCTCATTATTTGAACGATTCTATTTTTGATAACGTCCTGATCTTCTACGGTTGATTTCGTGCTTGTTCCAACAAGCGGGTCCTCATCGATCGCACCTTCTGCTTTCCTCAACTCAACAAGCTCATTCAGTAGCAAAATTTCTTCGTCATTAAGCCATAAAGTTAACGGAAGATTACGTTTTGATGCGTCGGTTTTAAGTCTATCAATCTTATTAGGTTGTATCGTTAAAGTACTCTTTTCAGGATTTTCAGTGCAGATGTAGATATCTCTCATTGCAATCGAAAATACTTCACCGGCTCGTAATCCAAAATTAAAGCCTAAGCAAAAAACAACGCTTTGCCTGATCTGACTGGCCGATGAAGAATAGCTATCGTTCCGGAGTAATTTGAATATCTCATAATATTCAGTAAAGTTAATAAGATTTGCATTTACCATTTGGCTAGCCAAAATATCTGGGATATCTAAGTCTGAAAAATCGATATCCATTACGCCAAAAGAAGTCATTAAAAATTCATGAAATTCCATCAATCCTAATAGATGCTCTTTTATCTCTTGCGATTTATCGGAAAAGGACGGGTAATAAGACAGAACTTTATTGTAAGAATCAATAAAGTCACTTTCTGTCATCATGGCAGGATCAGCATCTTTAAAAATTTCGATCAACGCATTAGAGTTAGAATGAACTTTCTTATTAATGTATTTGGCTTTTCGTTTTTTCGACGTTCTAAGTTGATGTAGACCCCATTCCAGCAAAAAGCCATAAATCGGATAAAGCATGTCGCAGTGATTACCAATCTTTTCTTCTATTTCATCTATCAATAATTTTTTTTGTCTGGCTTCCTGTCCTGAAATATTTGGCTTTCTTAGTAGCTGTCTAATCCTTTTCTGTACAGCTTTTGTGGTTTTGTAATTTGGTTTTTTGGGATTAAAATATCGTGAGTCTTTATTGAGTTCATATGGGCGCATTTGTTCAGTGGAAGGAATACTTTTCATGGCTTTAGCATTCTTTAATGCCTGTTTTCGCTGAAATGGAATTGAGTAGTTTTTACTTACTCCAGTATAGATTCCTCGAATTACGCCAGGAAGCTCTATAACATCAGCAGCCGACGCCATTTTTAGAAGCTTCTTGATGGTCAAGCCTGAGTAAATTTTCTTAAGTTTTTTTATGATTTCATTAAGATGGTGCTTGTACTGTTTAGACTCAAATTCTCGACCTGAAGAAATCAACGTTTTTCTGGCTACCAAGAATAAACTTGTATCAACAGAGTATTGATAGCGAAATTTATTAGTATGATTAAGACTGTCAGTTAATTCAATAGATACCAAGTTATCTTCAAATCTAAGACTTTCACGAAAGCTTGTTGGGTAATTTGCTACCCAATTCGGTGAATGGATATGACCCACAAAGATTTCATTTAAAAGACTGTAAGCAACAACAAATTCTATAGAATCTTGTCCATTCAATATATCTGAAGTACTCTCTAAAAATGCATCACGAAGATTTATAAATGAATGATAATCCATGCCCGTATCTGGGTTTACTGGTGAAGGATCAGAAGAAAGGCTGCTTAGATTTACATTCAAGTTTAGTTCGATTGATTCAGTTTTAAGAAACCTTTTTATCAGGCGGTAAAAGGATCTTGTTGTATCTGCTACATTGATTACTTTCTTGTTTTCGATAAGAGCTTTCAAAGATGAATCAATCAAGCAGATAATTTCTTCATTAAACTCTTGTTTGTCCAACTGGGCGGGATTTGTATAAGCACCCTTAATATTGTTTTTAAGAGAAGTGATCTCATCGGTAAGTATTTTTTTTGCCGTTGCTAGTTTTTTAGCTCTGGTCTGAGCTCGTTGTTGATAGCCAAGCAGTACGTCATGATTTTTTTCGTCTAGTTTATGTCTATTGCTCTTTCGTCTTGAAGGAATTTTAGATTCAATTACTTCAAACCCAAGTTGCTCAAGTAGATGATCCAGTTTCTCACCCAAAATGGCTGAAATGTCAGATGGCGCTAAAGCCGATTCAGCGCCAAATGCCTGAGTGCCATTCTGGAAATGTCCGACTAAGTAATCAATGGGTTCAACATTACTCAGCAGAGGACGCAGATTCGTCGCCAAAAAGTGGCGGTTAGAGTTAAATGGTAAAGGCCATTGTGAAATTTCACTTTTGAGTACCGAACTTCGAATACTGACTGATTGCAAACCAGTGTCCGTTGATTCCAGTAAAAATAAAAACGGCAATGTTTGTTTGCCTTGCAACAGCTGTTCAATTTTAGAAGCAAAAGACTCTCCGTTCGCTCTAAGTTGAATAGCAAGTAGGTGTAGATGTTTCTGATAAGTTTCAAACTGGCTCCATGCGATTCGACCCATAGGACTTATTCTGCCCATATGGCTTACGTCCGATTCCTTATCAAAAACCAGTACGGATCGAATACTTTCGATAAAGTCTTGTGGTCTTGCAAACGGATCAACCACATCACGATGCCCAGTTGCGTAGCTCAACAATTGGTGTGTATAAATGGTGAAGTGATTATGATAAGCAACAAAGTCTTTTACATCTATATTATTGAGAACTTCTTTTAGAGATAAAACGAACTCACGATGAAAGCACTTATCAACTTGTAGTTTAGAGCCAACCTTTTGATTGGAGTCGCTGGTCTGAGACGATATTTTAGAATCAAATATCTCTGCCAATGTCTTTTGATAAATCTCGTTAAGACTTTTTGTATCGAATGCAGTATAAAAAGCTTGTATTGGTAATAAAAAAGTCGGTTGCCCACAAATGAAGTGCGCCGCGACTTCATCCATAGTCAATTGCATAACGGTAAAGTAAAGTTGATTTCGCAATTTTGCGAGCGTTAGTCCTCTGTTTCTTGGAGAAAGACTCAGTAACCACTGCGCAGTTACTTCTTGAAGTTTTTCAGGACTAGAACCTAGTAACTCAGCTAAGTTATTAGCACTACTGATCTGAACTTCCTGAAATCTTTGAAGTATCAATTTAGGGATGAACAGCTCCACTTGGTTACCAACTTCAGATAAATAACTTTTTAAGTTGTCATCAGGTTGCCAAGCATTTTTATGCTCATAGATAGAATGCCCCCACGTCATTTTAGGTATATCAAAATATGCTTTATCTACAGCTGAATGGGTTAATTCATATTCTCCCCAAACAATTGGTTCTGCACCTAAAGCAAGCGTTAACAACGCCGCAGTCGCTTCAATACACTCTTGGCTCCGAATGTGTTCTTGAATGATATGGTTTTCTGCTTGACTAAGCTGTTCCCAACGATACTTGCAAAATTGAGCCTGCATAACGCCTTTTTGCTGCGTTGCTTGGGCGGCAGTTTTTATTCCTTCAACTGAAAGTGGTTCGCCATCTATATTTGGATCGACCTTAGCTTTATCTTGTGGGGTTGTATCATCTAGTAGCTCACCTAATTGTTGAACGATTTCTTGGTCATTCTCCGGCAGAATCAGTAGCTCTTCATCATCGTTTTTTCGAGCAGAATTGGGAGAGATTTTCGGAAGTAATTGTCTTCTAGTGACGGGCTGTGAGATCGGACGATCAAAAGGATTATATGGCGTTTTTCTTTTGTTTTTCGATGAACCAGGTCTTGGTTTAGGTTTAGAGCCATTACTCTTGGCAGGACGAACAAGTTGTTCATTCGAGAAATAACGAATAATTTTTTTTAATGAATTCGAAATAGCAGGAAATAATTTTTCAAATTCATCTAATGCTTTTTTTAGCAATTCGTATGAGTTCAGTTCTACAGGAATACCACTCAAAGTTTCAAAGTATGGTTTACCTCTGTCGGCTAAAGTACGAATTTCTCTAGCGACACCTACAAATTCATTATTAGATAAGGATAGATCTTTAATGGTCCTGGAATGTTTTCGAGCTAAGAAAAGTAAAGCAGTTAGAAGTTCGAAAATATTTGACCCTGAACTGGAATGAGGTATTTTTATCAAACACTCATACACAGGATTAGTTGCAGCAAATCCCGTCCTAGAACTTTTTGTAGACTGTAAAATTTGTGTCAGTATTTCTGGTGTTTTTCTATGCGTATTTAAAACACGAGCAATTTTTTGTAATTCAGAAAATTCGTCTGAATTGAAGAGAAACAGAATCGCAGAGATATTTTCAAGCGCTTGGGTTAAGGGAAAGAGGCCATGATTGGCGGGTGGAATCTCGAAAAATTCTGTGAAGGTATCAATGTCTTCTTGCGAAAAGTCACCAATGCTCTTAGGAAGCTTCAGTTTTAAAAAAGTGCCATGACTGTGTTCCACTAAAAATCCTTACAAACAACGTAATAACATAGCGACAGATTTTGAATGTGGATATTGAAATGTCACAAAACAAGGAATAACTAGCTTCAAGTTTTAGTGCTATTGAGGTACTTAGTTCTTTCGACCAAGTTGCTTTTAAGACACCCAACTAGCGCGTAATGAAATAGACCTTATTTGTTGTTTTGTCACAAGCTTTGCATCAAAAGCTACGCTCGAGTTAATATAGTATTTTGTGACAACAAGGTCAAATTAAGTCTTATGAACACAAATTGTGTCACAAAATAATATTTAAGGAAGTAATGTCTTAAGCTATTGATTTGAAAGGGTTTAAAGACTTATTAATACAGCTTTTTAATTTTTTTATTTGTGACTTAATTTTTAATTAAGGGGTGACTTAGCTTCCGGAGGGCCGCGTTATATCCATTTAACTACGGGCACGGATATTGGAGTACGGTATTATAAGGGTTTGAGGAATTTAATGAAATTTTTTTGGACTCTAGTCTCAAAAGCATTATTTACGGGGCACGCAACGCCTTTGGAAGGGCTGAGACTCTAAAATCCGACTATAGCTTTTTGTATGAATATTCATTTTTTCTATAGAACTTGAGTGAAATGCCAAGGCCTTGAATTCTTTCGCGTGTGCGATCTATTTTGAAAAGTTGTGTTTAAGAGGTTATGCGGAGATGTTTTCTAATCTAAAGGACTGTAGAATCGTTTTAAAAAGCATAAGGTTGACTAATGGGCTCACAAAATAGTATTGCAAAATTATGGTTGGCATCAAAAAAGGCTGAGCATCAATCTCTACAAATGCTGTTTGAGTTATCGCAGTTAGTTGGGCAGTTGCACAAGATGATTCACTATCTGCAATTGGAGCGGGGTTCCAGCGTATTGTATTTGGCAAGCGATGGTGAAATTCCTGAGCAAATCAATTACCGTGCTTTTCGGAATGAGTTTTGTCAGCAAAGAGAGAGCTTTAATAAGAGTTTAGAAACCTGGTTAGAGTCGACTCAAGGCAAGAATCTTGGCGGTAGTGTTTATATCAATCTTGCTAAGGCGTTGAGTGTTTTACAAAACGAACTTTATCAAGCTCGGCGTGATATTGATGCCCGAGCCATTTCGTCGATTCAGGCAGCAGAAGCGATTAGTGCCGTTGTTAAGGTATTGATTAATGTTGTCGTTGATATGACCGAGTTGTCACAAGAATCGAAAATTGCGAAGTTGATGATTTCTTTGATTTACATAATGAAGGCTAAGGAAATAGCAGGTCAAGAACGAGCTTTGGGCGTGTACATTGTTGCTTCTGGGGCAATTAAAGATAGCGATTTAGCAAATCAGCGCCAAAGTTTAGTGGAGATGCAGCAATATTACTTAACCAATTTTGCCGACACTGCACCTAGGTCAACGGCAGATCAGTATAAAAAAATTAATGGATTTACTGAAATTGAACAGTACCGAGAAAAATTTCCGACGCAGCAATTGCTCGGTATGCAAGCTGCGCAAGATTGGTTTGCGGTCTCTACCCAGAGAATCGAGATGATGCAACTGATTGAAGATAATTTGGTACAGAGTCTACAGCTGCTTTGTGCCAAGCAACTTAATCAATCTGATGAACTATTGAATCAAGATCAGCAGTGGATTGATGATGTGATTGGTCGTGAATTGCATCAGTCTGGCGATGTAAATACGGCCGGTTCGACATCAATGTTTATGGAAAAATTAACCGAGCAGGGGCAAGCATTAAAGGTAACCCAGCAAGAGTTAGCGAAGACTAAACAGGCCTTACTTGACCAGCGAGTGATTCAGTTGGCGAAGTCAAAATTAATGAAAAGCTTTAAGCTTTCTGAAGAATCTGCGCATCGTAAGATGCAACAGGCAGCGATGGAAAAAGGCATAAAATTAGCGGAATTGGCTAACCAGATTATCGCTAAGTAAAACATAAGATTGTTTTTCAATAGTGCGTGTTTTGTTTTTTTATGGTGCGAAATTTTTAAAATAAGCCGGCTTCTTATAAGGCCGAAAAAAGTGGTTTTCTACTTAAGCTGTTGAAATTTAAAACTTAAATTTTTATTGGTCTCTATTTGGTTTAATTCTTAGAAAATTTAATGCGAGCAAAGACGCTCACTCAAATTCCTTTTGGGGGATTTGGGTGGGCGTTTTTTTTTGCTTCCAATTTCTTAAGACCGCTGGGAGAAACACCAATGAAACTAAAACGCCGTACTCTTTTAAAACATTCGCTGGCAGCACTTGCTATCAGTGCACTAGGAACCAGTAGCGCCTATGCAGTAGGTTATCCTGAAAAAGAAGACCTGAAGTTTGGCTTTATCAAACTCACTGATATGGCGCCTTTGGCAGTCGCTTATGAAAAAGGTTTTTTTGAGGACGAAGGGCTTTACGTTCAACTTGAAGCGCAAGCCAACTGGAAGGTTTTGCTAGATCGTGTCATAGACGGTCAACTCGATGGGGCGCACATGTTGGCAGGGCAGCCGATAGCCGCGACTATCGGTTACGGAACGAAAGCGGATGTCATTACACCAATCTCGATGGACTTGAACGGTAACGCGATTACGGTCTCAAATAAAACTTGGCAGGCGATGAAGGAGCATGTGCCGAGTGAAGGTGGTAAACCGGTTCACCCAATTTCTGCCGAAGCACTCAAGCCGGTAGTTAAATCGTATAAAGATGCCGGCAAGCCTTTCAAAATGGGGATGGTGTTCCCGGTTTCGACCCACAACTATGAGCTACGTTATTGGCTTGCCGCCGGAGGTTTAAATCCCGGTTTCTATGCACCGAAAAGTGGAGATACCTCAGGGACTTTAAAAGCTGATGTATTGCTGTCAGTAACCCCTCCGCCGCAAATGCCGGCGACCATGGAGGCAGGCACGATTGAAGGTTATTGCGTTGGTGAACCGTGGAATCAGCAAGCGGTTTTCAAAGGCATTGGCGTACCGGTCATTTCCGACAACTCCATTCAGAAAAACAACCCGGAAAAAGTCTTTGGCCTGCGTGAAGACTTCTATCAAAAATACCCGAACACGACTATTCGCGTAGTCAAAGCGATGATTCGTGCCGCGCATTGGCTTGATGAACAAAACAATAAGAATCGCCCAGATGCGGTCAAGATTCTGGCTAAGCCAAATTATGTCGGCGCAGATTACAAGGTTATCGCCAATTCCATGACCGGCACCTTTGAATATGAAAAAGGCGATAAACGTTCCGAGCCGGATTTTAATGTCTTCTTCCGCTACAACGCGACCTACCCTTATTACTCGGATGCTATCTGGTATATGACGCAAATGCGTCGCTGGGGACAAATTGCCGAGCAGAAGACTGACGATTGGTACAAAGATATGGCGAAAAAAGTCTATCGTCCTGATATCTATAAAATCGCGGTTGAAGAGCTAATCAAAGAAGGCAAATTCAGCAAAACGGATTTTGCCGAAGTCTATAAAACCGACGGTTTCCGTGGTGTGCAAGATGATTTTATGGATGGTATCTCTTATGACGGTTCAAAACCAAATGCCTATATCGAAAGCATGAAAATCGGTCTAAAAGGCAATCAACAGCCGTAACCATAAATGCAATAAACGTCCCGTGTTTTGCGGGGCGAACAGTTGGGTGAGGAATAAATAATGAATCCACTTAAATGGGCTTTAGTCGAGCCATTTTATAAATTAATTATCGGTGAAGACCGCAAAGGCCAGCTGAATTTGCTGACTAAAATGCTTGGGCTTCCGCTGGTTGGCTTATTGCTGTTTCTTTTGATTTGGCAAGGCGCATCAACGCACATTAATACATCGCTGGGTCAATTTCCTGGGCCGGTGCAAACCTATGAACAATTTATTTCTTTAAATCAAGAGGCCGATGAGGCGGCGCTTAAAGAAGCGGCATTTTATCAACGTCAAGAAGACCGCAATGCCGCGCGTATGGAGCAAGATCCAAATTATGAACCGCGTGTCCGTGAATATGTCGGGCCTCCAACCTTCTTCGACCAAATCTATCGCAGTTTAGTTACGGTGATGAGCGGCTTTATCTTAGCGTCGATTATTGCGGTGCCAATCGGCATCGTTATCGGGCTTTCTGCCAACGCTTATGCTGCCGTTAACCCGTTGATTCAAATCTTTAAACCGGTTTCGCCGCTTGCTTGGTTACCGTTGGTAACCATGGTGGTATCGGCTGTGTATGTCACCGATGACCCGATGTTCGACAAGGCGTTTTTGAATTCGATGTTTACGGTATTACTGTGTTGTCTTTGGCCGACCATTATCAATACCGCGGCAGGTGTAGCAACGGTCACGCAAGACCTGAAAAACGTCAGCCAAGTATTGAATCTAAGCTGGTGGACACACGTTCGTAAAATTGTACTGCCTTGCTCTATTCCGATGATGTTCACGGGCCTGCGTATCTCACTAGGTATTGCTTGGATGGTACTGATTGCTGCGGAAATGCTGGCGCAAAATCCGGGGCTAGGTAAGTTTGTCTGGGATGAGTTCCAGAACGGTAGCTCAAACTCGTTAGGACGAATTATGGTTGCGGTATTGGTAATTGGTGTGGTCGGTTTTGTACTGGATCGCGGTATGTTGCTACTGCAACGCGCAGTGTCTTGGGATAAATCAGTGGCTTTACGATAAGGAAAGAAACATGTCAGAAACACATCTAGAACTCACTAAAGTCGGCATCGAGTTTCCAACCCCAAAGGGGCCATTTCGTGCCTTGCAAGACGTTAATTTGAAAATCGAAGAAGGCGAATTTATCTCGCTCATCGGCCACTCCGGTTGTGGTAAATCAACGGTTTTGAATATTGTTGCCGGCCTATACGGTGCTACCGAAGGCGGGGTATTGCTTGATAGTCGTGAAGTCGATGCTCCAGGGCCGGAACGGGCGGTGGTTTTCCAAAATCATTCGTTATTGCCTTGGCTCACTGCTTATGAAAACGTCGAGTTGGCAGTGGATCAAGTTTTCAAAAAAACCAAGTCACCAGCCGAGAAAAAACAGTGGATTGAGCACAATTTAAAGTTGGTGCATATGGATCATGCTATGCATAAACGTCCGGATGAAATTTCCGGCGGTATGAAACAACGTGTCGGTATTGCGCGAGCTTTGGCAATGCAACCGAAAATCATGTTAATGGATGAACCTTTCGGTGCTTTGGATGCCTTGACTCGTGCGCACCTGCAAGACTCGTTAATGGAAATTCAAAAAGACCTGAATAATACCGTAATCATGATTACTCATGATGTGGACGAAGCAGTTTTGTTGTCGGATCGAATTGTGATGATGACGAATGGGCCAGCGGCAACCATTGGCGAAATTCTTAAGGTTGATTTGCCGCATCCACGAGATCGTTTAGCATTGGCGGATGATCCAACCTATAACCATTACCGTTCTGAAGTGCTGCGTTTTTTATATGAAAAACAGCGCAAAGTAGAACATTAAACGAGTTCGATAATGAGTAGCCTGAACGAAAAACCTAAATTGATTATGGTCGGTGCGGGCATGGCCGGTATGCGTTTTTTGGATGAGTTGTTAGCCTTAAGCCAAGCCTATCAAATCACCGTCTTTAACCGAGAACCGCATGGCGGCTATAACCGCATTATGCTCTCGCCTGTATTGGCAGGAGAAAAAACGCTTGAAGAGATTATCACTCATGATAGTGATTGGTTTGCGGCAAATGACATTACTTTGCATACTCATTGCAGCATTTCGAGAATTGATGCCAAGTCTCAAATCATCATCACAGAACAGGGAGAAGACTTTAACTACGACCGGTTAATTATTGCTACCGGCTCTAATCCTTTTGTGTTGCCAATAGCCAATACCGATTTAGCAGGCGTAGTCAGTTTTCGGGAAATCGCCGATGTTGAACTTATGCAAAAAGCGGCAGCAGGTGGTAAGCAAGCTGTGGTGATTGGTGGTGGTTTGCTAGGTTTGGAAGCCGCTTATGGTTTGCAGAAGCAAGGTATGCAGGTAGCGGTAGTGCATCGCAGTAGCATCTTGATGAATGCGCAGTTGGATGCGCGAGCAGGGGAGATTCTACAAAGTGAATTATCGAATGCAACGCCGCAACGAGCTGGAATGCAGTTTTATATGCAATCCGAGGTTGCCGAGATTATCGCCAACCTAACCGGAACGCATATTCAAGCAGTACGCCTTAAAGACGGTCGAGAAATTGCCTGCGATTTATTGGTGATGGCGATTGGAATTCGCCCGAATATTGTCTTGGCAGAGAGTGCCGGGCTTGCCAGTAATCGCGGTATTTTGGTCAACGATCAACTCGAAACGAATATCGCAAATATCTATGCTTTGGGTGAATGTGTCGAACATAACGGTCATACCTATGGACTTGTTGCCCCGCTGTATCAACAGGCCAAGGTGTTGGCGCAAATACTAGCAAGTAAGGTTGGCGATTATCAGGCCGAAGTCTTACCCGCTTATCAAGGCAGTTTGACTTCGACCATGCTCAAGGTAACCGGTATCAATCTGTTTTCGGCAGGCGAGTTTAACGGCATGGAAGATGCAGAAACCTTAGTGTTTACGGATGCTGCGCAAAACATCTACCGCAAGTTAGTCATCGCCAACCAGCGCATTATCGGCGCGGTCTTATACGGCGATACCTATGCTGCTAATTGGTTCTTTGAGTTACTGAAACAGCGAACGGATATTTCGCAATGTAAAGATACCTTGCTGTTCGGCGAAGGCTTTAGCAATTAATAAAATGACAAAGAGTTTTAAGTGTCGCGCACTGTGCGGCAAGGAGTGAGAGATGCAATACACAAAACAAAAAATCGTCGTCGTGGGTAACGGTATGGTCGGTCACAGCTTTATTGAGAAGCTGGTTAAAAGCGAAGCGCGTCAAAATTATGAAATTATTGTTTTCGGTGAAGAGCCGCGTAAGGCTTATGACCGCGTGTATCTGTCATCCTATTTTTCCGGCAAAACGGCCGATGACTTGAGTCTGGTCACACCGGGCTTTTACGAAGAGAACCAGATTGATATTCGCCTGAATCAAAAGGTTGTCTCAATTGACCGCGCAGCGAAAACGGTGACTGCTGACGACGCTTCGGTACAGGCTTACGACCGTCTGGTACTGGCGACCGGTTCTTATCCGTTTGTGCCGCCAATTAACGGCAATGACCGCGACGGCTGTTTGGTGTATCGCACTATTGAAGATTTGGATGCGATTCAAGCGGCGGCGGACAAAGGCAAAATTGGTACCGTGGTCGGAGGTGGTCTGCTCGGTTTGGAAGCGGCCAAAGCCTTGCGTGATTTAGGTTTGGAAACCCACGTGGTTGAATTCGCACCGCGCCTAATGCCGGTACAGTTGGATGAAGGCGGGGCAGCATTGCTAAAGCGCAAAATCGAAAATCTTGGCGTAATGGTGCACACCAATAAGGCGACGCAACTGATTAGCGACGGCGAAACGTGCATTAATAAAATGGAATTTGCCGACGGCCAAACGCTGGAAACCGATATTGTGCTCTTCTCGGCGGGGATTCGTCCGCGTGACGAACTCGCTAAACAGGCCGAATTGGAAATGGGCGCACGTGGCGGTATTGTTATCAATTCGCACTGTCTGACTTCTGACCCAAGCATCTACGCGATTGGTGAATGTGCCTTGTACGAAGGCATGATTTACGGGCTGGTTGCGCCGGGTTATGCGATGGCGCAGGTGGTGGTTGACCAACTGAACCTGGACGAAAACCGTTTTGAAGGTGCCGATATGAGCACCAAGCTGAAACTGATGGGCGTGGATGTGGCGTCTATCGGTGACCCGCACGGTAATGACGAAGATGCGTTGAGCTATGTTTACGAAAACGGGCCGGAAGAGATTTATAAAAAAATCGTGGTCAGTAAAGACGGCAAAAAACTGCTTGGTGCGGTGCTGGTCGGCGAAACCGAAGACTACGGCAATCTATTGCAGTTAAAACTCAACGATATGGAGCTACCGGAACATCCGGATATGCTGATTCTGCCAAATCGTGACGGCTCTGCCGGTGCGCTGTTCGGGCCGAATGCTCTGCCGGATACCGCGCAACTTTGTTCTTGCTATGACGTCTCAAAAGGTGATGTGATTTCTGCGGTTGAAGGCGGTGCCATGTGCCTGTCGGATATTAAATCCTGCACCCAAGCCTGTACCGGTTGCGGTGGTTGTACTCAGCTGGTCACCAATGTCTTAAATAACGAACTGGAAAAACGCGGTGTGGAAGTCAGCAAAGACATCTGCGAACACTTCCCTTATTCGCGTCAGGAGCTATATCACCTGTGCCAAGTAGAAGAGATTAACACTTTTGAAACATTGCTACACAAACACGGTAAAGGCCATGGTTGTCCGGTCTGTAAACAAGCAGCAGGCAGCATTTTCGGTTCATTGTGGAACAGCTTCGCATTGGAAAAAGACAAAATCCCACTGCAAGACACCAACGACAACTACCTTGGCAATATGCAGAAAGACGGTACCTACTCGGTGATTCCGCGTGTGCCGGGCGGTGAAATTACGCCGGAAAAATTAATTGTTCTCGGAGAGGTGGCAAAAAAATATAGCCTATACACTAAGGTTAATGGCGGGCAACGTATAGTGCTGTTTGGTGCGCAAATGAATGACTTACCGTCAATTTGGACGGATTTACTTGCTGCCGGATTTGAATCGGGGCAAGCCTATGCTAAATCACTGCGTACCGTGAAATCTTGCGTCGGTTCAACTTGGTGTCGCTACGGTCTGGACGATTCCGTGACCATGGCAATCGAGATGGAAAACCGCTACAAAGGTCTGCGTTCACCGCATAAACTGAAAATGGGGGTCTCCGGTTGTACGCGTGAATGTGCCGAAGCGCAGGCAAAAGACATCGGTCTGATTTCAACCGAAGAGGGATGGAATCTGTTTGTGTGCGGTAACGGCGGAATGAAACCGCGCCATGCCGATTTGTTCGCCACCAAATTGACCAAAGAAGAGGTGTTTAAATACGTTGATCGTTTGCTGATGTTCTATATCAAAACCGCCGACCGCCTACAACGTACCGCAACGTGGATGGACAATCTGGAAGGCGGCTTGGAATATCTGCAAGACGTGGTGATTAACGACTCGCTTGGCCTTGGCGAACAACTTGAAGCGCAAATGGCAGGGCTGATTGATACCTACGAATGCGACTGGAAACGTGCCATTGAAAATCCGGAATTCACCAAACGCTTTAAATCGTTTGTAAATACCGAACAACCGGCAAAACAAGTCTTTACTATCGAGCGTGGACAAGTCCGCCCATCCACCATCCAAGAAAAACTCGACGGCATCGCGGTTGAAATAAAAGCTCAGGCAAACCAGATAAAAGTAGCATAGTTTTATTAGATATAAAATTATTAATATTATCAACCACTTACTCTTATAGGTAAGTGGCTTTTTTGCTTTACATAGCGTGTGTTTTTTGTAATATGGAGAAAAGCTGACTAAAGTTTGTGAGAATGTTGGTTGGTTTTATATTAAAGCAATCGAGTCTGACCATTGCTTTGGTGCTAAAGCAGTCGGCATGGCATCGAACGGACTTTCACTTTTACTTAGGCCTGGAATTTTTAGATTTTTATCATAAAAACTGCTGTCTAATGTAATCTTGTTGATGCGCGTAATCTTTTGGCTTTTCAGATGTTTGGCAAGTTTCTTTGCCATCAGTTTTAGCTCTTCAGAAATCAAAAATGGATCGCCATAGCCTTTAAAAACCAGGTTTACATAGCGACCTTTATTGGTTTTAGTGATATGCGTATAGACATCAGTATGAAAATGGTGATCTCTGCCCCAATGCTCAAGAGCTAAAAGTGCGGTAACCACTTTTAGGGTTGAGGCTGGAATCAACGGCTTTTCGGGATTTTTGGCGTAAATCGCTTTTTTGGTTGGATCAAGCAGAACAAAACTCGCCTGATCAAACTTGTCCAACATGCGATACTCTCGTGGCAAGGACTTTGAATCCAAGGTCCAGTTTTGCGAAGCTTTCATGCTGACGTCGGAATCCATTGCCGCAGAAGCATTAAAGCTTAGTAATAGCGTACCAGCCATGACACTACTTAAAACCAGTGATGTAATCTTTCCTTCTCGCACAGCCTTTTTCCGTACTCCGTCCACAAATTTAGACTTATGGATTTGAAAAAATTTCGAAAGGCTTTGAGCTATAGATCGCATTCTCTACTCTTAGTTTTAGGTCTGTATCAGATTAGAATGAAATTATTATAGGTTAATTTCACTATAAAACGCACTACTCACTTAAAAAGATAGAAAGCAATCGAGTTTGACATCATTGGAAGTTCAATGGGGACAGGTGAGTTTGATTTTTTGATAGTAGGTTAAATAGGTTGGTTCGTATTCGAGTAGCGCTTGTCGAATGGCGTGTGGTTCTATCAACGGTGAGAGCGCTCGAGCCAATACATTGCAGTTCCACAGTCCGATTATCGGTTGATTACCAAAAGCGTAACGGTGTTTTTTATCAGCAGGGTTGGTTGTGAAGCTGGGATCAAAACTTGTATTGAACTGAGCATGGCTCAAGTCGAGGGTAATACCGATAATAGATTGATTATCGGTGTTCATGGTGCCATGAGTAAACCCTGTCGCTTGCCAATGCGCGATTAATCTTGCCGTGCGTTTGATGACTGTACTGAGAAATGCTGCATATTGCTGTGGTTTCGATAATTCGGTGTTTTGGCACTCTGGATAGTAATGTTTAATGACGTAGTCACATAGCTGTTGCAGCGCATCAAAATCTCGCCGGAAATAGTGCAGTTCAAAAGTACCAAAGCGGATATGGGTTGGTGCAATTCGACTTAGTATCGCAGAATCTTCAAATTGATGATTTCGATAGGCTGGTTGTTTATCGGCGATAACTGCCAGACAGTGCATGGTTGGTAAGCCAAGTTTAGCCAGCTGCTGACTGATGTCGAATTCATGCAGGCTTTCACTGATACCTGAAAAACCATCCGCATCTACTGAGTTTTGGGCAAGAGGTGTTCTGCCAATCCCTTTTAAACTCAGTTCCCAATTACCTTGCTGGGTGGTAATTTCGCCGAGCATTAGCACTCTACCATCACCGAGTAGCGGATTAAATTTACCAAATTGATGCCCTGCATAATCCTGTGCCAGCGGCCGCATAGTTGGCAAAGTCTGTCTGCCGCATAGAAGGTTGAACAGATTTGGATTGTTTAGATCAGTTGGCTTTAAACCGAGTAAGGAGAGGGCATCAGCATTAGAGGCGATTAATTTAGGTTCTTCAAGGACTCGAGGTGCAAAAGGCTTATAGAAATCTTCGCCTAGAGTATGGAAACTATTTTGGAATAGCCAATCAGGAAAAGCATTCATAGTGAGAATTATATAAGTTCCGACAGAATGTTATCCGCCGGAAATTAGGGAGGCACAGAATAAGTTCAAATGACTTCAATGTATAGAAGAATTTGCGCCTTGCAATATCTCGATTAAGTCAATGGGACTTGTTCAGTGTCTCCTCATAGGTTCAAACGATTACCTAGAAAAAACCTAGTGGATTAACGTCGTAACTAACAAGCAAGTTTTTGGTTTGCTGGTAGTGTTCTAACATCATCTTATGTGTTTCACGACCGACACCGGATTTTTTATAGCCACCGAATGCCGCGTGCGCTGGGTATAGGTGATAGCAGTTTGTCCAGACGCGACCTGCTTGGATACCGCGACCCATTCGGTACGAGGTGTTCATGTCTCTTGACCAGACACCGGCACCCAGACCGAATTCCGTATCGTTGGCAATCGCCAAAGCCTCTGCTTCATCTTTAAAGGTTGTTACCGAGACAACAGGTCCAAAAATTTCTTCTTGGAATACGCGCATTTCATTTGTGCCTTTCAATAATGTCGGCTGGATATAGAAACCGCCTGCGTAGTCGCCGTCCAGTGATTCTGACGAACCACCGGTAATAACTTCTGCCCCTTCGTCACGCCCAATTTGCAGATAACTAAGAATCTTGTCGTACTGCTCCTGTGAAGCTTGTGCACCTACCATCACTTCTGTATCTAACGGGTTGCCGCGTTTAATTTGTGCTGCGCGATCAATAACCATGCTGATAAATTTATCGTAGATATCTTCTTGAATCAGTAGACGAGACGGACAGGTACAGACTTCTCCTTGGTTAAAGAAAGCCAGTACTGCACCTTCAACACACTTGCTAAGGAATGCATCTTCGTGATCCATAATATCCGAGAAATAAACATTAGGTGATTTACCACCCAATTCAACGGTGGAAGGAATAATATTGTCAGCAGCATATTTCATAATCTGCGCACCAACCGGTGTAGAACCGGTAAAGGCGATTTTGGCGATACGAGTGCTGGTTGCCAGTGCTTTACCCGCTTCGATACCGTAACCGTTAACCACGTTTAAAACACCTTCCGGCAGCAGGTCTTGAATCATTTCAACCATGACTAAAATAGAGACAGGTGTCTGTTCTGCCGGTTTCAATACCACACAGTTCCCAGCGGCCAGTGCCGGAGCCAATTTCCAAGCAGCCATTAATAAAGGGAAGTTCCAAGGGATAATTTGCCCGACCACACCAAGCGGTTCGTGAAAGTGATAGGCAACGGTGTTGCTGTCGATTTCGCCCAAAGAGCCTTCTTGAGCACGAATACAACCGGCAAAGTAACGGAAATGGTCAACCGTTAAAGGAATGTCAGCGTTTAGTGTTTCACGCACCGCTTTTCCGTTATCCCAAGTTTCTGCTACAGCAAGAGCTTCCAGATTTTCTTCAATACGGTCTGCAATTTTTAGAAGAATATTTGAACGTTCAGTCACCGAAGCCGTGCCCCATGCATCTGCAGCAGCGTGAGCGGCATCAAGCGCTAGCTCAATATCTTTTTCATTGGATCTAGGTACCTGACAGAAAGCTTTACCATTAACCGGAGAGATATTATCAAAGTACTTGCCATCGACAGGGGCGACCCATTTCCCGCCAATAAAGTTTTCGTAACGATCTTTAAAGTTAATGACTGCGCCTTCGCTATTTGGAATTGCGTATTGCATGAAAGACTCCTCGTCTCTGAATTCTTGTTATTTATTTCTCTATTCAAAGCCTTTGCACCAAGCAGAGGTTTTGGTTCGACTAAGAACTTTACTGATCCAAAGGTTGGAAAAAGGTTGGTTTCCTAGCGAATAATCGAAATATTTATGAGTGGAGAAGGTATGCAGTTGTTTTATAAGTGAAAATTTTTCTTTCTATTGTCGGTTTAAGCAATGAGGGTTATAAATGAAAACGTTAGCGTTATAAAAAGAACAGTAAATAGACGAAATTAAGCACGACTATAATTTTGCTACTTATGATCAAAAAGGGAAAGGAACGCAATGATGAGTGACAACTTACTTGCGGGGTATAACCTTAAAGAGCGTCGCAATATTATCGAGAACCACTGGTGTGATTTTACCGAAAGCGCAATACGACCTGCTCAAGACCAGATTTCACAAGCGATCTCTCAGTCTTGGCAAAGAAGTGCATTAAGTCTCAATAAAAAAGTAACTCATGCACCTTCTATTGCTAAAACGCGTATTCGTGAAGAGTGGCAGATGTCTCCTCTATCTATCGCTGCACGACAAGAGCAGGATAATATGATGCAACTCGCTCGTGAAGGAGAGTTGGTGGCGGCAATTGCTGATCCGAGCGGATGTATGTTATGGAGTCATGCCAGCCGGCATATGCGCAGCCGAGCAGAATCAGTTAATTTTCAGGAGGGCGGACGCTGGGATGAGCAGTCAATTGGCACCAATGCGATTGGTTTGGCAAAAAAATTACGTAGTCCGGTAACGGTTTTTTCATCGGAGCATTATCAATCGTTTTTGCATGATTGGGTCTGTTATGCCGCGCCGATAATTCATCCGCAATCTGGCGAATGTGTAGGTATCCTGGATATGTCGACCACCTGGAAAAAACATACTGCTTTGGGTCAGGCGGCAGTGACTCAGCTGGCTTGTAATATTGCCCGTAATTTACCGGAAGTCTCACCGAGAGCCGAGTTGGAAATCCGCGCTTTAGGTCAGGCACAGGTGGTTTTTCGGGGACAAAATCTGCAGCTCAGCAAACGGCAGTTAGAAATTCTTTGCCTATTGGCGCTGAATCCGCAAGGTTTAAAACTTGAGGCTTTTCATGCTGCTTTATACGGCGATGCTCCAATCTCTTCTAGTACTTTAAAAGCGGAACTGTCCCATTTGCGTCACCTTTTGGATGGTCAAGTCGGTTCTCGTCCTTATCGATTGATGATGCCCGTATGGTGCGATTTTATTCAAGTCTGGCAAGCATTGCATGAACAGAATGTTAATGAAGCTTTCAGGCTGTATCAAGGTCCTTTGATGGCTCAATCGGAATCACCGGAACTAGAAGAATGGCGACACTGTATTGAAGCTGTAATGGGGAAATTACTTAACTCCTGCAATGAACCTGAGCTTTTAATGCAGCAACTTTGCGCTAAAACGTCCGGCAATGAAATGGTACGGGAACGTTTAGTTGAATTGATTTCTTGATGAGGTTATTTGTCACGGATAGTTTTGGTTTTACGATTTTTGTATTCAATTAAGTATTATGACAGATTCTTAAGTCTGCCTAGCATAGATTATAGATGTGCGAAAATTGTTTAAGCTGAATGAATCGAATGTGCTATTTAGTTTCCGGATTTTCTAATTCTTCCCTTCTTTCTTCACAGGCTTTTCCGATAATATCGAGTTGTTTGTTAAAACGACGACAATTTGCGCAAAGTGATAAATGCGTGATTAGCCAAGTCTGCTCTTTAAAGCTGAGTTCGCGATCTTGTTTTTGTGACATCAGTTCGGTGGCGTGTTTGCATGAGCTCATTTTTTTCATAATTTGTTCTCCTCTGCAATAAACCAGTTTTGTTCTAAACAGGCGCGCAGTTTTAGCCGGGCGCGGTGCAGAATAGTCCAGCAGTTTTCTTCCGAGATTTGTAGCGCTTGGCAAATCTGTTTGGTGTCAAAGCCAAGCAATTCGCGCATTGAAAAAACCTGTGATGTTTGTGGCGGCAGGTGGAAGACGCATAAATCAAAAACGTGCCAAAAATGTTCGTTTTCAAGTTCTTTATATGGCGTTGGCCACGTGCTTGGTGCGTGCTCTTTTTGCCAATGTTGATCTTCTTGAAATAAGGGGGCGGTATCCGGTAATTGGTTTTCGTCGTACTCGAAAAGTTGTATCTTTGAGTGATTGCGATAGAGGTCGATTATTTTGTGGCGCAGTATGCTAAATATCCATGTTTCTAAGCTTGATTTTGCTTGGAATTGTTCTAGACCGTTCCATGCCGAAATCAACGTTTCTTGGACGACATCATCAGCATCCGTTGTGCAGTTCAGGTGTAGCTGGGCAAACGAAATTAGCCGCGGGCGTAATTGCTCTACACGCTGTTCAAAATCCGCAGGGGCTATGCTGGGTGATGACATTCCTTGTCAGTTCCTTGATTTTTTAATTCTTGTCGGCAGTCTTTTTAATCCAGATAGTGATCCAGTAATCGAGACTGAAATAACGTCCGCCGCCGGTAAATAGCAGGCTTAGAAGCATGATGAAATAGGTGGCGGCAAACTCAATTCCGTTATTGAGTATAACAATTTGTCCGTTCATGGTCAGCCACTCGTAATTACCGTGTGTTTGCAGTAGTTCTTTACTCACTATTAACTGTTGCTGAGAGTCTAATATTTGTTGATTGGCGAGCCAGCTAGATGCATCGGAAATTGCCAGCCAGCCGTTTGACCAATGCACGGTGATGGCTGCAACAATCATGGTAATCATTAACGGAATCGAGAACCAACGTACTGCCAAACCGATTATCAGCGCGATACCGCCAAAAAACTCAGCCCCTCCGGCAAGGGCTGTCATCAGTTCCGGAAAGGGCAGTCCAAGTCCCCATTCCGGGTTGCCGAACCATTCTGCGGTTTCCGAGAAGTTGGCGAGTTTATTCCATCCTGCTTGCATAAAAATCGGTGCCAGATAGAGTCTGAGCAGAAGTGGTGCTAGGCCTTCAAAATAGGCGAGTTTGGTAAGTGTTGATTGATAGAGGCTAGTGGGTTTTCTGAATAAGGTGTTCATGATTTTCTCCTTCAAATTAGGGAAAGGAGAGCAAGGCATAATCAGGTGCGGTATACCTTGCTTACGATAGATTGATGGAATTATTTGCTTGCTCCGCACTTAGCGGCACCGCATTTTGAATCAGCCGGTTTTGCACTGCCGCATTTTGAGTCTGCTGGTTTTGCTGCACCGCATTTAGCATCGGAAGTTGGCTTTTCGGAACCACATTTTGCTGTTCCGCACTTGCCTTCAGGCGTATCAGACTGAGCCAGCACGGTAAAGCCGTTTTGAATTGTTGCGAATGGATTGCCTGTTGCGGCACTCGCGTTCATCGATACTGATAACAGCATTGCTGCAATAATTGAATAAAAAGTCATTTTGGTTTTCATGGTAGCTACCTCTGTTTTGAAAAGGGGAATCTAGAAGAAGGAGGAAGTTCGTATTGCGTTGAGGCTTTCACGAATTTCTTCTGCGTTCACTGCTTAGACGAAGCTAATTTGAATTCCTTACAGTTTTTTGAAAAAAAACTTAAAATTTTTTTAGATTGAATTTTCAGCAGTAAATTCTGTATGTATAGCCGAGCTTGAACATAAGTTGGGTGTCTGCCGCTTACGTATTTTTGTTTTACATTGGTGAAACGTACAGTCTTTAAAGGTGCAATTAGTGGGTTTTAACGGCTCTTTTGATGAAGTGAAATGCTTTTTAGTCAGTTCAACTCATTGTTTTTAAAGGCGTTTGGTTTTTAGTGGTATAACTCTTGTTAATTTAAACGAAATTTATAGAATTCTGAGCAATGAAGCTCTCTCCGCTTTTCTGTGGAGAGGGCTTTTTTTATGTCTAAAATAGACTAAGCGCGATCAGTTATCGCGTTTGGTCGTAGAGAGAGAAGTTTTACGATGTTTAATCTGTTTTCGTTTTCCGGCAATGTACGCATTTTGCATCTAACATGGTTTGCTTTTTTTATGAGCTTCGTGGTTTGGCTCGGTCTTGGGCCAATGATGCCATTTATCCAAGAAGCACTGCAATTAACCGATCAACAGGCGAAGGTGTTACTGATTTTAAATGTTGCCTTAACCATTCCGGCACGTGTTGTCGTTGGCATGTTGGTCGACAAATTCGGACCGCGGATACTTTATAGTGCGATTCTAATTGTCGGTGGTTTGGTCAGTATCGCTTTTGCTTGGGCTCAAACCTACGATCAATTGGCATTGTTGCGTTTTTTATCAGGCTTTATCGGCGCCGGGTTTGTTGTCGGGATTCGTATGATTTCGGAATGGTTCCCTGCAAAACAGACTGGCATTGCGCAAGGAATTTATGGCGGCTGGGGCAACTTTGGTTCTGCCGGTGCTGCCATGACTTTGCCGTTTATTGCGGTTGCCATTGGTGATACAGATGGTTGGCGTTACGCAATTAGCATCGCTAGCTTAGCGGCAATGGCTTACGGAATTGTTTATTACTTTAGCGTCTCCAACACGCCAAAGGGTTCGACCTATTTTAAACCGAAAAAAAATGGTGCTTTAGAAGTCACTTCTAAGGGCGACTTGCTGCTGTATATGTTGATGAATATTCCTCTGTATATTGCGCTGGCGGTACTGACGTGGAAATTGTCACCAAGCAATATGGGCTTGTTTAATGAACTGGCTACCTATGTGACTTATCTTGGTTTGTTGACAGTTTTCGCGGTGCAGACATGGCAAGTTTGGCAGGTCAATAAATCGATTCTAGTGAAGCCCGTACCACAGATGCATCGCTATAAATTCAAGCAGGTTGCGATTCTTAACTGGGCTTATATGGTTACTTTCGGAACCGAGCTGGCCGTGGTCTCGATGCTAGCGATGTTTTATGTATCATGGTTTGAGTTACCAAAAGTGACCGCTGCGCTTTTGGCAGGGATTTATCCGTTTATTAATTTAGTCGCACGCCCCGCGGGTGGTTGGTTTTCGGACTTTTTTGGCCGTAAACGTACATTGATTTGGATTTTTGCCGGTATCAGTATGAGTTTTATTGCACTTGGTTTTGTCGAGAAAGATTGGTCTGTCTGGTTTGTAGTCACAATTACCATTATCGCGGGAATATTTTCCAAAGCTGGTTCCGGGGCAGTCTATGCCATGGTTCCTTTAGTGCAACGCCGCTTAACCGGACAGATCGCCGGTATGGCTGGCGCATTTGGTAATGTCGGGGCGGTTCTGTTTTTAACCGCGAACTCGCTGGTCACTTACGATCAATTCTTTATGATTATCGGAGTCGTGGCGCTTGCCGTGTTTATGTTGATTTTCTTCTTCTTGGAAGAGCCGCAAGGACAGATGGCTGAAGTGATGTCGGATGGGACTGTGCAGTTAATCGACGTTCGCTAAGCTTTAAAGCTATTGCGAACCTCAAACTCTTTGTTGAAAGTCGACTCATTTACTTGCTGTAAACGTCGTCGACTTTCGCCTCGATTTTGCGGCTCTCATGACGCTTTAAATGAACAGGGCTTCTCGCTTCTCGTAGCGCTTTAGAGGAAGTTTAAACTCTTTGTTGAAAGTCGACTCATTTACTTGCTGTAAACGTCGTCGACTTTCGCTGCGATTTTGCGGCTCTCAAGACGCTTTAAATGAATAGGGCTTCCCGCTTCTCGTAGCGTTTTAGAGGAAGTTTAAACTCTTTGTTGAAAGCCAGCTAATTTACTCTGATTTATGTAACGGTTTCTAAAGGTGAAGTGTTTGTGTCTCAGCCCTTAAAACTTAGTATCGGTTTTGAATCCTCAGCCGGAGTGAAAGAGGAAAATCAAGATGCCGTGAATTTTAGTGTGCCGGAACCGCCTCTATTGCGGTCAAAAGGGGCGGTAGCGGTGTTGGCGGATGGGATTTCCAGTAGTGAGGCGGCACGCCAAGCCAGCCAAACCGCGGTACAGTCTTTTATCGAGGACTATTATTCTACGTCCGATATGTGGAGTACCGAACATGCTTGCCAACAGGTAATTGGTGCTTTAAATAGTTGGCTGTATCAGCAAGGGATTTCCGATGCTAACCCTCAACGTGGTTGGGTCACTACATTTGATGCACTGATTTTTAAATCCAATACAGTCTATGTGTTGCACGTTGGCGACGCGCGTATCTATCGGCTTCGCGATGGCGAGTTACAGCAATTAACCAATGACCACCTAACATGGTTGAATCGTGACAACCGCTATCTCAGTCGTGCTTTGGGCATGGATTCGAATCTGCAAGTTGATTTTTCCAGTCACACCTTGCAGCAAGGTGATCAGTTTTTAATGTGCAGTGACGGTGTTTATGAGCACCTTGGCAAACAGGAATTTCGTCAGACTTTGCAGAGTGACTTGGCGGTTGAAGAAAAAGCCAAAAAACTGCTCGCCATGGCATTGCATAATCAGTCCACCGATAACCTCAGTGCACAGCTTATTGAGGTTGTGCAACTGCCGCAAGTTAGTGAAGAAGAGGTGTATCAACAGTTAACGGCTTTGCCGTTTCCGCCGGATTTAGAGCCGGGAATGATTTTAGACGGCTATCAAATTCTTCAAGAAATTAGCCTTTCCCCGCGCAGCCAGATTTATCTAGCGCAAGATATTGAAACGCGTGAAAAACGGGTTTTAAAAACCCCATCTGCTAATTATTGCGATGACCCTTGGTATCTGGATGGATTTATTCGAGAGGAGTGGCTTGGACAACGTCTTAAACATCCAGGATTATTGAAAACTTACCGAGCGAATCGCCCAAAACAGTTTTTGTATTTTATTTGTGAGTATATCCAAGGCCAGACTCTAACTGAGTGGCTGCGGGCGAATCCGCAGCCGGATTACCTAACGGTTATTGGTTTCGTCGAACAGATTGCATCGGCCTTGCGAGCGTTGCACAGGCAAGACATTCTGCACCAAGATTTGAAGCCGGATAATATTTTGATTGAGGGCAATGGTCGAATTAAAATCATCGATTTTGGCGCCGCTAAAGTTGCCGGGGTGCAAGAGATGGCAACCGTTCTGCAACGCCAGCATCCCGAAGGGACATTGCACTATACCGCACCGGAATATCTGCTAGGTGAGCCGGCCTCCAAACGTTCCGACCTGTTTTCCCTTGCGGTTATCGCTTATGAAATGTTGACTGGCCAGCTGCCTTTTAAAGAAAAGCAACTACAGCCTTTTGTTTTACGCAGCTACAGTCATTTGCAATATCTGTCTTTACGCAGCTTGCGACCGGATTTGCCGGATTGGGTAGACGCGGTTCTCAAGAAAGCCTGTGCGCCTAATCCAATGCAAAGATTCGCCTTATTATCCGAGTTATTGAGTAATTTACGTAAGCCGAATGTGGATATTTTGATTCCACAAGATTATGTGCCGTTGATAGAAAAAAATCCGTTGTTGGTATGGCAAGGTATCAGCGCATTTCTTCTCTTAGTGATCCTTTTGCAATGGTGGTGGTTTGCTTGAAAATGGCTTTCTTTAATTGGCTTTTTGCACCTTTTTTGCGCGTGATATTTGCTTGTTTTAGTGCAACTTAGAGGGTGGCGGTATGGTTATGAGTCGTTAAAAATTTGCTAAAAATTCTTAACTCGTTGAAATTAAAGGTATTTTAATTTTAATGGCATGTAAGCTGCATTAATTAATCAAAATTAGAAATATCAGAGCAAAGAGGCTCACTCCGTTGTTTGGCGGGGTGGGCCTTTTTTATTTTCTGCTTCAGCAAAATGAATTTGGAGTACAAGATGACAGAATGGATTGAAATTTGTCCGGTCGAGGAATTGGTTGCAAATGCAGGGGTTGCAGCCTTAGTTAATGAACAGCAAATCGCATTGTTCTATATGGACGGGTTAGTTTATGCCACCGGGAATCTCGATCCGATACGAGATTCAAATGTGATGTCACGTGGTATGACCGGCGATGTACAAGGTGAGCTCTATGTTGCTTCGCCGTTGCATAAAGAGCGTTATAGCTTAACCACTGGCGAATGTTTGGATAAAGAAGGGATTTCGATTCCGGTTTATCCAAGCAAAATCGAAGCAGACATCGTTTGGTTACAACTGTAACGGAGTTGGAGATGACAGACGCCAATCTAACTTCATTAAGCTGCCAAACCAAGGAGGCGATTCAAACCACCTGCCCATATTGCGGCGTCGGCTGCGGTATGCAAATTACCGTGCAAGACAACAGCAATCCAAGTGCGGTAAAAGTGAAAGTGCTTGGTGATAAATCGCATCCGGCAAACTTCGGCAAGCTCTGCGTAAAAGGGTCATCGGCTGGGGAAACAATCGATTTTGCAGGACGGATGCTGTCACCACAGGTTAATGGAGAAGCCGTTTCTTGGAACCATGCTTTAGATGCCGTCGCGGATAAATTTCAGCAAGTGATTGATCAATATGGCCGTGATGCAGTGGCGTTTTATGTCTCCGGGCAATTATTGACCGAAGATTATTACGTTGCCAATAAGTTGATGAAAGGCTTTATCGGCAGCGCTAATATCGACACCAATTCTCGCCTGTGTATGGCATCGGCTGTGGTCGGTTATAAACGCGCGTTTGGCGCCGATGCGGTGCCTTGCTCCTATGAAGATTTAGAGCTGGCGGATTTGATTGTCATTATTGGCTCGAATACCGCTTGGGCACACCCGATTGTTTATCAGCGCATTGCAGCGGCGAAAAAACAACGCCCGCAGATGAAAGTGGTTGTGGTTGACCCGCGCCGCACTGCCACTTGCGACTTGGCAGATTTGCATCTGCAAATTGCGCCGGGTACCGACGCTATGCTGTTTAATGGTGTGCTTAGCTATCTTGCTCAGCAGCAAGCGTGTGATTTCAGTTATATCAAACAACACACCGAAGGCTTTGATAAAGCCCTACAACATGCGCAGATTTTGCAGGGTGATATGAATCGTGTTGCCAAAGACTGTGCGCTGTCCGTAGCAGAACTTGAGCAGTTTTATCAACTGGTTCGAGATAATCAAAAGATGGTTTCGCTGTATTCGCAAGGCGTTAATCAATCATCCAGTGGCGTCGATAAATCCAATGCGATTATCAATCTACATCTGGCAACCGGCCGTATCGGTAAAGAAGGCATGGGGCCGTTTTCGATTACAGGTCAACCGAATGCAATGGGCGGGCGTGAAGTTGGCGGACTTGCTAACCAGTTGGCGGCACACATGGATTTTGCCAACCCGGAGCACATTGATACCGTATCGCGCTTTTGGCAGGCTCCGAATATGGCGCAACAAAACGGCCTAAAAGCGGTGGATATGTTCCAAGCAGTGAATGACGGCAAAATCAAAGCCATCTGGATTATTAATACCAATCCGGTCGTGTCGATGCCGGATGCTCAAGCGGTGCGCGAAGCTTTGCAAAAGTGCGAAATGGTTGTGGTTTCCGATTGCATGCAGTGTACCGATACCACAGAAATGGCCGATGTCCTTTTACCTGCGCTCACCTGGGGGGAGATTGACGGCACGGTAACCAATTCCGATCGTACCATTTCTCGTCAACGTCGCTTTATCAATGGACCGAATCAGGCTCGTGCCGATTGGTGGCAACTGTGTCAAGTTGCCCAGCGCATGGGCTTTGCCGGGTTTGATTACCGGTCGGTTGCGGGAATCTTTCGCGAACATGCCGCTTTGTCCGGCTTTGAAAATAATGGGCAGCGCGACTTTGATATTTCCGCTTTAGCTAGGATTTCAGATGAGGATTATCAAAACCTGAAACCGATGCAGTGGCCGATTAATCAAGCCAACCCTCAGGGCTGCAAGCGCCTATTCGCCGATGGCAAATTCTATACCGCTTCCGGCAAGGCGCAATTTATTCCAATCACTCCGCAGCTTCCTAGAAATCGAACCGACAGCGAATTTCCGTTTGTATTGAATACCGGACGTTTGCGAGACCAGTGGCACACCATGACTCGCACCGGTAAGACCGCTAAATTAATGGCGCATCGTGATGAGATTACTGTGGCGATGCACCCACAAGATGCGGAAAAGCAGAATTTACAAAATGGTCAATTAGTCGTTTTACTGGGCAAAACACAGCAAGCTTATCGTGTTATTGCTCGCTTAGATGTCACTGATCAACAGGCTAAAGGTTCGGTGTTTGTGCCGATGCATTGGACTCGCCAATTTGCCAGCGCCGGTAATGTCGATGCTTTGATTCCGGCGATTACCGATCCATTATCCGGCCAGCCGGAAAGCAAACATGCGGTGGTCAAAGTCGAGCCTTTTGATGCGCAATGGCAAGGCGTGATTCTGAGCACTAAAACCTTGGATTTATCTGCGGCACATTATTGGAACCGGATTACCGGCAAAACATTTAACCGTTATGAATTCGCGATTGAAGCGAACGAAAGTAGCCGATTCAACGAGCAATCAGAAGTTGAGACATGGTTTGAAAAATTAGGAAAAAGCGACAACAGCCAAGTACTGCGTTATCAGCAAAATGACCAATTTCGTTTTGCGGTAATTGCCGATAACCGCGTTCAGGCGGTTGGCTTTATCGGCAAATATATTCCGAAAATCGAACGCTCATGGCTGGGCGAAACCTTCGCCAAAGAACTTGAACCGCTGCAACGTCGTTATTTACTTGCGGGGAAGATGAGTGGTGCGAAAGATGTCGGTCCAACTGTTTGTAGCTGTTTTGGCATCGGTTTAAACACTATTGTTGAGGCGATTAGCGAACAGAAATTAACCAGTGTTGAGGCGATTGGTCAAGCGCTTAAAGCGGGCACTAATTGTGGAAGTTGTGTGCCGGAATTAACAGAGATTTTGCAGCAGACCCTAACGGCAGCTGTGACAGACGTGGCTTAACGTAGCCTGCATTTTGGGAGAGAGACAAAATGGATTATTTACCGATTTTTAGCAAGATTAAAGACCAGCATTGTTTGATTGTCGGCGGCGGGGCTGTTGCTGCCCGCAAAGCAGATCTGTTTATTAAAGCGGGTGCGATTGTGACCGTTATCTCACCGGAACTTAAACAGGAAATGAATTATCACCTTGCGCGTGGTTTGGTGATTTGGCAATGGGGAGAATTCAGCGTTGAGTTAATGCAGCAAGTGCCACGTCCGCAGTTGGTGATTTCTGCGACCGATAACCAAGCAGTCAATTTAGCCGTACATGCTTATTGCCAAGAGCAAGGGATTGCGGTGAATGTCGCTGATCAAACCGAGTATTGTGATTTTATCTTGCCGGGCATTGTTGAACGCGGTTCGATGACGGTCGCAGTTTCTACCGGAGGGCGCTCGCCGGTGTTGGCGCGTTTAATGAAGTCGCGTTTGGATACGCAAATTCCATACGGCTTTGCTAAAGCAACCGAATTGGTCGGTAAATATCGCCAAGCGGTTAAAGAGAAAATTCTGCATCCAGATGGCCGAAAGCAGTTTTGGGAAGAGTTATTGAATGGTGTGTTTCTTGACAAAGCTGTGCAGGGCGAGGAAGCCCAAGCCGAACAGATTCTACAAAGCAAACTAGCACAAGATTCACAAACAGGATACCAACCGCAGGGCGAAGTTTATTTAATCGGTGCAGGGCCGGGTGATCCAGAGCTGATGACCTTTAAAGCATTGCGCCTTTTGCAACAGGCTGATGTGGTGGTGTATGACCGTTTGGTTTCTGATGAAATTGTGGATATGGCACGCCGCGAAGCCGAACGCGTATATGTCGGTAAACGTGAGCGTTGGCACCGAATGCCGCAAACCAAAATTACGCAATTGTTATTGGAATTGGCACAGCAAGGTAAAAAAGTTGCACGTCTAAAAGGCGGCGACCCTTATATTTTTGGTCGCGGTGCCGAAGAAGTGGAATTGCTGGCGGAGCATGGCGTCCCTTATCAGGTGGTTCCGGGGATTACTGCGGCAGCGGGTTGTGCTGCCTATGGTGATTTTCCACTTACTCACCGTGATTATTCTCATTCGGTGTCGCTGGTGACTGGTCATGAACAGGCTGGAGCGGATGAAATTGATTATGCGCGTTTGGCAAGTTCCGGTGACACCATGGTGTTCTATATGGGCATCAAAAACGCGGCCAAAATTCAACAGGGGTTAATCGCTCACGGCGTTAATGCAGATATGCCGGCAGCGATTATTGAAAACGGCACTCGGGTTAATCAAAAAGTCACCGAAACGACTCTTGGTGAACTATCGCAAACCATTGCCAATAATAAAATTCAGCCGCCGGCTTTATTGGTGGTGGGCGAGGTGCTCAAGGTGCGTCAAAAGCTCAACCAACTAAAGTTAGCGGCGGCGCAACGTCAGAACTCAGCTGAAACCGAGTTGCTGAAGGTCGCAATATGATTGCAGTGGTACCTAGTCCAAATCCTATCGCAAAACCTAAAGATGATTTACCTTTTAGCGAGTACTTGCGCATTTTGGGCAAGGGGCCTAAGACCCGTCGTTCGTTGACTGATGATGAAGCTGCACAAGCTTTGCAAATGGTATTGCAAGGAGCGGTGACCGATCGACAGCTAGGTGCTTTTTTGTTGTTAATGCGTGCTAATGGCGAATCAAACGATGAGCTTCAAGGTTTTTTAGGCGAGTTGCGTCGTTACTACGCTCTCGGCAGCGATATTAATTCGGGAATTGATTTGGATTGCTCGGCCTATGCAGGTAAATGGCGTTATCCTCCGTACTATTTACTGGCTATCAAATTATTGGTGCAAAACGGTTTTCGAGTTCTATTGCATGGCGATAGCGGGCAATTTAGCAATCGCGTTTATGCGCATGATTTACTTGAACCGCTTGGGTTTAGCATTGCTAAAAACAGACAAGACGCAAAACAGCTGCTTGCCAGCAATGGACTCACTTATTTGCCATTACAAACTTTTGCGCCGGAGTTACGTGAAATTCTGCACCTTAAAGAAGAGCTGGGGGTGAGAACCGTTTTCAATACTTTGGTGAAGCTGATTAATCCATTAAATGCCAAGGCCTCGATGCAGGGAATTTACCACAAAGGAGTTGAGAACCTACATGATGCTGGCGCACAGACGATCAAAACCCAAGCCAACTTGGTTTTCAAGGGCGAAGGCGGAGAACCGGAAATACGTCCTGATGCATTGAACAAGCTTTATCTGTCCCAGACGAACAGTGATTTGCTTGAGGTGGTGATAAAAGCCAAAATCGAACGACAACGCCGTCCGGAAACTTGGAAAAATGAGGATTTGCTACATCTTTGGAAAGGTGAAAAGGCTGATTTATATGGTGAGCAAGCGGTGATTTGTACCGCTGCTGCCGGCTTGCTGTCGATTCGTTGTTCGCAAAACACGGCTGTTTTTAAGGCTACAGAATTAGCCGGATGGTATGAAGAGTGTTATTTGTTGGCGACCAAATTTTGGAAGCAAAGGAGCGACTGATGTTAATGCAAGCGAAACCACAATTTGACGAATTTGATGACGTTTTTGAGTCTTTGATGAGCAGGGTAACCGCTTTGCAAACAACAGAAATGGTTCCTTTATTGGCTGCGCAAAATCGAGTATTGGCCGAAGATATTTTCTCACCAATGAATGTTCCCGATAAAGCGATTAGCGCAATGGATGGCTATGCTTTGAATTTAAAGGATGGAACTGCGTTCTTGAAAATCGCAGCAAGTCAGTTTGCCGGCCCAAATATCAGTGAGCCTTTAGCAAAAGGTGAGTGCATTAAAATCATGACAGGGGCGGTCATTCCAGATAACGGCACGGCCGTTATTCCGGTTGAAATGGCGGCAATTCAGCAGCGCTTAGATGGCGATTATCTATTTAATCCTAAAAATGAGTTGCAAACTCAACATATTAAAACCGTCGGTTCTGATATCAAGCTAGGGCAAGTTTTGGCTCGAAAGGGAACCCAGTTGAATGCCAAATTAATCGGCGTTTTATCTTCGGTAGGGATTGCCGAAGTTGAAGTGTCTAAAAGGTCAAAAGTGGCTTTGCTTACCCTCGGGGATGAACTCGGGACGCCGGGAAAACCGTTGGCGAATGGCGCAGTTTTTAACGCCAATTGGTACTTGTTGGAAAGTTTATTGCAGAAACAGAATATTGATTATCTGGGGCACTGGCAATTGCAAGATGATTTGCAGGAGATTGATTGCAAAATCCAACAATTGAGCAAGCAAGCCGATTTGATTCTCAGTATTGGCGGTAGCTCGCAAGGAGATAAGGATTGGATGCCGAAAGCGTTAAGTACGGCACAGGACTTTCAGCGATTTAAATTGAATATGAAACCGGCAAAACCTTTGTTGTATGCATATTCCGGCAAAGCTCATGTGCTCGCTTTACCCGGTAATCCGATTGCCGCTTTTTTTAGTTTTCAGTTATTTGCAGTGCCTTTTTTACAAAAACTTTCCGGGCGAATTTACCGAGATTTCAGCCAGCCAGCCAAGGAGTCACTACGATTAACTCAGGCTATTTCATCGACTTCTAAACTGAGATGGATGCCGGTAATCAAACAAGATTGTGAGTGTGTACCCTTGCAGATCGGTTCTAGTCAACTGGCATTGCTATGCCAAGCAGATGGCTTTGTACGTATTGAGGCAAACCAAGATTATCCGCTAGGTAGTCGGGTTAATTACTGGCAAGAGCTATGATTGGTGTAGTGATACTTGCCGGCGGCCAAGGACGACGTATGGGCGGACAAGATAAAGGTTGGTGTCAGCTCGCTGGAAAAGCCTTTATTGAAATTGTTTTAGAGAAGCTCGAACGTCAAGTAAGTCTACTTAATCAACCTGTGCAGATTGTAATCAGCGCGAATCGTAATATTGAACAATATCGGCAATTTGGGGTTCCGGTAATTACTGATTTACGTGACGGTTTTCAGGGTCCCTTAGCCGGTGTGGAAACGGCATTAAATTACGGCTTAAAGAATGACATCTCAATATGGATAACCTGTCCAATAGATTGCTTGCAATTGCCGGATGATTATCTGCAAAAAATGTCTCGGAACCTGTCGGAGAAGATAGTCGTCTGGGCGCAAAACGGTCGGCAGCATTTTAGCCATATGAGGTTAACGACCAAGAGTTTTACGGTTTTGCAGGATTACTTAAGCGATCAGAATTCGATAAAGGGTTTTCTTTATCAACAAGGCCATAATCAACAATTCGCATCGGATTCAATAGAAAGTGATAACTGGCTTTTTAATGTCAATGGAATTGAGGCGTTACAGGTTTAAACTTATTCTGGAAAGGGATGCAGAGTAACAATAAAGCCGGTTCTGTAAAAAGAAAAACCTCAGATGGTAATTTGGTAACGACGGTGCCAAGACAATATCACTTGCAAAAGACAAGTATAATGGGCAAAGAATGGGTTTTAGGAGTACTGTTATTTTTGTAGGTTGGCCAACTGAAACTAGTTGGCCGATAGAGGGCTAAGCATCATAAGTTCGGTCTTCACGGATAGTCTCAAGTCCGACTTTTGCAGCGAGTCCTGCGATGAAAACTAAAGTGACTGCGAATAGAGTAAATAGTCCGATTTGGTATCCTGCAAGTTGCTGTAATTGGAACATTTGCATGATGTTGTTGTTAGCGTGGAAAAATACATTGAACCAGATTGCAAGTAAGCTAATGGTTAATGCCAGTAGGACGCATCCTTGGAAGCTACATCTAGAAAGCATATTAGTATCCTCTTAATTTAAGTGTGGAAAAATACCTGTTTAAGCTTTAGTTATAGTATGCGTATTTTTACTCAGTATGTAAATGGCGATAAGTAAAAATATGAGTAAATTATTTTTCATAACGAGTACTTTCTTTGTATTCAATTGAATATTTCACATCATTTGATGCCTAAGATAACAACCGAGAATGCGACAAAAAGTCAGATTCCGGTTCAATTTTGGTATGGTGATTGTGTCTGAAGTGTTTTAAATGTCTTGAACAGTGAGGTGTTGAGACAACTTGCTAGAAAGATTTAGGTAATTGTTGAATCTGTTTTGTGTGGGTTTTGCTAAGTAGGATCAGTGCGCTAACGGCACCAATGAGAGCGTAAAGCATATCGGATTGTGTATCCCAAATATAACCTTGGGTTCCTAAGAAAGATTCTGCAGCTTCTTCACTTAAAAGGGCTGTCCACCATTCAATGAGTTCGTAGAAAGCGCTAAAAGCCAAGCAGATGGAAACAACCATTAAATTTTGCCAAGCCACTTTGCTTTCGGCAATGACTCCCAAGCGAATAATAATTTCTCTAGCCAGAATTGCCGGCACAAAGCCTTGAGCAAAATGCCCGACCTTGTCATAGTGGTTTCGGCTTAGTTCGAATTGTTCTTCAAGCCAGTTAAAGAACGGTACTTCCGCATAGGTATAGTGGCCGCCAATCAATAAGATGATGCAGTGAATAAGAATTAACTGGTATAGCAGAGGGGTGAGAGGAAAAGATTTATAAGTCAGGGCGATAATGACGATAGCAATCATTGCCGGAATCACTTCTAGCCACCAAGTTAAACGGTCGTATGGATTGATTGCCGACCAGATAAAAAACGCTATAAAGACGCTAAGCCAGATCCACTTTTTCATAGCAACTCCTAGTCAACTCACTTTAATTTGAACTTAAATAATATTCGCCTTTTGTGTTGCCGAGCATGATAAAGATTAGCTTTACATGGGATTGTTTGGTGAAAAAACCGCCAGAAAGCTTAACTCTGGCGGTTCTGAAAATTATCGATTAGCAAAGTATTTATTGTAGTGAAAGATATAGTCGCTTGTTGTTAGCGGTAAGTGGCAGCTACGACAACCATCATAATTTACATCTAACTTATTTCCTTTGCCGTCAAATGCACTATAAGCCCAGTCTCCGTTTTGAAGACCAGCCGGTGCGTATTTACCGTTTCCGGCATTCTTGTACATCACGAACACTTTTTGCAGTTCGCCTTTGGTCATTGAACCAGCAGAGCCGGACGCTTTATAAATTTCCATTACACTCACCGTGCCGTCAGCAAAGGGTTGGCCTTTTTGGGCTTTTGCGCCAATGCTATTGATATAAATGTCGCGAATGTGGCCGGATTTTTTTTCGATACCGCTAAGAAAGGCATCCCACTGTTTATAGTCAGCCGGCATTGCCATGCTCCCGTCTTTAGCAGCGCCTGCTTGTGCCTGAGTAGTGAATGCTAAACTTGCGAAGACTGCGCAAAGGGTCAGAGCTTTAGAGTTGATAGTTGGTGTTCTCATCGGATTACCTCTTTCGATCGTCATTGAGATGGTGAGAGCACTTTCATAAATTTAAAGGCTCTCAAAGAAAGGAACGAAATGGCAAACTGATTGGATGCAAAATAGTTGATAAGTTTTTTAAAAGTCAAAGCCGCATAAGAAGGTGCACTGTGAACAAGTGCAGATTATTTTAGGCACCGCGTAAAAGCGCGGTTGTTGTCCTTAATATACGGTTCGCAAAAGAAAGTTGTAGGTTATATTTTATTGACATCACCTAAGTAAACTGGGGCACTTGTTGGCAGACCGGTTGGCGAACCTCCGGCTGGTTCGATACTGACCGCGAATTTTTTCACCTTAGCCACTAACATCATTTGCTGTTCTGTAAGTTTTAACTCATATTCGCCAACTTCCGGCATTAATCCCAGAGATTTTGGTTGCTCTACACCATCGGCAATAATCCAAAGTTCATAAGTTCGTTGATGATCAAGCCTTAGCGCTTGCAACGTCTGCACATGAATGCGCTGCGTACCTTGATGGTATTTTAAAAGCCAGCCAGCTTGTTTATCGTCATTAATCAAGACGGCAAGATGTTGGTTGGTTGCCTCGTCCATTACAAACTGTTGGGTATTGTCATTTATTGGCAGGCTTATTTGCGTTATCCCAATATAAGCAGTTAAACCAACGGTTGCAAGACTGGCGGCAATTGCCCAAGTTTTAATCCAATTCGTTTGCTGGATTTGTGGCGTGCTTTGTAAGTTTCTTCTGATTTGACTTATCGACTTCGGTTTTTCATAAAACAGCTGAGATGCGATATTGTTCCAGACATGGCGCGGCGGCGTTCTTTCCGGAATCGATAGGCTTAATAGGTTCCATAGTGCTTCGCTACGTTGAACTTGTTCTCGTAATTGAGAATTTTGACGCATGCGTTTTTCAAAATTGCGGCGTGCTTGTTGAGACATCAACCCTATTACATAATCATCTGCTAAACGTTGTTGCAAGTTGCTCTTATTTAGTTTCATCGCTGCATACACTCCCTGACACTTTCCATACCACGTCGTATCCAAGATTTAATGGTACCCAGAGGACGTTTTAATCGTGTCACCATTTCACTGTGTGAATAGCCGTAGTAGTAAGAAAGTAATACTGACTTACGTTGTTGCGAATCAAGCGCTTTCAAGCACTCTTGCAGTAACTGCAAATGCTGGTCTTCATCGACATGAAGCTCATGAATAAAAAAGTCTTCACCTTGTTGCAGGGCGAGCTGTTCGTTGGCCATGGCTTCACTTCGGTTTTGTTGCGATTTCTCGCGACGGATAATATCCAAAGCGCGATACCGGACAATGGTTGCCATCCAAGCAAAAGCACTGCCTTTTTCGGGGTCATATTCCGACGCCTTATGCCAAATATGTACAAAAGCTTCTTGTAGAGCTTCGTCGGCTAATTCACCATTCTGCAATAATCGCATTGCTGTGCCGTACAGCTTTGGAGATGCCTGTTGGTAAAGTTGTTCGAATGCGGTTTGGCTGTGTGTGCCGCATAGCACGAGTAGTTTTTGTATTTCTGCTTGATTCTGCATTGCGCCTCTCATTTACACAGCACCGGATACTTTTTTTCTAGCAAGATAAAGATTCGGTTTATCTGGGTTTACAACCTTTTCAGCGCTTTAAAGCTTAACATTGATAAATACGTTGCGAGGCAAAATTTGGATGCAAAATTTTTATGTATATATGCGATTTGCGAGGTTTTTAGACAAGTGTCTGTCGTTGAAGTGGAGATAGGTTAAAAACACTACCGTTGTTTGAGTTTGCTTATCAATAACGGTAGTGCTTGGTGAAGTCATTTGGACTTGTTCTGCGTTTCCCTAGCTCTTAAAACGTTATTTTGTTGCACCGCATTTTGCTGAACCGCACTTAGACGGTTTTTCGGTAGCGCCGCATTTACCTGCACCACATTTCATTTCACTACCGCATTTCTTTTCGCTGCCACATTTTTTCTCTCCACCACATTTGGCAGTACCGCATTTTTTCTCGCTACCGCATTTCGCATGACCATCGGCAATAAGAAGAGTTTGTGAGCCATCTAGCATTTGGAATGGGTTAGTTTGTGCCATAGCCGTACCTGAAAGCATCAATGCACTCATCGCTAGACCGATAAAAATAGATTTCAATTTCAACATGAGGATTCTCCAGAGTTTCTCAAAATTAACCTGTAACCGAAGTTACTATTAATGATTACGGTACTTGACTAAATTTGGATGCAGGCATGTCAAGAATATTCTTTGTCGGTAAGTGCTTGCCGGTCAAATACGCAGATAAAGGATATATTAAATGGACGCTGAGAGAAATTCTTTTTTGGATGGGAAGCAGCAAATTGTATGAGGATAAAAGATAAGAAAATTTTAATATTAAATGCCGCATTGTTGGATGCGGCATGTTGAGATTAGATTATTTGACAGCGATGAAAGTGGGCAGAACAGGATCTACTCGCTGTGAATGGATGGGGGTGATTGCCGGTAAACCGTTGACAAAAGGAGGTTGGCGCTCACCTTGAATTAGAGGCAATAAATAATCAAGTCCGGCATCGGTAATATCCATGCCGTCGGCACTAATGAATTGGTCTGGTACGCGCAGTTCCAAGTTTGCAACTTCCTGCAAATCAACCGATTGATAATCCCATGCAAATGGCTCATCAGAGGTTTTAATTACTACCGGCAAGGTTCCGTGCTCGCCGTTGATTGCCGCGAGAACAGCCGCCTTTCCAGCGCCGTAAGCCATTAGCCAATCGGTTTCGGAAACACAATGGCTGGCTGAACGTTGTAGATAATCTGGAATCGCACAGTGGGTTTTGCAATCAAGATGGTCGGCGGCGATTTTCGCGATTACTTCGCCGACGCCACCAAGTTGGGTATAGTCTTGTTCGATGGTGTGTTCAACGGCCGTAATATTGACATAATTGCCGTGTTCGTCTTGCAGTCCCTCGGAGACCATGCACACGCAGTACCCTTGTTGTTCGACCAGTTCGCTGACCCGCTGTAAGAAGGCTTCGCGTCTAAAAGGGCGCTCTGCTGGAAGAAGTAATAGCGGCGCGTCTGGAATGACTTTCTTTACCAAACCGGCAGCCATCGTTAGCCAACCGACGTTCCGGCCCATCGCTTCCATCACAAAGAATTTGGTCGAGGTCTCATGCATTGAGCGAATATCTAAGGTTGCTTCGATAAAGCTGGTTGCTAAGTATTTAGCGGCACTGCCAAAGCCAGGGCTACAGTGTGATAAAGCTAAATCGTTGTCGATGGTTTTGGCTACGCCGATACAGATCACTTCATGACCGTGCGCACGACAATAGTCAGAGACTTTTTGTGCGGTGACCATTGAACCGTTGCCGCCATTGTAGAAGAAATAACCGATTTGATACTGTTTGAAAACTGCTAGCACCCGCTCATACTGTGCCGGGTTATGCTCCAGTGGATCAAGATCGAAGCGGCAGGCGTGAAAAGCGGCGCCGGGTTGATATTTAAGTTGTTCAAGAACTGTATTATCAATATCGCTTAAATCAATCAGTTCTTCCTCAAGCACACCTTTAATGCCGTTAATTGCGGCGTAGCTCTTGCCAAAAATTTGCGGGTATTGCTGTACCGTTTCGATTACCGCTGCCGCAGAGGCGTTAATTACCGCTGTGACGCCGCCGGCTTGAGCATACAGAACATTATTGGCCTGTGGTGCTTGAGACATATCAGAACTCCAAATAAGTAAAATTTAATATGGGTTTATTCTAATGGATTCAGCCTGAAAATTATGCGTATTAATCGGTCATTAAGGTTATCTTTTGATGACGAAGACAGACATTCCCATGACCGCTCAGCCATTTCTGTAAAGGGGTGCCGAGAATCAACTGCCGCCAACCGCTCATTGGCGACTGTTGCGGTTCTCTGATTAGTTGTAATAAATCTTCTTTCGAGGTGAGATTATTGACTTGTAGTAGATAGTCGCGGGCTATTTGTTGGCTGAGTGCTTGAGCGATAAGAAGTAAAGACTCTTCCTCAGCCGACGGCGTTTTAGGCGAAGCGGGTAGTTGCGGATAATCGTCGGCATGCATGGTAAAAACCTCGTCGATAAATTGGATGAGGGTTTCGCCAAATTCACGCACGCTAGAGGCTTTAATGTTCGGAACCTTATAGAGCGCTTGCGCGGTTTGCGGCGGGCGTTTTGCAATACCGATAATAACCTCGTCGCTTAAACTCCATTTTTTTGGCTGATTATTTTCAACGGCATGGGTTTCGCGCCAAGCAGCCAATTTCTGTACGATAGCGAGCTGTTTGGGTTTGAGGCGTTTTGTGCCCTTAATTTTCAACCAAGCTTGTTGCGGTTCAGTGACGTATAGCGTCTCCTGTAGCAGAGAGTCATTGTCCTCTTGTAGCGCACTAAGCTGGACTTGACTGAGTTTAGTTTGGCAGGTTTGATAAAGGTCAACCAAGTAATCGACATCATCCAAAGCGTATTCAATTTGCTCAGCACTTAGTGGACGGGCATGCCAGTTGGTACGTGTCTGGCTCTTTGGTAATTGCACCCCAAGTTGTGCTTCGATGACTCTGGCAAAACCGGCCAAATCACCTTGCCCTAAGAAAACCGCTGCAATCTGAGTATCGAAAATATTTTGCGGCATGACATTCTGCAGTTGAAACAGCACTTCGATATCTTGTCGGGCGGAATGGAAAACCTTACGGATTTTAGTGTTGGCGAGTAGGTCGACCAATGCTTGTAAAGGAAATTGTTGTTCTGAAGGACGAGCATTAGCCAGGATTGCAATCGGATCAAGTAGATAAAATTCTTTTTGCGGTGTCGCCACCTGCACCAAACTCAGTTCTGGAAAATAGGTGTCAACTCGAACGAATTCGGTATCTACGGCTAGCCATTCGACATCAGCTTCAATGAACTGCTGGCAAACGTGTTGAAGCTGTTGTGAGGTTTCAATGTATTGATAAGGGCGTTGTGTTGAGTTTGAAGGCATCTTGGCAACTTTCATCATGTGTATTACAGCGAAGTTTAGCCAGATGAAGCCAAGCTGGCAAATTTAACTGGGTAGGATGGCATTGGAATAGCGCACACTTTGCGTACAATAGACGTTTTTACAAGAATTCAGGAAAAAAGCGGGTGAAGATTCATATTCTTGGCATTGCCGGAACATTTATGGGCGGTGTCGCGCAATTAGCGAAAGCTAAAGGCTTTACGGTAACAGGGTCTGATAAGGCAATCTATCCGCCGATGAGTACCCAATTAGAGCAAGCCGGAATCCGTGTTTCCGACGATGAAGATTGCACTTTTCTGCAACAAGCACCGGATTGCGTGGTGATCGGCAATGCTAAGAGTCGCGGGCAGACGACCGTTGAAGCAACTTTAAATGCACAACAAGTTTATCAATCCGGCCCGCAATGGTTAGCGGAGAATATTCTGCAAGACCGCTGGGTAGTGGCGGTTGCCGGTACTCATGGTAAAACGTCAACCAGCTCGATGGTGGCATGGATTCTTGAAGATGCCGGTCTTAATCCCGGTTTTCTGATTGGCGGGGTTCCGGAAAATTTCGGGGTTTCTGCTCGTTTAGGTGCCGCGCCGTTTTTTGTCGTTGAAGCGGATGAATATGACACCGCTTTTTTTGATAAACGCTCTAAGTTTGTCCATTATCATCCTCGTACCTGTGTGTTAAATAACCTTGAATTCGACCATGCTGATATTTTCGATTCGATTGAAGATATTCAGCGACAGTTCCACCATCTCGTGCGCACCGTTCCGCAAAACGGCCTTATTGTCATGCCGAATGATGAAAGCAATATAGATGACGTGATTGCAATGGGTGTCTGGACGCCGATACAAACTCAGGGCGATAAGGCTGATTGGAGCTATAAATTACTCGCTGAAGACGGTTCAAAATTTGCCGTTAGTTTGCAAAATGAATTCTTAGGTGAAGTTAATTGGCCGATGAGCGGCCTGCATAATGTCCGTAATGCGTTAAGTGCTATCGCCGCCACGGTGCATTGTGGCGTCCCTCCCAAAATCGCGGTAGATGCTCTGAATCGTTTTCAAGGCATTCGCCGTCGTATGACCTTAGTCGGCACTGCTAACGATATTGAGATTTATGATGATTTTGCCCATCATCCAACGGCTATTGCCACCACCTTAGCGGGCGCGAAACATTCGCAAGAAAACGGTGGGCGTTTGATTGCCGTTTTTGAGCCGCGTTCCAACACCATGCGAATGGGAATTCATGCCGAGACTTTGCCTGCGTCTTTTAATGATGCGGATGCGGTTTTTGCTTTTATTGATCCCCAATGGGACTGGCAGCTGCCACTAACAAAGTTTTCGCAGCCTATTAGCGTTGCGCGATCTTACGATGACCTATTAAATGAACTACAAAAACAACTGCAACCGCGTGATCGTGTGGTGATTATGAGCAATGGGGCTTTTGGTGGAATTCATCATAAGCTGCTGGCTGCTTTGTCGGTATTGAGCTAGGAATCGAAAATGTGGGCACTCCTAGAAATTACGGTTGTTGTCGTGCTGGCTTTGTTAATTTGGTGGTGGATTAAGCCGCCACCAGAAGGGTGAATCGTTGATTCTACTTTTCGTTAACAATCATCGGAATAACCTGAACCTCGTTCCATAATGCTGTAGATCAAGTCATGTCGGATTTTTTTCAGCAGCGTTCTATCGACGCCTGTAACCGGCAATAAATCTTCCGCTTTGCGACAAGTATAATACTGGCAGTGTATCGAGATACGCTCGGCGGTTCTTTGCGGGATTTGCAAAGCCTCGGCAATTTCGTGGGAACTGGCTAAATTGACGTTAACCGCGCTTGCTTGCAATTTGGGCGTAATCAGCAATAGCCCTAAGAGAATAGCGGTTACTGGATTTTTCAAGTAACGAATAAGGGTAGAGTAATAAAGCATATTCAACTCCTGAAACGAGGTAATCAAGCTGACTTCTTATCAAGCTGCGATGAAAATCAAATGTTTCCTTAGCTGCTAATCGGAATTGGGGCTTCATCCACAAGCCAAGACGATCCTTGTTCTATCTCAGTGATAATGCATGTATCGACCTGATTTCCTCCATGAAAAACCAAAATGTAAAGGATTAGTTTACCTAGACGGTATAACTCTTCACAGAGTAAATTCTGATTTTTGTAATGGATTGTTACTGCGGAAATGGGATTCTAAGGCATGTTGCCACATGGCGGCACGCTCGGGTAGTCCATTGTTTAGATAGTTTTGAACTTGTTCGAAAATTGCATTTTTAAATCTGTCTGAGATTTGATTATCGGCAGCGATATTGTCGGCGCTGAAGTGAAATTGAAAAGCGGCACTTTGCGAAAATATCCATTCCAATGCTTGTGGTTTAACCTCGACTTTCTCGAATTCTGCCTGACGTTGTTGTGACCGTCCATCTGGCTCGTACCAATATCCATAATCTTCTAACAGCCGCCTTTTTTCACCGGCAACGCACCAATGTGCAATCTCGTGAAGTGCTGAAGCGAAGAAACCGTGTGCAAAAACAATGCGGTGATGTGGGTACTGCTCATCAGCTGGGCGATATATCGGTTCGGGCTCGCAACAGACTAGCTGAGTATTAAAGGTGTTTAGAAAAGTTTGGTTAAACAGTGAAATAAGGGTTTCGGTTTGGTGCATAAGTTATTGGTAAGAATTTCTTAACAGATCAAAGATCTTTGCCCAAGCGTTAGTGGGTTAGCTTGGACATTGAATTTATGGTTTATCTTGTTCGGCAACTTCGCTTAAATTTCGATAAAAATAACTACCGAAATGTATGGCGGAATTGGCGTTTGCGTGTTGTACATCTTTTTGTTGCAGTTGGCTGGCTAGCTGGTTGATTTCCAGTAAGGAGTTGAGAGCGTTCTCTTTTGCTTTACTCTCTAGAATTTGCACCGATTTTTCGCTGAGGTTTTTATAATAGACTGAACGGTCGAACATCGGTGCCGCTCGTGCCGCTGTCTGCGGATCGATATGATCGTCTTCGGTAAGAGGTTTAGCTTGTAAATTATGATTGATGATTTCTAGGTGGTAGTGAATGTTACGGCCGGCAAAAAATACTTTTTCATCTTCGTCCTCATCAGGAACAAAGCTTTCTGCACTGAGGCAAACATAGTTATCTTGATCCAGATTGACAATGCCTTGATGTAACCAGTCATCTAACACCGAACGAAAATGTTTATCTTTCGATACAGAATAGACCAAACTTTCAAAGGAAGGTGCTTCGCCATTTCTAGCAAGTTTTAATGGTTTGTTTTGTTCATCGGTATAGTCTTCGGACGCTTGCCATAGTGCAATGATGGCAGCGCTAATTCCCGCTTTTATTTCCGGCTCGCTGATTTCATCCTGCAGGTTTTCGCGCAGACGTTTCACCTCTTTGCGGTGAATTCCAGTCAGTAGGCTGATGCGGCTATCTGTTAAGCGTTTGTTATCAAGTTTGAAGGATTCTTCAGCAACTTCTATATAGATTTGTTTTAGCGCTTCCAGCAATGAGGTATAGGTAATCCCTTTACTGAGAAGTAATTTGATTAATGGTTTTAGTATCTTTTTCAAAGCGCGTTTGAAGGCGCTGGATACGATTGGATTAATGAGAGCTTCTGACATTATTATTGTTTTCGTGAAAGTTTTGAAAATATTTTACAGCATTTTAGTAAGTGTTTTTGTCGCTAGCGATAAATTAAAATTTATGAAAATATCAACGTGTCTTATTTGCAATTATTATTGATATATAGCGATATAGAACTGTGTTGCGATTGATCTTCCTAAGGAGGTCGTAAAAACGATAAAATTAGCCCTTTCATTTTTATCCTCCAGATTATCATGCCTCAAACTTTAGTCCGCTCCTTTTCCTCTCAGCTCCCGATTGATAAAGTCCTTGATCAGTTAGCTTCTGAAGTGACAAGCTTTCCACAAGTTATTTTGCAGGCTGAGCCGGGAGCGGGTAAGTCAACTGCCGTGCCTTTAGCGTTATTATCTTTGGATGCTTTGCAAGGACAGAAAATTCTAATGTTAGAACCGCGTCGCTTAGCGGCAAAACGCTTGGCAGAGTTTTTGGCACAACAGTTGGATGAAAAAGTCGGGCAGAGCATTGGTTATCGGGTGCGCAATGAAAGCCAGGTGAGCGCTGAAACACGTTTGGAGATCATTACCGAAGGCGTGCTGACACGTCTGATTCAGAATGATCCAGAGTTAACCGGTGTCGGCTTGGTTATTTTTGACGAATTTCACGAACGAAATCTACAGGCGGATCTAGGCTTGGCTCTGTTGCTGGAAATCCAACAGGGGCTAAGAAACGATTTGCACTGTTTAATCATGTCGGCAACTTTAGATGAAGCGGAAATTAAAAAATTTCTTCCGCCGGCTCGTTCGGTGTTCTGTGCCGGTCGAAGTTATCCGGTGCAAATTTCTTATCAGCCGGCACCGTCCCAGAGCAGAATAGGTCAGCTTCCGCAATTGGCAAAGGTGTTAGCGCAAGCTTTGCAAGATTCAGATGGTGATATCTTACTGTTTTTAGCCGGTCAGGCGGAAATCCATAAGGCCATTCAAGAGTGTGCTGCAATTTGTCAAAAAGCCGATGCTTTAGCCTTGCCGCTGTATGGTAGTTTAAATCCCACGCAACAAAATGCCGTTTTTAAGAGAACGCCACAACGCAAAGTCATTTTTAGCACCAATATCGCGGAGACCTCAATTACCTTGGAAGGAATTACCGCGGTGATTGATAGTGGTTTGCAGAAACAGATGAACTACGATCCAAATGTCGGCATGAGTCGATTGTCATTGCAACGAATTAGCCAAGCGTCGGCAACTCAGAGAATGGGGCGTGCCGGTCGTGTTCAAGCGGGGCATTGTTATCGTTTGTGGAATGAAACACAACAACAAGGTTTATTGGCACATGATCAACCGGAAATCTGCCGTGTTGATCTGACCAACCTACGCATGGAAGTTGCGCAATGGGGGGTGAATTGCACTACTGAACTGGAATGGTTGACAGAACCTCCGGCGGCACATATTGCTGCTGCGGAAACGTTATTACAGCAGTTGGACTTTCTTTCTGAGCAAGGACGTTTGACCATGCAAGGTGAGCAGGCCATCGCTTTACATCCAGAGCCTCGATTCGCCAAGTTATTACAGACAGCTGAAGAGTTTAAAGTGCTTGAGTTAGCCTGTGATTTGATTGCTTTGTTACAAGAAGGGGACGTTATCGCACCGAGCCGACAAACTGAAACGGTGGATATTGCATTGCGCCTACATTGGCTGTGGCAGGCTTTGGATGATCATACCGCTGCTAGCCGATTGCACCGAGCGCGGTGGCAGAATTTTAAACTATCTCGGCAAAAGCTCTATCAACGTTTTGCTTTAGATTTCAAGAGAACCGGTGAGCGAGATATTGATAAGCTCGGTGTACTATTGGCACTTAGCTATCCTGACCGAATTGGTAAGGTTCGTGATCAGAATGGCAGCTATAAACTCAGCAATGGACGTGGCGTTCAGCTACCGGAAAACGATGCGATGCAGAGTGATTGGATTGTTGCGATTGATGTTAATGCGCAAACGCATTATCAAAATCAGTATGGTCGAATCTATTTGGCCGCGACACTGGATTGGTCTAGTGTCGAGAGCTTATTACCATTCGAGAGTCATCAATCAGTCGTTTTTAACAAACAGAAGCAGCGGGTTGAGGGACTTGAGCAGCTGTGGCTAGGCAAGTTGCTGGTTGCTTCAACGCCAACTAATAATGTACCGGCAGATTTGGCACAAGCTTGTCTTTTAGGCGCTCTTCAGAATGACCTGTCGCTTTTGCCGTGGTCAAAGGCAAGTAGCAATTTTGTTGAGCGTGCCAGTTGGTTATCTCAGTTTCAAGGGTTTGAAAGCTATCAGGTGTTAAATGAAAAAGCATTGCAGCAAGATGTTGGTTGGTTGCAACCCTATACCTTAAATATGGATTCAGTTGCCGATTTACAGAAACTAAATTTGTTACAAATTTTACAAGCGATGCTTGAATATAGTGATTTACAAGTCTTGGACAAAGAAGCGCCGGAAAATTATTTAGCGCCAAGTGGACGAGAGTTTCCGATTAGCTATCAAGATAAGCAAGCTAAGGTCAGTTTGCAACTACAGCAGTTGTTTGGCGAATTGGCTTCACCAAAATTGGCAGGCGGTGCGGTTTCGTTAACTTTTGAATTACTGTCACCGGCACAGAGGCCAATCCAGACCACCGCCGATTTAGCGAATTTTTGGCAAACGTCATATTTTGACGTAGCGAAGGAGATGCGTGGCAGGTATCCAAAACATCGTTGGCCGGATGAACCATTACGAGAGAAAGCCGGCGGTTCGGTTAAAAGACGTCAATAAACAATTGCCGAGCGTTATAAAGCGAGCAAAAGATTTTTAGAAAAGGTTATTGAAAAGAACGGTAAATCAAGTAACGCAACTAAATCTCGTTTTGAAAAAAGAGAGGTTTGCGGAAATGCAGAACCGGAATTGTTCTGTATTTCCTTACTTGCGTTCAGCGTTATGGCACGTTACAGCGTTTTCATAACCTTAGCTGCTGCGTCGATAGTCGCTTGGATATCTTCGTCAGTATGCATAATCGATACAAAGCCCGCTTCGAATGCGGAAGGCGCTAGGTAAATACCTTCATCCAACATGCCGTGGTAGAACTTTTTGAAGCGTTCCATATCGCCTTGGCAAACTTGTGCAAAACGCGAAATGTCTTTTTGATCGGTGAAGAAGAAACCGAACATGCCTCCGACTTGGTTAGTGGTGAAAGCAACGCCAGCTTCATCTGCTACTTGTTGTAAACCTTGAACCAGTTTTGTTGTTTTTGCCGTTAATGCTTCGAAGAAACCATCGGCAGAAATAAGCTCAAGGGTTTTTAGACCGGCTGCCATCGCAATCGGGTTACCGGATAGGGTACCGGCTTGGTAAACCGGACCTAGAGGTGCGATGTGCGACATGATCTCTTTTTTGCCGCCGAAAGCGCCAACCGGCATACCGCCGCCGATAACTTTACCGTAAGTCGTTAAATCAGGCTGCACATTATAGTAACCTTGCGCACCTTGTAGACCGACACGGAAACCACACATGACTTCGTCAAAAATCAATACGGCACCTGTTTGGTCACAGACTTCGCGTAATGTTTCTAGGAAGCCTTGTTCCGGAGGAATACAGTTCATATTGCCGGCCACTGGTTCGACGATAATACAAGCGATTTGATCACCGATTTCTGCGAATACTTTGCGAACTTCTTCAGAATCATTGTGCGTTAAGGTGATGGTTTCAGAAGCCAGACCTTCCGGTACACCTGGTGATGACGGTACACCAAGCGTTAGCGCTCCAGAACCGGCTTTAACCAATAACGAATCCGAATGCCCGTGATAACAACCTTCGAACTTAACGATTTTGTCGCGGCCAGTGTAACCACGCGCTAGACGGATTGCGGTCATGGTTGCTTCCGTTCCCGAGCTAACCATACGCACCATATCGATTGACGGAATCAAATCGCAGATAAGATCAGCCATCGTGGTTTCAATCGCCGTCGGCGCACCGAAACTTAGACCGTTTTCCGCTTTCTCTTGCACGGTTTTGATTACTTCTGGGTGAGCATGACCCAAAATAGCTGGGCCCCACGAGCCAACGTAATCGATGTATTGTTTGTCATCTTCATCGGTTAGGTAAGCGCCTTTGGCCGCTTTGAAGAAAACCGGTGTGCCGCCAACGCTTTTGAATGCGCGAACGGGTGAGTTAACGCCACCAGGGATGTGTTTTTGGGCTGCTTCGAACAGCATTTGCGACTTGCTCATAAAGTATCCTTTTTTTCTTGTCGCCGCAGCACTCAATGCCTGCGACGGCTTTTCTAAAATTTTGTGTGGAGCATTATAGCGATTTGTCGCTTTGAAACAAATTGCTAAGGCTGTGTGCCGATTTTTGAATGTTTGCTTGTGCGAAGATGCCTTGGATGACGGCGATGGAATCCGCACCGGAATCAAGCAATTGTTGCGCATTGTCGGTGTTGATTCCTCCGATGGCGACCAGCGGTATCTTTAACTTTTGTTTGGCAAGTTGTAATGTCTTGATCTCTGCTTGCGGTGCATTCTGTTTGGTTTTTGACGGGAAGAAACGACCGAAAGCAACATAGTCGGCACCGAGGTTTTGCATCTGTTGCGCCCGTTCTAACGAGTTGTAACAGGAGATACCGATAATCGCTTGTTCTCCCAGAGCGACTCTAGCTGCTTGGATTGCGGTGTCGTCTTTACCTAGGTGAATACCGTCGGCTTGGCTATATTGCGCTAGTTCGATGGAGTCATTCACAATGAAAAGGACATTATGTTGCTTACACAGTTTTGCCAGTTTATGAGCCATTGCTTTTTGCACAGCAAACGGTTGCGTCTTATCGCGGTACTGTATGATTTTGGCGCCGCCATCAATCGCTTGGTTAACTTTATCGATCAGTGTGTCATTTGGACATAACGCCGGGTCGGTTATGGCGTAAAGCCCTTGGATCGGTTTCGAGGTCATTAATTTTCTGCTTTAAAAATGAAAAAGCCACGCTTAACGTGGCTTTACATGAACCGTTGTAGTGAATTAAAACTGCGGGCTCATCTGTTTGATGCGTTCAGTCACTTGTGCGAAATGCACTTCACCGATTTGCTGATAAACAATCTTACCGTTCGGTGCAATCAAGAAGCTGGTTGGGGTAAGTAGCACATCCCCAAAAGCTTTAGCGATTTTACCGTCTGTATCCATCACAAAACTAAATGGGTAAGGGTTGGCCTGAATGAATTTCTCAACCTGTTCTTTTGGATCATAATCCATTGAAACGGCGATTAATTCAAAACGATCACCCAGTTCTTGTTTCATTTCAGCAAGAGCCGGCATCTCTTCAATACAGCCCGGACAAGAAGTGGCCCAGAAGTTAACCAAAACCGGTTTCATCGGTTTACTTAAGGTGATTTCTTGCCCTTGGCTTGTTGTTACTTTAACTTCCGGCGCATTGCCTAAACCATCTGAAAAAACCGTGGCGTAAATTAACGCGGCCAGCAGGGCAACCACCACTAACCCGAAAAGTTTGCTGCCAATGTTTTGCATAAGGCTCTCCTAAGACTTGTTAATTTTGGGTAATTAAACACCAAAGTATTTTGGCATGAGCTCTGTCAACGAAATGTGAACAGAGCTTGGATATGCCGCTTAAGAATTTATTTAGCAGTGATGGTTTCTACGCCGTCTTTGGTTCCGCATAGGAAAACATCGGCATTACGTGCTGCAAATAGACCGTTAGTCACTACGCCTACAATGCTGTTCAGTTCGTTTTCCATTGATACCGGATCAACAATTTCAAGACCGTGCACGTCTAGAATAACGTTGCCGTTATCCGTTGTGAAACCGTCACGAAGAACCGGCTCACCGCCGAAACGCTTAACAACTTCACGAGCAACATAGCTGCGCGCCATTGGAATCACTTCAATCGGAAGCGGGAATTTACCGAGTACGTCGACTTTTTTAGAATCGTCGGCGATACAAACGAATTTATCGGCTACCGCAAGTACGATTTTTTCACGCGTTAGCGCGCCGCCGCCGCCTTTAACTAGGCATAGACCTGGATCGGCTTCGTCAGCGCCGTCGATATAAACCGACATTTCGTCAACGCTGTTTAGGTCGAATACAGGAATACCGTGACCTTTCAGACGCTCAGCGGTCGCTTCCGAAGAGGCGACCGTGCCTTTGATTGTGCCTTTGATTTTAGCCAACTCATCAATAAAGAAGTTTGCTGTAGAACCGGTTCCAACACCGATAATAGTATCTGGAACAACGTATTCGATTGCCGCTTTAGCTACTTCTAACTTTAGTTCATCTTGTGTCATCTTTGAGTATCCTTTGTCTAAAATAAGGTCTAATTTTTATCTGTTTTTTTAAGGTAACTCGCTATTTTAATCACTTTAGCCGCTAGCGCAAAATTATTTATTGGTTACGATTTCGAGTATCAAAATGCATTCTGAGTAAACCCTAATAAAAAACCGACAGAGCACAAGACGCTGTCGGTTCTAAAAAGCAAGTAAAGAGGAGTTTTACTTTCTTAGTGTTGGTGACGGCTCAACTTCCGGCGTAGGTACTGCAAGGGCAGGAGGCATAACGCCTTCTTTCCGCTCATAGCTTTCGACAATCATGCCCGATTGGGTTACGAAATAATTGTTTTCGTAAACATGAACCGTTTTAAAGGTCATCGGACGGATTTGACGAGACTGTTCCGCCAGCGGTTTGCCTAACGCCATGTACATGCCGCACATAGTCATCGAATTGATCGCTACTTTTTTCGGAATATTTTCGTGATCCTGACCGCTTAACTGGCCGCGAATATCCAATTCTTGAATATAGGCTTTCTTTTGTGTTTCATCGGTCAGAGAGTTATATCTAACGCAAAGATCAAGCGTTCCCATTTTGGCTAATTCGCTATCGCGATTTAGCATCTCTTCAGCACTTGGATTTGGCATGTTCTTCGGCATTGCGAATGCCATGCTGGTCACGAATGTTGAGGCGATAATTCCGGCAGAAAGAATACGTTTATTCATAATGCTTATCCTTGATTTTGCAGGCCGTTGATTCTAAGGAGTTTTTTTATATCAGTAAAGTCTTATCTATTTATTCGGCACTAAAGATTTTTATTAGTGCATCATCCCGCCGCCACACTTATGCCCGGCGCCGTGATTCATCATCGGTTTTTTCATCATCCCCATAAATGATTTAACCGGCATGTCGACCGACTTTTTACTGCCGTCGGCAAATTCAAGTTCAACATTGACGGTTTGCCCAACTTTAATCGGGTTGTGTGGGCCGATTAGCATAATGTGCAGGCCGCCCGGTTTCAGCTCGGTTGTGCCATTTGCAGGAATGGCGATAAAGTCGATTTTACGCATGCGCATCACGCCGCCGTCGTTGGTATGAGTATGCAGTTCTATCGTTTTCGCCACATCTGAGTGTGCTTGTACCAGTTTAATTTCCGATCCGGAGTCATTGCTTAAGGTCATAAAACTCGCCGAAGCCGGTGCTGTTGGTGGTACTTCTCGTGCAAATGGATTGTCAACTTTGATGTGATCTGCATCGGCGGCGAAAGCCCCAAAACTGGCAAAAGTAGCGGCCATTCCTAAGGTTAGGGTGGCGATTGTTTTAGAAAGTCGGTTTTTCATAAAAGATCCTATAGAATTTTTATAGATATTAATAAGTTATGGTAAATACTTGCTAATGGTTTTGACAAAAGTCTGCGGTGTGGTCGCATGTGGTAGTTGTTCTTGAAGAACACCTTCCTTGTCAATTACATAGGTGAATGCACTATGGTCAACTGCGTAATTCGTACCGTTATTAGGATCATCGACCCTTGCATAGACAACACCATAGCGCTGTGCAATTTCCATTAGCTCTTTTGGGGTACCGGTTAAGCCAAGCACATTGGCATCAAAATAGTCGGAATACTGTTTTAAACGTTGCGGCGTATCGCGTTCAGGGTCGACCGAAACAAATAGAATTTGCAGGTTTTGCTTTTGCTTGTCGGTTAAGTTGCGGTAGGCCACTGACAAGTTACCTAGGTTGGTAGGACAAATATCCGGGCAGAAGGTATAACCGAAATAGAGTAATACCAATTTGTTTTGGTAGTCGGACAGACTGTGTTTGCCGTCATAAGCCAAGAGCGTGAAGTCTCCGCCTTTTGGCTTTTCGGCGGTAATTAAGTGTGCTTGTCCGGTTTTATTGTCTTGCATCGGGGTAAGTAGCATAGCGAGGCCGATTAGCGCACCGATCAGGATAATTCCCAGAGTGATTTTATTGTTCATGACTGTTTTCATTGTTAGTTAGGGAAGCGCAGAACAAGTCCATCGGGACTTATTCTGCGTTTCCTTAGGCCTTTTTCATAGAGGTAAATGATAAAACGCCCAGCAATAATTAAAGAATTGTTGGGCATTATTTTAAGGGGTTTTATAAAGTAAAGTCTTTCTAGAAAGTGACTTTGACTTTTGCCCAAGCGATGCGACCTGGCTCATTGAGGTTATAGACTTTACCGGTAGTCGGATCGATTCGATTCAACGCATTTTGATAGGCCTTATCAAAGACATTGTCAATACCAAGCATCATCGAAGCGTTTTTATGAAGCTTGACGTTAGCGTAGACATCTAGGGTTCCCCAGCCCGCAGTTTCTAGTTCGTTGATATTGTCGTTAACATTTTCTTGTGATTTAGCAAAGTTAATTCGAGCTCCTGCTAACGTATTACCGGCGTGGTATTCGGTATAGAGTTTGCCGGATAGCGGTGTCATGTTCGCTAGGTAGCGGTCATCGGTTTTGTTCTGTCCAAAGGTGACATTAGTATCGAAGCCGATACGGAACTGTTTCGAAATTTGCTGTGTACCGGAGAGCTCTAGACCGTAAATATGAGCGTCGACATTGCCGTAACGTTGGTTTGCGCCATCAAAATAGTAGAGGATATAGTCCTCAACCACATCGTAATACGCCGAAGCGGATAGGCTTCCGTTAGCGTAGCTTTTAGCGATTCCCATATCAAACTGGTTGTGTTGTTCCGGTTTTAAATCAGGATTCCCGGTCCAAGCCGAACCTTTTACGATGTAAAGTTCGGTTGCATCCGCAAAACGGTAGCTACGAGAAAGTCCTGCATAGAATTCGGTTGAGGCGTCTAACTGGCGTTCATAACGAATCAGCGCACTTAGCTTATCGGCTTGATTGTCTGTATCAGTTGAGCCATAAACATTTGCATACACATCTGATGGGGTGCCGCCAGCCGTGCTTGTGTCGGCGCTGTCCGCTTTGGCATCAAACACGTCATAACGAAGACCGAGAATAACTTTTTGGTTATCTTTGAAGAACGAGGTTGATTCCGCGAAAACCGAGTTAGTCGTGGTTTGTGCATCCGGCCACATATACCAGACAGATGTTCCCATGCCGTTTTTCAGATTAGAGAACTTTTTAACAATCTCGGTTTGAATTCCGTAATCCAACTGAGTATGGCCGAGCATTGAAGTCAACTTTAGTTTTACGCCATCCGTCGATACATCGGTCTGGTTAATCATCGGCATGCTACCACTGGCTAAAGTCCGAAGGGTATGGTTATCCATAATATGGTCAACATCAGAGTGGTAAGCATCGAATTCGATGTTACTAACAAAACCGTTCAGATCTTTACCACGATATTGCAGACGGGTGGTGCGGCCGTCCGATTCTGGAGAATCCATCATCGCGCCTTGGAAAAGTGCATCTTCGATAACGCTTTGTTCGTAAGACAGTTTCAGCATGTGGTGTTTATTCGGTGTCCAGCCTAAGTCAATGTGTCCCTGTTTGCTTTCATAGCTGGAACGCACTTCATAGCCGTTACCGTCGCGATAGTTTTCCGCGCTTTTCTTAGAGCCTTGTAACACGATAAAGCCTTTTTCACCGACCGCTTCAACGGTCGCACTCAAGTCTGCGTTCAGACCATTATCGGTCGTGCCTAGATTAATCTCACCGCTAACGGGCTTTTCAGGATTATATTGCGGGGCATCGCGCTCAAATAATACCGTGCCACCTGTTCCGCCAGCTGCCTGAGTAAGGGTTCCGACACCTTTGATTACGGTAATGGTGTCATAGCTACTTAACTCGGCGTAAGCTGTCGGAGGATCCATGCGATTCGGGCAGCCGCCTTCAATTTTTGCACCGTCTAATAAAATATTCAGTTGCGAAAGGCTTTGTCCGCGAATATTTAGGTCAACGCCATGTCCACCCATGCGAGAAGCGTCAACGCCATTGATATTACGAAGTGCCGTGCCGGTCTCGGAATTTCCATTGGTTACAAGCTCTTCTGCCGGAGTCGTTAAAACCTGTGCTTGGTTGACGGTTTCGTTTACATTCACTGTCGGAAGCTGAGTTTGCTCGTTCGCTAAAACGGCATGACTGCTTAGGCTTACAGAGAGTACGGAGAAAATCGCGAGTTGTAACTTGCTAGGCATAAATACTGGATGTGACACGGATAAATCCTTATGTTAGAGAAACGGAGAATAAGTCCAAATGGTTTTAGGCAAATTTAACCAAGCCTCTGTCTCGACTTACCCCTTCGAGCGTCGAGTTCTTCGTTTCCTTGGTGAAAGTGAAATAAAAAGTGTGCGTATTGTATATTATTGAATGCTTATGTTTAATAGAGAAACTCTGTGTTTTGCCCGTGAATCTTGAAAAGATTCTTTCAGAAGTCTTGCTAGATTCTTAATTGACTGGGGTCTATTGCAAATACTTCATTCGGCTGCGTTCATGAATGGTTCAAATAGACGTAATCGAATTTACTCTGAAAAAGTTGCAGGTGCTATACTATGCGGCACGAAAAAACCTTTAAATATAAAGCGCCCAGCGAGTTTTGCCGACTTATTCAGCGTTTTCCCCTTGCTTGCCGCGACTAAATGGATTCCCTATGCCCGAACAGATTTTACGACGTGTATTAACCGCTCCGGTTTACGATGTGGCGCAAGAAACGCCGCTGGATTCAGCACCGATTTTGAGCAAGCGTTTCCGTAATCAGATTTGGTTGAAGCGCGAAGACCTACAACCGGTTTTCTCTTTTAAGCTACGCGGTGCTTACAACCGAATGGTTCAGTTGACCGAAGAACAAAAAGCAAAGGGCGTTATTGCTGCTTCAGCAGGCAACCATGCTCAGGGAGTCGCTCTCGCGGCCGGAAAACTCGGTGTTGAAGCAACCATTGTAATGCCGAAAACCACGCCACCGATTAAATACAAAGCGGTTGAACGTCATGGCGGTAAGGTGGTTCTATATGGTGATTCATTTGACGAAGCGTCGGCTTATGCACAAGAGCTGATGCAAGAGCAGGGCTTAACCTTTATTCATCCATATGACGATATTGATGTCATTGCCGGTCAGGGAACGATTGCTCTAGAAATTTTTCGACAGCACCCGACACCCTTAGACGTTATTTTTGTACCAGTCGGCGGGGGTGGTTTGGTGGCCGGCGTAGCCGCGGTGATCAAACAGGTTTGGCCAAGCACGCGCGTAGTTGGAGTTGAACCGGAGGATGCGCCTTGTATGACCGAAGCACTTAAAGCCAACGAACGTATTGTGCTTAATCAAGTCGGTTTATTTGCCGACGGCGTTGCTGTGGCACAAGCCGGCAAGTTGCCGTTCGCTATTGCTAAGACCTGTGTCGATGAAATGGTCACGGTCACCACCGATGAAATCTGTGCCGCAGTTAAAGATATCTTTGTTGATACGCGTGCTATTTCCGAGCCGGCCGGTGCTTTAGCAGTGGCCGGCATGAAACGTTATGTCGAGAAATATCAATTCAGTGGCAAGCAACTCGGTTGTATCGTTTCCGGTGCCAATATGAACTTTGATCGTTTACGACATATTTCCGAACGTACTGAGCTCGGTGAAAAACGCGAGGCGATTTTTGCCGTAACTATCGATGAACGTCCCGGCAGTTTTAAACAATTCTGTGAAATCCTTGGCGGCCGTCGTTCCATTACCGAATTTAATTACCGTTATTCGGATGACCAGAAAGCGGTGGTGTTTGTTGGCGTTCGTACCGAGGGCGGCGTGCCGGAGCGTGAAGCGATTGTGCAGACTTTGAAAGAGCAAGATTATCCGGTTGAAGATATGACCGATAATGAAATGGCTAAGTTGCATTTGCGTTTTATGGTCGGTGGTCATGCTAGCGGTATTCCAAACGAGCTGTTATATCGTTTTGAATTTCCAGAACGTCCGGGTGCTTTATTGAACTTCTTAACTCGCATGAGTGAAGAGTGGAATATTAGTTTGTTTCATTACCGTAATCACGGTGCGGCTTATGGTCGTGTTTTGGTTGGGGTTCAAGTGCCGGATCATCAACAACACGATTTTGAGGTTTACCTAGAAAGTTTGGGTTATCCGTTTGAGGATGAATCGGACAACATGGGCTATAAACTGTTCTTACAGCCTCTGAATAAATAAAAAAACGCCGATGATTTCATCGGCGTTTTTGTTTCGAGGGTAATTAATGATCGTTTTGACGTAAATCGCTTAGGCGTTTTAGCAGATATTCGAGTTCGGCATGTTTTTCTTGTTTTTCATGAACCATTTCTTCAATAAAATCAACAACCTGAAGGTGAAGTTTGACTTTGTTTAGACGGTTGATATTAGAGATGCCTCCCGGATTTAAGACATTCACTTCTAAAATTTTATCGCCAATCATATCGACGCCAACGAAATACAAACCGTCCGCTGCTAGACGCGGGCCGATTTTACGGCACACCTGCATTTGCGAGTCAGTCATTTTGTATTTATGCGCCGTGCCGCCAATCTGAATGTTAGCTCGGATATCGCCTTCTGGCGGTTGGCGGTTGTAAGCGCCGATATATTTACCGTTTAGCATCAGTACGCGTACATCACCTTTCTCAGCGCCTTCAATATACTCTTGGATAATGACGTAGTTGGCTTCGTCTTTACCGGAAATATAGAAGTCCAGAATCGAGCTAATATTCGATTGCGCGTTCTTTTCCAAGACGATGACACCGTGACCGCCTGAACCGACCAAGGGTTTAAGAATAACTTTATCGCCCGGCATTTCATTGATGGTTTGGCGGATAAACTCCTTGTCTTTGGACACATAGGTAATCGGTAAATAATCATTGTTCGGGTCATTGAAAGTACTGGTAAACAGCTTGTTATTGGCTTTACGGATACCATCGACATCGTTCAAAATGACACATTCGTTTTTAATTGAGTCCAAGAAGTTGAAGATAACCGCATCAATTGGCGGATCTTTACGAATCATCAGGCTATCTAAGCTATGCAGCGGTGTTTGCACTGTTTTGAAGACGGCTTTTTTGTGGAACTGGGTAATATTATCTGGAACTTTTTCCATCGGCTGTAGGCGCAGCATCTTGGCATAAGCGACATTGTTCTTTACGGTTAGGTTTTCCGTATATAGTAGAGAAACCTTATGACCTCGCTTGAGGCATTCGCGGATCACTAAAATGGTTGAGTTTTTAGTTGGGGTCAGGTTTTCCCAGTGGTCAATCATAAAGCCGATGTGCATAGTAATACCTCAATTCAATTAGGGGTGATCTCATCTTTTTTAGATGAAAAAGAGCAGATCGAATTGTTGAAAAAAATGTAAGGTTTTCCGTCAGAAATGTGGCGGAATTCGGGATTGATTAAAAGTTGGAATTATCGGTATTTTTTAGCATAGGTAAAGCGAAAAATGCACCGAAATCTCAAAAAGATTTTATTGTGAAAATTAGAGATTTTTATATGCCGTCTATTGTGGCACGGGAGGTTGGCTTGTTTCTCTTAAAGCCAACCTTAAGTCAATGCTGTTCACTTAGGGGATTTGTTTATTAAAACAGGGGATTGCCACGACCCATAGATGAGAATGGGCCTCGCAATGACCGTCATTGCGAACCTAGTGAAGCAATCTTTATTTCCTAAGTGAATGGCATTGCCGCCTTAAGTTGCTAGCTGGTTATTCGCCAAGTAGGTCAAGTTGTGGACTGGCCGGTTTTGGCTTTTCCTGTTTCTGATCTTGGTTGATGCGACTTGCCGTTGGTCCTTTTTGGTTACGGTATTTGGCATCCAGTCGCTTGTTATAAGGTTGATCCGATGCGCTCGATAAGGTCTCAAAGTTAATTGCGCAAATATCCATGCCAGGACGCAATGCCAAAGGCAGTTTGCCACTGTTGAAGATTTCTAAAACGATCTGACCTTCCCAGCCCGGATCGATGCGATGAGCCGTGACATGTACCATTAATCCAAGGCGCGCTAAACTGGAACGGCCGTCTAGCCAACCAACTAAATCGTCTGGAATCGAAACCGCTTCAAAGGTTGCGGCTAGCGCTAATTCACCCGGATGCAAGAAAAACGCATCACCCTCGGCGATTTCGATTTCATCACCCATGACCGTATCCATGATTTTTTGGACTTCATCTCGTGGCCCGCTTAAATCGATGTATGGCGCTGTGTGATCATTGAATACGCGGAATTTATTGTCCAAACGCAAATCAACGCTAATGCCTTTGATTTTGGATTCGTCCGGCATAGGTGTGATGGCGATTTTGCCGGAGGCTAGGTTTTTCTTAATATCGCGGTCGCTAAGTTTCATAGGTTTGTCTTTTTAATCAAATTCAGGGGCTTGCTGTAAAGTCAGCGTTAAGGTCTGGTCTTCATCTCTATCGTGAATTCGAACCTTTCCAGGAAAGTAATGCGTTTGCGGCAATAGCCATAAGTCTATCTCATATCGTGCGTTTCCAAAACTGAATTTCTCTGCTTCGAGACGATCATATTCCAGTTGTACGCGAGATTTTTGGTACTGTTCTTTAAAGGTAATGTCGTATTGATGTCTGCCGCTTTGTAATTTCAATTGCGCTTGATTGATATCGATCTGATTTAAAGCGTACCACTGAATGGCATAGACAATAGAAGTGGTGTCGAATAAACCGCTACTCCAGTCAAATTGCAGCGCTTTTTCCAGATAAGCAACTTTATTGTCTTCGACTTGGTAGGTTTGGAATTTATCTTTCTTATCACTGCCTTTGCTGCGAATGATGTGTTTTTGATAGCCTTGCCAAAGAAAAGCGTCGGTGCTTTGTTGGATTTTAATGGTTTCTATGGCGGAGTCTTTAACAAACCAACTCGCTAGTCCTTTTGGAATCGACTCTGTGGTTAATTCACAGTTGGAGTTATCGTCTTCGTTGTCGGAAGAGCAGTTGAAAACATGTTTGCTATTGCCGAGGTCCATGCCATAAAGATTGACGAGGAAATTGGCTTGGAAATTCGGAATTTCTTGGTGCTGTGACGTTGCAGAAGTCGCTGTTGCTAAAGCGTTAGAAGAAAACAGCGTGCTTGCAAAGAGTGAACAGCCAATAAATATTGTCACGATACGTTTTGGCTCAAAATGAGAGAAAATCTCTTTGCTATTCAAATTGTCTCCAGTACTCCGGTTAATCCGAAGTTTGCTCTGCAAGCAGTAGCGGTTGTTGCAGCTGTTGTCCGAAATAAACGACTCGATTATCGATCAATTGGATGCGCTCTTCGCAGAACCAACGCACAACCAACGGATAGGCGATATGTTCCTGCTGATGCACCTTTTGTTGCAGACTTTGTTCGGTTTCGTCATTCTCTATCGCCACCTTCGCTTGCAAAATAACCGGGCCGCCATCGAGTTCAGGCGTTACAAAATGAATACTTAATCCATGCTCGGTATCACCCGCCTCAAGCGCGCGTTTATGCGTGTGTAGCCCTGTGTATTTAGGCAATAGCGAAGGGTGGATGTTTAACATTTTACCTAGAAAATGCTGAGTAAAACCTTGAGTGAGAATGCGCATAAATCCTGCAAGGACAACTAAATCAATTTTGGCTTGATCTAATTGCAATTGCATTTGAGTATCAAATTCTTCTCGCGAAGCATAATCGGTATGATCGATACAAAGGGTGGCAATTCCGGCTTTCTTGGCGCGCTCTAATCCGTAAGCGTCTGGACGATTGGATATGACCAAAGCGATTACATAGAGATCGGATGTTTTGGCTTGGTCGTCGATAATAGCTTGTAAATTGGATCCGTTACCGGAAATCAGCACGGCAATTTTTTTGGGGGAGTGTTGAACCGTTGAGTCTGTCATTTGGGGAATGTTTTTATAAAATCAATCTGATTTGAGTTGGTAAAGCGGTAAAGTGCAGAAGACTTTACCGCCAAAATTGATTTTACTCAGAAACCAACTCAACGGACGGTTCAACTGAATCGGATGCTTCAATGGTACCGATGACTGAAACCGTTTCGCCTGCTGCTTCAAGAGAAGCAATGGCTTTTTCTTGATCCGCTGCGTCAACCACGATGACCATGCCGATACCGCAGTTTAGAGTGCGGTGCATTTCTTCATAGGTAACGTTACCTTTCTCGGCAATCCAATCGAATACTTGTGGGCGGTGCCACGCGTTAGTATTGATTTTTGCCATGGTGTTTTCCGGCATAACACGTGGAAGGTTCTCCAGTAGACCGCCGCCAGTAATGTGCGACAGGGCGTGAATATCGATTTGTTTCATTAGTTCAAGCAATGGCTTAACGTAGATACGAGTCGGCGCCATCAGAGCGTCGATCAGCGGTTGACCATCAATTTCTTGGTTAATGTCTTCGCCGCTCACTTCAATGATTTTACGAATCAAAGAGTAACCGTTCGAGTGCGGGCCGCTTGAGCTTAGGCCTAGCATGACATCGCCGGCTTTAACTTTCGTGCCGTCGATTAGATCAGATTTTTCTACGATACCAACACAGAAACCGGCTAGGTCGTAATCGCCTTTCGGGTACATACCCGGCATTTCCGCAGTTTCACCACCGATTAACGCACAGCCTGATTGTAAACAACCTTCGCCGATTCCTTTAACCACATCGACGGCAACGTCCAATTCTAATTTACCGGTTGCATAGTAGTCTAAGAAGAATAGTGGCTCTGCACCTTGAACGATTAGATCGTTAACACACATTGCTACTAAATCAATCCCTACTTGGTCATGCTTGCCGCTGTCAATCGCCAAACGTAGTTTGGTACCAACGCCGTCAGTACCCGATACCAAGATTGGGTTTTTGTATTTGCTCATGTCCAATTCAAAGAGTGCACCGAAACCACCAAGTGAGGCTGGAACTTCAGGGCGTGTCGTCGCTTTGGCAATAGGTTTGATTGCTTGTACCAGAGCGTTACCGGCATCAATATCTACACCTGCGTCTTTATAACTGATTGATTGGGTATTTTGAGTCATAATCTTCTATCTAACTTTTAAGTCCGTTACAGATCCATCAAGTTTGCATGGACATGGTTGAATGTGATTTGTGACTAAAGTGAATTCAAGTGGTGTAAAACAGCCACTAAAAAACGCTAAAGTCTGCAAAAAAAATATTATGATATTGTAACGAAATTTTTAGGCCGCTATATGAGAACTTTTAAGCAATTATTACTCTCGACTATATTTATTCTGCCAAGTGTCATCAGTGCGCACTCTGCACATGCTGAAGTTGGCTCCCAAACCCCGCATAGTACAGTACCAAATACATCGCTTATTACATCAAATCGTTCTGCAAATGTTGCGTCTTCGGCGTTACAAACGCCTATATCTGAGTCAAATCTACCGGCACCGCCACCAGAGGTGACGCCGATTACCGAGATAAATCTCTACCAAGTTGAGTTGGCAGATATTTCGAATAGCAATAGTGTGGCATTAAATGAAACGCAGTTGGTGCAACTGTCCGAAGCAGGCATGAAAAAATTGTTAGTGAGACTGACGGGCAAAAGCGTTTTATTAGATTCGCCTCGAACGGAGTTTTTATTGAGTAATGCTCGTAATTGGTTGCGAACTTATAGTTATGTGCCGATTGTGCAAGAAGGGGTTCAGGTCGGTCAAAAATTACGTTTAAAGTTCGATGAGGTGGCGATCAAAGCGGCGCTAGCACAAGCGCAAATTAAAATCTGGCCACTGAATCTACGCCCTGAATTGTTATTAATGGGAACCTTGGTTGAAAATAGTTCGGTAACCAAGCTTGACCAAGAAACTCTGCAATACCGAATTGACATTAATCTTCGCTACCTGTTTGCTGATATGGCTTTAAGAGTGCAGACTCCGCAGTCGTCGACGCCGTGGATTTATCCGATGAATCCGGCCAATAATATTGGTGCTTTGCAGGATTTATTAGTGCAATCCGATTTGGATAAATTACTCAGTTATAAATTGGTCAAACGTGATGACAGCTATGAATTGAGTTGGTATCTGTTTTCCGAGAACGGTTCGGTGTTGGCGAAAGGTAAAGCTGAGAATGCTAGCCGCAGCCAGTTGATGGATGATATGGTCGCCTTGGTAATGGCGCGTTTGGTTGAACTGAATCGTGAAGTGTTAGAAATTAACGATCAGGTGATCATTAATTTGACCAATGTCAGTGATTTAAAGTCAATTCAGCAAGCGATGGCTGTATTACAGGGTAATATGCCAACCTTAACCGAACTTAACTTGGTTGCTGTTCAAGATCGTTTAGCGCAATTGCAAATTGCTTTTCGTGGTGACTATGCCAGTCTTATGCAATGGCTATCAGCTATGCCGCAGTTTTCGGTGGTTCGTTCTTCGGAAATGTTACGGCAGATTGATGCCAATTTTACTTATGTTGAGCCTGTAGAATAGGTGCTCGTTGATTGACAGACTGGCGCATATATTACAAAAGCCAGTAAGAAATTGAACAAAATCTAATTCATATGCGATTGATACTTTGAAAGGAGTCTAAGTACTGTGTTTGTACAAATGCCATTAAAAATGGGGCTGCGCGATGATGCAAGCTTTGAAACCTTTGTCGCCGAACAAGAGTCGGTGGCAGTGGCATTAAATGTACTGCAGAACACCTTGTCCAAACCACGCGGTAGTGCTTTTTATTTAAGCGGTGTGCAAGGTGTTGGTAAAACCCATGTGTTGCAAGCCGCTTGTCGGTTTATGACCGAACGTAATCAGGACAGCGTGTATCTGCCGATGGGGGATGAGTCTTTGCCTTTGATTCCCGATGTTTTGCATGGCCTCGAACAGACCTCTCTGGTCTGTCTGGATGATGTTGACGTGATTATCGGCAATAAAAACTGGGAAGTTGCTTTAGCAAACTTGATTGTTAAGTCGAGTGTGCAGGGTAATACCTTACTTTTGGCTGGTGGTACCCACATTAATAATTGGAATATTGTTATGCCGGAACTGGCAAAGGCTTTAGTTAGTGTTTTGCCGATAGGATTACTTCCTCTAGCCGATTCAAGTGAATTAATCAGTGCTTTGCAACGCCATAGTCGTAAGCGAGGCTTCGAATTACCGGATAATGTCGGTGATTATCTTCTTAAACACTGCTCGCAAAACCTGCCGGAATTGATGCAGATATTGGATCTCTTGGAAGAAGCGACTTTAGTCGAGAAGCGTCGTTTGACTCTCGCCTTAGTCAAATCGGTTCTGCCGCAAGAAGCCAGTGCCTAGCCATCTGCTCAACAGACCCACGTCAAAACACTATGAATAGAAGATGGCGTTCAACTTTTCTGACTTGGTACGCAAGCTAAGTTTGCTTACAATGGGCGCCAGTTTTATTACCAATTTCTAATACGGGATCTGATTATGAAAACATTTCTGTCTTCAACAAGAACGGGACTGCTAGCACTTTTTACCGCTTTATCTCTTATGGCCGCACCAAGTTACGCGCAAGAGTTAACGGATGTTACCTTTGTTGATCTAGATGGCAATAAAAGTAAATTGTCTGATTATCGCGGTAAATGGGTGGTAGTCAATTTATGGGCCACTTGGTGCCCGCCGTGTTTGAAAGAGATCCCGGATTTGGTGATGTTTCATGAAGATCATTCGAAAAAAGATGCGATTGTAATTGGTGTCAATTACGAAGACATTGACCCGCAAAAGGCCAAAAATTTTGCGGAGTCACAAATGGTGAATTTCCCGATCGTGCGTTTTGAAGGTAAGCCCGATGGTCGCAATACGCCATTTGGTCCTTTAAAAGGCTTGCCAACCACTTATATGGTCACCCCGGAAGGTAAAATCGTTGCTGCTCGAACAGGGATGGTGGATAGCAAAATGTTGGAAGACTTTATCGAGTCGTTTCAGTCGAAATAACTTTCGCACAGTTTCCTATGTTGAAACGCGGTTGAGATTCATCTTAACCGCGTTTTTTATTTCTATATATTTCTTTGGCAAGCTATAAATTTTTCTTGGTCAGTGTCACCAACAATTGATTTTAGTCCTAACGATTAAGTTGATATATTTCTCAAGCTGATTACTTTGCAAAAAATCGTCATGAGAGTAGGCAATTGTAAAATAACGATAGATTAAGAGGAGTTCGCATGAAAAGCGCTGCGTTGCAAATAACAAATCACCATTTTAAGGCTCGATTGCTTATCGGTTATGCCGCTTTATTACTTGGATTACTTAGCCTGAGTTTGTCATCAAATGCCGTTGCTGCCGATCCCTTTTTTGATGAATCGTTCGGTAATTATCAGGAAGATTTGCAGACTGCGAAAGAAGATGGAAAAAAAGGCGTGTTTGTGTTCTTTCATATGGAAGAGTGCCCGTTTTGCCACCGCATGCGTACGACGATTATGCAAGAGCCGGATGTTATCGAAAAATACCGTTCCAACTTCTTGACTTATATGCATGACATTGAAGGCAGTAACGAAGTTGTCGGTTTTAATGGCGATAGCATGAGTGCGCAAGACATGGCTGAAAAAGTTTTTCGTGTCCGTGCGACGCCGGTGATGATTATTTTTGATCTGCAAGGCAACCCGATTGTTCGTTATACCGGCCCGACGCGTACTAAAGAAGAGTTTATGTGGATTGCTGATTACGTGCTGGATGGCTCATACAAAAATCAATCTTTCACGGCTTATAAGCGCGATCGTAAACGCGCCGCACGTCAATAAATTTAAAGGATAAGGATCAACTCTTGAAAGTCACTCCATTCTTTACTTTACGAGGGGTTCAGCGTCATTTCGCTCTCCCTGTTTTAGCTTCTAGCTTATTATTGGCTATGAGCCCTCATGTTATTGCTGAAGAGAAAAAAGTTGCTGAAAGCACTCAAACCGGTCCTGAAATTTGGACGGTAACAAGCCAAATGCCTGCTCAGCCATTACCGAATCCGCTAACATTGGAATATCTGCTCAATGAATTTCCTTTACGCTCATATCAGGCCGGTTTAAATCAAGCATTATGGCAAGTAAATCAGGCACAAGCACAAAGTTATGCTGTACAGAATAATGTTCAGCTGAATCTCGAAGGAAGATTGTCGCGCCGAGAATTTACCGAAGAGGCGCAAAGCCATAATCGCTTGGCGTTGCATTTTGGAAAGGTGCTTTATGACGGCAATCTTAATCAGAAGCAGCAACTTGCCTTGCAAGGGATGGCTGATGCGGAAAAGATACGTTTTGAAGCGCAACGCGAATTACATAAAATTTCGGTGATGCGAGCCTTTTTCGATGCCATTCTTGCAGACTTCCAGTTCCGTATCGATAATGAGGCAATGGCGATTGAGTATATCGCTTTTGATAAAACTAAGGATCGTCATAGTTTGGGTCGAGTTTCTGATGTCGACTTATTGCAGGCAGAATCCAATTATCAGACTGCTTTGCTTAACCGCTCGCGCTCGGAACAGAATCTACTGAAAATGCGTTTATTTTTGGCGAATACGTTAGGGTACGCCGAGGCGCGCCCAGATAAGCTACAGCTGCCGAATCTAAAAATCTATGCACAGCGAGATGCTAAGCAGCTCAAGCTGAATGAATTGCAGCAATCGGTTGAGCAACATCCGCAATTGGTCGCGTTAAAACAGCAATGGCAGGCGCAATTGCATAAAGTTGTAGCGGCTAGAAATGCTAATCGACCAGTGATTCGAGCGGATGCTTGGGTTGGTCAGCTTTCCAGTTATCCTGAATTACGAGAAGGTAGCTGGCGTGCAGATTTAAGTTTGCAAATGCCCTTGTATGATTCTGGGTTGCAAGACAGCCAAATTGAACAAGAGCAAGCTAAGCTCCAACATTACCAAGCGCAGTACGATGCTTTGTCAATGGAATTGCGGGAACAGGTAACCGACCTATATTTTCAATTGCAATTGCTGAAAACAGAGCAGAAAAAACACTATCTTTTTGGGGATTATGCAGATCTGTATTTGGACTACAGTCGTGCGTTGTATGAAAACGAGACCGCTACCGATTTAGGCGATTCGATGGTGCGTTTGTCGGAAGCCAATTACAACATGACTGAATGGCAATTCAAACAAGCTCTACTATGGGCTCAGTTGGATTATCTACAAGGTAAGCCATTGGCACTGTTTGTGGCGGCCAAGACTGAGTCCGAGCCGCAAAGTGATGCTGAAAAATAGATTTTATTGAGAGAAAAACCATGAATTCACTATTTCCCTTTGTAACAAAACGTTTTGTTGTTTCTACGGCTATGGCGTTGAGCCTCGGTTTGTCGACGGTAGCGGCGCATGCGCAGAATGTGATAATCGGCTCGTTAGTCGCTTCTCAGGTTCAGAAGGTGTATGTCCAAAATGGGCAGGGCGTGAAAGCCGGTCAGAAATTAATGGATTTGGATGACGCGCGCTATCAAGCTAAATTAAAGCGTCTTAAGGCAAATGCCGACATGAAGGTTGCCTTATTGCAAGATGCTCAGATCGAACTGGATCAAGCATTGGATCTGTTTGATCGAACCGTCACTTCGCGACGTACCTTAGATGCAGCTAAGTTAGCGCATATTAAAGCGAAGGCTGAAGCGGAAATGGCACAAGCAGATTTACAAATGCACAAAGCTTGGGCTAAGTACGTCTATATTCGCGCGCCGATTAGCGGTAAAATTAGCAAAATTCACGCGCCAGTCGGTACTACCGTCTTTAAAGAGAATTCCCCTTTAATTGAATTGGCGCAATAAACGATTGGAAGTTTTATGTGGTCGACTCGAATTAAATATGGAATGAAATACTGGCGTTTGGCCATTCATTTGCTCTTTAAAACCAAACACTTTGGAGTGAATAATTTATGGTGGGCATCGCAGCCTTCAGCAATTGGTTGGCATTGGTATCAAATTCTATTTGGTATGTTAACGGTAATGCCGATTATTCGTAATTATCAGTCTCTGAAGGTGCGTAGCTGCTTGGGTTGGTTACCGGAATCGGAATGCCTCGCGCTTGGTTTTAAGCCAAAGTCTTCTTCCTAGCGGTTCTAAAATGAGGTGTGAATGTTTCAACTAGATATTGAGCAACGCCAGTCATATCGAGTGACACGCCAATTTGAAGTGACCGATTTCGACGATATTGATTTTCTAGAGCCCTTTGCTGGAAATGACGTTAATCTGACCGGTCTTAGCTTCTGGGTCGAGGAAGCGGATTGGTTTCTACCCGATCAGGAAATCAGCCTGCGGGTTCGTAATTTGGAAAGCGGTGAAATTTTCTGTCTCGATTCTCTTCGCGTTGTGCATATTCAGGCGCACGACGGTCATTTCTTGTGCGGTTGTCATATTCAGCAAGTTACCAGCTCGCAACTGCTCAGTCACCATCGCTTGGTAATTACCGATGCCAAGACAGCGAATGATTCTTTACTTGGCTCGGAAATTGGTGAGTTTAATTTTATTGAAGAGGGCTCGCCGATTTCTACCGACCCGGCCGATTTACAAGAGGCTTCAATGGCCTTAGATTTAGCGGTTGCTGAGATGCAATATAATCAGCGTGAGGGTGAACAAAGCCTAAGTGAGATGTTGCAGCAGTTGAAATGGCAAGAAACGACAGAACCGTCGTTACTTGCACTCCAACAGCAGTTGGAAAAATTTGAGCAATTTTTTCGACAAGTTGGTAATTCAGCAATGGCGTTAAGTATTTTGGCAAAATTGATAGCGCATACACCCGAAGACGGAGCCGATAAAAAAGCTTGGAAAACCATGCTGTCGGATTTTGAAAATCGATTTTTAACCGAGAAGTTGCAAATCGCTTTTGATTATATGCACCAAGGTATGGCACCACAAGAAGCGTTAGCAAATGCTGAAAAGTTGTTGCAGGAAAATATTAATTCTGAGATGGCAGAAAAATCGCAGATAAACCACTAATTATTTGAATTAGCGTGCGTAATGGATAAACAAAACGGCAGAGGTATTGGGCTCCCTGCCGTTTTTTACGTTTTGTAAGGTAAGTATTAGTATTTCCAAACCATTACTATGCGGCTATGCGATTGAGTTCGGTCATTAGAATCCGTATCGTATTCACTGGTTCGGCTCACATGGAAAGCCTTGAATGTCAGGTTTTTGCTGTATTTCCAAGCTAGGCTAATATCGAATTCTGTTGCATCACTTGCAGCGGCTAGAGAACCTACTGTTGTGTCAGACTGACCATAATCGGCATAAGCGGCAGAAAGAATCCATTTAGGAGTGATTTTGTATTTGCCGCCCACTTTATAAGCGGTGACATTTTCACGGTAAGCATTGCGAGAGAAAATGGTGCTAGTGTAAGCAGGGTCGCCGCCCCAAGCATTTAGCATTGCGGTATCGCCGGAGCTTGAGTTAGCTGCTAGATAGGCAGACCAGCCTTTGCTGATATAGGTGGCTTTGGCACCGACTAGAGTGTAATCTAACTCTCCAGCTAGTCCGGTACCTACCTCTTTCTGGTTCAGAAGTTGTGCTTCTACTTTCAGGGCTCTTTTGTCAGCAATTTTGAACTTATGCTGGCCTTGCACATAAAAATTATTGCTGATTTTATCGGCATAGTAATTCCAGATAGAAACTTTGCTCGCTTTTGAAATATTGAAGTCCGCATTAACGGCCGTAATACCATTTGTTTCAGGCGTTCCAACGCCAAGCGTTGCCTCTTCGATATCGATAAATTTCGCCTGCATAGATGTCGGATTGATTGCTGTCCCAGAAGTACCGGTTCCTTCACCAATTAACCCCCATTCGGTTGCAGTACGAGCGCCAAAAGCCATTTTGGTAATTTGTGTCGCACTTAATTTTATGGCCTCGTTGACCTTGTAATTGATGCCATAACCGTGGTGAAAACTAGGCATAGTACTGCTAGAGCTAACGGTCAATGGTGACTTAAAGATAGTACGCCCAACAAACCAACCGAAATCGCCGTGCTTACCGGTTAGGTTTAGTTCCCCCATTAGGCTATTAGCATGAGTGTCGCCAGCGGTATACAGGCCGCGTGCTATTTTGTCATCGGCGGAAGGGTTGTCTAGATTATTGCCGAGCAAGTCACCATCCATATAGAATCCGGCAGATAAGTTGACGCCGTTCCAGCGAACCGAAGTGTATTTCATTTTCAGCAGTTCGGCAGTGCCGTAGTTAGGGTCGAAACCGTTTGACTTGCCATCAACAACGGTCAGAGCTTTAAACATGAAATCAAGATTCCCCTTATCTTCTCCGTCAATGGTGAAGTTTTTCGCGTAGGCTGAATTGGATATTACTCCTAGAGTCACGGCAACAATGATTGGCTTTAATTGCATTGGATAATTTCCTGTATTTTTGAATAGGTTAAGTGAGCTTTTACAAGAATTTCACTTTTCAGCTATTATAAAGTAAGCATCCGTGGCTTTGTTGTTTTGCACTGGTTTCATGCATAATTATTTTTTTATTAATGTAATAATTAAATTTAATAACTATTTTTTATGTATTGATAATAATAAGTTATCTACATGTTGGGCATTTTAGGGTTTGATATACACTGTAATACCCCTCAATGTTCATTTTGGAGAAAAGCTATGTTGAAGAAGCTTCTAATTGTTACGGGTTTTGCCGTAACTCAATTTTTTACCGCGTCGACTTTTGCGAAAACCGACATTACTTATTACGGTCAGGCCGGTTATAAAATTGTTACTCCGCAAGGTCATGTGATTATGATCGATCCTTGGCTAACCAATCCGAAAAATCCGAAGGGTCAGGAGCAGTTAAACGCTTTGCAAAAGGTGGATTTGATTTTATTGACGCATGGCCATTTTGATCACATTGGAAATACGGTAGAAATCGCTAAAAAGACGGGGGCAAAATTGGTGACCAACTTTGACTTAGGTAAGGTTATGGTTGAGAAGTTGGGCTTTCCGAAAGATCAGTTCGGCTATCCGACGACGGGTAATATCGGTGGGCAAATTCCGCTATTGGATGGAGAAGTAAAGGTTGGTTTTACCCAAGCGATTCATAGTTCTAGTGTTGGTGTACCTCTAGCGGATGGTACTGAAACTTATTATGGCGGGACAGTAACCGGATTGCATATTCAGATTAAAGACGGTCCAAGTTTTTATCACACCGGTGATACTGATGTGTTTAAGGATATGGAGTTAATCAATCTATTCGGGCCGGTGGATATTATGTTGGCTGCTATTGGCGATACCTTTACTATGGGGCCGAAGCGTGCTGCGCATGCGGTTAAGCTGGTGCAACCTCGTAAAATGGTCATTCCTAACCATTTTGGAACTTTTCCATTATTACGTGGTACGCCAGAACAATTTGCAGGTTTCTTGAAAGAGGAGGGCGTTGTGACGCCGATGAGAGTTATGCAAGTTGGCGAAACCATTCGCGTGGAATAGCCTTCTAAAAGCCTCATCCATAAGTATTGACTCATTCCGTATGGCCCCGTATCGACAAGATTGTTGTACGGGGCTTTTTATTATCTAGCTATTCTCAGGGCAGCTTTCCGGGTTAAACAGCATTTTCACAACATTTTCGGTAATTAGCATTTGATCGACGCTGGCTTGAAAGTTCATTACTGTCGTATTTTGTACTTCAATAGTGTTAATGCATTCAGTATTCATATTTTTGGCAATGATTTCGCCTTCTTTGGAAACAATCATGGCGCCGAGATCTTTAATGGTTTTTTGCTGTTTAATCAAATAGGTATAGAAATGAATCCAAATCAAAGAGATCACCAGTTCTCCTAGGCTAAAAAAGCCAAAGAAATAGTAACAACCGATTTCATTTTGATCTGCTATGTCGTCAACGCTGATTTCATCGGCGCGCATGGTAAAGTCCATCAGGCGTTTGAAAATAGGCGGCTTTAATCGTAAAGCAAAAAAGTGCCCGTAGTAGTCATCTTGATACTCGCATACAGCAAAATAATTAGCGGGGTGCTGAGCAAGATTTTCATGTAATTGATTGCAGAATTGTGGCCCGTAAATTTCTTGCATAATCATGTGGTTACGGCGTAACGCGGTCATTTTGTGGCTGGATTCAAGATAAGATTTTACCTTAAACTGTTTGGTGTCCATATTTTTGGTTGGAAAATCCATCACCATTTTATGGCGCCCGAGCAGCTTTGAAAAACCAATTGCGCAAAAACTTTTTTCAATCTCAATTGACTCTGCCTCATTCAAGAACGGGTAGATGCGATCAAAGAAATTGGAGAAGTATTTAATAATTAAGGTTTGTTTGCTTAGGGCGGGTTTTGATACGCCTCTTTCCCAACGGCTTAAAGTGGTGGCATCTAAGGAACTGAAAATTCTGTCAGTGTTAATCAATTCTTCGACAAGTTCTGTTTGAGTTACCCCTTTGTTTTCACGGCAAATACGCAAGTAATCACTAAACTTAAACATGGTTGTCTATTCTCTTATATTTTTTGCAGGATATTATGTGTTGTTTTTTTTGAGATGTAAAATTCATTGCTGCAACTCAGGATTTATATGCCCTGTTGTTAAATAGATCATAGGCATATTAAAAAATAATTTTTTTTCATTTTGCTCTTCAGAGCGAAGGAGTGCAGAAATAAAATACACGCTGTAAACAGACCGCAATTTTGTTTTTTATTTTATGAACAGAAAGGTCGTCGAAGTTTTGTTTACATTGGAAGAGAAATCTTCCGGATCACTCTCTTTGTTAAGAGTCAGATTTGGCGATTTACTTATTTAGTCTTTTAAATATGGCGTTTTGGCTAAAAAAGAATTTTGCTTGGTCGATCCAATTTGTTTATTTCCCAAAAGGTCTTTAGTGCCTTGTTTGATTCCTGAGAAAATATTTAAGTTCTTTAAATGCTTACTCGGGATTTTTTTGCCTTGTCGATTTGCTTTTTCCGAACAAAACCCGTGTATCAACCGTTTCCGTACGTTTGATTAGCGTTTATTTTTCTTATGTCGAGAGCGACGTGCTTTCTTGGCTTCCTCGCGCGCTTTTTTCTTTGCTTCTTTGGCTTGTCGCTGCAATTCAACTTGTTTAAGTTCCTCTTCCATCATATCCGGCGTTTCTAGGGTTAAATCACCGAGGTAACGGTCGCGATATTCCATAATAAACAGGCGTGAGACTTTTTCTAAATCGACCATGCCGCCGGAACGTAAACAACCGCGTTTGCGACCGATTTCTTCTAGCAACTCGATGTCGGTATGCGGTAGCTCGTTAAATTCATAGCGTTGCTTAATTTGCTCAGGGTAGGCTTGCATCAGGAATTCGCAAGCGTAAGAAGCGATGTCCGGCAGTTCAAAAGCCGTCTCTTTAATGCCGCCGGTAATTGCTAAGCGGTAGCCGCTGTTTTCATTTTCGATATTCGGCCACAGCATTCCCGGAGTATCGATTAGGATAATATTTTCTTCCAGTTTGATACGTTGCTGTCGTTTGGTTACCGCCGGCTCATTACCGGTTTTTGCGATTGTTCGGCCAAGAATATTGTTAATTAACGTCGATTTGCCGACATTTGGAATTCCAATAATCAGTGCGTGGATAGTTTTAATGGTTTCCGCTTTTTGCGGAACCATTTTCTTAATAAGGCTAAGAACTTGTTCGCGGCGATCCGATTGTTGGGCATTAAAAGCGAGCGTTTTGACGCTACTTTCCTGTTCCATATAAGCCTGCCACTGTTCCGTTGTTTGAGGATCGGCCAAGTCGGTTTTGTTAAGGATTTTGATGGTCGGTTTGTCTTTACGGATCTCTTCAATCAACGGGTTTTGACTGCTGAAAGGAATACGGGCATCCAATACTTCGATAAAAACATCCACCTGATTGAAGATTTCACGCACTTCCTTTTGAGCTTTGTGCATGTGTCCTGGATACCACTGAATGCCCATTTTGTTTTTTCTCCGTACTGGTTTTACAAAAAACGCCCAACAGGGCGCTTTTAGACGTTATGTCCTGAGGGCGGGATTATGCAACCGCTTGCTGATAGTCTTGTTTTGATCGTTCGTAAACGTCAATCAATTGCTGCATCTGCTCTTCGTTATATTCGCGTAAACCGCCGATGGTCATGTTTTTAGAGCCGTGGCCGACTTCGATGTCGTTTTCGTAGATTGCGAAGTGTAGTTTTACCGTGCCGCGTTTGCCTTCAACATCTAGCGTACTATCGGTTAGCTTTAGAATAGGGTTGCTTAGATTTAAGTCATGCAGTTCAAACGCCATACTTTCATAGATAACCATCGGACGAACCGGATTAATCATCACATTATGTTTTTGCATCAATGGCACTAGGATATTTGGGAAGCTTAGGCCAGAGAAGGAGACGTAGTTGCGTGCGAAGTTTTCAATCAATTCCGCATCGTCAGTCACTGCGCCAAAACGTCCAACTTGCAAATATTCCTTGTCTTTATCATCGACGATAGATAAATTTTCTGTATCGGTTTCCGGGAAGAGTAGAGCGGTGTTATTACCAACCATGCCAGTGTATTTAAAGGTCATGTTTTGCGACAATCCCAGTTTTTTCAAAACCAGAGAAAAAAGCAAATCCCCAGGTACGCAGAAACGTTTGGAATCGGCGTTGTGCAGTGGGTTGAAGTCATTAGCGACTTCTTTGGCAAAACGGCTACCTTGCTCGGCGCTGATTTGCGTCAAGTTGCCGTTGCTCTGAAAAAATTGTTCTAAAAACATAGCCTTCCTTTTACTTGGCCAATTGCTGCATTAAGAAAGCCATAAACTCGTCTTCGGCGATATCTTGCGGTTTCTCGTCACGGCGATATTTGTATTCGATCATGCCGTTGTCCAGACCGCGTTCACCGATAACGATGCGGTGTGGAATACCGATTAAGTCCATATCAGAGAACATGACACCAGGACGCTCCGAACGATCGTCGAACAAGACATCAATTCCTTGTTCCATTAGCTCGTCATAAATTTTCTGAGCGGCTTCGGCAACACGAGGTGATTTATGCATCTGCATCGGCACGATACAGACTTGGAACGGGGCAATCGCATCCGGCCAGATAATACCGCGGTCATCGTGGTTTTGCTCAATTGCCGCAGCCACAATACGCGTTACCCCAATACCGTAACAGCCCATTTCTAGTACTTGTGCACGGCTGTTTTCGTTTTGGACAGTGGCGTTCAACGCTTCAGAGTATTTGTTACCCAGTTGGAAGATGTGGCCGACTTCGATGCCTTTATAGATTTCAAGTTTACCTTGACCACAAGCGCTTGGATCGCCTTTCTGCACATTGCGTAAATCAACGATTTCAGTGATTTGCGCGTCGCGTTCCCAGTTTGCCCCTTTATAGTGGAAACCGTCTTCGTTAGCACCACAGATAAAGTCCGAGCTGTTTGCTGCTGTACGATCAACCAATACTGGAATATTCAGGTTTACAGGCCCGATTGAACCGGCAGAGCAACCAGCAGCAGCTTGAATTTCTGCATCGCTTGCCATGGTTAGTGGGCTTGCCACTAGAGGGTGTTTTTCTGCTTTCAGTTCATTTAATTCATGGTCGCCGCGAACGACTAGCGCGATTACTGGAGCACCTTCGGTCGCGCCTTGGACGAGTAGAGTTTTAACGGTTTTCTTTTTCTTAACCTGTAGCAGGCTAGACACTTCCTCAATGGAATGAGTATCTGGAGTAGCAACTTTTTCTAGTTCTTCGCTCGCTTCTGGACGCGTTCCACGTGGTGCAAGTGCTTCTGCCAATTCAACGTTAGCAGCATAGTCAGAATTGCTACAAATGGCGATATCGTCTTCACCTGATTCAGCCAGAACGTGGAATTCGTGCGAACCGTCACCGCCAATAGCACCGGTATCGGCTTGTACGGCACGGTATTCAAAACCGATGCGGGTAAAGATTCGGTTGTAGGCTTCGAACATGGTGTCATAAGTTTCTTGCAGCGATTCTTGCGACAGGTGGAAAGAGTAGGCGTCTTTCATAATGAATTCACGCGAACGCATCACCCCGAAACGCGGACGACGTTCGTCACGAAACTTGGTTTGCACTTGGTAGAAGTTCACCGGCAACTGTTTATAACTGCGAATTTCTTTACGTACGATATCGGTAATGACTTCTTCATGGGTTGGGCCTAAAACGAATGAGCGGTCATGACGATCGGTAAAACGCAACATTTCTGCGCCCATGGTTTCATCACGACCGGATTCTTCCCATAATTCAAGCGGTTGAACCACCGGCATTAGTAATTCTTGTGCTCCGGCGCGATTCATTTCTTGACGAATAATTGCCTCGACTTTACGCAGTACCCGTAGCCCCATCGGTAGCCAGTTATAGAGACCCCCTGCGAGCGGTCGAATCATGCCGGCACGAATCATTAATTGGTGGCTAGCTACAACAGCATCAGAAGGAGTTTCACGGGTAGTGGCGAGCAATAAGCTGGAGGTTTTCATTTACGGAATTACCTTAAAAAAATCGCAATTATCAAAACCGCGTATTTTAGCAGAAAGGACTACACAAATTAAGCTTTGAAATGTAATGGTTAATGCGTTTTTAGAATGCTGAAGAAGGTTGCCATAACTTGATGACCTCAAAAAGGAACCGCAGACTGATGCATTAGGGTAGCGTTTGCAATAAAGCGCAATGAGGGTGTTGCGCTTCAGTCAGCAGGGAGCGGTTTAACCTTTGTGGGCTCGTAGCGAATGCAATTTGGCGCGAATCCACTGGAAGTTGAAATGGCCGATTAGCAGATACATGACACTGCCGAAAAGCAGACCTAGACTCGCATTTCCGATAAAGAACGGCATCCATATATGCGGGAAAACGTCCGAGAACCATTCGCTAGAACCGATGACAATACCTTGCGATGCATGGAACAAATCTGGTGTACCGAGCACCCAAGTGCCGAACATATAGCCACCGTACCAGATCGGCCACATGGTAAGCGGATTGGTAATCCAAGCCAGTGCGGTTGCTAAGGGAATATTGGCGCGCACATAGTAGGCTAGAACCGAACCGAATACCATCTGGAACGGAATCGGCAACATCATGCAGAAACAACCGACAAAACCCGCACGAGCGAAAGATGAGCGATCACCAGCCCAGTAGACGCGGTCTTTAAAGCGCGGGAAGTATTTATTCAAAAAAGCCGAGCGTTTGGTAGCGCGACCGATTTGATGTAATTTAAAGCGCAGGTATCTCAGCATAGTTTCGGTGTGTTCGAGTTTTTTAGGTATATCTTTGATTATATAAAACTTTTTTGCGTTACTCGGTGACCAAAGTATGAAAATCTGGTCGCCTGCAAAGTAGGTTTACATATTAGCTTATAATTATGTTTTGTAAATAATTATCGTGAATTTAGTGTTTTAGTCAACGGTAAGAATTTCATCCCAGCGAGTGGTATAACGCGGTGACATCAGCTGCCGTTTCATCTGCCAAGCGTTTTTCTTGGGAATGCCTTGTGTGCCTAAGAACAAGGTATTTCGACCATAGTGATAATTAACTTGGTCAAGTACCTGCATCAGTTTGTCCTGTTTTGGGTTGGCGGAGTAACGCGGCTGCTGGGCAAACAGATCGGTTTGCAGAGGGCCTTTGGGACTGATTTCGCTGAGTATGACGCCGGCCTTGTGATAATAAAAACCTTCTCGCCAAATCGCGCGTAGCGCACGCCGTGCTAATTTGCTCAAAAGGATGCTGTTATCGCTCGGGTAAATTAGACCGATGCTATAACTTGGTCGATATTGTTCCATCTGTTTATGCGGGTTGGTGCGAATATAGATGGTTATCATCTGGCAGACATTGTTTTGGCGTCGTAACTTTTGCGCGGCGCGAGTGGTGTAGTCGACTACCGCTTGTTCAACCGCTTTATAGTTCTTCTGTTCTTGCCCAAATGAACGCGAGCTGATGATCTGCTTTTTGTCTGTCGATAAAGCTTCTAAACTCAGGCAAGATTCGCCGTTTAATTCCTGAATGATTCTTTCCAGCACAACACTGTATTTCTTGCGCATCACTTTTGGGTTAGTGCGACGTAGATCTAGTACGGTTTTGATTCCCTCGGCGCGGAGTTTGAGTTCAAGATTTTTGCCAATGCCCCAGATATGGTTGATGTCAATTTTGGCCAGCAATGGTTCTAGGGTGTTTTCTGGCAAGGTAGTAAGGTCGAAAACGCCGTTATTGTGGGCGTGTTTTTTAGCGAGATGGTTGGCGAGTTTTGCTAAGGTTTTGCTGTGTCCGATGCCGACAGCGACCGGTAAGCCGAGTTCTTGTTGCACTCGCTGCTTTATCGTTTGGCCATAGTCGGTTAGGTTATAGTGCTGTTCTAGGCCGGATAATTCCAGAAAGCTTTCATCAATCGAATAGATTTCTTGCCTTGGAGCCATTTCTCCGAGAATGGTGTGCATGCGATTGGACATGTCGGCATAGAGTTCATAGTTGGAGCTGAAGACCGCAGCCTGATGTTTATCTAATAGCCATTTCACTTTAAAGTAGGGTTGAAACATCATATTAGTCGGCCGTGCAGCGTAATAGCCGCCGGAACCTAAATCGCCAACCTTGGCAATTAATTCCTGATTTAGAGCTTTGGCAAGGGAATTCGCAGCGACCACGCAACCATCGTTATTGGAAAGAACCACCACCGGACGTTTTGCCAAAGAAGGGTCGAACACAATTTGGCAAGAGGCGTAAAATGAATTTCCGTCCACTAAAGCAAAAATGGGGCGCATTTTTTTCTCTTGTACCATCGCTTTCTATCCTGTCTTGAATTTTGTTACAAGAATATTGTAGAAGATTTTAGAGGGTAGAGGTAAATGAAAACAGACATTTGATGGTAATAAAAAACCGCCGTAAGAAAGGTTCTTAACGGCGGTTGTTTTTAGAAGTGAGAATGAGAGGTTTTAGAAACCAAATCCTTTGAGAGCATCTTTCAGCTTGTCTTGCATTTGCTCTTCGACTTTCTTTTTAGCATCGTCAATGACTTCTTGCTTTTTCTCTTCGATTTTTTCTTCTGCTTTTGCTTTTAGCTCGGCCTTTTTCTTTTCAAGTTCGGCTTTGGCTTTTTCGGCAAACAGCGATTTTAAATCCAGAGAAATATCAGGATCCATCCAGTTACCCTTTAATCGCACTGGAACGGTTAAACCTTTAAGGTCTTGTAGCGCTTTACCGCCTTGACCTTTCTCGGTGCTAACGATTTTAGCGTTCACTAGATAGTTCAAAGACTCTTTAGCAAGGTTGATAGTGCCTTCGCCTTCGACGCGCATATAAGGCGCCAGTGCTTGCAATTGTTCGGTGGTCACCAAACCGTTAACGATATTGGCTTTAGCAATTAATGAACTGAAATCGGTCTGCTTCGGCGCTTCATCGCTAGAGGTTGCTTCACCTTTTAATTTAGCTTGTGCATCACGTATGGTTTGTGCCAAGTTAAAGCCTTTTACGGCGCCATCAGCCAAGTCCATATCGGTGCGGCCGTTCAGATTAGCCATAAATTCTTTAATAGTTTTACCGCTAGTCGTAAGGTTTAAATCAACGCTCCCAAGTCCGCTTAGTTTATCGTCGCCGGTGAAAGCCATCAGCACATCGCCAACCGGCACTTTCGGCGCATTGGTTTGTACGCTGTATTTAGGCGTGTCTTGGGTGACATCCAGACCAGCTTTGGCGTTGATGGTGGTTTTAAATAAGTCAGCTTTTAGCGGCGCGACATTCACTATGCCGTCTTTCGCTTTTACTGTAACCAGGATGTTTTTCGGATTCAGTTTGTCGATGGTTAAGTCGCCGACCTTTAAAGTCCCGTTAATGTCTAAAGAACGGATTAGTTCATTTGGCAGTTCAATCACTAACTCTTCATCGGATTTTGGCTCTTCTTCGACCGGCTCATCGCTTTTCGGTGGTAGATATAAGTTGGCGTCGATTTTGTCTAACGCTAAGTCGTAACGCACTTGCGGTTTAGAGAAATTTGCTATTGATGCTTTACCCTTCAAGGAGCTGTCATCGAGAACGAATTGTTTCACGTTAATGGCAACCGCTTCATTTTTGCCGTTGAAGTCAACCGCCAAATCCGCAGACACTTTCTGTAAACGGTTGGCGTCAGCCATTGGTGGTAGCTCGATACCGATGCTTGTAAGCAGTTGTTTAAGATCGAATTGCGCCAAAACTAACTGAGTGTTTACTTGAGGTGCGTCGATAATCTGGCTACCTTTAATCGAGCCCTTAATGGCAAGGTTTAAAGCAGCTAAATCGAGGTTTTGCACGGCTAGAGTTTGCTTGCCTAAATCGACATTAATGTTGGCGTTGAACTTGGCATTTTGCAAGCCGGCCGGAATGGCAGACCCTTTGGCATTGGTGTTAGAGGCCAGTGTCGTGTTCAGCTGTTGTGGTTCAACCGCAAACGAAAAATCATTTAGCTGTAGCGTATTATCTAAGTCGGCAATCGCGAAATCGGCTTTCCCTTTGGCTTGGGTTGCCAGTTTCACTTGGGTGATTTGCAGCAACATCTGTTCTAAGTTAAAGGACAGGTTTTGCAGCGAAACTTGATTGTTAATGCTGGCTAAAGGCAGGCTTGTTCCCGCAGTGTTTTGCAGATCTAGCGTCATTTCCGGTAGATTGATTTGGTTTTCCGCCAAGTTTAAATCGATGGTCGGAATGGACAGCTCAGCCAAGACTTTGCTGACCGGCAGTTCGGAACTTTCGGTTTGGTTGTTTAGAACGAGGTTGCGAACCGCATAAGCGCCGTTTTTATCAACTTTTGCTTCAATATTTAAATCAACTTTAGTGGTGAGTTGCGGCGCATTTAGCGTCGTAGTCGCTTGAATATTGATAGGGAAAAATTCACCAAATGAAACCGTGCCTGTGGTGATATTCAGCTCGCTGAGCTTGATGTCTTGACCCGTTGTTGCATCTTGCCATTGTACTTGGCCGTTCTGAATATTAAGGCCACCGAAGCTAAGCGCTGCTAGTTTGTCTAATGGGTTCTCGGATGGAGAGTCGTCTTTCTGTTCGGTTTCCTGTTCTGTCTCCGAACCAACTAAGTCATCCCAATTCGTTTTCCCCTCGGCATTTTTTTGCAGAGTTACCTGAACACCATCTAGCGTCAATTGATCAATTTCCAAACGCTGTTGCAATAAAGGCATGATGGCAGCGCCAACGCTGATGACATTTGCTTGCAGCATTTTGTCACCGGCAAAGCCTTCGGCATTCGATAAACTTGCCTGTTCAAGGTTAATTGCCAGATGCGGCCAGACCGATAGGCTCATATTGCCGACCTTTAGTTCACGGCCAGTCTGTTCTTGAACAATGTCAGTAATTTCTTGACGATAGTCGTTTGGGTCGACAAAAGCGAAGAGTGCGCCGATGGCGATAACAATGGTAAGGATTAACCCAAGCACTATTTTTAGCAACAGTTTCAGCATGGTAGGTAACTCCAATATTTGAAGAGAAAAGTAAGTGACTACACAGTATAAAACAGCAGCAAAAGGGAATCTGTAAAAATTGCTCGGAGTGCAAAACCGATGAAAAATTGATGAAAATAAGTGCAAAAATCGGCATTAGGCTTGGAAATAGTTTAAGAAAAGGTTTTAATATGCTTGATTTTAAAGAAGATTCTTGTCTTTTTAAAACTTTAGAGAAGGAAGTTTTGGTACTCGGCCAAGCAAGGAAATCGCTATGTTAGACCAATTGGAATGGACGCAACGTTACACTGACTTTTTATCTAATAAAGAGTCACGCCCAGCGCGCATAGTCTATCAGCGCGATCGCGCCCGAGTAATCCACTCGGCGTCTTTTCGCCGCTTGCAAGCAAAAACGCAAATCTTCGGTCTAAATGAATCGGACTTTTTCCGCACGCGCCTCACGCATTCAATGGAAGTGGCGCAAATTGGTTCCGGTTTGGTCGAGCAATTAATTACTGTCGGTACTGATGCGGCCGGAAATGAACAAGATTATGTACAGTGGCTGCCATCAATGTACTTGATTGAAGCAATTTGTCTGGCACATGATTTGGGACATCCACCGTATGGGCATGGTGGTGAAGTAGCTCTGAATTATATGATGCGCCATTATGGCGGCTTTGAAGGTAATGCACAGACTTTACGAATTATGTCGAAGCTTGGTGAATATACGCGTGAGAACGGTTTGGACTTGTCGCGTCGTACCACTTTGGGGGTGATGAAATATCCGGCGCTTTACCAAGATGTGCTCTCACAAAGTGCCGACTATCAAGAAAAGTTAGCGCGTCCGGAAACCACGGATTTTAGAGTGTTGGACTTCGCTAGTTGGTCACCACCGAAAAGTATTTATGCGGAAGAAAAATATATTCTAGATTGGGTGTTGCAGCCGTTTAATGAGGCTGACCGTCATCGTTTCACGCAATTTTCTCCGAGCGATGGTGGGCACCAGCGTACTCACTATAAGGCTTTAGATACCAATATTATGGAGTTGGCCGACGATATTGCTTATGGCATTCACGATTTGGAAGATGCGGTAACTATGAAAATGGTGCGTCGTGAGCGTTGGCAAGAACAGGTTATGGAAAGTGACGTGCTGGCAAAGTATCCATTGTGGGGCGATGAGATGACGGAACGGCTATTTAGTGATTCCTCTAAAGCGCGTAAGCATGCGGTTAGTCAGATGGTCGGAATTATGGTTGAAGCGATTTATATGCATGAAAACGCTGAATTTTCCCATCCGCTACTGGCTTACCAAGCCAAGTTGGAAGAGGGGGCAATGGCGGTGTTGGAGTTGCTGAAAAAATTTGTGTTTGAAAACGTTATCACTATCGCCGAAGTGAAGCAGATGGAATACAAAGGGCAGTTGATTGTCTTGGAGTTGTTTAAGTCGTTGCGTGCTAATCCTAGCGCTTTGCTACCGTCTAAGAATTATAAGAAGTATCTTGCACAAGAGACTGAGCAGGAACAGCAAAGGGTTATTTCTGATTATATTGCCGGTATGACCAATACATATGCATCGCGTCTATACGCTAAGCTGTTTACCCCGTCACAGGGTTCGATTTTCGACATGTTGTAATCTTTTTATCTTTGCTTGGCCAAACGATTGGCTGGGTAGTGATATTTTCGAACTTTAAACGGTTTAATCTGTTGCGGGTTTTTAAGTTCAACCGCGATAGTGTCGATAGTTGGTTGAACGGAGTCTTGCCAGTTATCGAGACGGTTTTGCAGTTCGGTTTGCGCCCAAATAAGATGCTGGTCGACGATGTCATCTAGGCTACCGATTTTTAAACTGACCGCTGCCAAGGCCGTTTCGATAAGGAGTTTATCAACCTGTGAGCGGCTTAGGTTGCCGATAGCGATAGCGAGGTTGCGAGTCCATTTGGCATAGCCGATTCGGCGGATAGGCGAGCCTTCAAAGTACTTTAAAAACTTGGTTTCATTCCATTCGAAGAGTTCCAGTAGGGCAACTTCATCCAACGGGTCGCGATGCGTGAAATCCGATTCGTCGGTGAAGTCGGCAAAACGGTTCCATGGACAGACTAATTGACAGTCATCGCAACCGTAGATGCGGTTGCCGATTAACGGTCGGAGTGATTCGTCGATAACACCGTCATATTCGATGGTTAAGTAGGAGATGCAGCGACGTGCGTCAACTTGGTTGTTTGGCAAGATTGCTTGTGTCGGGCATTCGTCAATGCAGGCGGTACAAGGTCCGCAACCTTGCGAATGTTGCTCTTTATCGGCCGGTAGCGGCAAGTTAACGAACAGTTCGCCAAGGAAGAACCACGACCCGGCACGCGGGTGGATGATTAGACTGTTTTTGCCGATAAAGCCAAGCCCTGCTTTTTCAGCAATGGCTTGCTCCAAAACTGGCGCACTGTCGGTAAAGGCACGAAATTGTAAGTTAGGCACGATGGTTTGGATTTTTTGCGCCAGCTTTTGCAAGCGCTTGCGCAGGACTTTGTGATAATCTTTGCCCAGCGCGTAGCGGGAAATATAGGCTTGTTGCGGTTGGTGTAGTTGCTGCAAAGCATGGCTTGCTGAACCGTCAAAGTAATTAAGGCGTACCGAAATAATGCGTACGGTTTGCGGTTCAAGTTCTTTGGGACGAGTCCGCTTGGTGCCGTGGCGTTGCATATAGTCCATGGTGCCGTGATTGCCGTTTTCGAGCCACTGAAAAAAATGGGGTTCGTATTGGCTTAAATCGCAATCACTGATACCGACATCGGCAAAACCAAGCTCTTGACCCCATTGTTTAATCTGCTCGGCAAGTTCGGCGAGCCGCTTGGTACTAAGAGTGGTAGTGGTCGGCAGGTTTGAGTCGGGCATGGATACAAGATACGCAAAAGAAAGATATATTTTAGCAGAGCGGAATCGAAGCCAATACAATTCCGTTGAATGGAGAAGCTTTTTGGAAAAGTTACACTATTTTCTGGCAGATGAGGCAGCCAGTAAATCGATGGCGGAAGCCTTAGCAAAGCAGATTGAAAAGGCATTACAACTGAACCGAATGAGTAGTGGCTTAATCGTGTATCTGAAAGGCGATCTAGGTGCAGGAAAATCGTATTTGTCGCGTGCTTTGATTCAATATTTTTTGCCGGGTCAAAAGGTGAAAAGTCCGACTTATACATTGGTGGAGTCTTACCCTGTGGAATTAGAACAGGGTGATTTAATGATTCACCATTTTGATTTGTATCGTTTGTGTGAGCCTGAAGAGTTGGAGTATTTGGCGATTCGCGACATCCTGCAAGGGAAGTTTTTGGCACTAGTGGAGTGGCCGCAAAACGGTCAGCCGGTTTTGCCGAATGCGGACTTATTGATTGAGATACAGCACCTTGATGAGGGACGAAACCTGTCCATCAGATTGCAGAGCGATAAAGGCCAACAGTTAATGCAGAGCTTTGAGTTTGGGGGCTTGTCACCCGTGTTATAAAACTGACAAGACAACTTGGCAAAAAGGTTGCTTAGTCAATAATTCACACTAAATTATTTTGTTCAGTATGGCTCTGTCATAGAGTCAAAAAGTGATAAGCGGAGGTTTGCCGTGCTGGAAACACAACAGAAACGCCAACGACTTCAGGACAGTATGCAATCTGAGGATGCTTCCGTGCCGGTCTCTTCTTCACTGCTGAAGTTAAAAGGTACCTTAAAAAAACTAACCTCTGCCGGATTGGCTGTCGGTTTACTGTTTAGCAGTTCTGTCGCTTATGCCATTGGTACCATTAAGCAAGTTCGTGTCGGCCAAGATGTTCAGAAAACGCGAATTGTTTTTGACTTGCAGGACAAGGCAAAATTCCAGATTCGTATGTTGAATAATCCGTCGCGTGTGATGGTGGTCTTTAATCACGTTGACAACAACATCAGTTTTAACGAAAAGACCTTCAATGATTCTCGTCTTTATAAAATGCAGGTGAGTGATAAGGGCAACCAGACGCAAGTAACCATGCAATTACATAAGACTCTGGATATCAGTAGCTTCCACCTCGGTGAAAACGCGCACGGTTTTAATCGCTTGGTTATTGATTTAAAAGATGCCGCCGAGAATTCGCCAAAACCCAAAATCGTTCCAGCGAAAAAAGAAGTTAAGGCGCAGCCTCAATTAGCAGCAAAACACACACCGGAAACCACTGCTGAAATTGCTCAGCCGGCAACAAAAGAAGTAACTCAAAGTTCTGTTATAACGTCTGTTGAAGCCAAGCAGAAAGAAGTTCAAACGCCTGCTGTAGTAGCCGAGCCAGAAATCCAGTCAGAAGAAAAACCGCAAGACGCGATTGATAAGTCAGTCGATATTCTTTTAGGTACTAAATTACCTGAGAAAGTTGTGGCAGAAGAGGCTGAAGGAAAAGCCTTAGTAACTAAAGCGGGCGAAAAAGCCATTACTGAAAAAACAGAGCCGCTAGAAGCGGCTCAGACAAAAATTGCGCAAAAGTCTGAATTAGTCGTTGCTGATAAACCTGAGCAGACGAAGCAAACGTCTGCTAAAGCTGCGAAAGCTGAAAACCAAGAGCATGAAGTTGCGAAAGCTGAGTTAAAAGCCAGTGTGCAGAAAATCGTAAAACCTCCTGTGGGTAATGGTCTTGAATTGGTCGTGGCTCTTGATGCAGGGCATGGTGGCAAAGATCCGGGAGCGGTGAATCGTCAAACCCGGATTATGGAAAAAGACGTAACCTTGCAAATGGCGAAACAGCTGAAACGCCAAATTGATGCACAACCGAATATGCGTGCGGTTTTGATTCGTGAAAAAGATGTTTTTATTCCGCTTTATGAACGTCAAAAAATTGCTAAAAGCAAAGGTGCCGATATTTTTATCTCCATTCATGCCGATGCATTTGAAGATGAACGCGTGCATGGCGGTTCGGTTTATGTACTGTCGCGTCGCGGCGCCAGTTCACATATGGCCCGTCTATTGGCGAAAAGCGAAAATGCGTACTTGCAGGATGTTAAATTGAGTGGCTTTGATGATGACGTTGCTTATGCATTGAGTGATCTTTCTCGTCGTTCAAATATCGATCATAGCCAAAAACTGGCAAAATCCGTTTTATTTGAAATGGATAAAAAGTTGACTATGCATCGGGCGCATGTTCAGTCGGCGCAATTTGCGGTATTGAAGGCAATTGATATGCCGTCTATGCTGATTGAAACAGCGTTTATTTCTAATCCGAAAGAAGCGCGCAATCTGGTTAACCCTTTGTTTCAAAAGAAAATGGCGAATGCGATTGTATCTGGGTTAAATCATTATATTGAAACGCATCGACAAGCCCCGGTGCAAGCGCCGAATACTCTTTTTGTTCGTTATGAAGTCAAAAGCGGTGATAATTTGACGACGATTGCCAAAAAATTCAATGTCACTGTCGCCAAGATCAAGCATCATAACGGCATTCGCAATGCGAATCGACTTTATGTTGGCAAGAGTTTACGTATTCCGGTAAGTCAGGATTTACTGGCTAAAATTGATCAAATTAGCTGAGAAGGCCATTCTCAAACCAATCAATTTGTTTTTCATTAATTAGGGCATATAGCGGAATATCCCATGGCTGTGTTGGCAAGCTTGCCACTTTTTGTAAGCTATGCGCCCAACCAATCAAATAAGGTTTGTTTGACGGTCTGCTTTGTTGTTTGAAAGCAAAGGTTCTGTCATAGAAGCCACCGCCCATTCCCATTCTATTGCCTGTTTGGTCATAAGCGACCAGTGGCACAAACACCCAATCAAGTTCAGCAGCAGTAATGCTTTTGGTGTTAAAGGGCTCAGGAATATTAAAACGATTTTTCTGTAACCGACTGGACTCAGTGTAGTGCGCAAACGTCATCGGTTCTTTTTCGAGTGTATGTAGAACTGGCAGATAGACTTCATGCTGGGTTTCTTGCCACAGATATTGAATCAGTGGGGCGGTACTGAGTTCGCCATCTTGGGTGAAGAATAACGCAATCTTTTGTGGTTTGCTAAATTCGCTATTATTGAGTAATTGTTTAGCGAAGTCTAACGCCTGTCTAGCGTTTTGTGTTTGCATGGATTGACTGAGTTGTTGGCGTCGAGCGCGCATGTCTTTGCGAAGTTGATTTAGGTTTGACGGCATAACAGTAAAAACGGCTATTGATTTACTGTGTAGTGTAGCGGGATTTGAAAAAGAAAGGTAATAAATAGAAAAGCATACAGCCCGGGCTAAATCCCTGAACCGCTAAGTTCAGGTGGCAGCCTCCCATAAAAAGTTTAGGCTTCCCGGGTTAGCTAAGCTAACGAGATGCGCACCACTTAAAATGTCTGGCCCCGAGGTAGTAAGTATCGGAACGGGGTTTACGCCCGTGACCATATGCTTGATTGCATTATACCAAAATTGCGGTTTTAGTCAGCGTTAACTGGAGCCAGAGTTTACAAAAAATGTCTTTGTTTGTAGGGAATTTGATGTTAAGCAAAAAACGGTTTTATTATTGGGCAATCACCGTTTGAGTTGGGCTAAAAATCCGACTGCTTGTGTGGTTGATCCTCAATTTAAAACAAGCAAACTTTTAAGCGACCGCAGAAAAAAGTATGAGTTTTCATGAGGCGCGAAGGTTTTTTAGTTAACCGATGTTTTGCTTTCTTCTGAGTGAGACTGTGCTTCGATCGCACTAGTCAAAATAGTGTGAATAGCGTCAATTTTCGACTTCATGTCTTCGCTGTTGTGATGCGCTTCCTCTTTCAATTGAATGAAATCGTAGGCGATATTAATTGCCACCATTAATAAGCTGCGCTCGTTGCGGTTGGCTTTGGGTAATTCCAACATTTTCTGTTCAATCATTTCAGCGGCGGCTTCTAAGCGTTTGCGTTCGTCATCTTCGCACTGAAATTTAAATCGATGACCCATCGTGTTAATTTCGATCATGGGTGTAGCTCCTAAACTGCTTCGATTACTGAAAAATTACGGCGAATTTTATCGCTCGACCCATGCTTATATTTATCTTGTTTTGCTATGGGGATGATGTTGGCGTTTTACCCATTGCCGGAGATACTTTTTCTAGCACTGGATATGGTATTATTCCTCAATTAATCAGCTTTAACAAGAGAAGAAGTTCATGGATTTTCAGAGCATAAATGAAGCGGTCGCGCCATACCCAGAATTAGAATCGCCATCTTTTATTCAGGGGATGTTAATTGGTTTGTTGTGTGTCGATAACGATATTCAAGAGACAGTTTGGATTCGTAAGTTACTGGAAGAGGCTCAAGTAAAATCGATTAAAGAATCATTTTTGGTGGTGTTGCATGAAATGTTTCTGTCGACCAATAAAGGTTTGAACGGCTCTGGTTTCGAGTTGGAACTGTGCTTGCCGGATGATGACGATTCTTTAGTGATGCGCGCGGCGATGATCGGCCAAATTTGTGAAGGCATTATCTACGGCATCGGTTTAGGTGGCGGTTTGAACGAAATGGAAAAAGACCTTAGTGAACAGGTTCGTGAATTGGTGAATGACCTGAGCGAAATCGCTCGAATTGACATCAGTGCCTTGGCAGATTTGGAGAAAGAAACTGCGGCTGAACAGATCGAACAGGATTTGATGGAGTTGAGCGAATTTATTAAGGTCGGTGTTTTGATGTTGAATGAAGAATTGAACCCGACTCAAGCCGCGCCTATTATGGATCCGCCACAAGGCGAATACCAAGTTCACTAATCTATCTTGTATTGCAGAAATTTGGAGACCGAATGATCTCAGCTGTGTCTAATCGCGAAACCCTTTTTAGTCAATTACCGAAAAAAAGTGCCATTCTTGTCCAGTCGGGAGAAGAGTTGATTCGCAACCGCGATGTCGAATTTCCGTTTCGCCCGCATAGCGATTTTTTCTACTTAACCGGTTTTAATGAGCCGGATTCTTTATTGTTAATGAGTAATATTGACGGCGAAGACGTTTCGACGATTTTCGTGCGCTCAAAAGATTTGCAGCAGGAAATCTGGCAAGGTCGTCGTCTTGGGGTTGAAGACGCAGCCGAAACTCTGCAAGTAGAACAGGCAGCGCCGATTGAGGAATTAGATGAGCATCTGCCGGAATTATTAAGCGGCATCGAACAGATTTTTGTCAGCTTCAGTGATTTCGCAGAATGGATGGAGATTTTAGCACCGGTCATTGATTCGTTGAAAAAGCAGGTGCGTAAAGGCATTGATAGTCCGGTCGGGGTTATGGATTTAGATAGCCTATTGCACGAACAACGTGTGATTAAAACCGAACCTGAAATCGATGCGATGCGCAAAGCAGCACAAATTTCCGTGCAAGGGCATTTGGCTGCGATGCGGGTCGCAGCGAATGCTAAGACTGAGCGTGAAGTGCAGATTGCTTTGGAAACCGATTTTTATCGTGACGGCGGCGAGCGGGTAGCGTTTAACTCGATTTGTGCCAGCGGCGAAAATGCCTGTATTTTGCATTACACCGAAAACACTTCGTTGCTTGAACCGAATGCACTGTTGTTAGTTGATGCCGGCGCTGAATATCAGGGTTATGCCGGTGATATTACTCATACCTATCCGCCATCGGGCAAGTTCAGCGAAGCACAAGCGGCACTTTATAGTTTAGTGTTAAAAGCGCAGCAAGCGGTCATTGAAATGGTTAAGCCGGGTGTGCTTTATGGCGATTTACACCAAACCACCTTGCGTATTTTGACCGAAGGCTTAATCGAGCTTGGCATCCTGCAAGGTGATTTGGAAACGCTACTCGAAGAAAAAGCTTATATGGATTTCTTTATGCATGGTACCGGCCACTGGCTTGGAATGGATGTGCACGATGTCGGCGTTTACAAGATCGATGGTGAATGGCGTCCGTTGCAAGCGGGGATGGTTTTGACGGTTGAACCGGGCTTGTATATCTCAGATCGTCATCAGCATGTTGATGCCAAGTGGCACAATATCGGCATTCGCATTGAGGATGATGTTCTGGTTACCGCCGACGGACATGAAGTATTGAGCGAAGGTTTACCGCGCACAGTTGCGGAAATTGAAACATGGTTTGCCGAACAGGCAAAGTGATCGAGCGTTAAGGGTTAATCGAAATGCAGAAAAATTCCGATACGATTATTGTTGGCGGTGGGCCGGTCGGATTGATGTTGGCATTAGGTTTAAGCCGACAAGGTTTTCGTGTGCAGTTATTGGAAGCTCAGCCAATGGAAATTGAGAGTGCTGAGGAAAATACGAACGGCGCTTTTGATGGCCGTGTTTTAGCACTTTCATTCGGCTCGATTGAAGTCTTACAAAAGCTTAGCGTCTGGGAGGCATTAAAACCCTATGCGACCGCAATCGAGCATGTGCACGTTTCACAGAAAGGTTATCTAGGAATCACCACAATCCATGCTAAAGAAATGGGGGTGAATGCCCTTGGTTTTAGCGTGCAAGGTCGTGATTTGGGTAAGGTTCTATGGCAAGCGGTAAAACAGCAGTCGGCGATTGAGATTTTAGCGCCGGCTAAGTTACAGAGTTTTACCGAAGATGATTCTCAGCCGTATCCGATTTGCGCTCAGGTCGAACAATCCGGCGAAACGCTTCGTTTGCACGCTAAATTGATTGTCGGTGCCGATGGCACCCATTCTATGGTGCGACAAACACTTGGTTTGCAATTGCAAGAAAAGTCTTATGGTGCCTATGCCGTGTTAGCGCAGATTGAAACCGAACAACATCCTCAAGGCTGGTCCTATGAACGCTTTACTGTTGAAGGGCCGGTCGCATTATTGCCGATGCAAGGTAATCAACATAAGGCGGTGATGGTTATTCCGCAAGAGCAGTTGGACGAAGTGATGGCGCTAGATGATAAAGCCTATCTTGAACGTTTCTCTGCGAAAATGGGTGAGCGTTTAGGCGCCTTTGTCAAAACCAGTCCGCGTTTGGCGTATCCGTTAAAAGAAACCTATGTCGAACAGTTCACCAAGGGGCGTGCATTGTTATTGGGGAATGCCGCGCATACTCAGCATCCGGTCGCTGCGCAGGGTTTGAATTTAGGGATTCGAGATATTGCTGTACTCCTACAGCAAATTGAAATGTTACAACTGCCGCCGCAAGAGGCCATTGAGCAAGTTGCCAGTGAAGCATTTCTACAAGATTACGCTAAATTGCGCCAGCCAGATCACCAGAAAGTCATGGGCATGACCGATAGTCTTATTGACCTATTTCAGCATTCTTCACCGATGGTCGGACATTTACGCGGTTTAGGGTTGATGGCATTGCAGGCGGTGCCGATGGCGAAAAGACGTTTTTCGCGTTTTGCGATGGGCAAGGTTTAAAGGTTGGATAGATTGATGAATACTCAGGTAGAACAGGCAGCGATTTATCAAAAGATTTGGGATGTTGTGGTTGTCGGTGGTGGCATGGTCGGAGCGGCAACAGCGCTCGGTTTGGCGAAAAACGGTTTTTCAGTTTTGTTGCTGGAACGCCAAGCACCGAATTTAGATTGGAATGAACTGACGCCGATGGGAATCCGAGTCAGTGCTTTAACCCGTGCCTCGGAAAATATCCTGCGAAACCTTGGCGGCTGGGATTTCATTTTACAACAGCGTCATCATCCGTTTACTGCAATGCGAGTTTGGGATGAGTTCACGCAGGCGGAAGTCGCGTTTGACGCCAAAGAAATCGGCGAAGCCAATCTTGGTTATATTGTTGAAAATGATCTGATTCAGGCGGCATTGTGGAGCGAGTTTAAACAGTACGATAATTTGTCAGTACTGCTAGGAGAGCGTTTTGATGGGCTTGAATTGCCGGAGTTTGCCGGAGAGCTGACAAGCTTATCAATGGCAAATGGTGCAAGCTTGCAAACGAAACTGGTGATTGCTGCTGACGGCGGTCGTTCGCAGATTCGTCAGATGGCCAATATCGGTTTGAATCGTCAAGACTATGATCAATGTGCAGTGGTCGGGACGGTGAAAACCGAATTGTCGCACGAGAATTGTTGCTGGCAACGTTATACCGAAAACGGCCCTTTTGCGTTTTTATCGATGGGTGCGAACTACAGTTCTATCGCTTGGTATTTACCGATAGAAAAACAGCAGTGGGCTCTGTCGCTAACGGATCAAGAATTTGCTCATGAAATCGCCAAGGCGTCTGATTATCGTTTGGGGCAAATTATTGAAGTCGGGCAGCGCGGCGCTTTTCCGTTGATTCGCCAGCATGCCAATCATTATGTGAAAAATGGTCTAGCTCTGATAGGCGATGCTGCGCACACCATTCACCCGCAAGCAGGACAGGGAGTGAATTTAGGCTTGTTGGATGCTGCCGCGATGGTGGATGTTTTAGCAAATGCCAAGCAAGCCGGTAAGGATTTTGCCAAGTTAAGTAACCTAAGGAAATATGAACGTTGGCGTCGTGGAGATAACGCCATAGTGCAGCTTTCGATGGAGTGGTTCGCTTGGTTTTATCAAAATCAGCTGGTCAAAAACGGTGTTCGCCAAACGGTACTGCCGATTGCCAACCAACTCAAGCCGGCGAAAAACTGGCTAATGGAGCAAGCATTGAATGGCCGTGAAGCGCTGCCGAGTTTGGCGCAAATCTATGCCATCTAAGTTTTAATGTTCTGCGGATTGCCTGAATTTTTTGCGCTTGGATAAGTAATCCTGTTATTTCCGGCTAAGTTGTTTTTTCTTGGCACAGCTTGGTTAGAAATCCTTTAGTATTGACTGATATAACTCTATACGATTAGCGAACTGTCTGAATAATCGGAATTGCTGCATGAATTTAAAAGTGTTACTAGGTGTTGCCGGCGTTCATAAAAAAGAGAGTGACCGTGCACGTAGTGTTGGCAGAGTTTTCGAATATTTAGTGGCGGTTGCCATTTTGGTTGTCTTTCTGCAGTTGGTATTGTCTTATACCGACTACCCCATTGAATATGCCGGTCTGGATTTTATTCTCTGGGGCGTATTTGCCGCTGAGTTGCTGGTTAATCTTTTTCTTGTACAAGACCGTTCCCGCTATCTTTTACATAACTGGTTGAGCGTTTTGATTGTCCTCGTGGCTGCACCGTGGATTCCATGGAGTGGTGATTGGGCCTTGATTTTCCGTTCTTTGCGGTTAGTGCTTTTCGTTCGTTTCGTTTCCAGTTTTTTTCATGATGTCCTGCGTTTATTAAAACGTAATCGCTTTGGGCAAATTTTGGTCGGCTTTTCTTTTTTGGTAATCGGTGCTGGCGGCATTTTTTCCTATGTCGAGCAACGACCTATTATTGATGGAATTTGGTATGCGTTGGTAACAATTACAACGGTCGGTTATGGCGATGTCGTTCCTTTAACTGAAGAGGGTAGAATCTTTGGGGCGGTATTAATTATTTTCGGCGTGATGTTTTTCTCTTTGGTAACGGCGAACTTCTCGGCATTTTTGATTGGTTCGGATCAGCGTAAATTGGAGCGTGAGATTCTGAATTATGTGCGCCAGACAGAGAAGCGCTTAGCCAAGCAGAGTATTGATAATGAAAAACATGTTGAAAGTATTATGTTGCATTCAACTCAGGAAATTGATCGCTTAACGGAAGAGCTGCATCGTTATCGAATGCTTGAAGAGTATTTATTGGAAATGCAGCAGAAAAAAGAAGTTGATCGAACCACGACGATGATGGAGTCCAGTGATCAGCCGCAAATGGAAGCAGGCCAGAAAATCGAACGCAAAAATGTCGGGCCTTCTCCTTTTAGTTCTCCGCATTTAGATGCTTTAAAGCAGATTGAGAGGGAATTATTTTCCAAACCCAATCATCGTAAGTAATTGCCCGGACGTGACTGAAGAAGTTATGATTTAATAACAAAATACATTCCCAAACTTACTTTATCGATTTATCGAAGAAGATTGACTTTTTTTATTGGAAAGCCTATATTCACGGCTAAATTTTAGAAATCATTACAAACAATAAGGACAGAGCAGATGGCAGATAGACGTCTTCAGGTATTTCATACCGTAGCTAAGGTAATGAGCTTTACCAAAGCTGCAGAGACCCTCCATATGACTCAACCTGCGGTTACCTTCCAAGTTAAGCAGTTAGAAGATTTTTTTAACACCCGCCTCTTTGACCGTACTCACAATAAAATTACCCTGACCGATGCCGGTAAAGTCGTATATGACTATGCTGATCAGATTCTTGAACTTTATGAAAAAATGAATTCTGAAGTTCGCGAGTTGACGGGCGAAGTTACCGGTACTTTGGTTATTGGCGCCAGTACGACTATTGCTGAATACATGTTGCCAAGCCTATTGGGTGCTTTCAAGAAACAGTACGAAGATGTCAATATCCGTCTTCAGGTCGGCAACACCGATGCGATTGTTTCAATGGTTGAAAATAATATGATCGACCTTGGCTTGGTTGAAGCGCCGGTTCAGAATAAGAACTTGGAAGTTGATGTTTGTCGTATTGACGAGATGCAACTGATTTGTCCTCTAGATCACCCATTGGCGAAACGTGACAAAGTAACGGTAGAAGATTTCCGTAAATACGGCTATATCTCGCGTGAAGAAGGTTCCGGCTCGCGTCAGGTAATCGATTCTTATATTCGCGAACAAGGGCTTAGCTACAGTGATTTGAGTGTGGTAATGGAACTTGGTAGTCCTGAGTCTGTGAAGATGGCGGTTGAATCTGATGTCGGAGTTGCGGTTGTTTCGCGTACCACTATCGTTAAAGAACTTAAGCTTGGTACCTTGAAAGCGATTCCTCTGGATCCGCCAATTCTGCGTCCATTCTCGCATGTTCGTCAGAAGCATAAGTTCCGTCACCGTGCGGTAGGTGAGCTTTTAGAGTTTGCAATCAACTACTGTCGTGCGCGTGCACAAGAGTTAGGCTTCCGTATCCCGACCGAAGAAGAGCAGAAAACAATGGGGCGTTAAACGCTGAATTGCTGCCAGTGAAGCCCGAGCTTTATGCTCGGGTTTTTTGTTTTCAGGCCTAATAAATGCCTAATAAATAAAAAAGGCAGATTATTCATTCTGCCTTTTGAGTTTGATTGTTGAGAGAGTTATAGATTGTCGGAAGCGAATTCCGCCAAGCGAGAACGTTCTCCTTGTTGTAAGGTTATATGTGCACTGTGTTTCCAGCATTTGAAGCGATCAACGATATAAGTTAAACCGGTTGTTGTTTCGGTCAGGTATGGTGAATCGATCTGGCTAATATTACCGAGGCAGACAACCTTAGTGCCTTCACCTGCACGCGTTACCAGAGTTTTCATCTGCTTTGGAGTTAGATTCTGTGCTTCATCGAGAATAATGAATTTCTTCTGAAAAGTGCGGCCACGCATGAAGTTCATTGACTTGATTTTAATTCGTTTGCTCAGCAATTGCTGGGTACTCTCTTTTTCCCAATCAGTGTAGCCGTCCGATTCGGTCAGTACCTCAAGGTTGTCCATTAAGGCACCCATCCATGGGGTCATTTTTTCTTCTTCCGTGCCCGGTAAAAAACCAATGTCTTCACCGACCGGAATGGTCGCGCGGGTCATAATGATTTCGTTATACAGGTTTTCATCAAGGGTCTGCTCTAGAGCAGCAGCAAGAGTTAGCAAGGTTTTACCGGTTCCTGCAACACCAAGAATTGATACGAAATCGATTTCCGGATCCATTAGATAGTTCATTGCAATGTTTTGTTCGGTGTTGCGAGCGTTGATTCCCCAGACGGCACTATTGTCAGAATTAAAATCATGCATGTATTCAAGAATCGCTTTGCCGTCACGAATCTCGCGTACTAATGCTGAGAAGCCGGAATCGTTAGCACTGATTAATGCTTGATTTGGATACCAGTCACAATCATGGTCAACTTCAAGTTCGTAGAAGGTGCTTTCACCTTCCTGCCAGGATTTCATGTTCTTACCGTGGGTTTCGAAGAAATCTTCCGGTAGGATTTCCCACCCGGTATAGAGTAGATCAGCATCTTCAAGGACTCGGTCATTATAGTAATCTTCCGAGTGTAAGCCGACTGCTGAGGATTTAATCCGCATATTGATGTCTTTAGTAACTAGGGTGACATTGCGTTGCGGGTACTGTTCTTTTAATGCTAAGCCGGTTTGTAGTATGTGGTTATCAGCTTTGTGGCTTGGTAAATGCGCAGGCAGCTGGGCAACCATGGGTTCAGTTTCGAAAAAAAGTTTGCCTAAATGTAGGCTCTCCATGCCGCTATTTGGATGAATGTTCTCTAGGCTTAAGCCATTCTTGATTTCTTCAAAACTGGCATTGCTGATGATCTGGTCGATTAAGCGGTTAGTCTCACGAACGTTACGAGAAACTTCCGACATGCCTTTTTTACCTGCGTCGAGTTCCTCAAGAACGGTCATCGGCAAAAAGATGTCGTGTTCCTCGAAATTGAAAAGAGCCATAGGATCGTGCATGAGCACATTGGTGTCCAAAATAAATAAGCGGCGTGGTTCATCAGTCATGATGGCATCCTTTAGCGAACAGCATTTAGATTAAGTGGACCTGTTATTAATGGATTGTTGACAGGCCGAATTGTTTTGTCTGGCAGTTGTTAAAAACTAGCTGACCATTTCTTGTAGCGTTTCCAGAACCTCCTTGGCATGGTCTTTGACTTTCACCGGGCTCCAGACTTTTACGATCGTTCCCGTTGGGTCAATTAGAAAAGTTGAACGCACTAATCCCATGTATTCTTTACCGAAATTCTTTTTCAGTTGATAGACGCCCAGTGCTTCGCATAATTCATGTTCGGGATCGGAAATAAGCTCAAAAGCAAAATTTTGTTTGCCTTTAAAGTTTTCGTGACGACGCATTGAATCCATTGAAAGCCCGTAAATTTGAGCGTTTAATGCTGAAAAATTGTCTTTTAATGCACTGAAGTCTAAACCTTCGGTGGTGCAACCTGGAGTGGAATCTTTAGGGTAAATATACAAGACGCTATAACGCCCTAGAAAATCTGCTTCTGAAATGATTTGTTCGCCGGTGGCGGACAGTGAAAAATTGGGGAGTTTGTCGCCTTGTTTGGCTAACATAGTGCAAAATCCTTTATGGGGCTAAATTGTTTAGCATCATCACTATGGCGATGTGCTTGATTAAGCTTTACTGATTTGCAATTCAGTATGCCTATTTTCAACAAGGCAAGCAATAGCCTTAATGCTTTTAAAGAGATAATCAATAAGGCTTTTATGGTGAAACTTAAGCCGTCTCTAGGTGCGATAGATTAAGGCGGGCGCAACAGGCAAATTATGTTGAAGTGTTAGGGGTGAACGGTTAATATTACGTTTTTAAAAATTGCGTTACTGGATTGGAGACTTTGACTGTGTATACAGGCAGTATGGTGGCACTGGTCACACCGATGTTAGAAGATGAATCTGTCGATTACGATGCGTTACAAAAACTGATTGAATTTCACATCGAATCAGAGACCGATGCAATCGTTGCGGTCGGGACAACAGGTGAATCAGCGACTTTAGGATTTAAAGAGCATTGTGAAGTCGTTAAGTTTGTTGTTGACAAGGCAGCAGGTCGAATTCCTGTTATTGCCGGAACCGGTGCCAACTCGACACGCGAAGCGATTGAATTAACGCAGTGTGCAAAAGAAGCCGGGGCGGATGCTTGTCTATTGGTAACGCCATATTACAATAAGCCGACTCAGGAAGGTCTATACCTGCATTATAAGAAAGTGGCCGAGACAGTTGATATTCCACAGATTCTTTATAATGTTCCAGGTCGTACCGCAGTTGATATGTCGTCGGAAACGGTAATTCGCCTTTCGAAAATTGACAATATTGTTGGTATTAAAGATGCAACTGGTGATTTGGCTCGCATTGCTGAAGTTAAATCTGCAGTCGACGATGACTTTGCACTATACAGTGGTGATGATGCCACAGCGATTGATTTCATTTTAGCTGGCGGTCATGGTGGTATTTCAGTAACAGCGAATGTTGCCCCAAAACAGTTGCGAGACGCTTATGCAGCAGCCTTGGAAGGGGATGCCGAAACTGCACATCAATTAGATACGCCATTAATTTCATTGCATAATGACTTGTTTGTCGAAGCGAATCCGATTCCGGTGAAATGGGCTCTATTTGATATGGGGATGATTGGGAAGGCGATTCGTTTACCTTTAACGGTGTTAACGGAATCGGCTCAGCCAACGGTTCATGCGGCCTTGCAAAAGGCTGGAGTAATCAAATAATTTCTCGCCCGGTTAAGCCGGGCGTTGTTATCTTTCTAAATCAGAAAAATATTAAGGTTAAAAAGTTTATGCGCTTTGCCAAAAAAACAGTGCTGGCTTCAACGCTGGCAATGACATTCGGTACCCTAGGTCTGAGTGGATGTTCTACCCTAAACAATATGTTCGGGTCTGATGACTCTTACCGTGACACGGAGACCAAAACGGTAAAAAATCTGGAAATGCCGCCGAATCTTTTTAACCCAGGTAAAGCAGATAGCCAATTTGCACCAGCGTTACAAGATGCGCAAAATGCTCTAGCAAAACAGCAAGCCTCTGATACGATCCCTACTTTCCAAGCAAATGGTCTAGCGATTAAAGCGGATTTGTCCAATCGTTGGCTGGAGCTGAAAACCATTAATTCAGAAGATGCATGGCGCGGTATTCAGCGCTATTTCACGAATGCCGGTTTTCAAATTGCCGAAGCACGTAAAGACATTGGCATTATCAAAACCGACTATCTACCACGGGAAGAAGTGGCACCGACTTCCAAAGAAGACGGCCCTCTAACTCGTTTATTCAATAGCTGGCGTCCAGAGTTGGCGAAAGGCGCTTACGACAAGTTTATCGCTCGCGTTGAAACCGACAAAGCGGCTGGTGTTACTCGTGTTTACATCAATCACAACGAAATGGTTGCGCCGGGCGATCGCAATGAGAACTTGAATGATGGCAATTGGTATGTACGTCCTTATAGTCCTGTTTTAGAAGCACAAGCTTTGTATCAAGCAATGGTCTTTTTTGGATCTAGCAGTGAACAGGCTTTGGCGCAACTTGAGTCGACTCAGAACATGGTTGAAACTATAGACGGTGAAGAGTTTAACGGTCTTAAGTTCAAAGCCGGTATGGATGAGTCTTGGTCGTATTTGCAGGCGATGGTGTACAGAGCTGGATGGAATGTTCATACAGCAAGCAAAGGCAATGGCACGATGCAGGTCGACATACCGGAAGATATTCGTGAGCAAGAGGGGATTCTTTCAAGCTTAGCTTTTTGGCGTGATCGTTCAAAAACGGATTTACCACAACGTGTTGTGCTGAAATTGGCTGCTGAAGATGACGGTACGACAATTTTTACCGCTTCTGCTTTAGAAGGTGAAGAACCGCTTACGGCCTTACAAAGAAAGTATTTATCTGAAAGTCTCGGGTTATTGGCGAAATAATCCGAAACCTACTTACCCTCTTAACAGAGGGTTTTGTTTTTTCAAAGGACAAAAAAACTATGCAAATTATTTGGGGAAATCCTGCACATTCAACTTACCGAATCAACCAACTTTTAACCAAAATGCAAACGGTTGCTTCAGTGAATGGATTGAGTTCTCAGTTCGTATATTTTGTTGATACCGCTTCTGATTTATCAGCTGAAGAAATCGAACATTTGAATGTATTGTTAAACAAAACTGCAGACAATCAAAATGGTGATCTATCAGCGGATAGCTGTATTGTTACACCGCGTATTGGCACGATTTCTCCATGGTCTTCAAAAGCGACCGATATTACCCATACTTGCGGTATTGATAAAGTGCTACGCATTGAGCGTGGAATTGTGTACCACTTTGAAGGTGTTACCGCAGAAGATAAAGCCGCTGTTGAAGCACTGGTACATGACCGTATGATGGAAACCGTTAGCCACGATTTCGCAGCATTGGAAAACCTGTTCTCACACCAATCACCAAAACCGATGACGACGGTTGATGTTCTTGGTGGTGGTCGTGAAGCCTTAGTGGTTGCCAACAAAGAGATGGGCTTGGCGCTATCTGAAGATGAAATCGATTATCTAGTTGACGCTTTCAATGGTTTAGGTCGTAATCCGGTGGATGCCGAGTTAATGATGTTTGCACAAGCAAACTCTGAGCATTGTCGTCACAAAATCTTTAATGCTGACTGGACTATTGATGGTCAAGATAAGCCGAACTCACTGTTCGGTATGATCCGCAATACTTATCAGAAGAGCCCGGAAGGCGTTCTTTCGGCTTATAGCGATAATGCCGCAGTGGTTGCAGGGGCGCAAGCAACACGTTTCTTCCCGAATCCAGAAACTCGTAAATACGAATTCTCTGAAGAGCCGGTTCATTTCCAAATCAAAGTAGAAACCCATAACCATCCAACAGCAATCTCGCCTTGGCCGGGCGCGGCAACCGGTTCCGGTGGTGAAATCCGTGATGAAGGGGCAACCGGGCGCGGTTCTAAACCAAAAGCCGGTCTAACTGGTTTTACGGTTTCTAACCTAAATATTCCTGGTTTTGAACAGCCTTGGGAAAAGCCATACGGTAAGCCAGGGCGTATTGTGACGCCAATGGATATTATGCTTGAAGGTCCATTGGGTGCCGCTGGTTTCAATAATGAATTTGGCCGCCCGGCAATCAACGGCTATTTCCGTACCTATGAAAATGCGCTAATTACGCATGAAGGTGAAGAGATTCGTGGTTACCACAAGCCGATTATGTTGGCAGGTGGTTTAGGTAGCATTCGTGAAATGCACATTGAAAAAGGCGATATTCCAGTTGGTGCGAAACTGGTTATTCTGGGTGGTCCTGCCATGTTGATCGGCCTAGGTGGTGGTGCGGCATCATCGGTTGAAACCGGTTCTGGTGCGGAAAACCTAGACTTCGCTTCAGTACAGCGTGAAAACCCTGAGATGGAGCGTCGTGCACAAGAAGTTATTGACCGTTGTACTTACCTCGGTGAAGAGTCACCGATTGCGTCGATTCACGATGTCGGTGCCGGCGGTATCTCCAATGCATTCCCTGAACTGGTAAACGATGCTGGTAAGGGTGGAAAAATTGACCTACGTTCTGTGCCAAATGATGAACCGGGCATGTCGCCAATGGAAATCTGGTCGAATGAATCGCAAGAGCGTTACGTTATCGCAGTTTATCCAGATAAGATTGACCAGTTTGTTGAAATCTGTAAGCGTGAACGTGCGATTTACGCTATCGTCGGTGAAGCGACTAAAGAACAAGAATTGGTTGTTAACGATACCGTATTTGACAACAATCCGGTCGATATGCCGCTAAACGTATTGCTTGGTAAGCCGCCTAAGATGCATCGTACCGCTGAAACACGTTCTATTCCGCAAGCCGGTTTTGAAACTGCTAATTTGGATTTGAACGACGTAGCGGAACGCTTGATGAAGTTGCCGACGATTGCGTCGAAAAACTTCCTGATTACTATTGGTGACCGTACCATCACCGGTATGGTTACACGTGACCAGATGGTGGGGCCTTGGCAGGTTCCGGTTGCCAACGCAGGTATTACCGCTTCTGACTATAAGGGTTACACCGGTGAAGCCATGGCTTCTGGTGAACGTCCTCCTGTAGCACTGGTTAATCCTAAGGCGTCTGCACGTTTATCGATTGCTGAAGCAATCACGAACATTGCTTGTGCGAAAATCGGCAAGATGTCGGATATTAAGATTTCGGCAAACTGGATGGCTGCAGCAGGGCATCCGGGTGAAGATTCGGCTCTTTACGACGCCGTTGAAACGGTTGGTTTAGAGCTATGTCCGGCGCTAGGAATTGCGGTTCCGGTTGGTAAGGACTCTATGTCGATGAAAACCGTTTGGAATGACAATGGTGAAGACAAAGCCGTTATCTCGCCAATGTCTTTAAACATCACCACTTTTGCGCCTGTGGAAGATGTCCGTAAAACGGTAACGCCGCAACTGCGTACAGATTTAGGTGATACTGAACTATTGGTGATTGACTTAGGTAAAGGTCAAAACCGTGTCGGCGCAAGCTGTCTAGCGCAGGTTTATGGTCAAGTGGGTGAAAATACCGCTGATTTGGACTCTGCGGATGATCTGCTAAATCTATTTAATGCAACTCAGCAGCTAATGGCTGACGATAAGATTGTTGCTTACCATGATCGTGCCGATGGTGGCCTATTGGTCACCCTAGCGGAAATGGCGTTTGCGGGTCACACCGGTATTAGCGTCGATATTACAGCGCTTGGTAATGAGCCGGTTGCAGCACTTTGTGCTGAAGAAGTCGGTGTGGTTCTGCAAGTTAAATCTGCAGATAAAGCAGCGGTTGAAGCGGTACTTGCTACAAATAACCTGTCTGCTATGTCACACTTTATCGGTTCGGTTTCAGAAGACGATACAATCTCGATTTCTGCAAACGGTGCAGAAATTTTCAATATGCCTCGTAAGCAACTACAGAAGTGGTGGACGGAAACCTCTTACCGCATGCAAGCAATTCGTGACAACGAAGATTGTGCGAAACAAGAATTTGATGCGATTGAAAACGACGCGAACACTGAAATCAATCCAGTAGTCACTTTCGATATTAATGATGATATTACTGCTGAATTTGCCGATGCGCCGCGTCCGAAAGTGGCAATTCTGCGTGAGCAGGGGGTTAACGGTCAGCAAGAGATGGCGGCAGCTTTCACTAAGGCCGGTTTCGATGCAATCGACGTTCACATGAGTGACGTGCTTTCCGGTGAAGTGAAGTTCGATGATTTCCGCGGTCTAGTGGCTTGTGGTGGTTTCTCTTATGGTGATGTCTTAGGTGCTGGGCGCGGCTGGGCGAATTCAATTTTGTTCAATGACAATGCACGCAGCACTTTCGAGAACTTCTTCCAGCGTGAAGATACCTTCTCGCTAGGTGTTTGTAACGGTTGTCAGATGCTATCTAATTTGAAAGAGATTATCCCGGGTGCGGAAAACTGGCCGGCATTTGTTCGCAATGAATCAGAGCAATTTGAAGCGCGTTTCTCGCAAGTTCAAATTGAAGAGTCGCCGTCTATCCTTCTTAAAGGGATGGCGGGTACGCGTATTCCTGTAGCAGTAGCTCACGGTGAAGGACGTATGGACTTTGGTGCCGGTGATTCCTCGCAAGTTGAAGGTCTGGTCGGTGTGCGTTATGTGGATGCACAAGGTCAAGCGACTGAAACCTATCCGTTTAACCCGAACGGTACCGCAAATGGTATGACGGGTCTGACTACACCAGATGGTCGTGTCACCATTATGATGCCGCACCCTGAGCGTGTGTTCCGCGCTGTGCAAAACTCTTGGTGTCCTGACGAGTGGCAAGAGGATGCGCCGTGGATGCGACTGTTCCGCAATGCACGTAAGTGGGTTGGTTAGAAACGTCTAAATTTTCCCTACTCTTTGTTAAAGATTTTGCCAATAGGTATACTATTGGCTTCAATCTTTGCCGCGATTAGGAAAAATTTATTCCGTTTCTAATACTTGAAAGTTCGCTTCGAAACTCGCCTTGACCTTCAGCCTTTTATCTCTTTTTAACAAGGGTGGATTTTTGTCGTGGAGGGTTGTGCTAATAGTTAGTTGTACTATTAGCTGTAACTTCTGCCGCGATCTAACAAGTTTTATTTGGTTTCTAATACTTGAGAAGAAGTTCGCTTTGAACTTCAGGCTTCTTGGTTTTCTTTAGATAGAAGAGTTTGCAAGCTATGTTAGGTCGCTTTTATACAAAGGCAGCGTTTATCGCTGCCTTTGTTATTTCTGCGTTGAAAAAGTATGCCTTATAAATGAATTCATTAAGTCTATTAGAAAATTCTAATAGGAAATAATTTTCATTTATTTGACTTTAAAAGGTATAACCCTTAAATTTGACTGAATTTTTTGGCGGGTAGTTCCCGTCTGACAAAAAAGCCATGAAAAATGACTTTTTTGCATTGATATATAAACTTCCGCTTAAACGGAACAACTTTAATAACAACGGAGAGACCTGATGTCTTTAAATCGCCGAGAATTTCTACATGTAATGTCATTGGCTGCTGCGGCAGGTATGTTACCTGGTACTGCTTCTGCAATGTCTGGTGGTGCGGATAAAGCTGCTGCTGCAAAAGCATCTGCGGAGATCTACAACAAGCCTATGAAAGGTAAGGTTCGTCTGCTACACATTACAGATACACACGCTCAATTGAAGCCAATCTACTTCCGTGAGCCGAATGTAAACTTGGGTACAGGTCCTGCGTTTGGTCAACTTCCTCACGTTGTTGGTGAAAAACTTCTTAAAGAATTAGGTATCGACAAGAACGCAAACCCAGAGCTTGCGCACGCTTTCACTTACCTAAACTTCCAAGACGCGTCTGAGACTTACGGTAAAGTTGGCGGTTTCGCGCACCTTAAAACGGTTCTAGACATGCTACGTGATCAAGCAGGTGGTTCTGCTAATACGATTACTATGGATGGTGGTGATTTGTGGCACGGTTCTGGTACTGCGCTTTGGACTCGTGGTGCGGACATGGTAGAAGCATCTAACCAAATCGGTGTAGACATCATGACTGGTCACTGGGAATTCACTTACAAAGCTGAAGAAGTTCTTAAAAACTTGAACAACTTCAAAGGTGAGTTCGTTGCACAAAATATCCGTATTAAAGAAGACTCTCTATTCGGTGATGCATACCGTGATATGGTTGATGCGAACAACGGTACGGGTCTATTTGACGAAGATGAAGCACGTGCATTCAAACCTTACGTTGTTAAAGTTATAAACGGTGAGCGTATCGCTGTTGTTGGTCAAGCGTTCCCACGTACTGCAAACGCTAACCCACAATCTAACTTCCCAGATTGGTCTTTCGGTCTTCGTGAAGACGCGCTACAAGAAACAGTAGACAAGATCCGTGCAGAAGAAAAAGTTGCTGCGGTTGTGATGATCTCTCACAACGGTATGGACGTTGATATCAAGATGGCTTCTCGCGTTAACGGTATCGATGCGGTATTCGGTGGTCACACGCACGACGGTATTCCAAAAACGATCGACGTTAAAACGCCAAACGGTGGTGTTTGTTACGTAACTAACGCTGGTTCTAACGGTAAATACGTTGGTTGTATGGATCTTGACATCCAAGGCGGTAAATTGAAAGGTGTTAACTACTCTCTACTACCAGTCTTCTCTAACGTAGTTAAAGCGGATGCTGGTGTTCAGAAGTTCATTGACGATCTATACGCAACTAAGTACGACAACAACATCGTTGAATCACGTCGTGAAGATGCTTATGTAAACAAAGACCGTCTAGGTAAAACTTACGGTGAGATCCTAGGTGAAGAACTAGCGGTAGCGGAAGACACGCTATACCGTCGTGGTAACTTCATGGGTACTTGGGACCAAATCATCGTAAACTCACTACGTGAAGAGCATGACACGCAAATCGCTATGTCTGCTGGTGTTCGTTGGGGTACTTCGGTTCTAGCGGGTGAAACCATCACTATGGAACGTGTAATGGATGAAACGTCTATGACTTACGGTGAAACTTACAAGTCAGAAGTTACTGGTGCGCAAATGAAAGATATCCTAGAAGGTATCTGTGAAAACCTATTCCAAAAAGACCCATACCTACAATCTGGTGGTGATATGGTTCGTCTTGGTGGTATGGACTACACTTGTGAGCCAAACGGTTCATTCGGTAACCGTATCTCTGACATGCGTCTTGATGATGGTACGCCACTTGAAGCGAACAAAACTTACTCAGTTGCTGGTTGGGCGCAAGTTGAAGCAATCGGAGAAGGTCGCCTAATGTGGGACGTTACTGCTGACTACCTACGTCGCAACAAAGGTGACATGAAGCTTAAGAAAGTTAACCATCCTAAGCTTAAAGGTGTTAAAAACAACCCAGGTATCGAAGCATACCCAGGTGAAATGGCTTAATTCTGAATTAAGTTTTAACACTCAAAAAAACCCAGCCTTGAGCTGGGTTTTTTATTTTTATGTAAAGCGAAAGCGCTGATTAAGGAATGTAGATGGTAGAGAATTATCAAGATTTATATCAATTGATTCAACAGGCAAGTGTGTTATATCAACAGAAAAATCCGAGTAAGTCATTTGAAGTGACTCAGCAAGAAAATGGCTCTTGTAGTTGGACTGAGCAAACAAGTGGTAAGAAATTTGTCTTTATGTTGGCAAAGTTGGGAGATGAACTAAAGATTGGCTATGCCTACTTTGAGCCAAATGAGCAACAGCCTGATTGGATTGACGATGTTCTTGCGAGTGTTGTGACGGCTGAAAGTGTATGCCAGTTAGTTGACTATGACTTTAGCTAGCAGTTTTAGCTTGGAGTATGTGTAATTTACATGCTTACTGGTTTCAGCTATTATGATAGAAATTGACTTTCTAGCTGAAATTTAACTAAGGTTAATAGGGGATGGCGATATGTACTCATATAAGCATCAAAGTGATGTGATGACGCGGAGATATTTTCGTATTGATGCGAAGATGCGCTATCGAATTGAATCTCATGAACCTTTACAAAACCATAATATAAAACATGCTAATCAGGCTGTTTTGGATTTTTCAGCAAAGTATCATTTAGCATTTAAGAATCTCTTGGCGAGTGAGTACCCGAATTCTGAATATGTAGAATTTTTAGTTAGTCAAATTTCAGCTAAATTACAAGCGCATTATCAAATTCTGGAAGAGTTAGAGAAACCGGGAACGCCAGATCCAGATTTTATTTATCGTTGTGCAAGAACAATCCATAAAAATTTAAATATTATTTATGCATTGCCGGCTGACCTAGCTCATGCGCTTGAAAAATTACGGCTTTTTCAAAGTGATTTAGGTCAAATTATTGTAGGCCTATGCATTGAAAACGACCGACGGACACTCAGCGAGTTTAATGAAAAGATTAAGGAGTGGCGTGTTTTTATTAAGCAAGCTGATAAAGACATCTCAGGGCAGTCCGCTATTGCGGTAAAGGCAGTTTGTTACGCATTTGATGTCATTTTTTGTTCGTATTCAACTTATTTGAATGATCATTTTCAATCGGGTTTTTGGCGTTCAAGCGCGTTAAATATATCTGCTTCAGGCGTTAAGTTTAGTTCACTGACTGAATTTGTTTTTGGGGCGCATTTAAAGATGCACTTTTTATTACCTGATTTAGAAAATCAAGCCATTGCCTTAGAAGCTAAGGTTATCTCATCGACTTATTTACCGTCGTCATACTGTTTTGAAACTAAGCTGGATTTTTATATTCCAGATGCTATTTCGCAATTTGCTTTACTTCAACAGTTACAAATTTTAGAAGCCAAAGAGGGCTGTAAAGTATTCCGAGGCAGATGATTTTATGGCAAGTTTTACCCATCAAAATGAGAACGAAAACTTACAAGCTTTAAGCCATTATGAACAGCAAGCTGCAGAGTTCTTAATTGGCAGTAAGCAATTTAAAGATTTATTGAAATTTTATTATGAAGGCTCTCCGGGTGAGTTGATTGAGAGAAAATTCTCCAAGATAAATAATTGGCCAGCTCTGTTATCCGAAGTGTTGCTCTCAAAGATTACCTATTTTGAATTGACTTTAAATTATGAGCTTTCTTTATTACAGAACTTGCAAGCTATCTTTGAGGATTTATTACTTGAGAGAGATGGCGATTCTGTTTTAGATGTTTTATATGATAAGAAATATAAACATGCTGAAGTTTGGTACAAAAGCCTGATCGAACTAATTGAAACTAAGCAAAGTTAATATTCTGTGCTTTCCTAAATTATCGTGTTTATTGGATAATCTGGCTGTTACAAGCTATATATTGGATTTTTTCTCATGTTGCATCATCTGCATGAGATCCTTAATTCGATAAATTTTTCCTGCACCACCCCAGTTACCATCAGGTACTTCTTCTATCATTATCCAAACGCGCGCTGCATTCAGTAAATTATGATCGGTTGCTTCTGTATTTAATACTAAATCGGTTAATTGTGCGGTCAGCTTTTCCTTAATAGCGGCTGTCATCGTCCCTTGAAAGACACGAACTTCAATTCGATAGTGCGGTTTATCGACAGGGTGTCCGGCTAAATAAAAATCTTCTTGTTTAAATGTTTGAAATTGCACCCAACTCAAATTCTCTGCTAGATGGTTGTTTTGCATTCCTTCAAGACTGAGTAAGGTGTCCGTAGCACGTTTAGCAAAATCTTGTTTTTGCTCGGCAGAAAAGGCATTTTCAGGTAAGTTGACGGTAATTAATGGCATCTACTTTGTCCTTATAAAATTTAGGGAAATGCAGAACAAGTCCAAATGACTTCAGGCAAAGTAAAATTTTGTCTAAGAAAGGCGTCTGTTTGCCGTCATGTCTAGACCTGGCAAAAACAGACAACACCGCTTAGACAAATTTTACTAAGCTCTGTCTCGACTTCTCCCTTCGGGCGTCGAGTTCTTCGTTCGTTGTTAACGTTCTCAACCATAGCTAAGGCTATGCTTAGCAAATGCTGCCTAGAACTTATCTCTTCAAATTCCACGCTGAAGTCAATGGGGATTTATTCTGTGTTTCCTTAGAAACCGCTAGAAGTATTAAAACAGAATCCGACTTTTGTTTTTAAACGACTTTAAAACCAATTAAAGTGTTCGCCTAAGCCCATAATGACCTCAAAAAGAATTAATAAGATAATAATCCACTCCAGAAAAGAGCTGTGTTTATGATGATGTAAATCCATTATCATCGCGATATCGTCTTTTAGCGTATCGAGCTTGTAGCTGATAATATCAAAGCGCGATTTAAGTTCTAAACTCTCGGAGAGTTGCGTGTATAGTCGTTCTAAATCTTCGTTATCCCATAATACATCGGGTTTATCCAATAGCATTAAATCCAGAACCATATCGTGCCGCAATAGACTAATTTGTTTAGCGTAGTCAGAGAATTGTTTACGCTGAATCCAGCTAAAACGGCTGCTTTTTTCTAGAAGCTTTCGGCCTTTGGTGTAGTTGCGTTCAACTTCGATTTCGAAATGTTCTAAGCCAACACTTTGTGCTAACACCAAAGCCACAATTATGAGAGAGGAATGATTAAATTCCTGTAACCGGATAATGTCATTATCGATTTTAAATGCACGCTCTAGCTTGGCATCGTGGGTGATTTGATAATCTTGATGCAGCAAATTCTCAGTGAAGTGGTGCGCTCTGTCAATGCCGAGTTTTTCCAGAGCATCTATAATTTGCAGACGATTCCAATTGATAAACGTTAGCACGTCAAACTGACAGAAAAAAAGCCAACGGTTATCGGTCAGTTGAGCATAGTGGGTCGCTTCAATGCCTTTACGGAGGGGAATAGTGAGCTGTTCGGAAATCTCTTGCACAGAATAGTCAGGGGGTAGGTAAATGGAAATAAAGTTAGAGTTTTGCATTTCTACCCCCAAAGAGAATTATTCTGCGTTTCTTAGATTTTTTAGGAATTGATTTCTTTTTGCCGGTGTTTTTCTTGGCGATACATAACAACGCCGGCAATGAGTACTGCCGTACTGACTAGAGCAACAATGATAGTAGCTAAAGCATTGATTTCAGGGCTAACGCCGAGACGTACGCTAGAGTACACGACCATCGGTAGCGTTGTGGCTCCCGGACCTGAGACAAAGCTAGCGACCACTAGGTCATCTAAGGATAAGGTAAAGGCGAGCAGCCATCCAGCTAATAAAGCCGGCGCGATGAGCGGCAGAGTAATTGTGAAAAATACTTTAATCGGTTTGGCTCCCAAGTCCATCGCGGCTTCTTCTAAGCTAAAGTCAAAGTGCGCCAAACGTGATGTTACGACCACGGTGACATAAGCTGTGGCAAAGGTCATGTGTGCAAGGATAATCGTGGTTTGTCCTCGTCCTTGCGGCCAACCAAACACTTCTTCCATACTGACAAATAACAGCAGTAGTGATAGGCCAATAATCACTTCCGGCATGACTAATGGGGCGGCCATCATTAGGCGTAAGCTGCCGCGGCCGCGAAAACGCTTGAATTTAATCAATGCCATCGAGGCAAGCACACCCAAAACCACGGCAAGACTGGCGCTGATAAAGGCAATTTTAACGCTTAGCCAAGCGGCATCTAAAATCTGTTGGTTTTGTAATAGCTCGCCATACCATTTAGTACTCCAGCCTGACCAGACGGTGACTAGGCGGCTTTCATTAAACGAATAGATAATTAGACTAAGAATCGGACCATACAAAAAAGCGTAGCCAAATAAGAGGATGGTCAATAAAGGTAGCTTACGAGCCATTAGCTTTGCTCCTCTATCCGTTGCTGACGTTGTTCAAAATGTTGCCAGAGTACGAACGGCACAATCAACACCAATAACAACACTGCCGCAAGTGCACTTGCGACCGGCCAGTCCTTATTGCTAAAGAACTCGGTCCACATCAGTTTACCAATCATCAGAGTGTTTGGTCCTCCCAATAAATCGGGAATAACGAATTCACCCATCACTGGAATAAATACCAACATTGATCCGGCAATAATGCCGGGCATTGAAAGTGGCAATGTCACGGTAAGAAATTGCTTCCACGGCGGGCAGCCTAAATCGGCGGCGGCTTCAAGCAGGGTGTCATCCATGCGAATTAAGGTTGCATACAGCGGCAGAATCATAAACGGTAAATAGGTGTAAACCAGTCCGATATAGACTGCGGTTTGGGTATAAAGAATCTCAAGAGGCTGGTCAATAACGCCCATTGCCATTAATGTTTGGTTTAATAAGCCGTTGTTTTTCAAGATTCCTATCCAAGCATAAACGCGAATAAGAAAAGAGGTCCAAAACGGCAGAATGATTAGCATTAGTAGTGGTAAACGCCATGCCGCCGGTGCTTTGGCAATTGCATAGGCCATCGGGTAGCCAAGCAGAAGCGTTAATAAGGTAGCGATTGCGGCGATTTCTATTGAATTCACCAATGCTTGCCAGTATAGAGCGTCTTCAAAAATGAGCATGAAATTGCTGAAATTAATCACCAAAGTCACTGCGCCATCTTCAATTTCCCGAATAAACGGTAAATACGGCGGTTGCATTAGCGCTGCTTCCGAAAGGCTGATTTTCAGAATAAACAGAAACGGCAAGACAAAGAAAATCGCCATCCACAGATAAGGGATTCCGATTAGGGTTTTCTTGCTCAGGCTAGCACGCCAATTTACCTTGGTGGGCTTGTTTGACGCTATAAGACTTGACTCTAACGGCATGGTTATTCCAGCAATAGATTGCAAGCATCTGCTTGCCACGTCAGGCAGACTTTGTCTTCCCAGTTGAGCGGTTGTTCTGCTAACGCTTGAATGTTGGACTGGGTAAATTGCACACGTTTGCCACTCGCCAATTCGACATGGTAAATCGACACATCGCCAAGGTAAGCAATCTCTTTGATGACACCCTGTATTTGATTCGGGCGGCCGGCTTCACATTGCGGTACAACGCGAATTTTTTCCGGCCGAACGGCAACGGTAACATCCATGCCCTCAATTAAAGGTTGACCATGATAGACCTGCATTTTTTGTGAAAACGCATCGGTTTTGAGCGTGACCAAATCGTCCTCTTGTTTAATCACCTCTGCATCTAACAAGTTGATAGTCCCGATAAAATCGGCGGAATAGCGGCAGTTAGGGTATTCGTAGAGGCGTCGTGGAGCATCGACTTGAAGCACTCGACCTTCTCGAAGTAACGCAATCCGAGAGCTCATTGTCATTGCTTCTTCTTGGTCGTGAGTCACTACAATAAAAGTGATGCCGAGACGCTCTTGTAAGTTAACTAATTCAAACTGAGTCTGTTCGCGCAGTTTTTTATCCAGTGCGCCAAGCGGCTCATCCAGCAATAGAATTTTTGGGTGTTTGGCTAAGGCGCGAGCCAAGGCAACACGCTGTCGCTGTCCACCGGAAAGTTGATGCGGCTTTCGTTTGGCGAGTTTTTCAATCTGTACCAGATGCAACATTTCTTGCACCCGAGCATCGCGTTCGGCCTTCGGCATGCGCTCTTGCTTAAGTCCAAAAGCGATATTGTCGGCGACATTCATATGCGGAAACAGCGCGTAGGATTGAAACATCATATTTACTGGACGTTTGTATGGAGGTAAATCAGTGATGTCCTCGCCATCGATAAAAATACGCCCGCTGGAAGGGGATTCAAAGCCTGCTAGCATTCGTAGCAAGGTGGTTTTACCACAGCCAGAAGCCCCCAAAAGAGAGAAAAACTCGCCAGGGTAGATGCTTAAACTAACGTCATCAACGGCATAGAGTGAGCCAAAATGTTTGCTGACATTTTGGATCTCAACAATCGGTTGTTGTTCTAATGACATGAAGGTTTATTGCCCCGTTTTAACACGTGTCCAAGCGCGATTCATATTGCGGGCTTGTTTGTCGGTTGGGGTTTTGATCACTAAAAAGTTGGCACGAGTTTCTGCCGGAGGATAGATTCCTTGGTCATTGCGGACTTCCTCATCGACAAGATCGGTAGCATCCTTATTGGCATTAGCGTAAGCAACGTAATTTGTAATCGGCGCAATGACTTTTGGTTCTAAGATATAGTTGATAAAAGTATGTGCGGCCTTAGCATTAGGTGCGTCTGCCGGAATCACCATGACATCGGTCCAGACTACAGCGCCTTCTTTTGGCGCTAAATAGGCAATTTCAACGCCGTTTTTCGCTTCGTCTGCTCGATCTCGTGCCTGTAAAATATCACCTGAATAGCCGTGCGCAACGCATAAATCACCATTGGCTAAGTCATTGATATATTGTGACGAGTGGAAATAACGGATATTATCGCGAACTGCTCGTACGGTTTCACTGGCGTCATTGATTGCGTTTTTGCTGTAATCGTTACTATCTTGACCTTTATAAGCGTGTGCAGCAGCAAAAACTTCGGTGACATCATCCATTAAAGAGATACCGCATTGTTTTAGTTTGGCGGTAATTTTAGGGTCAAATAATAGTGCCCATGTATCCAGTGGCATCTCATCCCCTAAAATTTCTTTGACCTTTTTGATATTGATGCCTATTCCCGACGTTCCCCACATGTACGGAACAGCGTAAGCATTTCCTGAGTCAATATCTGCCAGCGATTTCATGATGTCAGCATCGAGATGTTGGTAATTAGGTAATTGGGTTTTGTCGAGTTTTTGGTAAATACCTGCTTGAATGTGTCGATCAACAAAAGGGCGCGCAGTCGGAAATACCAAGTCATAACCACTTTTGCCTGCTAGTAATTTAGCTTCCAAGACCTCATTTGAATCATAAACATCGTAAACCACCTTGATGCCGGATTGTTTTTCAAAATCGGCAATTGCTTCATCGGTAATATAATCCGACCAGTTATAAATATGTACGCTCTCTTGTGCCACAGCATTGGCAGAGAAGCCGATTGATAGAGCCATAGCTGATGTTTTAAAGGCGTTTACTAAAAATGATGATGAGGTTTTCTTTGGCATAAGAGGTCTCCAAAAAGTGCTTAAAAACAAACGGTTTTTCGGAACATTATTGGCAGTGCAGAAGGCGCTGTTGCTAAGGTCTGAAACAAAACAAAATGTAAGGCAAAATGCGGCAAAACAAAAGTTAAATTTCACCTATAAATAAAAATATTTGCATTCTGATTGAGCTGGTTTGATTTCATGGTAAGAAAGGGAATTTAAGTTTTGATAAGTTTTATTCACGCCAAAAATGCAAAAAGCCCTAAAAAGGGCTTTTCAGTTGCCTACAGTTTGTCGATCACTGTATCTTCAAATACGCAAATCCTTCACTTTGTAGAATGGCAATTTTCGCGACACCCGATTTGGCGAACTCAATGCCTTTATAGACTTTATCTTGAGGCAGACCGACTTCATCACGGGTTTTATCACACAGATGGACCTTAACACCACGCACATTCATCAAAGCATCCAGACGGCCTTTAAATTCATCACGACGTTCTAGTAGTGGCGCATCATGTTCATAAGGCGTCCCTTTTAAGGCATCATCAGTGGTGAAGCGCAGCCCAAACCCAACAAACACTAAATGCACCTCTGGCTCCATCAATTCATTCTCGTAGAAGTTCATAATGTTATTGATAGAGGTTAGGGTGGCTGAATAACGAGTCGGGTCTTTAAAGTCGACATGGTAAACCACCTTGGCTCCGTCATCTGCTGCTTGAGCGGTATGGACGAGTCCAAAAAAGGCAATAGAGAATGCGATTGCGGTAAGTAGGGGTTTAAATAGATTTTTCATAGCGAGTCTCCTCTAGAGATGACAGTTTTATTTTTATGTATTGTGAATGCGAAAAAAAAAGCGGTAACCCGAAGATAACCGCTTAGTTTTAAATTACTGAATCTTGATGATTTCTCGTGTGCCTTTTAATGCGCCAATGGCTTCATTTACCCGTTTGAATAATACTTGGCTATCTTCCGCAGGATCACGCAGTTCGGTGACGCCAGCATGAGAAGTTAAGCAGGTGGTGGTGCCGTCATCCAGTTTGAACTTATGACCGGAGATTTTCTCTTGAATCAGCTTGCCGATACGGTACGCATCCACCGCTTTAACTTCCGGTAGAGCAACCATAAACTGATCACAGCTTAGACGGCCAATTGGCCCCATGTCTTTAATCACTGATTTGATTGCATGTGCTGCCCCCAGAATCGCTTTATCGCCCATTTCATGACCGTAGCCATCGGTAATGTTCTTAAAGCAATCCAGGTTAATCTTAATTAAAGACAGCGGCTGATTATTCATTTTGGCGCGGTTCATCTCTTCATTCAGTAAATCCAAGAAGAAATCGCGGTTATACAAATTCGTCAGCGGGTCATTTGAAGACAGGTGTTCAATCTGTTCTTCCATGTGCTTACGAGAAGTAATGTTAATCGCTAGCCAAATCGCCGCAGGTTGATCATAAGAGCCATCCGTTAGCGGATAGACACGAGCCTCATACCACTGACCACCAGTAGGGCCTTCCGAGATGCCATCTACCTCATCATTTGCCAGTTGGTATTCAATCTCTTGCAAGGTGTTGGAGGCAATCGATTTCTGCACGACTTTCAAGAAACGCTGCGCCATTTTCTCCGGCAGAACGTCTTGGTATTTTTTACCAATTAAGCTTGAGCCGTCAGCATAAAGCGTACGCTCCTGACCACCGACGATGTCCAGATAAGTTCCATCCTCACCCATAATAAATATCGGGTCTGGCATAGCACTGGCAATCGCCTCGAGATGGGAATAGGTATGTTTTAAAGCATCGCTCATGGGTTGGTCTCCAGCTATGGCTTAATCTTTACTGATCGGCTTATATTTAATTCTGTGCGGCTGTGCAGCATCAGCACCTTTACGGCGTTTCAGGTCTTCTTCGTAATCCGAGAAGTTACCCTCGAACCACTCTACATGAGAGTCACCTTCAAAGGCAAGCATATGCGTCGCAATACGGTCTAGGAACCAGCGGTCGTGGGAAATTACGACCGCACAGCCGGCAAATTCCAGCAGGGCTTCTTCCAAAGCTCGTAGTGTTTCCACATCTAGGTCATTGGTCGGTTCATCGAGTAACAGTACGTTACCACCAGAACGAAGCGTTTTCGCTAAGTGCACACGGTTTCGTTCACCACCGGACAGTTGGCCGATTTTTTTCTGTTGATCGCCGCCTTTGAAGTTGAAGCGAGAGCAGTAAGCGCGCGAGTTGACTTCAATATTGCCGACCATGAAGTTATCGTCGCCTTCAGAAATTTCTTCCCAAACCGATTTGTTGTCATCAAGCGCATCACGGCTTTGGTCAACATAAGAAAGTTGTACCGTTTCACCAAATTCAATCGAACCTTCGGTTGGTGGTTCTTGGCCTGTCAGCATTTTAAACAGAGTTGATTTACCGGCACCGTTAGCCCCGATAATGCCGACAATACCGCCTTGCGGTAAACGGAATGACAAGTCTTCAATTAATAGTCGGTCACCGAAGGATTTTGAAACATTCGATATTTCGATAACTTTTTCGCCCAAACGCTCCGCAACCGGGATAAAGATTTCGCTGGTCTCGTTACGTTTTTGCGATTCGTACGAGCTCAGTTCTTCAAAGCGAGATAGACGCGCTTTCGATTTAGCATGACGACCTTTAGCCCCTTGGCGGACCCATTCTAGCTCGCTCTTAATGGTTTTCATGCGTGCTGCTTCAGACTTCGCTTCTTGTTCCAGACGTTTTTCTTTCTGCTCTAGCCAAGAAGAGTAGTTGCCTTGGTAAGGAATTCCTTCACCACGGTCCAGTTCCAGAATCCATTCGGCGGCGTTATCCAAGAAGTAACGGTCGTGGGTGATGGCGACAACGGTGCCAGGGAATTCAAGTAGGAAACGTTCTAACCATGCGATAGATTCCGCATCCAAGTGGTTAGTCGGTTCATCAAGAAGTAGCATGTCCGGTTTTTCAAGCAGTAGTTTGCAAAGCGCGACACGACGCTTTTCACCACCAGATAGTTTAGACACATCGGCATCCCATGCCGGTAGACGTAATGCATCGGCAGCGATTTCCAAATTGCGGTCTAAGTTGTGACCGTCCATCGCTTGGATGATGTCTTCGATCTCGGCTTGCTTCTTAGCCAGCGCATCAAAGTCAGCATCCGGTTCAGCATAAGCGGCATAAACCGCGTCCAGCTCCGCCATTGCATTCTTAACTTCGCTTACCGCGAGTTCAATATTGCCGCGAACATCTAGGCTTTCGTCCAGTTGTGGTTCTTGTGGTAAATAACCGACTTTAATCCCCGGTTGCGGGCGCGCTTCACCAACGATGTCGGTATCCAGTCCGGCCATGATTTTTAGAAGTGTTGATTTACCTGAACCGTTTAAACCGAGTACGCCGATTTTGGCGCCAGGGAAAAAAGATAAAGAAATGTCTTTTAAGATGTGGCGATTTGGTGGAACAACTTTGCCCACTCGGTTCATGGTATATACAAACTGTGCCATGCTAATTCCTGAGATATGTGTTTATCAAAAATGTAATTGTGCGCAAGTTTACCGAGATTTATTGCCTATATAAAGCCTTTCGGAATAGCTTTGAATAACAAATTGTTAGAAAAAATCTTTTAAAAAGTCTGTCGTTACGGAAAAAGGGCGCTTTTGTATTTGGTTAAACAGGCTAAAAGCGGTAAAATTTGCGCTTTGAAATTTAGGGTAATGCTCGTTAATCGTCAAATAATCAATTTGCGGTATACGAACTTTATCCAGTCTACTGTTTGTATGGAGTGCCGAAGAATGTTTACCAAGTCCATGACTATCGCTGGATACGATGATCTAATTGCTGATGCGATTAAAAACGAAGAAAACCGTCAAGAATCGCATATTGAATTAATCGCTTCTGAAAACTACACCAGCCCGCGTGTAATGGAAGCGCAAGGTTCTTATTTCACCAATAAATATGCGGAAGGTTATCCTGGTAAACGTTACTACGGTGGTTGTGAGTTTGCTGATATTGTTGAACAAGCGGCTATCGATCGTGCGAAAGAATTGTTTGGTGCAGACTACGCAAACGTTCAGCCACACTCTGGTTCACAGGCGAACGCAGCTGTTTATATGGCACTTTGTGAGCCGGGCGATACGGTTCTTGGTATGAGCCTTGCACACGGTGGTCACTTGACGCACGGTTCTCACGTTAGTTTCTCAGGTAAAATCTACAACGCAGTTCAGTACGGAATTGATCCGGTTTCTGGTCAAATCGATTACGACGAAGTCCAAAAACTCGCTGACGAGCACAAGCCAAAAATGATTATTGCCGGTTTCTCTGCCTACTCGCAGGTTATCGATTGGTCTAAATTCCGTGAAATCGCGGATTCTGTTGGCGCATATCTATTCGTCGATATGGCTCACGTTGCGGGCCTAATCGCGGGCGGTGAATATCCAAACCCAGTGCCATTTGCTGATGTAGTAACGACTACGACTCACAAAACGCTACGTGGTCCACGTGGTGGTCTGATTCTGGCAAAATCAAATCCGGAAATCGAGAAGAAATTGAACTCGGCAATTTTCCCGGGCGGTCAAGGCGGGCCTTTGGTTCACGTTATGGCGGCGAAAGCAGTGGCATTCAAAGAGTGTTTGGAACCTTCTTGGAAAGAGTACTGCGTTAACGTAATTAAAAATGCGCAAGCGATGGCTGAAGTATTTAAAGCACGCGGTTGTGACGTAGTTTCAGGCGGCACTGAAAACCACTTGTTCCTAGTTTCTCTAATCGAGAAAGGGCTGACTGGTAAGCTGGTTGATGCCGCTCTGGATGCAGCGCACATTACGATCAACAAAAACTCGGTTCCAAATGATCCAATGTCTCCATTCGTGACTTCCGGTATTCGTGTTGGTACGGCAGCAGCAACGACTCGTGGTTTCGATGTAGAAGATTGCACGAACCTAGCAACTTGGATGTGTGACGTAATCGACGCTTGTAACCAAGAATCTGAATCTTGGGACGAAGCGGTTGTCACTGAAGTACGTGAAAAAGTATCTGCACTGTGTGCGGCAAAACCAGTCTATAAGTAATGTTGAAGCACTTGGTAATGGTCGAGATGTTGCGAAAATATGGCTATCCACCGTTGCTTGTGATATAAACGTTATGCAAATGGAAAAACCACCAAATCTGGTGGTTTTTTCGCATCTAGGCACAATATAAATAAGTGTTTGCTTAATTTAAGCATTGTTAATATGTTTCTTCATGTGGGCGCTTTATTTATATTTTGCTTTAGTTGGTTCACTATTTAAAAAGTTGAGAAAAGTCTTATGCACTGTCCTTTCTGTAATGCTCCTGATACAAAAGTAGTTGATTCTCGTTTAGCGACGGAAGGTGTGCAAGTTCGCCGCAGACGTGAATGTATTCAGTGTGCGGAACGGTTTACGACTTATGAGTCAGCGGAGTTATCTTTGCCGCGAGTGATAAAGAGTGATGGCAACCGTGAGCGTTTTGATGAAGAGAAAATTCGTAGCGGTTTGGTGAAAGCCTTAGAAAAACGTCCGGTGCAAAGTGATGCCATTGATAAGGTCGTTAACCAAATCATGAAAAAAGCCATGACTGAAGGCGTGCGTGAAATCTCTTCCAGTATGATTGGAGAGTGGTTAATGGATCAACTGGGTGAGTTAGATCAAGTTGCTTACGTGCGCTTTGCCTCGGTATACCGCTCTTTCCAAGATGTTAATGCTTTCCGCGAAGAGATTGAACGTCTAATGGTTTCTACTACGGCAAAATCTTAACAATTAAAGGTCTATTGTGGCGATTAGCGAACAAGATATTCAATTTATGCAGCGAGCCATTGATTTGGCCGCGAAAGGGAAATACTCAACTAAGCCGAATCCGGCAGTGGGTTGTGTGTTAGTTCGTGACAAGCAGATTATTGCCGAGGGATGGCATCAAAAAGCGGGACAGCCACATGCTGAACGCGTTGCCTTGGCGAATGCAAAAGAAAAGGGTGTTGAGGTCGCTGGAGCGACGGCGTATGTCACTCTTGAACCTTGTTCACATCATGGTAAAACGCCGCCTTGTAGCGATGGGTTGATTGAAGCAAAAGTCGCCAGAGTCGTGGTGGCGATGCAAGACCCAAACCCTCTAGTGGCAGGTAACGGAATTAAAAAAATACAAGCAGCCGGTATAACGGTTGATGTTGGTGTGCTTGAAACGCAAGCGCGAGCTCTGAATACAGGGTTTTTACAACGCATGCAGGATGGATTACCTTATGTTCGCGTGAAGATGGCCGCCAGCTTGGATGGGCGCACAGCAATGGCGGATGGTTCAAGTCAATGGATTACTGGATCGGCTGCTCGCGAAGAAGTGCATAAAATGCGTGCTCAATGCGGTGCGGTGATTATGGGGATCGGTACGGTTTTGGCGGATGACCCAAGTATGACGGTGCGCCTAGATGATGCAACTTTAGCTGAAATGGGGCTGACTGCCGAAGACGCCAATCCCATTCGCGTTGTTCTTGATCCGCACTTGAGCATGCCGCTGTCTGCTAAAATGCTGGATTTGCCGGGTCGTACAATATTAATGACTTCTAAGCATTCTGTGGAAGCGGAGTCGCCAATGGTTGAGCAGCTTTTAGCACAAAATGCCGAAATCGTTGCGGTTGCTTCCGTAGAAGATAAGCTGGATATCGAATCGGTTTTGCATTATTTGGCTGACGAAGAGCAGGTTAATGATGTCATGGTCGAGACCGGAGCGGTTGCCGCGGGCGCTTTTATCGAATCAGGTTATGTGAATGAAGTGCATGCATTTATTGCTCCAGTTTTAATGGGGGATAAAGCTCGTCCGATGTTTGAGTTACCAAGTATCGTTAATATGAGCGATAAACTTCAATTTTCGATTACCGATATTGATAAGTTTGGTGACGATGTTCGTCTGATTCTACAACCCAAAAATACATAATAAAAACAGAGAAAAACAGAAAACATGTTTACAGGAATAATTGAAGCTGAGGGGAGTATCAGCAAAATAGAACCGCGTGATGGCGATTGGAAAGTAACCATTAATACCGGCAAGTTGGATATGAGCGATGTTGCTTTAGGTGACTCAATTGCTGCTAACGGTATCTGTCTTACCGCTATCGAATTTGGTAGAGACTATTACGTTGCCGATGTTTCGGGTGAGACCTTGAGCGTAACCACTGCAACTGACTGGTCGGTTGGTACTCCGGTTAACCTTGAGAAGGCGTTACGTTTGCAAGACCGTCTTGGCGGACACTTGGTTTCCGGCCATGTTGATGGTGTCGGAACGGTTAAGACTATTTCACAAGATGCACGCTCATGGCGTTACCAAGTCGAAGCGCCTCTGGCGATTTGTAAGTATATCGCTACCAAAGGTTCTGTTTGTATAAACGGCATTAGCTTGACCGTCAATCATGTTGATGGGTGTGTGTTTGATGTCAATATCGTGCCGCATACTCGTCAAGAAACCACGATTAAGCATTTCCTAGTTGGAACTAAGGTTAACCTTGAAGTAGATCTTTTAGCGCGTTACCTTGAGCGTATGTTGAGTGCGCCGCAGGCGAGCGAAAATGATGCGCAAGTTTCTAGTATTACCGAACAATTTTTAGCAGAAAACGGATTTAAATAAGATGTCATTAAACACCATTGAAGAACTGATTGAAGATTATAAACAAGGCAAAATGGTTATCCTGATGGATGACGAAGATCGGGAAAATGAAGGTGATTTATTGGTTCCTGCAGAAACGGTTACACCGGAAGACATCAATTTTATGGCGCGTTACGGGCGTGGTTTAATCTGCTTGACTATGACTCGTGACCGTTGCAATCAACTGCACTTGCCGTTGATGGTGCATAACAATACTGATCCGCATGGTACTAACTTTACGGTTTCAATTGAAGCGGCAGAAGGGGTTACCACGGGGATTTCAGCGGCAGATCGTGCGGTCACCGTTCGCACAGCGGTTAAGCAAGGAGCGGGTCCGCAGGACATCGTCACGCCGGGTCATATTTTTCCTTTGATGGCGCAGCCGGGCGGTGTTTTGACTCGTGCCGGGCATACTGAAGCGGGTTGTGATTTAGCGCGTTTGGCCGGATTTGAAGCATCGTCAGTGATTGTGGAAATTATGAATGAAGACGGTTCTATGGCACGTCGTGATGATTTGGAAACCTATGCTGCCGAGCATGGGATTAAGATCGGTACCATTGCTGATCTGATTGAATATCGCCTGCAAAACGAAAAAACCATCGAGCGCGTTTCCGAGTGTAAGCTGCCTACCGAGTTTGGCGAATTCCGCTTAATTGGTTACCAAGATATTCTAGATCAGAAAGCGCATTTTGCTTTGGTATACGGCAAGGTTGATACCGATGAGCCGGTCGCGGTGCGTGTGCATATGTTGGACACCTTGTGTGACGTGTTTGGCTCGCAGCGTCCTGAATGTGGCTGGTCTCTACAATTGGCAATGAAACAAATTGTTGAAGAAGGTGCCGGTGCGATTGTTGTTCTACGTAAGCATGAGGATGCCACTGAGTTATTGGATAAGATTCAAAGCTACCAAATGAAAGATTTGGGTGTAAATGCGCCTGAAACCTCTAATCCTGATGATACGAAGACCTATGGTTTGGGGGCTCAGATTATTGCAGATTTGGGGATGACTAAGTTGAATGTTATTGGTTCTGCGATGAAGATGAATGCCTTAAGCGGTTTTGGCTTAGAAGTTTGCGACGTACTCGCGAAAAAAGATTAATCGCTAAACGCCATTACCTATCCATCGTAGAGTGATTTATGGCAAAATAAGCGGCCGCTAAACAAAATGCTGTCTAGCGGTTATAAATGTATAAAAATAAAAAGAGGCTCAGGAAACATGAAAATGATCGAAGGAAACCTAAGCGCACAAGATATGAAAATTGGTTTTGTGGTGACGCGTTGGAATAGCTTTGTGGTTGATCACTTGGTAAAAGGTTCAATTGAAACCATTGAACGCCATGGTGGTTCGGCAGAGAATATTACTCAAGTTATGGTTCCGGGTTCTTTTGAGGTTCCTTTGGCAGTAGAAAAAATGGCTGCTTCAGGAAACTATGATGCGATTGTTGCCCTGGGTGCTGTGATTCAAGGCGGTACGCCGCACTTTGATTATGTTGCAGGTGAGGCTGTTAAGGGTATTAGCCAAGTTATGTTGAAACACGGCGTACCTGTCGCCTTTGGAATTCTTACGGTCAACTCGATTGAGCAGGCGATTGAGCGTTCGGGCACGAAGATGGGCAATAAGGGTGAAGAAGCCACGCTTGCTGCCATTGAAATGGTTAATGTATTGAAGCAGATTTAATGAAAATTAGTGACTCTATTCAGCCTGGTCAAGGCGAAGAAATTGTTGAAAAAGAAAAACCGGTAAGTCCTCGTAGTCAAGCACGTCGTGCTGCGCTACAGGCGATTTACCAGTGGCAGATGACTAATGCAGCAGCATTGCAGATCATGCAGCAGTTTAGCGAAGATGGTTATCTGGAAAAATTGGACTTTGATTTATTTAAAGATTTGCTTTTCACAATCACTGATGAAGCTGAACAGCTTGATGAGATGTATGCTGAATTCATTGATCGTGATATCAAGCGTCTTGACCCAATCGAGAGAGCAATCTTACGTATCGGTTCATATGAATTACGTTCAAAGATTGAAATTCCATACCGTGTTGTAATCAACGAGGCGGTGGAGTTGGCGAAGCGTTTTGGTGCAGAAGAGAGTCACAAATTTGTTAACGGTGTTTTGGATAAGGTAGCGAAGCAGACTCGCGAATTAGAAATATCGACACAAGCTGACAAATAGGTATTGCCCAATTAATCATAGATAAAAGCCCTCAGTAGAGGGTTTTTGTTTTTTTAGGATAGTGAATATGGAATTCGATTTAATACACCGTTATTTTGCTCCGCTTGGTTTAACTAAGAGTGCTGAGCAGGCGGCAATCGATGGTACGGATATCGGCATTGGTGATGATGGTGCTGTACTCAGTATTCCTGCCGGTCAGCAACTTGTGGTGGTTACCGATACTCTGGTTTCTGGCGTGCACTTTCCTGAAAATACTTCGGCCTATGACATTGCCTGGAAGGCTTTAGCGGTTAATTTGAGTGATTTGGCGGCGATGGGGGCGACGCCGTTTGCTTACTCTTTAGGTTTAAGTTTACCTTTGGAATGCGCAAGCGACGAGGAGTGGATGCAAGACTTTGTGCAAGGCTTTGCAGGGTTGGTTAAATCAACCGGTTTACCGATTGCATTGGTTGGCGGCGATACTACCCGTTCAAAAACGCTGACTCTAACGGTAAGTGCTAAAGGTTTGGTTGGAAATGGTCAGGCTGTCCTTCGTAGCGGTGCGCAATCCGGTGATTTGATTGCTGTGACCGGTGTGTTAGGCGAGGGGGCTTTGGGTCTGCAAGTCGCGTTTGGCAATATTGATTCTGAGCTAACCGCAGAACAAAAGCAAACTGCACTGAACGCTTTAAATCGCCCACAGCCGCAATTGGCTTTGGGAATGTGCTTAAAGCAAATTGCTAATAGCGCGATTGATATTTCCGACGGGCTATTGCAAGACTTAGGGCATATCATAAAAAGTTCCACTAAAAGACAGGTTGTTTTAGGCAAAACAGTACAACTGGGCGCAAAGATTTTCTTGGAGAAGATTCCTCTGTCTTCTGGCATGCAGCAGCTGTTTGCGAGTAAGGTGAGTTGGTCGTTAGCATTAAGTGGCGGCGATGATTATCAGCTTTGCATGACGGTTTCACCGGATAAATTGACCGAGCTAAAACTGAGAGCTGATGAGCTTGGGGTTGAGATTGCTGTTATTGGTGAGGTTACAGATGGCGCAGGCATCAAAACCTATTTAGATGGCAAGTTAGTTCAGCAGACTGAAGCCGGCTTTCAGCATTTTTAATGGGTTTCCTATAAAACAAAAAATCCCGCATTAAAGCGGGATTTTGTTGGGCAAGAAAAATGCTTCAATCTCTTCAATCTAACTCGCATTTTTTTCGCGGCGAGTACGAACACCGTCAGCCAATAGGTTTAGCAACTCAATGCTGGTATCCCAGTCGATACAAGCGTCAGTAATGCTTTGCCCGTAAGTCAGTTGTTGACCCGGGTGAACATCTTGGCGTCCACCGACAAGGTGGCTTTCCACCATGGCGCCCATGATTTCTTGGTTGCCGCCTTTCAGTTGATCGCTGATCGATTGCGCAACAATCATTTGGCGAGTATGGTCTTTCTGGCTGTTAGCGTGGCTACAGTCAATCATTAGTTTGTTTTGTACGCCGGCTTCGTTCAGCTGTTTTACTGCTTCAGCAACATATTGTGGCTCGTAGTTCGGGCCATCGTTGCCGCCGCGAAGAATAACGTGACAATCGCCATTACCAGTCGTTTCAAAGATTGCCGAGTGGCCTTCCTTGGTCAAGGACATGAAAATATGTGGATTATTCGCGGCACGGATTGCATCTACTGCAATACGGAAACTACCGTCGGTACCGTTTTTGAAACCAACCGGGCACGAAAGACCGGAAGCCAGTTCACGATGGCCTTGGCTTTCCGTAGTGCGTGCGCCGATTGCACCCCAGGAGACTAGGTCTGAGATGTACTGCGGAGAAATCAAATCTAGGAATTCAGTTGCCGCCGGAACACCAAGGTTGTTGATGTCTGATAGTAGTTGACGAGCAAGACCAAGACCTTTGTTGATTTCGAAAGATTCATCTAGGTTCGGGTCATTAATCAAGCCTTTCCAGCCAACAGTGGTACGAGGTTTTTCAAAGTAGACGCGCATGACCACTAAAAGGTCTTCTTTATGCTTTTCGATTTGGCCTTTCAATTGCGCTGCATAGTCACGTGCCGCTGCCGGGTCGTGGATTGAGCAAGGCCCGATAATTACAAGCAGACGATCGTCACGACCCGCTAAGATATTATGGATTTGCTGACGAGTGTCATATACCGTTTGTGAAGCTGTATCGGTTAGCGGATATAGCTCATGCAGCTCACGAGGAGAACGCACTTCGGTAATATTTTTGATTCGTAAATCGTCAGTTTGATACTTGCTCATTGTCTACTTCTTCTGTCGTTATAACGGCTGTAATTCGTCTTTGCCAATGGTATTTTTAAAGGCAAAAAACGAAAAAATAATCAAGCCGCTTATTATGCCATTAATAGTCTGGGTTTGGGAGGGTTATCGCCTTATTCTTTGCGATTATCTACTCGGTGGATATTGCTTTTCTCTGTGAACTTCATCCATTGATAACCTATATGGATTTGATAGGAAAAAATAATTCCCTAGCCTCTCGGATTTGCGGATAGTTAGTGTTAAAATCCCACACCAAATTTTAGAACATGCTTATGTAGGCAAAAAATAGTGCATTGTAAATATATCATCAAAGGGTTTACCGAAGACGGGCGAAAGTTCCGACCAAGTGACTGGATCGACCGTATCTCATCGATGTGTGCGAGTTTTGGTGATTCGCATCGCTTGGTTTATTCAGATTTGTTGCATCCTGAACTTTTTGAAGGTCAGAAGTGTTTGATGATCGATACCGAGTTGGAAGTGAAAAACCCGAATATGTTCAGCTACGTTATGAATTTTGTAAAAAGTAACGGGTTGGTCATGCATCAAGTTTGCATGAGTGATGAAGGTGAATGGTCCAAAGTTGAAAAGGAAGAGGCGGTTAGCGAATAATCCCTGTCTGTATTCTTATCCGTTGTAAAAAGCCGGTGTAATAGCCGGCTTTTTTGCTTTTGCGGCTATAAGAGTAAGAGTGCTTTGTATGAGTGAGAAGTGATACATAAAATGAGGAAAAATTTTGCTGAACAAGGCAAAAAGTGCAGGGAATATCGAGATATTCGCTAGATTTTTAACGATGTTCAGGGGGGGGATTTTTGGTCATTAATCAGCTCATGCAAAGCGCTCTATAGTAAATTGCTTCCGCCAAAAAGCGTAACAAGTCCTGCGAGCGCTAAATAAGGCCCAAAAGCAAAAGGTGCATCATGCGAACGCAGTTTTAACACGGCCATTAATAATCCAATAATGATGCTACTGAGTGCAGCAATAAAGATCATTTGTGCAATCGCAAAGACACCAAACCAAGCTCCTAGAGCAGCCAGCATTTTAAAGTCCCCGTAGCCCATGCCTTCTTTGCCGGTCAAGATTCGGAAACTGTGAAATACCAGCCACAATAAAAGGTAGCCAAGTGCTGCGCCCCAAACCGCCATTTCCAGACTGGTAAACATGCCTTGACTGTTTAGCAGAAGACCTAGCCAAAGCAGCGGCAAACTTAGATCATCGAGAATCAATTGGTGTTCAAAATCGATGACGGTAATCGCCAATAGAATCCAACTGAAAAGCAGAGCGGCCATGCCAATTGGCGTGAAGCCGAAGTAAATCAGTACCGCTGTCGTCAAAATCGCTGACGACAATTCAATCAATGGGTAGCGCTTGGAGATGTCGGTATGGCAGTTATGACACTTTCCTTTGCTGTATAGCCAACTAAAAAGTGGAATCAATCGATACCAAGGAAGTTCGGCTTGACAGTGTGGACAGTGCGAACGGCCGGTACTCATGATTTTATAGTGTGGTGTTTCTTCCTCTTCGTCAAACAGTGCCAATGGCATGCGCCAAGTCAGCATGCTTAAAAAGCTGCCGATAATTAATCCGAAAACAATGCCGAAAAGAGCGGTAATAAGAGGATTCAGTTCAAGGAAAGGGGTCTGAAAATCAGCGGGCATGGTCGCAATCCTAAGCTAAATGAAAGGGCTAAAAGATTTGCTCATGCTAAGAGTTAGCTGGTTAAAGGTCAAGCATAAAGGCTGGGCAAAGGCATCGGTCGACGATGCCTTGAGAGTGGGATTTATTCTGTGTTTCCTTAGTCCTGCGAGTAGATAACGCAGTTGCGGTCATTTTCCCAAACAGTAATGCTGTGCATGCGAACCAGCTCCGAACCGATGCGTTTATCGATTTCCTGATACAGATAAGCGGCAATGCTCTCCGCCGTAGGGTTGGTTTCTTTAAAATGCGGATGGTCATTCAAATAAGTATGGTCTAGCTCTTTAATGACTTCTTTCGCGTGGCGTTTAATTTCTTTGAAATCGACGACCATACCGATTTCATTTAGTTTATTACCGACAATTTGTACTTCGATTTTCCAATTGTGACCATGTAATTTGGCACAGTCGCCCGGGTAGCCGCTTAGCGTGTGCGCCGCAGCGAAATCCAACATCGTTTTTAGAACAAATTGTTGTGCCATGAAAGCCTTCTCGAAAATTTTAGTTAAGCAAATAATTATATCGCAATGTTCGTGTTAATGAAAAGGTAAGCTACTGAAATTTATTGCTTTTTAGTCATTAATAGTCGCGCGATGCAATGTAATCGGTTAAGTCCCAGAGGAATTCGCTTTCAAATGGAAGTTTCTGTAGGGATTTTTTCGCTTCGATGACTAGATTGTCGCGATACTTTTTTGCTTCATCCAGTCCTAGTAGTTTTGGGTAGGTGGATTTGTCGGCTTGTTCATCCGAGCCTTGCGGTTTGCCGAGTGTTTCGGTGTCGGATTCAATATCGAGAATATCGTCTTGCACTTGGAAAGCCAGTCCTAGAGCACGCGCATATTGGCTAAGGTCGGCTTTGATTTCGTTATAGGCGGGGTGTTGGCATGCACCTATTAAAAGCGAGGCTTCGATTAAGGCACCGGTTTTTAATGCGTGCATGTTTTCTAATTGTTTGCGTTCCGGTAAATGACCCGCCGAGTCTATGTCGATCTGTTGTCCGCCGATCATGCCGTATGGGCCGGCCGCTTTGCTAAGAAGTCGGATCATTTCAACCTTGTCATCGGCGTTAATTTCTTCGACATTTGCCAAAATTTCAAACGCCATCGTTTGTTGAGCATCGCCAACCAAAATTGCTGTTGCTTCGTCGTATTTTATATGTGTGGTCGCTTTGCCACGCCGCAGGTCATCGTCATCCATTGCCGGAAGATCATCATGTACGAGTGAATAGCAATGAATTAACTCGACTGCAGCAGCTGGCGCATCTAAGTCTTCTTCGGGGATTTGCAAAGCTCCGCCACATGCGTAAACCAGTGCTGGGCGAAGACGCTTTCCTTGGTCAAGTGTGGCATATTCAAGCGCTTCATGCAGTCTCGCTGGGCAGTTCAGGTGCTTAAGATTTTGTAAATGAATTGCAAGTACTTGATTGATGCGCTGTTGGTATTGACTGAGCTGCTTTTGCAAAATGACTCCGAATTTTAGGCATTGATGAAAAATGATTGGCATTTTAATGAAACTGTCAGCGGTTGCCAACTAAGGAAGCGCAGAACAAGTCCAAATGACTTCAGGCAAATTTTACAAAGCCTCGCTGAAGTCAATGGGGACTTATTCTGCGTTTCCCTGAATATCAGGTGCTTATCTGTGTGTGATTGCAGAAGATGTTTTGTAAGATACTTTATCTAAAGTAATGAAATTTAATTATAAAAAGCAATGCTTGGCCGTTATAGTTAATATGACTTAATGTTTAGAGTAAGAGAGTGATTATGTTTGTTGTTTACAGTCCCGAAGGTCAGTCACTGGCTTCCACAGTGCAACAAATACCTGTCTTGCGCGTCGATCCCTCTACGCGGGTCAATCAGATTGAAAATTCGTGGTTAGATGAACTGAAACCGGATGAAAAAAGTTTATTGGCTAAGCCTTCCAAAGAGGTCAATGCTTATCAGCAGAATAAAAAAGAGTCTCAGCATCGTGTAGTGGTTAAGGTGGCGGAAATTATGTCTGAGCCGATCATCACGATTAATCAAGAAGCTTTGCTTGCGCAGGCTTATGATCGAATGTCTCGTTTACAAATTGATTATCTGCCGGTATTGGACGATAAACGTCTGATTGGTTTACTGAGTCGCGAACAGGTGCTTAGAAAAGTTATTGTTGCTGAAAATGGTGACTTGGAGCTTGGCGGGGAGCGTTTGGTTGGCGCGGTCATGCAGCAGCAAATTATTACTACTGAGTTGGATACTGATATCCGCCAAGTAGCGCAAGTTTTCACACAGTTTGATGTCGGTGCTTTAGTTATTATGAATTCGATGGAACAGCCGGTCGGGATTGTTACCCGTGGCGATCTGGTTAAACGTTTGGCAAAAGAGCCGCCATTAGAGATTTATGTTTAACTAGGAGCGGTTGAAACTTCATACTTCGTTTCTACTAAAGCCAATTTTGCATGCACGGTAAAAACATAAACCTTTCATTTTCAAATCCCTTCAATATTCCTTTATAATGAGTCGTTTATATTTTCCGACGGTCTTGGGTGCGGTATGGCCTTCTTAAAACGTTATTTGATTGCTGGGCTTCTAGTCTGGTTGCCATTAGGTGTCACTATCGCGGTAATCAAGTTTTTGGTTGACCTCTTTGACCGAAGTCTATTGCTGTTACCAATGCAATATCGACCGGAGGTGCTACTTGGTGTAGACATTCCTGGCTTAGGTATTTTGCTGTCGTTTTTACTGATTCTGGTAACCGGGATTCTAGCGGCCAACTTACTAGGCAGCAAGCTGGTCAAAATTTGGGAAGCTATGTTGTCGCGCATCCCGCTTGTCCGCAGTATCTATAAGGCAGTTAAACAAATTGCAGAGGCGGTATTCGGTTCTGGTGAACAGACATTTCAAAATGTCTATCTGATTGAGTATCCTCGCAAGGGTTTGTGGACTTTGGCATTCCAGACCGGAAAAAATATTGCTGAACCGCAAAAGAAGACCGGGATAGCGGATGTAGTGAATTTATTTGTTCCAACTACGCCAAACCCCACTTCCGGTTTTTTTATTATGGCGGATCGTGCGGAGATTATTAAACTTGATATGGAAGTAGACGACGCTTTAAAAATGGTTATTTCCGGTGGCGTGGTTGCCCCGGAAGAGAAGCAAATTGCTCTGCCATTAGAGTCTGAATCTGATTCAGGCGCTTCGCCTCGAGCAACCGACAAATAGTAGGCACAAATTTTTACCGTTCTGTCGAACATTCGGCAGAGCGGTTTTGTTTTGAATAATTTATAAAGAACTTTGAGTAAAAGGGTTTAAAAATATGCGTACGCATTATTGTGGACAAGTAACAGAAACTTTAATCGACCAAACGGTACAGGTTGCTGGTTGGGTGCATCGTCGTCGTGACCACGGCGGCGTTATCTTTATCGATCTTCGTGATCGTGAAGGACTTGTTCAGGTAGTAGTAAACCCTAGCGCTGCGGATAATTTCGCAAAAGCGGAAAAACTACGAGCGGAGTGTGTATTAAGTATTACCGGTAAGGTGATTTCGCGTTCGGAAGGTACGATTAACCCGAATATGAAAACCGGTAAAATCGAAATTGTTGCTGATCAGCTAGATGTATTGTCAATGGCTGAGCCGATTCCATTCCAGCTTGATGAAAAGAATGTTGGTGAAGAGACGCGTCTAAAATACCGTTATATCGATCTACGTCGCGACGAAATGCAAAACAATCTAAAACTGCGTTATGCCATCACGTGTTCTATGCGTCGTTACCTTGATGACAACGGTTTTATGGATATGGAAACGCCTATCCTGACTAAATCAACGCCTGAAGGCGCGCGTGATTATCTGGTTCCGAGCCGTACCCACGCTAATAAATTCTTTGCACTACCGCAGTCCCCGCAGCTATTTAAACAGTTGCTGATGATGTCCGGTTTTGATCGTTATTACCAAATCACTCGTTGTTTCCGTGATGAAGATTTACGTGCCGATCGTCAGCCGGAATTCACTCAGTTAGATATTGAAACCTCTTTTATGACTGAAGAACAAGTCATGCAGACCATGGAAGGCTTGACCAAAACCATCTTTAAAGAAGCGATTGGTTATGAATTCGACGGTGAATTTCCGCGCATGACTTACGCGGATGCGATTGAGAAATACGGTATTGACCGTCCAGATCTTCGTATTGATATGCAGTTGGTTGATATTGCGGATTTGTTGCAAGATATTGAATTCAAAGTATTTGCAGGTCCTGCAAAAGATCCGAAAGGGCGTGTGGTTGCACTGCGTGTTCCGGGTGCTGGCTCAATGTCGCGCAAAGAGATTGATGCCTATACCAAATTTGTTGGCATCTACGGGGCAAAAGGCTTGGCTTACATTAAAGTTAATGATATGTCTGCCGGTCTTGATGGTCTGCAATCGCCAATCATCAAATTCTTCCCTGACCAAGTGATGCAAATTATGGAGCGCGTTGGCGCGCAAGACGGCGATATTGTCTTCTTCGGTGCGGATTCAGCGAAAGTAGTTAACGATGCAATCGGCGCGCTACGTGTCAAGCTGGGCGAAGACCTAGACATGTTAAACGGGCGTTTCAAACCGGTATGGGTTGTTGATTTCCCGATGTTTGAAGCCGACGAAGAAACTGCACGTATGACGGCGATTCACCATCCGTTCACTCAGCCGAAAGCGACTACCGAAGAGATTCTAAATCATGACGAGCCGGAGCAAATGCTATCGCGTGCTTATGACCTTGTTATCAATGGTCTAGAAGTTGGTGGTGGTTCAGTGCGTATTCACGATACAAATATGCAGGCAGCAGTATTTAAGTTGCTTGGTATTTCTGACGATGAAGCGCAAGAGAAATTCGGCTTCCTATTGGATGCATTAAAGTTTGGTTGTCCTCCACACGCGGGTATGGCATTTGGTCTTGATCGTCTCGTGATGATTCTTGGTAATATTCCTTCGATTCGTGATGTTATTGCTTTCCCTAAAACGCAGTCGGCAGCATGTCCTCTGACTGAAGCCCCGGGTCTGGTTGATAACGCTCAGTTGGAAGATCTATTGTTGCGTTTCCGCAAGCCTCAACGCGGTGCGGATAAGTAAAGCGAGCTAGTTTTATGTCTGCAGATCAGTTACAACAGATTCCGGTTGAACTCGAAGCCAGTATTCAGAGTCTGGTGCAAAACGCACCGACTCAGCCTTGGTTGAATAATCAGCAGAAACAAGTGCTTAGAGAAGAAATTAAACAACTTCTCAAAGCGAATAATGCGCAGTTGGTTGCGCATTATTATGTTGATGATGATTTACAGGCTCTAGCGGAAGAAACTGGCGGCGTGGTTGCAGACTCGTTAGAAATGGCGAATTTCGGCGCGCAGTCGGACGCCGATGTATTGGTTGTCTGCGGCGTACGCTTTATGGGGGAAAGCGCTAAAATTTTCAGCCCTGAAAAGACCGTACTCATGCCGGATTTAGATGCAACCTGCTCTTTGGATGTTGGTTGTCCGGCAAAAGAATTCGCAGAATTCTGCGCACAGTACCCAGAACACAAGGTCGTGGTTTATGCCAATACCAGTGCCGAGGTGAAAGCGTTAGCTGACTGGGTGGTTACTTCCGGTAATGCCTTGCAAATCGTTAGTCACCTAAAAGAGCAGGGCGAAAAGATTATCTGGGCGCCGGATCGCCATTTGGGTAACTGGATTGAAAAAGAGACCGGCATTGAGATGATTCGTTGGCAGGGACATTGTATTGTGCATGACGAATTCAAAAGCTTTGAGTTAGACGAGTTACGTCAGCAATATCCGAATGCTAAGGTTTTGGTTCACCCGGAATCGCCTTCTTCAGTGGTTGAGCAGGCTGATGTGGTCGGTTCGACTAAGGTGCTTTTGAATGCGGTACAGGCTATGGACGACGACGAGTTTATTGTCGCCACCGATTACAATATCTTCTATAAGATGCAGCAATTGGCACCAAACAAGAAACTGTTGGTGGCGCCGACCGGCGGGCACGGTGCGACTTGTAAGAGTTGTGCGCACTGCCCTTGGATGGCGATGAATGGTCTGCAAAACTTAGCAGAATGTTTACGTAATATGGCACCATTGGTCGACGTGGAAGAAGCAACGCGAGTTAAGGCTTTAGAGTCATTGCAACGCATGCTGGACTTCTCACGCCAAGCCGGATTAGTGCAGTCTAAATAGCCGCATTGTTTTTTATCAGACAGGGAGCTTAGCTTGCAACAAGCACGCAAACGAATCTTAGGCGTTGACCCTGGTTCCCGCAAAACCGGATTCGGTATTATCGAATCTGGTCGTTTCAATCCTAATTATCTTATCAGTGGTGTTATCCGAGTCGAAAAATACTCAGGTGCACAGCGCCTAAAAAACATCTATCAATCTATCTGCCAGATTATCGAGCAATATCAGCCGGATGTTTTGGCGATTGAAAAAGTCTTTGTCTATAAAAACCCGAAATCGGCAATTACGCTTGGACAGGCACGAGGGGTTATTCTGTGCGCCGCCGCGATGTATGATGTGCCGATAATGGAATACACGCCAACCCAAGTCAAAAGTACCATTGTCGGCAAGGGGCATGCTGGTAAGACGCAAGTTCAGTTTATGGTTCAGAATCTTCTCAAGTTAACCGAAGCACCTCAAGAAGATGCGGCGGATGCCTTGGCTTGTGCATTATGTCACGACCGCTATATGTCTTTGGGTATTGATCCAGAAGTGATGTCTAAGGGGTCTAAGTTCTAAAAGTTATTTGGAAACAGGAAGTTATGATTGGTTTTTTAAAAGGAATCTTGGTTAAAAAGCAGCCGCCGTTGTTATGGTTAGATGTACGTGGTGTCGGCTATGAAGTGGAAGCACCGATGTCAACCTTCTATCAGCTGAGCCAAGAAGCGGAGGCTGAAGTTTTACTGTTGACGCATTTGCATGTACGCGAAGACATTATGCAGCTGTTCGGTTTTGCCACCGAAGCGGAACGAACTTTATTTAAAACCTTAATTAAGGTAAATGGCATTGGTGCCAAAATGGCTTTAGCGGTATTGTCGTCTATGTCAGTTAATGAGTTTTGCCAATCGATTGAGCAGAGTGACGTTACTGCTTTGACTCGTATTCCAGGCGTAGGTAAAAAAACGGCGGAGCGTCTACAAATTGAAATTCGTGATCGTCTAAAGCCACTCATCGAAGCAGGTCTATTGGATTACGGTTCGACAGAGTTTTCTTTGCAGCATTCCGGGGATTTAGGCACGACTTCTGATGCACTTTCCAATAAACTTCAAAATGATGTCATGGTTTCCTCCAAGGCAGTTGAGGCATTATTGGCGTTGGGTTATAAATCAGCCCAGGCTGAGAAAATGGTCAAGCAGGCGTATCAGGAAGGCATGGCTTTAGAAGAGGTCATCAAAGCAGCTCTTCAAGGAGTTAAATTAGCATGATTGAAACGGATCGTATTGTTGGCGCTCAGCAAACCGATGATGATATTTACAACGTGCCATCGGTGCGTCCGCAACAGATGTTCGATTACATTGGACAAACTGCGGTGCGTGAGCAGCTAAGTCTATCGATGCAGGCCGCCAAAATGCGTGGCGAGCCTTTAGATCATGTGTTGTTGTATGGCCCGCCGGGTTTAGGGAAAACCACATTATCAAATATTATTGCCCAAGAAATGGGCGTGACACTGCGCCAGACGTCTGGGCCGGTAATTGAAAAACCCGGTGATTTGGCGGCTATTTTGACTCGCCTTGAACCGCATGATGTGTTGTTTGTTGATGAGATTCACCGCCTCAGCCCAGTGGTTGAAGAAGTTCTCTATCCGGCAATGGAAGATTTCCAAATTGATATTGTGATTGGCGAAGGGCCGGCAGCGCAAAGTGTGAAGATTGATTTACCGCCGTTTACCTTGGTGGGTGCCACTACCCGTGCCGGATTGCTAACATCGCCATTACGTGACCGTTTCGGATTAGTGCAGCGTTTGGAATTCTATTCGCATGATGAACTCTGTCAAATTGTACAGCGCTCGGCGAGTATTTTGGGCATGGATTCAGAGTTAGAAGGTGCTTTGGAAGTTGCACGTCGTTCGCGTGGTACGCCTCGTATTGCCAATCGTTTGTTGAGACGGGTTCGTGATTATGCACAAGTGAAAGGCGATGGTATCATCACTCAGCAAATTGCTGATTTTGCTTTGAATTTGTTGGAAGTTGATCAGCTCGGTCTCGATAAGATGGATTTACGTTTTTTGGATGCACTGGTTAATAAATTTGACGGTGGCCCGGTTGGAATTGATAGTATTTCCGCTGCGCTCGGTGAAGAGCGTGGAACGATTGAAGATGTGATTGAACCGTTTTTGGTGCAGCAAGGTTTCGTGATACGTACTTCTCGTGGGCGAATTGCGACCAATAAAGGTTACCAACATTTGGGTGTTGAAAAACCGGAAGCGAATGAGTAAAGTGCTTTGCTAGATTTTCATAAACATTATTTACCCTTAATGGGTTAGGCACAGTTTATGTGCGAACTCTAGGTGAATCGTGTAGGTTTTGTAATTAAATATAAATTATTTCTTGAGCTTTAAAGAGTAGGACTAACGATAATGGATAGCGATTTATTTGAACTCATATTACTGGCTAGCCCGGTAGTACAGGCAGTGATGTTGATTTTGGCAATCATGTCGATTGCAGCTTGGACGGTCGCTATCGCTAAATCTTATCAGGTTAAAAAGTCGAAACGGATTGCCTACGCCTTTGAAAACGATTTTTGGGAAGCACAAGATTTAACGAATCTGTATTACAAAGTTGAAGCAACTCGCGATACCTCGGAAGGTATGGCGCTGATTTTTGCGGATGGTTTTAAAGAATTCATGCGTTTGCAAAAACAAGGTGTAACTACCTCGGCAGATTTACTGTCCGGTTCGCAACGAGCTATGAAAATCGCTTTTAGCCGCCAAGCGGACGTTCTTGAGCAGCGTTTATCATTACTGGCTACGGTTGGTTCTTCAGCGCCTTATATTGGGTTGTTTGGAACGGTTTGGGGGGTAATGCATGCTTTCCAATCACTGGGTGATGTTCAGAATGCGACACTCGCAACCGTAGCACCAGGTATTTCTGAAGCGTTGATTGCGACAGCAATTGGTCTGTTTGCAGCCATTCCAGCCGTTATCGCCTATAACCGTTTGTCGAATAAAATTGACCGACTGCTTGCTGAATATGAAAACTTTGCCGAAGGTTTTATGAGTATTCTGCAACGTCAGGCACATGTCATCGAGTCGAAACAACAGTCAAAATCGAAAACTGAAGAGTCTGCGCCGGAAGTGCAAGCTCCGGTTGCTTAACAGCCGTTGATTTAACTTTTTAGGAGAACGACTCATGTTTAATCAAGGTTTTCGTAGCAACCGCCAAAAACGTCGTTTAATGGCCGAAATTAATGTTGTGCCGTATATTGATGTCACTTTGGTCTTGTTGATTATCTTCATGGTTACTGCGCCAATTGTGCAACAGGCCGTCAGTGTTGAATTACCGCAAACTCCGCAAGTGAATGAGCAGACGGTCGAACAACTTGAAGCGGCTCCGCCATTTGTCATCACCATTACGTCAGACGGTCTTTATAAAACTTCGGTACAGCCGGAAGTGGTTATTAGCGACCGAGAAGTACAGACACTGGTCGCGCAAGTGATTGCGCAGTCGCAGTTGAATCAAACTCAGCAGTTTTATATTCAAGGTGACCGCGCGGCTCCCTATGGTAAGGTTATTAAAATCTTCACTTTGCTGAAAAGTAACGGCGTTGCCAATGTTTCTTTAATTACTCAGCCTGAAGTGCAGGAGCAGTAATTAATGTTGGACTTCATAAAAACGCATCCAAAAGCTTTTTCTCTGGCACTGGCATTGCATTTAGTATTGGTTGGTTTATTGGCATTTAACTGGGATATGTTTGCCGATAAGACACCGATTGAAATCAATGGCAATAATCAGCCAACTAAAATCGATGTGATCGAGCCGAATGTGGTAGAGCCTATGCAGACGACAGCGGTTGATGCGACATTGATACAGCAACAGATGCAACTTTTACAAGAACGCCAACAGCAGCGTTTAGATGAAAGTAAGCGTTTACAGCAAGAACGTGAATTAGAAGAGCAGCGTTTACAAGAAGCTAAGCAAAAAGCGGCAGAGGAAAAACGTCTGGCCGAAGAAGAGAAAAAACGTCAAGAAGAGGCGAAAAAGCAGCGTCAAGAAGAGGAACGCAAGGCGGAAGAAGCGCGTAAAAAGGCAGAAATTGAGCGTAAAAAAGAATTAGAGGCAAAGCGTAAAGCTGAAGAAGAAACCAAGCGCCAATTGGAAGCAAAAAGACAGCGTGAGGAAGAGGAGCGTAAAGCGGCTGAAGCGAAACGCAAAGCTGCCGAAGAGAAAAAGCGTCAGGAAGAAGCTGAGAAAAAACGCATAGAAGAACGTAAGGCGAAAGAAGCGGCGGCTAAGGCGGCTGAAGAAAAACGCAAAGCGGAAGAAGAGATTGCACGTAAGAAAGCCGAAGCCGAGAAAAAACGTTTAGAAGCAGAGCGCAAGGCTAAAGAAGCTGAGAAAAAACGCCTTGAAGCAGAACGTAAAGCTGAGCAAGAGCGTAAACGTGCCGAGGCGGAATTACAGCGACGAATGGAACAAGAGCGCTTAGCGCGGGAAGCCGAACTACAACGACAGTTGAAGGCGGAAGAGCAAGCGCGGATTAATGCGGAAAACCAAAAACAGCTACGCACTCTGCAACAGCGTTATGTGACCTCAATTGCGGCAAAGGTTAAAAATAACTGGCGTACGCCAGCTCGCGTATCGCCGCAAGCGCAGTGTGATTTGCGCATTGTGCAACGTCGAGACGGCACCATTGTTGGTGCGAATGTGACCAACTGTAATTCGTTTGCCGATAGACAGTTCCAGAATGCGGCTATTGATGCGGTTTATCGTGCTGCGCCACTTCCTTTAGCACCGGTTCCGGAAGTATTTGATAAAGAAATCTTGTTTACCTTTAAACCATAAAAATAGGACATCCCAATGCGTTATACAAAGCTATGGATTTTGAGTTTAAGTCTGTTTTTGAGCTTATTTAGTTTGTCTGCAAAAGCGGCTTTAACGATTGAAATTAATGAAGGGTTTGATAATGCATTGCCGATTGCTGTAGTTCCGTTTGCAAATGAAAACTCTGGTTTAGCGAATGTTTCCAATGTGGTTGCTGCCGACTTAAAGCGTAGTGGCCAGTTCAAGCCTCTAGCGAGTAATCAGATGCCGTCGTTGCCAAGTGAGTTGAATCAAATCGATTACAATCAATGGCGTACCTTAATGATTGATAATATGGTGATCGGTAAAGTCTCGCAAATGGCGAACGGCCTTTATCAAGTTGATATGCGTTTGATTAATGTACTGCGTAAAGAGCAGATGATGGGGAAACGTTGGAGTAATGTTCCGGCCAAAGGGTTGCGTCAAGTAGCTCACCAAATCAGTGATGCCGTTTATCAAGAGTTGACTGGTAAACGCGGTGCATTCAATACGCAAATCGCTTATGTGACGATGGTTAAGGGCTCTAAACAACGTTTCTATACTTTGGAAGTTGCCGATGCCGACGGTTATAACGCACAACCATTATTGAAATCGACCAAGCCGATTATGTCGCCAAGTTGGTCTCCGGATGGTAAAAAACTGGCTTATGTATCATTTGAAGACGGGCGCTCTAAAGTTTATGTGCAAAGTCTGGATGGAAAGTACCGCAAGATGGTTGCCGGTTATAAAGGAATTAACGGTGCACCGGCATGGTCTCCGGACGGCCAAAAACTGGCGGTGACGCTTTCTAAAGGTGGTAATGCTGATATCTATATTTTGGATTTAAATACCAACCGTCTTCAGCAAATTACACGCGACCGTGCGATTGAAACTGAAGCGACTTGGGCACCGGATGGTCAGTCTATTCTCTATAACTCGGATCGTCGCGGGCAGCCGCAAATTTTCCAGTATTTCTTTGATACCCGTGATGAAGTTCGTATCACCTTTGAAGGTAAGTATAACTCTGATCCACAGATGTCTCCGGATGGTCGTTATGTTGCGGTCGTACACGGTAGCAAGGGTTATCACATCGGTTTAGTGGATAACCAGACTAAACGCTTTGAAGTGATTACCGATACCTTCCTCGATGAGTCACCGAGCTTCTCGCCAAACAGTGAACTTATTCTGTACGCGATGAATAAAGGTGGGCGCGGACAATTAGCGGTAACAACCACAGATGGACGTTTCTCGCAAACCCTTCAGGTTAAGAATGCCGAAGTGCGTGAACCGGCTTGGGGACCTTATTCAGCGGAATAATGACTTTGATTGCATACAGTCGAAGCTAAGTTACAATGCTTATCGAATGAAATCTTAAATTCATTATGGATTTAAGTTCTAAGGAGTAGAGATGAAAACCTTATCAAAACTAGCGGTAGCAGTTCTGGCTGCTTCACTTGCTGCTTGTAGTACACCGCCGCAAAAAGAAATGGATGCGATTCTTGATGGCGACTCAATGCAAGATACCGCTCCCGGTCTGGATGGGCGTTACCAAATTCAGCAACAAGATTTAGACGGTGGGGCGACGATGACCCCGGTCGAAGTTTACGGTCCGGATGGGCAATTATTAACCACTATCGATCCGTTAGACGGTATGCAGAATATTGGTGACAGTGATCCGCTTGACCCACGTTTACCTGAGTATAAGTTGCTTAATGCACTGCATGAAAATGTAGTGTATTTTGGCTATGACCAATATTCGGTCGATGAAAAAGGGATGGAAGTACTGCGTTATTATGCAGATGTTCTGGCGCAAGACCCTCGACGCATTGCGGCTCTTTATGGGCATACCGATGAACGCGGTTCACCTGAATATAACTTGGCACTAGGAGAAAAACGTGCCAAAGCGGTTTTTGATGCTTTAGTTGTATTGGGGATTGATCCAAAGCGCTTAGGTGTCAGCAGTATGGGTGAAGAAGAGCCTGCGGTATTCGGCTCTAATGAATCGGTTTATGCAAAAAACCGTCGTGTAGAAATTATTCTTAAGTAGATTTTCAAAGAGATGAAAGGCAATAGAATGTTGGCAATTGACGCTCTAGTTAAAAAATCCTTAATAACCGGCGCTGTCGCAATGGCTATATTTAGCAATCAAGTCCAGGCGCAAACCCTTGAGCAGCGTATCGACCGTTTGGAGCGCATGAGTAATAATCCGGTTTTACTGGATATGACCCGTAAATTGAATGACCAAGAGCGCGAAATTCAAAATCTGCAAGACCAAGTTGACCGCCTAAAGCGCGATATCTCTTTGATGCCAGAACCGGCAACAGTACCGGCAGGTAATGTTCAGAATCCGCAATCCGGCGATCAAGTAACACAACTGCAACAGATGGTGGTTAATCTTCAAGCTCAGCTTAAACAGGCTGTTGATAAACAGGAAGTTCAAGCTGCGCGTTTAATCGTTCTGCAAGATGATCTTCGTAAGTTACAGGCTCAAGGCGGTTCAACAGTGGCGGCTAATCCTGCATCGACCAGCCCTAAAGTGGAGGAAACGCCGGAGCAGCCGACAGTTGCAGCACAAGCTGAACCGGCTACAGCCACTCCAATTGTGACTCCGGCGCGTTCAGAGCTTCGTCCGGCAACGGCTGAAGAACAGAAGGCTTATCAAGCTGCGTTTGGCTTGATGCGTAATACGGATTACGCCGCTTCGGTTAGTTCTTTCGGCGAATTTATTGAAAAATATCCGCAGTCAGATTTATTGCCGAATGCCTACTATTGGCGTGCTGAAGGGATGTTTATCGATAATAAATATGAGCAGGCGCTTGAGGTCTACAGTAAGCTTGTGCAACTGTTTCCTGAATCGAGTAAAGCCAGTGATGCGATGTTGCGTGCCGGTGATTGCTTGACGAAGTTGAAACGTAACGACGATGCAAAAAAGGTTTATCAACGCGTTGTTGAAGATTTTCCTGACAGTCGTGCAGCATCCAATGCGACTAAGATTTTGGAAAAAATGTAATTTAACCTAAATCTTAAGTTGTCGATAACCCGCCATAAGCTTCTGCTTTGGCGGGTTTTTTATTATTGCCATCGCTCTGGTTATAATAGCGCTGAATTTACGACCTTGCGGTCAACAATAAGAGATTAGAAAATGAATAAGAAAAAGAAGGCGGTTATCTTGCTCTCTGGTGGCTTGGATTCGGCCACGGTCTTAGCGATTGCTAATGACGAAGGCTATGAATGTCATACCATGAGCTTTGATTATGGACAGCGCCATCGTGCGGAATTAAAAGCGGCGGAAAATCTGGCTAAGCAGATGGGCGCTGCGACCCATAGAGTCATGGATGTCGACATGCGTAAGATTGGCGGTTCAGCGCTTACCGACGATTCTATGGAGGTACCAACGGAAGGTGTGGTCGAGGGTGAGATTCCAATCACTTATGTACCGGCTCGTAACACGGTGTTTTTATCCTATGCGTTGGCTTTAGCGGAAGTCGTTGAGGCAGATGATATTTTTATCGGCGTCAATGCGGTCGATTATTCCGGTTACCCTGATTGTCGCCCAGAGTTTATTAACGCTTATGAAGTGATGGCTAATCTTGCGACTAAAGCCGGCGTAGAAGGACATAAGTTAAAGGTGCAGACTCCGTTGATAGATCTAAGCAAAGCGCAGATTATTCAAGCCGGTGATGCATTGGGCGTTGATTACGCTTTAACGGTTTCTTGTTACCAAGCGGATGATCAAGGTAAAGCTTGCGGAGTTTGCGATTCTTGTCGTCTGCGTAAAGAAGGTTTCCGTCAGGCAGGTGTTAGCGATCCGACACTTTATCAGTAACGGCTGGAAATGAAAGCTTAAGCGCTGTATTTTGCTAAGTTTTTGTTTTTAAAGCGCTATTACAAAACTCAGCGTTTCCCTGAAAATAGTGCTTTAAAAAAAACGAAAAAAACTTATAAAAAAACTATCAAAAGGCTTGCGCTCAATGTTCATACTTGTATAATACGCCGCATTCCGAAAGGGTCGTTAGCTCAGTTGGTAGAGCAGTTGACTTTTAATCAATTGGTCGAGCGTTCGAATCGCTCACGACCCACCACGGAATAAACCACTTCTTTAATCATTAGGAACTGGTTACCCTTTACAATATGGGTCGTTAGCTCAGCCGGTAGAGCAGTTGACTTTTAATCAATTGGTCGAGCGTTCGAATCGCTCACGACCCACCATATTTTTAAACCCCGTTAAGGCTTGTTCTTAACGGGGTTTTTTATTGCTTAAGACATAAGGATTGTTCACTCCGTTCACAATGACCGTCGTAGCGAGGCTCATTCCTTTTTATAGACCGTGGCAATCTCCTACTTTAATTGACCAATTCACTTCGTGAACAGCGTTGTCTTTTTGGCGATGTTTTAAAAAGTCACTTCGTAGCTAGCGCGCTCAACCAGAGCGATGGCTATGCTTGTCAAATCCCTTGCTAAAGCCAAATGGGGACTTCTTCTGCACAATTTCGCCACATGGGTTGTTTCATCGCGCTTCATTGCTATAAAACCACTGGCGGCTTTCGGTAACAGGATGTTGAATTTCATGAATCATAAAACGACCTTTCTCAATGGTGCAATGGTAAGTGAATCAGTCGTAATCTACCCGGCATGTGAAGTGCATACCGGATAGCGTAGATTATTGAGCTTGCTTAGCGATTTCTCTTAGCTTGGCAACTTCAAGATTTGCTTGGTCGGCAAAAGTCAGTGCGCGTTTTAAGCGTGCTGGTGCGGAACGTCCCATGCAGCCGTGTTCCGGATCACCGGCAAAGGCTTCTAACATACCCTTGATTAAATTGTCGATCGCATGTGTTTGACCGGTCAGATAGGCTTGAATTTCCAAGATATCATGGGCAACTGCGTTCATCACTTCAGCGTGTTCTTGCTGTAGTTGTTGTACATTGCCGCCAACTTCCAGTCCGGCGATATTGGTGGTTAGAATGTAGAGGTTTTTACGAACCAATTCGTACAGCAACTCTTCTTCGCTGTCGACAATGTAGGAAGGTAGGTCAACTTTTGCAAGAGCATCAAAAACCAGCTTGGCTTTAGTCCCGAAGATAGGAGATGGGATGACTACTTTGGAATCCATGCCTTTTTTCTTTTCGAACCAAACAGAAATTACCGTTGGCGTCGGTAAACTGGCGGCTTGCCAATCTCTAGGAAGTAGTTCGTTTTGTAACAAAATTAAGCGATCTTGCCATGCATTAGGAATATCTTGTAGCACCGAACTAATATCGGCTTCACCGACTGCGATTAACACCGCTTCCGGATTTGGTATATCTTTCGCTAAGGCCTGTAAATCTTGACCGCGCATGGCACCTTGAACCGGATAGCCAAGACGTAAAAAACCACGTGCAAAAACGCTGCCGAGTTCTCCTAGGCCGACAACAATAATGGGATTTTTCATATAGATTCCTATGATTTGATGAAAATTCTATGGTGTTAATTTGGTGCATGGTTGCACTAAAACTGTAAAAATTTCGTTATTTGGGCGAGCTTTGTTTTAGAATAGGCGCAGCAAAACAACCTAAATTATTAGCAAGGATATTAACAATGAATCAAGCAAAAGCAAAGTTCACTTGGCACTATTATGTCATGGCATTTGGTGCTTTGTTGTCGATGCTCGCGGCAACTTTGGGAGCTTGGGGTGGCGTGGTTTCCGGTTTGGCAATCGCGGTTTTGAGTCATCCTAAAATTCAATTTCAAGGTGTCGGTCGTTTTGTTTTTTATGCCATTTTTTTGGTGATTTACGTCTTCGCGTTTCCCGACCCTGAGGTAGTTAGAGAGATGATGTCTCAGCCAAACTGATTTAATTTCTTACCTTAAGTTATTGATAATTAATTTATTTTATTTTTTATGCGTTGATTCCGATTCGTTGTTTTAGGCATCTAGCGATAGCTGAAAACAATTCGTTATTTTTAAAATAATTTCAAGCCTTGGCTAAACCCATTTGTGCGTTCTGACTATCTGTGGCCGTGGTTTGAATAAAGACTCTTTTTGCTATTTTTAAACACAATTTACCATTGAGTTAAACCATTGAGAATGACTGAAATTTCTCTCTTTTGTTTGTTTTCGTAAAGTAAATCGAATAATAAATTTTGCTGTTTTGGTGCGAAAAACCCCAAGTTGGAACATTATTTGATTAGGGCACTAAGATTTGAGTTTCGTAACAGCTGACATGATTAGTCACTACTCAATTAATAGAGATTTTTAATGAGCAAACAAACCCTGCAAAAATTACCTCTGGAAACGTCCGGCTTCTTTCGGGAAGTCTTAGAAGGCCTGACAACCGCAGTACTTTGGGTCAACCACGAACAGAAAATTACTTTTATGAACGTGGCGGCAGGTGAGATTTTTCAGACCAGTCCTTCACGTGTTATGGGCATGCATTGGGAAAAAATGATGCCGGACTTAATTGAGTCTTTAGACCAAGCCAAAGAAAAGAAGGTCACTATTCACGAATATGTGATTGAACAGAAAGATCTGTTTAAAGTTCGTGTCAGTTGCACTATTTCACCTTATGACTTGGGTACCGAAAAAGGGTGGTTGTTTGAATTGTTTAATACCGAAAGGCATCACCGAATTGTGGAAGAAGACGAGCGCTGGCATCAATACGAAGCGGGTAATTTGCTGGTGCGAACCTTGGCTCATGAGGTGAAAAATCCGTTAGCAGGTATTCTTGGCGCGACGCAACTGTTACAGCGTCGTTATAAGCCGGAAGACAAAGCAAATGATTTTCTAGAGATTATCTCTAAAGAAGTCCAGCGCTTGAAAAACTTGGTTGATCGCATGTTAGGCCCTAAACAATCAAGTGAAAAAGAATTACACAATGTGCATGAATTAATTCGTTATGTATTGCAGATTGTTGAAGGTGAAAAACCGAATAATGTCTATGTGAAGCTGGATTACGACCCGTCTATTCCGGAAGTGATGATTGATTTTGAAGCGATGGTGCAAGCCATTCTGAACTTAATTAAAAATGCCATTCAAGCGATGGAACAGTTTGGCGGTATGCTCACTATCAAAACGCGTGTTGAACATAAATTTACACTCGGTACACAGACCTATCCGTTAGTGGCATTAATTAGTATTACTGATGAAGGCGAGGGTATTCCGCCAGAAGTTTTCGATTCGATTTTCTATCCGATGGTTAGTTCTAAGAAGGAAGGTAGCGGACTCGGGTTGCCGGTTGCACAGAATGTTTTGCGCCAACATGATGGCTTGATTGTCGCCGAAAGCGAACCGGGTAAAACCACTTTTAATGTATATCTACCACTTAAGCAAAAGGAACGCTAAGCAATGCGTGAGGAAAACAAAAACGTTAACGACATGGAAGACGCCCCAATTGTTTGGGTGGTTGATGATGATGCGTCAATTCGCTGGGTGCTTGAGGCGGCATTAGAAGAAAAACCGTATATCGTTAAAGTCTTTGACTCGCCGTTGATGGCGTTAAAGAATATTGAAGCGTTTCCGCCGGCAGCAGTCTTGTCTGATGTGCGAATGCCGGATATGGATGGCTTGACGTTCATGGAAGCGATTCATGAACATGACAAGCAAATTCCGGTCATTATTATGACTGCGCATGCTGACTTGGATACCGCCGTTAAATCTTTCCAGAGTGAAGCCTTCGAGTATTTGCCGAAACCGTTTGATATTGATGAAGCGATCTCTTTGATTGAGCGTGGGGTAAAACGCCACTTATCCGGTGGTCAATCACGTAAACATCATCCGAAAAAGAGTAGCAAGCAACCGTTGAATATTATCGGCGGCGCTCCGGCAATGCAGGAAGTCTTTCGTGTACTTGGTCGCGTCTCGAAACTGGATGTTACGGTGTTGATTAATGGTGAAACCGGTACCGGTAAAGAGCTGGTGGCACGTGCATTGCATGAGTTAAGTCCGCGTTCTGAAGGGCCGTTTGTGGCGTTGAACACGGCGGCGATTCCTCGTGAATTATTGGAGTCGGAACTTTTTGGTCACGAGAAAGGCTCTTTTACCGGTGCGCATTCGCAACGCGTTGGGCGTTTTGAACAAGCTGACGGCGGAACACTATTCTTGGATGAGATCGGGGATATGCCGGTCGATTTGCAGACCCGTTTGCTTCGTGTTTTGAATGACGGCAGTTTCTACCGTGTTGGTGGTCGTAATGCGATTAATACCAATGTACGTATCGTTGCGGCGACGCACCAAAATATGGAGCGTTTGGTACGTGAAGGCAAGTTCCGTGAGGATTTGTTATACCGACTGAATATTATTCGTATTAAGGTTCCGGCGTTGCGTGAGCGTCGCGAAGATATTCCGTTATTGGCGCGCTTTTATCTGGATTTGGAAGCGAAGGCACTGGGTTTAGAAGAAAAAATTCTCAGCAAAGATGTCGAGAAATTCCTATCAAATCTTCCATGGCCGGGTAACGTTCGCCAGCTACGCAGCCTTTGTACTTGGTTGACGATTATGGCTCCGGATAAAACCGTGTATATCGAAGATTTGCCATTGGAATTGCAGATGCCGTCTGAAGACTCCGGCGGTGATTTAAGTAATGATAACTGGGAAGGCCCGCTACGTCGTTGGGCGCAAAACTTCTTGGCATCCGGTAAGGAAGGTTTACACACTTCGGCAGAACCGAAATTTGAAACGGTTCTGATTGAAGAAGCCCTAAAACACAGTAATGGCCATCGCCAGAAAGCTGCGGCTTTATTGGGGTGGGGACGTAATACGCTAACCCGTAAGACGCAGTCTTTAGGTTTAGACGACTAAGCACGCAATGTTATGGGAATATTGGCAAGTTTGGCGAACGCCGGTTAGCTTGCCTTATGTCAAGCCAATGGGATTTTTGCATGAGTCCATCGCTATGCGCGCTCGTGCCAAACGTTGTCAAACTGCTTGGCATGAGCATTATCAGCACTGTCAACACAGTATTCTTCAGGCAATTCAGTTAGCTGAAGAGCAAAACAAAACACAGCAAAAAACAGCCCTAATCTTGGGCGCGGGTCATTTGCACGATATTCCGCTCGAATACCTTTCCCAAAAATTCCAGCAAGTGGTTCTGGTGGATTTGCTTTTTAGCCAAGAGGCGCGCCGACAGCTTAAGCGTTTTGCTAATATTGAGTTAGTTGAGCAGGATGTTACCGAAAATCTTCAGACGATTTATCAAGGGGAGCTGGAATCAGCTCAGCAATTAACACCGCCACAAGGTTATTTGACAGAAGATATCGGGTTAGTGGTGTCGCTAAACCTGATTACACAGCTACCGTTATTGCCTGCTAAATATTTAATAAAGCATTTCGGTTTCACTTTGCAGCAAGCGCAAGAGATTTCGCAAACCTTGATTCAACAGCATTTGGCTTATCTGCGTCGCTTTGAATGCCCGGTTTGCCTGATTGCCGACCGGAATATCGAAGAGTTTGACCGCCACAATCACTATATCGATGGCTACAATCCTTGGTGGGAAGTCGAGCCACCAGAAGCCCAAGAATCATGGCAATGGCTATTAGCTCCTTATGGTGAGATCAGCCGAAATCGTTGTCAGATTCATCAAGTTGGCGTGAGTTATTTTCAAGGCAATGGTGAGTTAGATTAACTGTAACAGCCCTAAAATGATTGCGTAACGTACGCCTTTACCGATCAGAACCAGTAATATAAATAGCCCAAAATGCATGCGCATCATGCCGGCAATTAAGGTTAGTGCGTCGCCAATTAACGGTGCCCAGGCTAATAACATTGACCAATAGCCATATCGGTTGAACCAATGTTGGCTCTTATCCAGTTGTTTTTGTGTGACTGGAAACCATTTTTTATTCTTCCAGTGCAGTAAATAGCGTCCGAGAATATAGTTGATCGCTGAACCGAGCGTGTTGCCAAGCGTAGCAATTAACCAAAGAATCGAAAGGGCGTATTCTGGTTTTTGTGAAAGGGTAAGCAGATAAACTTCCGAACCGCCAGGTAGTAAGGTCGCGGAGAGAAGGGCGAGAATAAAAAGAGTGAGGTAATCGAAAAGCATGTCAAAGAGGCGCAAACAAAAACAGCCCATTCAAGGGCTGTTTCGTTAGGCATTGAGGAGAGCGATTAAAGCGCTTCTTCGCCAGTTTCGCCGGTACGGATACGAACCGTCTGTTCGATATTGGTAACGAAGATTTTACCGTCACCAATTTTACCGGTTTGTGCGGCATCGATAATCGCTTCAACTGCTGATTCTACAATGCTTTCGCTAACAGCGATTTCCAGTTTCAGTTTTGGTAGGAAATCGACAACGTATTCTGCACCGCGATACATTTCGGTATGACCTTTTTGACGGCCGTAGCCTTTCACTTCGGTTACTGTCATGCCGTGAATATCGATGTTATGCAAGGCATCACGAACGTCGTCCAGTTTGAAGGGTTTAATAATCGCAGTAATCAACTTCATTGTCTTTCCTCAGTCTGTTTCGGCGGATTTATTATTATCTGGATAGTCTGCCAGATGTTGACCCATTTGAATAGGGGTGTTGGCCTGGATTTTTCCTAAACTTGGCATTTGTTGCTGTGGCGTCAATAAAACCACGGTTGACCCCATATTAAAACGGCCGATTTCTTCGCCTTTGGCAAAGTGTAAGTCTTGATCACTATAATCCCAATGACGAATAGTCGGTTCATATTCCGGTGTAATTTTACCGGCAAATACGGTTTCCATCGATCCCACAAAGATCGCACCAACCATAATCAGGCAGAAAGGGCCGTGTTGGTTTTCAAAGCGAAGCACTAGGCGTTCATTTCGTGCGAATAAACCTTCAACATTGCGCACCGTTGCAGGGTTAACGGCAAACAGGTCTCCTGGAACATAAGTCATGGACAATAACTTGGCATCGGTCGGCATATGGATACGGTGATAATCTTTTGGCGATAGATAAATCACCGCCGAGTCACCGTTCTGAAACTTCTTAGCATATTCAATGTCGCCGCCGACTAAGGCTTCGGTGGTGTACATATGGCATTTCGCTTGAATCAGCTTATTGCCTTCAATCGACTGCGATTGACTGATTAAGCCGTCAACCGGCGAACACCATGCATTCGGGTTGTCATCCAAAGGACGGACATCTTCTTTTAAAGCGCGAGTGAAAAAAGCATTGAAGTGCGGGTAATCATCTAGATCATCGCTCGCCGCTTCAGACAGGTTGATTCCATAGAGGCGGGTCAGTAATTTAATGGTGCTGTTCTTAATCCATTTAACTTCGATATGCATAAAACGATGCATCATTTCGGACAGCAAATGCTTTGGAATTAAATACTGTGGTGTGACTTTAAAAAAGTCTATGATTTTGGTCATACCTTATTACTCTTTCTCTCTAAAGAAATTTGCTGAAGCGCAAGCTAGGTTTTGAATTTTAATGTATAATCGCGCGCAATTTAAATATTTCTTAAAGTTTTACCAAGGGGACACAAATGTCTGACGTAAAAAAAGTCGTTCTTGCCTATTCAGGTGGTCTTGATACTTCAATTATCGCTAAGTGGTTACAAGAAGAATATAACTGCGAAGTGGTGACTTTCACTGCCGATATCGGGCAAGGTGAAGAGATTGAGCCGGCACGTGCTAAAGCACAGGCAATGGGGATCAAAGAAATCTACATTGAAGACCTACGTGAAGAATTTGCGCGTGACTTTGTATTCCCGATGATGCGTGCTAACGCCATCTATGAAGGTGAATACCGTCTAGGAACATCGATTGCTCGCCCACTTATTTCTAAGCGTTTGGTAGAAATCGCGCAAGAGACTGGCGCAGATGCTATCTCTCACGGTGCGACCGGTAAAGGGAATGACCAAGTTCGTTTTGAAATGAACGCTTACGCGCTAATGCCGGACGTTAAAGTCATCGCGCCTTGGCGTGAGTGGGATCTAATGTCTCGTGAAAAACTGATGGCGTATGCCGAAGAGCACAATATTTCTATCGAGAAGAAAAAAGGTAAGAAATCACCTTACTCAATGGATGCAAACCTACTGCACATCTCCTATGAAGGTGGCATTATCGAAGATCCTGCTAACGAGCCGGAAGAAGATATGTGGCTATGGACAGTTGCGCCAGAAGCAGCTCCAGATGCACCAACTTACCTAGACATCACTTTCGAGAAAGGCGATATCGTGGCAATCAACGGTGATGCTATGTCTCCAGCGACAGTAATGGAATTCCTGAACAAAGTCGGTGGCGAAAATGGTATTGGTCGCGATGACATCGTTGAAAACCGCTTTGTTGGTATGAAGGCGCGCGGTTGTTACGAAACGCCGGCGGGAACCATTATGCTAAAAGCGCACCGTGCTATGGAATCGCTAACGCTAGACCGTAATGCGGCTCACTTGAAAGACGAGCTAATGCCGAAATATGCAGAGATGATTTACAACGGTTTCTGGTTTGCGCCAGAGCGTGAAATGTTGCAAGCGATGATCGACAAATCACAAGAAAACGTATCGGGTAATGTCCGAGTTAAACTTTACAAAGGTAACGTCGTCGTTGTCGGTCGTACTTCTGAAAACAGCTTGTTCGACGAAGCAATCGCAACCTTTGAAGAAGACGGCGGTGCATATAACCATAAAGACGCAGAAGGGTTTATTAAACTAAACTCTCTACGTTTACGTACAGCGGCGAAAAAACGCGGTAAGTAATACATCTAGATTTGTCGCGTCATTCCCACGAAAGTGGGAATCTGTGAAGCATAAGAAGGCGTTAGAGCAATAGTCTCTAGCGCCTTTTTGGTTTTTAAAACCTCGTTCTATAAAAAGGGTAAGTGGGCTAGTAAGTATTTACACACAAAGGCTTTATGAATTGATCTTGGTAAATGCGTTTTATGCAATTAAATGTGATATTTTTGATATAGAATAGTCGCGGTAACGACTTTTTCTAAGTTTGTTAGAGCAATGTCTCAGAAACAAATCTATATTTAAAATTAGTATCAAAACTATGGGAATCAAATGAAAGAAATTATTCAGAAAACGTTTGGCGGTCTAACAACTCAGTACTACTTTAGAAATTTATTTTTTGGTCTGTTCATAACAGCATTTGTTGTATATATGGAAATGAATGCTACTCGGCCTACAGAATGGGCATTTTATCCTTTTGTTGTACTGAGTACTTTTTTATACCCATACTCAAGGTTTGTTTACGAAAGTATTGTTGATTTTGTAATGGGTGAAAATATGCTTTTCGTTAATGTTTTTCTAGTCATTCTTGTAAAAGTTTTCACAATAATGATTTGCTGGTTTTTTGCTATTTTTATTGCGCCAGTTGGTCTAGCGTATCTTTATTACTATCACAATAAATCAACAAGATAGCAATTCTCTTAACCAGACCTCAGCACCCCGTTATAAATAAATAGGAATATTATGAAAAAGTTCATTGCTAATAAAGATTTGTTAAAAGATTTTTTTCAAGCTATCACATATTTTGTTTTTATCGCTGGTTTGCTTAAACTAGCTATGCCCTCACTTAATAGTGAACCACTTACATATAAGCTCTTATTTATTAGTATTATCATTCTACTTTCAGTATTAGCTACTTTTTATGCAATGTTCCATGTAAGCGGATCAATAACAAAGTTATATTTTCCAGACTTCAAAATACCTTTTGTTGATCCTGAATTTAAACCTACACCATTAAAGCAAGCATTTAAAACGTTAAAGAGAGCAGACTATGCGCTGTGGCTATTTCTAGGTGTCCCATATTATCTAATAGGTCTACAGATCATTCAGTATGGCTTTAATTTATAACAATGCACTCAAGCGAATGGTGCTACGCACCGCACACTTACTTTGGTCGTTATATATCATGAAAATTCATTTTCAGAAATACGATAATAATGATAAAGCATACATATGGAGAACATATGTAAATGCGATGAAACCTCATATTAGAAAAATATGGGGTTGGGATCAAAACTGGCAAGAAAACGATTTCAATTTAGGTCTCAAGCAAAGTAAGACAGAAATTATTTTTGTTAATGGATGCGTAGCTGGATATTTGCAAACCCAGCAAAAAGAAAATGCATTATTTATCAGGATGCTAATTTTAATACCTGAATATCAGTCAAAGGGCATTGGGACTAAAATTCTAGATATGCTCCAACCTTTAACCTCTGGAAACCTTTTAAAACTCAACTGTTTCAAAGTAAATAAAGATGCTTACAGATTTTATAAAAAATCTGGTTTTGATGAAATTAAAACAGATGAAAACTTTATCTATTTGCAAAGGCAATCAACCTGACGTGTTTCACACCCAAAAAATTAAAGACAATCTATTCTCTTATGTATTTTCTTTACTGCTAGGTGGAATTATAACCATCTTACTGTTTTTCTTTAGCTCTAATCCGGTTTCTCCGAAAGATGTAAAGCATGAGTTGCTTGAGATATCCCTAGATGAAATGAAGAGGAGATATGGGGATGTGATAACTGAAAACAATATCGATAAGATCTCTTCAACAGAACTCGAAGCAGGTGCAGATAAGAGCATAATTTTGTCTGGCTCGACAAAAATAAATGAAAATATTTACCGGTGGGTATCTATTTTTGAAAGAATGCCCCCCAGCGTCTTCGACAAACTAGTAGGGCGCACAGGGTTTTTCAACTTAGCTTCTTTAACTAGTTATGAGGCTCCATATTTCAACTCTCTTTTAGTAGATAAGATAGAAGTCATTGATTTCGATGGCGATGGAATATCAGAAGTACACATCAGATTACAGTCAATTTGGGCGGATTCAACTTCTGTAGGCCCGCTTATACTTTCGAAAAAAGATGACAGCAAGTGGAATTTGAACACCCTACCGTTAATATCTAATGCAATAAACTCACCTTTAAAAATCCCCAAAATGGGTGGTAGGAGACCATATAATTACTTTGGGATGGTAGGCGAAGAAGATCCAAAGCCGAAGCCTCTAATCGAATTGAAACAACTAGGAATTTCAGAGGAATCATGGACCTTAAATCACAATGGTGAAGAACAGAATTTTTCTACACTAAGAAATGGTGGTGATTACATTTTTAGAAATCACACAGTCAAAGGGTATGCCCAAATCCAAACTCTTTCTTTTTTTATTGATGGAGGCGCCGTATTAGGGCCGCATTATGCAGTGGTTAACATGTTTAAATTGGGAGAAGATGGTATAGAGACCGACGAACTATGGAATTGGGAGTATCCCATGTATTCGACTCGACCGTTAAGGTTATCAGAGATTGATATGGATTCAATTCTAAAGGCGGGGATTATGTCTCATACAGTGGGGGATGTTTTTTATGGGTATACGGAATTTGAGAAAATTCGAGTACAGAAATAACTCGGCTAACAAAGCATTGCAGCGGACGAGCCGCTGAATGCGGCGTTAGCCAGACCAACCTTAGAAGCTAAAGAGAGGCTGAAGTGGTAGATTTTTTTGCGAATGGGTTGTGCATCCACTGCCACCTAGCCAAGAGTGAGCTCATCGACTTTGCGTAATTCAATCATGAGGTTGAAGCCTCTTGGAAGGAAAAAGATAGCAAGTTGCAGGAAGAGGTTGGTAAACTTCTTGAGAAATATCCAGAAAAGCATCATGAAGACATTGTAGATAATTACTCTTGGGAGCTTCATTTAAGCCAAAGTAAATATCCTGGATTACACAGGGAATCTCTAGTCATAACAATCTTCAATTTTTTAGAGCACCAGTTGAATACCTTATGCTCAATTTTTTATGAAAGCATTGATAGCAAGTTAAAGCTAAATGATTTGAACGGCAATGGAGTCGAAAGAGCACTATTGTACTTGACGAAGGTGGTCAAAATAGATTTATCGAAGTTCGGCTATGAGCTGCCAATTATTAAAGGCGTCAATCTAGTTAGAAATTTGATAGTGCATAATGGTGGTGGCCTACCTGATGATCCAAAATCTAAGGTTAATAAGTTTGTTCAAAGTTCTGAGTATTTGCTCGGGGTTGAAGGTGGCTTTGTAAATATTCACCCTGAATTCATTGACTTCTTCCTCAAAGTTCTGGAGTCCTTTTTCGAAAAGCTTGATCTAGAGGTTCAGAGTCATATTCAAAGCTACAATGGCTAACAATACGCGTCACACGGATGTCCTTTACGTCGCTTCGCTCTGTAAAGGTCACCGGTGCGCTCAGCGTTAGGCTTGAAGAATAAAGGAGGTGATTTTATTGGCTAAATTTTTGAAATAACGCTGTGCTATTTATCCAGGTAAGCTGGCAGGATATAGCTATTTAAGGCGGCGTCTGGAAGCAAGGTGGCCTTGTGAAAAGCGTACGACCTCACAGCATAGCTCTGAACGGATTACCAGTACTTTTGGGAGAGTATTGTAGAGTGCCAAATGGTTTTTTAAAGGACGGCTCAAAGCCAGCATATTTTATACTTTAGTAGGCAATGGCCACTTGTTTACTGCTATGAAACTATAAAGCATTTATTTAACTGTGCTGTATTGTCCTGGTTCCCAAGCCTAACAATCAGTTCAAAGGGACGCGCCTAACGGCGCGCCCCTTAACTTAAACGTTAGAGCCGACCGCAGATTCCCTTGTCAGACCGCCTGCGGCAGTCTAACAATGCAATCAACCTGTCGTGTTTCACACCTAAAAAATTAAAATTTTCCGTGCGCGAAGCCACGAAGATTTTCCCGTCCCGTTATAGTAAGAGCAGAATGGAGGCTTTATGAATGTTGTTGATGTTGATGAGAAAGAAATCTATGGAATTTCGGTTAGGACAACGAATGCAAATGAGATGAATCCTGAAACGGCAAAGATTGGTAAAACATGGCAAAAATTTGACCGTGAAGTGCCGGTTAATTATCAAGCCGGCGAGAGAGTTTATGGTGTTTATTATGATTATCAATCTGATGCAAATGGTGAGTTTCAAGTACTCGCAGGAACCGAGAGCCGAAATGATTCTCTTGAGAAAGTAACTATTTTGAAAGGGAAGTATCTCGTTTTTGAAAGCCAAGCGAAATCAGCTGATGATAAGGCAAGAATTCAAGCGGTTATCGAGACTTGGGGCAGAGTATGGGATTACTTCAGCCTCGATGATTCAGAGTATAAAAGAGCTTATAAAACCGATTTCGAACACTACAAAAATGAAACTGCTATCAATATCTATATTTCTGTGATGTAAAAAGCTCTGGAAAAATACTTCTTTGATTTATTCACAATTTCAATAAACCTGAGCATGGTTTTGACACGGATTGAAAGTAGGCTACGAAAATACTCCCGTACAGATTAAGCTGGCACTTTACGAATCAGAGGCTGTATTAGTTCCGCCAGCAGGGCGAATGCGCCACATTCTGTTTCTTGTAATACGTTGTCTGAACCATTTCTTGTCAGCAAAACTAGGTGCATAGTCTGCTATAGTAATGCCGAAAATTTTCAACCCACTATTTTGAGTCTGCTTGTGAAAAATTCCGAAAAAAATCGAGTTCCTGCGCCGCCGTTTTCGCAAATTACTAAAGATCCCGCTCAGTTTCTTGGCTATGGTTTAGGTTCTGGTTTAATTACGCCTGCTCCGGGCACTTGGGGAACCATTGCCGGTTTGATTTTGTTTTTACCGATTTTGCTTTGGTCGGAAACTGCGGCATGGGTTGTTTTATTGGCGGGTTTATTTGCCGGTAGTTGGATTTGTCAGAAATCAGCCGATGCGATTGGTGTGCATGACCATGGGGGAATTGTCTGGGATGAATTTGTCGGTATTTGGATTGTTCTGATTTTGCTGCCGGAACAGACTTGGATTTGGTGGTTAGCGGCCTTTGTCAGTTTTCGTGTTTTCGATATTGTTAAACCTTGGCCGATTAAGTGGCTTGATCATCAATTAGAAGGTGGTTTCGGGATTATGGCTGATGATGTTTTGGCGGCGATCTTTGCAGCGCTAACGATTTGGTTTATACACGCACTGTTTATTTAGTGAAACGGATGATACCTACTAAAATTCTATGTGCTAGTCACTGTTTTTCAAAAGTGTTCGTGCCAATTTCTCGGTAAGTTTATGCGCTATTTTGAGAAAAATATTTTGAGCAAGTGACTGGTTAACCCGTTCTATTTACGAGGGTTATTACAAAAAATATTTAGAAAAATTAAGCTCTTAAGATTGAGTTTAGCGTTTATTTCTGTATTATTAGCAAAAACTGAAATAATGAAACTTTGGAGAAGCTAGGAAAATGTTTATTTCTTGTGAAGAAGCCAAGCAACTTGTAAAAAACCAAAACGCACAATTGGTCGATGTTCGTACTCCTGAAGAGTATTTGGCGTCAAAAATCGAAGAAGCGATTAACTTACCACTACAACAACTTGATAGCCTAGCGGCGCAATTAGATAAATCACGCCCAGTTGTTGTTTTCTGTCGTTCAGGACAGCGTTCGCAGATGGCTTTGCAAATGCTTACAAGCATGGGGTTTGCCGATGTTAAGAACATGGGGCCTTTTACCACTTGGATGCAGTGTCCGGATAGCTAATAAGTGATCCTAGATTTATAAAAAAGAGAGCGCTTTTCAAAGCGCTTTTTTTTTGAATTCATAAAAATAAGGAGTTCATTATGAAACTCGCGCTGCATTGGCAGATATTAATTGCTTTGGTTCTTGCTACGATAATGGGAAGCTGGAGTGGCACTGAAGGCACGATCTTTGGTATTCACTGGTTAGCGGTTTACACTTTTATCGGCACGCTTTTCTTGAATGCCTTAAAAATGATCGTGGTGCCGTTGGTTATGTCGGCGATTATTACCGGTATTGCCAATATTGGCTCAAATGGCGGTTTCGGACGCCTTGGTATGAAAACGCTTGGTTATTACGTTATGACCAGTTTTATTGCCATTATTATCGGTTTAACGATGGTCAATTTGATTGAGCCCGGAGTCAGTAACAATCCGCCGCCGCCAATTGAAACTAATGAAAGTGTTACCGCAGCAGTCGAAGGCAAATCTGCCGGTGATGTCGTTGAAGTTTTCCTACGGATGATTCCTACTAATATTGTTGATGCGGCCGCTCAAGGGCAGATGTTAGGTTTGATTTTCTTTAGTTTGCTGTTCGGCTTTTTTATGACCCAGATAAAAGGCGATGGCGCTGACACACTGCGCAATTTTTGGCAAGGTGTGTTTGATGTAATGATGTTGATGACCACGTTGATTATGAAATTCGCGCCGATTGGGGTTTTTGGTTTAGTTGCCGCTTCAGTCGCCAAAACCGGCTTTGATCAGTTTGGTAACCTTGCGTTGTTCTTCGTCACGGTTGCGGGAGCCTTGTTAATTCACTTTGCTATCGCTATGCCGTTGATTCTGCGTTTTATTGGCGGAATCCAGAACCCTTGGTTGCATTACCAAGCGATGCTACCGGCTCTACTGACGGCATTTTCGACCAGTTCCTCCTCCTCGACCTTACCAGTGACAATGAATGCGCTAGAGCATCGCGCAGGTGTTTCCAACCGGGTGAGCAGTTTTGTGTTGCCATTGGGGGCGACGGTGAATATGGACGGTACCGCATTGTATGAATGTGTCGCGGCGATTTTTATTGCCCAGCTGTTTGGAGTGCCATTGGATTTAGGTACACAGCTGTTAATTGTATTAATTGCGCTGACTACATCGATTGGCGTGGCAGGAATTCCTTCGGCCAGTTTGGTGGCGATTTCGATTATTCTGGTCGCAGTTGGCCTGCCAGCGGAAGCGATTGGACTATTACTGGTGGTGGATCGAATTCTTGATATGATGCGAACGACTGTCAATGTGTTTAGTGATTCGGTCGGTGCGGCGGTGATCGCTAAATCGGAAGGTGAACAGCACGTGCTAGTAAGTAAAAACTTCTAATCGAACGTTAATCGCTGTTACAGAAAGCCGCCTTCAAAGGCGGTTTTTTTATGCAAAATCCAAAACTTGAATGTGATTATCGTTAATAGATAGATAACTGGTTTGCGGTCGCCAATCGCTTAGTACATAGCGTTGGACGTTTTTGCCATTGACCTGTAGCTGCTCATGCGTTGGCTTGTGGGTGTGACCATGAACTAAAATATTGGCGGAAGGGTGGCGTTGAACAAGTGCCGCGATTCCCTCTTTGGTCACGTCCATTAATTGCCCGCTTTTATGCGATCCCGCTTGTTTGGATTCATTACGCATTTTATTGCCGATGCTTAGGCGTTTGCTTTTGGGAAGGTGCAGGAAAATCCACTGAATAATAGAGTTTCTAAACCAACGGCGCATCTTTTGATATTGCTGATCAGCGGTACAGAGTTGATCGCCATGCACCATAATAATGTTCTGATCGGCGACTTGAATTTCATACTCTTCCGGTAAAAGTTTAGCGCCACTGGCTTTACAAAAGCTTTTACGCATTAGGAAGTCGCGATTACCGTATTGCAGCAAAATCTCTACATTCTGTTCGCTAAGTTGCCTTAAGGCCGCGATTTCAGATTCAAATAACGCTAGGCTGATATCGTCACCAAGCCAAACTTCAAATAGGTCGCCCAAAATGATCAGAGTTTTAGCGTTTAATGCTTTCTCTTTTAGAAAACGTTTAAAGGCAATGTTGATAGGGTGATTTGGTTGGTTCGGTTGTAGGTGAATGTCGGCAATAACAAGTGTTGACATAATGCTTGTCTAATAATGTGTACGATGCAATCTTAATGGAAGATGTTTATGAGTGCTACAAATAAAAAACCGAAGCTTTTAAGCCTCGGTTTTTTTATTGAAAACAGCGGAACAGAATTAGTCTTCGATAAGTGTTGTTTTAGTAATTAAAATGTCTTCAACCGGCACATCTTGGTGACCACGGCGTGAAGTGGTTTCTACGCCTGCCATCGCATCGACAATGTCCATCCCTTCGACAACTTGTCCGAATACGGCATAGCCCCAACCTTGCGGGTTTTTACCGGTATGGTCTAAAAAGCTGTTGTCTTTTAAGTTGATAAAGAATTGCGAAGTCGCTGAATGCGGGTCCATCGTTCTTGCGTAAGCTAAGCTGCCGCGAACATTTTTCAGACCGTTATCAGCTTCGTTTTCAATTGGATCGCCGCCGTCTTTATCTTCCATACCTGGTAATAGACCGCCGCCTTGTACCATGAAATTAGGAATGATGCGGTGGAATAGCGTGCCTTTATAAAAACCTTCCATCACATAGTGGATAAAGTTTTCTGCGCCAACCGGTGCTTTTTCATCGTCTAGTTGGACTGTAATATCACCCATGGTGGTGCTGATAATAACTTTAGACATTCTAATTAATTCCTTGTTTTTACTTTACTTGTCTTGCTTTAATAATTTCAATCGTTTCTGCCGGTACGTCACCCATACCATCTTTAAAACCGGTACGTACATGACTGATTTCGTTAACCACACGCATGCCTTTAATCACTCGACCAAACACCGTATAGCCCCAAGCACGCGAAGAAGATTTTTCGCGGTGGTCAAGAAAACCGTTTTGGTTGGTGTTGATGAAGAACTGCGAACTTGCCGAATGAGGATCATCCGTACGTGCCATCGCCAGAGTGCCAATGCGGTTGCGCAGACCGTTGTCGGCTTCGCTTTTGATTTCGGCATGGGTTGGTTTGCGGTTCAGGTATTTATCAAAACCGCCGCCTTGTACCATAAAGTTTTTGATAACTCGGTGGAAAATGGTGCCGTCGTAGAATTTTTCATTAACGTAAGTTAAAAAGTTTTCAACGGTTTTTGGCGCTTTATCGGCATAAAGTTCGACCAAAATCGGCCCTTTGTTGGTTTCGATTAATACTTGCGGATTGCTGGTCGCGGCAGAGGCATTGATTGAAAAACTCAATAACGAACCTAAGGCGATTGCTTTAAGGGCTAAAAATAGACGTCTAGTCATGCTTGGCTCCAAAATTTAATGAAATGCTTGAAAATACTAGGCGCAATTTTAACACCTGAAAACAGAGATGAAAGCTTGTTGTTAAACGCAGATTGAAAACAGCCTTAATATTCTATGGATGCGAACGGTAGGCATAAAAAAACCGCAAACAATGATGCGGCTTTTAGCAGAGAAGAAGAGCAGATTATTTAATCTGACTGGCTTTGATAATGATGATTGGTTTAGCCGGAACATCTCCGCGACCGTTTACCCGTGTGGTGCTGACTTTAGCAATGGCATCAACGACATCCATTCCTTGTGTTACTTTACCGAACACGGCATAACCCCAGCCTCGGGAATTTTTCCCTGTATGGTTCAGGAAATTGTTGTCTTTATGGTTGATAAAAAATTGCGAGGTGGCTGAATGCGGGTCGCCGGTTCTTGCCATCGCAATGGTGCCGCGATCATTGCTTAAGCCATTATCGGCTTCATTGATGATTGGCGCTTTACTCGGTTTCTTTTTCATAGATCCATCTAGTCCGCCACCTTGAATCATAAAACCGTTAATGACTCGGTGGAAAATCAAACCATCATAATAGCCGCTGTTTACGTAACCTAAAAAGTTCGCGACGGACTTTGGCGCTTTGTTCGCATTTAATTCAAGGGTGATATTTCCCTTAGAAGTTTCCAACAAAACTTGAGGGTTTTCCGTCTGTGCAGTCGCATTGAAGGAAAAGCTCAGTAATGCTCCTAAAGTCACTGCTTTTAGGGTTAAAAATAAACGTCTTGTCATGAATTCACTCCGAAAAAAATCGAGCCATAAGATACAATAGGCGCATTCTAACACCTCCCTGCATAGAGTAAACCGGTGGTGTGGAATTTTGGCATCGAAAGGATGACAGAAGTCTGGCAAGACTGTTATATTGTAACATTTCAACCAACAGCAATTAGGATGCGTAATGAGCCTACAGATCTATAATACCGAAACCCGTCAAAAAGAACTTTTTACCCCTATTCATGAGAATAAAGTGGGTATCTACGTTTGTGGTGTCACGGTTTATGATTTGTGTCATATCGGTCATGCACGTGTCATGGTGGTTTTTGATACAGTGGTTCGTCACCTACGAGCGCTTGGTTATGACGTAACTTATGTTCGAAATATTACGGACATTGACGACAAAATTATTAAGCGTGCTCTTGAAAATAATGAGTCGATTCAAGCGCTGACTGAACGCATGATTGCCGAGATGCATGCCGATGAAACCGCAATGAATGTATTGCGCCCGGATATGGAGCCAAAAGCAACCGAGCATATGGATGAAATCAAACATATGATTCAAGCCCTGATCGATAAAGGTTTCGCTTATCCGGCAAGCAATGGTGATGTGTATTTCAAAGTAAAAGCGTTTGAAAATTATGGTCGTCTTTCCGGTAAAAACTTGGAAGATTTAGAAGCCGGTGCTCGTGTTGATGTCAATGAAGTAAAACAAGATCCTATGGACTTTGTACTTTGGAAAGCGTCTAAAGAGAATGAGCCTGCTTGGGAGTCTAATTGGGGCGGTGGTCGTCCGGGTTGGCATATCGAATGTTCAGCTATGTCGACCAAATGTTTAGGTAACCATTTTGATATTCACGGTGGCGGCATGGATTTAAGTTTCCCGCACCATGAAAACGAAATCGCGCAGTCGGAATGTGCGACTGGCGAACACTATGTCAATACATGGATGCACTGTGGTTTTGTGCGCATTGATGACGAGAAGATGTCGAAGTCTCTGAACAATTTCTTCACCATCCGTGAAGTGCTAAAACTGTATCATCCGGAAGTGATTCGTTACTTCCTGTTAGCAAGCCACTATCGCAGCCCGGTGAATTATTCTGAAGAGAACTTAGAAGTCGCTAAAGCGTCGGTTGGTCGCTTGTATTCGGCATTGCAAGAAGTTGAAATTGGTGCAGCAGCGACAGATACCCATTTCGAGAAAGATTTTATCGCGGTTATGAACGATGATTTCAATACACCAAAAGCAATGGCGGTATTGTTTGAGCTGGCGAAAGAAGTGAATAAAACCAAGGATGCCGCTCTAGCTGGGTTATTGGTCAAGTTGGCTAACCAAATTGGCTTGTTGGAACAAGAAGTTGATACCTTCTTTAAGTTGCAGCCATCTGATTCTGATTTGGACGAAACGCAAATTGAAGCATTGATTGAAGAGCGTAAGCAAGCACGTGTTAATAAGGATTTTGCTCGTTCGGATGAAATTCGCGATCAATTAAAAGAACAAGGAATTGAATTGTTGGATAGTGCGGAAGGAACAACTTGGCGTAAAGTTTAAGTCACTGCTGATTCTTTTCATCTCCTTTCTAAAAGCGCCATTAGTTGGCGTTTTTTTATGCCTGCGAAATGCATTAGAAAATCAGTCGAGTTGGATGATATGTAAAATTAGGTATAAAAAAGATTAATGTAGAATTAATTTAAATTAATGATTGACAGGATTAGGAAATACTAATATACTTCGCCTATTCATGTTTCTTCATGAGTATCCTCCTCTGATTATTTCTAATGAGATAAGTTATTTAGAACCACGGCTTGGTAAGTACCGTGGTTTTTTTTTGACTTTTTTCAGTCCAGTTTATTTTCCGCCAAAGTTGCCTCATTACCAATTAAAGGCATTTGATCTCGTAAACGAGCATATTTACCGTGTAGTAGGGAATTAAACACAGTGGTGTATTCCATCACCGCTTTAACGTAATTGCGCGTTTCAGTGAATGGAATCGAATCGACCCATTGGTCGGCTTCTAAGGTAGTTAAGTTTTTAGTCCATTGAGTGACACGGTGCGGCCCGGCATTATAAGCAGCGGTCGCCAAGACTTTATTGCCGTTATATTTTTCCGATAGATAACGCATATAAGCACTGCCGAGTTGAATATTATTTTTCGCTTCGGTTAGGGCATAGACAGAAGTCTTTTTACTGCCTATTTTCTTACCGATATATTTAGCGGTTTTTGGCATTAATTGCATTAAGCCTACAGCACCGGCCGAGGATCGAATATCTTCGTTAAAAGCGCTTTCGCGACGGATAATGCCGTAAATCCAAGCCGGATCGATATCATTTTTCTTAGCGTTTTCCATGACCGGCTGTTTGTGAGGGGTTGGGAAGCGCAGATCGATTTGATTCCATTCTTTCGCCAAAGCCATACTGCGAATCGCATGCGGGTATTGTTTCCACTGTTTAGCTAAGGTGCCAATGGCAATTAATTCGTTGGAATCGACGGTTGGTAAAAAGTGATGCCACTCAACGCGAGCCGTTTTTACCCAGTCAATGGCAATAAGTTCTTTAATGCGTTGTAGCGCCGGATATTTTTTTATCAGTGCCTTTTGATCTAATTCTTCTTTAGGTTCTGGATTAAAGCGATAGTCGGCATTGATTCGATCGGCAGCGAGAAAACCGTAGTAATTGCGTAGTTTAGCAAGCTCTTGATAGAGCTTTTGCGCAGTCTGCTTATCCCCTTGCTTCTCTAATGCACGGGCTCGCCAGTAACGCCACTGTTTATCTTGTTGATCGCTCTTGTCCATTAATTCAATGGTGTCTAGCAAATCAATCCAGCGTGAATTACGAATAGCGATTTGTGCTTGCCAGCGTAGAGTGTCTTCAGTGCGGTCACCGTTTTGATTGACTTCCAATAATAAATCTTTGGCTTCGTCTTTGTAACGGTAAGCGCTGCGAAGCGCGATTTTGCGTTCAATATCCTGATATTGTTTTTTGCTTAGACCATATTGTTCAGAAAATTGATCAAGAGACTGTTTGGCAAGAATCGGATCTTGGCTTGCCAGATAGCGAACCCCTTGCATAAAGGCTTCTTTACGAGCAAACCCGCTGATGTTGGTAATTGACTGGGTTGTTAGTTTTGGATTGCGGACAATTTTAATCCAGTTAGCAACGATGGCTCGATCTGAATTGGAAAGGTCTTTTGCCACTTTTTCAGCGCGACTGTACTGTTTTTTCTGGATTAGCATAGTAATGCGATTCCAGACCATCTGTGCGGTAAATTTTTTGTTGTTACGGAGATAGTTTTCAACGGCGACACAAGCTTTGGGAACGCTAGTTAAATTTTGCCAGAGTTGTTGGGATTCTGCGACGGCAACGGCTTTTTGCTGGGTTGTTCCGAATTTCAAACTCGCATTATAGAAGTGGCACTGTAACGACTTGCTACTTTGTGGACTGTAGTGCTTTAAATAGCTTTTCCACTGCTTTTGCTTGGCAAGATGTTTAAGCCAGTGTGTGCGCAATTTTTCACTGAGATAAAGGTTTTGGTAGCGTTTGAGGAAAAATTCAATAACTCGAGGCGGTGTATGCTCAATATTGACTCGATAATCGTGGTACAAAACATAAGGATAGAGTGCGTAATCCTGTAATTGTTTTTTGTACATGGCGATGGCAGGGCGGTCATTACGCTTAATCGCTTCATAAGCATTAACATAGGCTTTTTGCTCAATGGAAAGGTTATCTTGCGCAGAAGCATTTGTGCTGTACAGCGTTAATGCAATCAGGGTGAGCAAACTGGAAATAAATAGTGCAACGTGAAGATTGAATCTCAAGAGTGCTTGAGTTGAGCGCGTGTGGGCGAGCATAAGAAAACCGATTTGTTATCAATGCGATTATTCTAACAAATACACATTGGGTTTCCTTAAGGATCTAATTACTTTTATTTGCTGAAGATAATAAAGATTTATTGATAAGCGCAGTAGAGGTGTGAATTGATAAAACGCGACACTTTACCTGTTGTTTTGTCGCGTTTCATATGGAAAAAGCACTAAATCGTTTTAAAAGGAATTTTTAAGATTTGTCCTGGACGAAGTAAGGTTTTCTTGGTGATTTGATTGTATTTCGCCAAACCATCGACACTGAGTTCGAACTCCTTGGCAATCACCCAAAGATTGTCGCCGTTTCGTACTATATATTGTTTATGTTTGGAAGTATTTGAACCAAGCCAGATATTCAATTCCTGATTTGGTTTTAGTGATTTTGCTGAAGAAATACTGTTCCACTGCATTAACTGTTTTACTTTAACGCCGTGTTGATAAGCGATTTCGCTGAGGGTTTCACCGGATTTTACTTTATGCACTAACTTCTGATTCTGAATGGCATTTTGGTCTAAAACCAAATTCTGCCCGACACGAATGGTGGATTTCTTGCCCATTTTATTCCAGTCACGAATTTGCTGTACATCGACACCATTTCGTTCAGCAATTTCACTCAAGGTGTCACCGGCTTGCACTTTATAAAGCAATCGGGTGCTAACCGATTTTGCCGGAGCTTTAGCGACTTTAGATGATGCGTGGTCTCGTGAAGATGAACGTAAGGCTTCTGTTGGCGAAACTGTATTCACTTTTACGAGATTGGTCGAGTCTGCAACCACCGGAATCAATAAGGTTTGTCCGACACGAATAAAGTTTGAACGCATCTTGTTAAGCTTTTTAATAGCGCTGACCGAAGTACCGTAATTTTCAGCAATTTTACCGAGATAGTCTCCGGCGCGGATTTTATGTCTTTGCCAATGAACTTCGAAGTTTTTGGCGTTTTGTTCATAAAACTGGGTAAACAAAGGTTCTTTGTCTACCGGTAGTAGGATGTGGTGTGGGCCGTTTGGCGGTGTTGCCTGACGAATATACGCTGGATTGAGCTGGGCTAACAAGCTTGGTGATACCTTGGTGTTAGCGGCAACGGCATTCAGCGAAATCTGGTTATTCAGTTCAATAACGTCGAAAAATGGTTTATTGGCAATGGGAGCGATATCGATATTGTATTTATCGTTATGTTCAATCAGATAAGCAATTGAGAGCAGTGACGGAACATAGTTCTGGGTTTCTCTTGGCAGATATTTGCTGATTTGCCAAAAGGTCGGCAAGGTTTCGGACTTACTGTGTTTTTTCTGGTAGCGCTTAATCGCCTTGAGAACATTACCGTAACCGGCGTTATAGGAAGCCAATGCCAGTAGCCAGTCATTGGTGTTGTTATAGTGGCGTTGCAAATAGGTTAATGCAGCCTCTGTACTTTTGACGACGTCTCGACGACCGTCATACCACCAGTTATTTTCCAGTCCTAGGCTTTTACCGGTCGCCGGCATAAATTGCCATAAACCTAGTGCTTTGGCGTGTGATTTGGCGTGTGCTTTAAAACCGCTTTCTACTATCGGTAGAAGCGCGATTTCCATTGGCATATTGCGCGCTTTGACTTCTTGAACAATATAGTACAGATAGGGCTTGGCACGTTTAGATACTTCGATAAGGTGCTTTTGGCGTTTTTGATAAAAACTCACCGAGTGTTCAAAGTGTCCTTCATTCTTGATAACTAACTGGAAAGAACCCGCAAAAGTATCCCATAGATTGTCTGATTGTACGGTCTCGAGGTGTTGGTATTGAGCTTCAATTTCTTGCTTGATTTGCGGCTTTTCACTAAGGTGAAGCGTACTAGGTTTTTGTGCTTGCGGGCGCGTAATCGGGTTATAGCTTTGTGTTGTTTGTACGCTAACCGTTTTCTGGATTTGAGACGTTTCGGTTGTTTCAGATTGGTCGAGACTAGGAACTGAAACACAGCCGTTTAAGGTTAATGCAACGATACCCAAGGTTATAGCCAGCGGTAAAGTTTTTGGTGTTGTCCAGTTTTTTTGTGGGGATCTTTTTGCTGTATTCATTTTTATATTTTTTGTTAACCATTCGGTTACGAAATTGTTTAATTGATGTTTTCTACGCCTTGATCTACATGATCTTTCCATGTACGAAGTGTCGCAAACAGTTGTGCCGGTGTTTCGGCACTGCCCTTAGCGAGAAGTTGCGACTTTAACGGCTCCATATCGAAGCGCATAAATGGGTTGATCTGCTTTTCCAAACCCAGCGTGCCAACCTTGCCATCGTGCAACGCTGGGTAGTTGATGACGGTCTCTTTAAGGCGCTGTTGTAACACTGGGTTACCTGGGTCTACGTAAGCGGCAAAAGCGAGATTATCTGCTGTGTATTCATGCGCGCAGTAGAACAGTAGGTCGTCGCTTAAGTTTCTCAATTTAATGATTGAGTCTGCAAATTGTTCTGCTGTGCCACCTAAGATTCGACCGCAACCACCGGTAAATAGCGTGTCCGCACAGAACAGAAGATGATCATTGTAATAACTTATGTGGTCTTCGGTATGGCCCGGGGTTTCAAGAACTTGAAAGCTTAAGTCACCACTTAAAGTCACTTGATCGCCTTCTCGTAAGCGCTTGTCGATTAAGTTGAATGGTGTCAGCTCCGGACCGTACACGGTGCAGTTTGCAAAGTTTTGCTTTAAGGCTGCGATGCCATCAATATGATCAAAATGGCGATGGGTGACTAAAATAGCGGCCAAATCGAGATTGTGTTGTTGTAGGAAGTCGATAACTTGTTGAGATTCGCCTGGGTCGACAACCCACGCTTTTGCAGTGTGTTCATCGAAAAGAACCCAAATGTAATTATCGTATGTGCCGACTAAAGCCGGAATTCCTACTATTTTTATCATGCGGTTTGGTGACATTTTGTTTTCAAATTGACACGGATTTTACTGGTTAAAAACAATTATTTCTATGCGGATTTATGCGGTCAGCGGTAATTTTTGTGCGCACAGCCGCAAAAAAATGCCATAAAAGCAGGATATTGATCGAAATAAATTCGATTGGAATTAAATCGATCGCTAATAAAATGTATTATGAATTCAGCTTTTTATTGCATATTTACCGATGGAGCTTAGCGCATGTCTGCTAGTTTTCAACAGCAATTAAAACAGTTGTTTAGCCAGCAACCGTTAAACCGAATTTATCAAGATGAAAAGGAACTGATTGACCGTTCGCTAAATAATTTATTTGGCTATTTTATCTTGCAGTTGGGGTGTATCTCGCAGGAAAACTTGATGCAACATAGCCGAGTTAACGTCAAGGTGTTACTCGATTCGGTCTATCCTGCTGATCAGGTGATTCTTGAAGGCGTACAATTTGTGCAGTCCGATTTGGATTATCTACCGATTGGCAAAGATAAAGTCGACCAAATTCTGTTACCGCATACTTTGGAAACAGCCGATGACCCGCTGTATTTGCTTCGCCAGCTGGATGCGATGTTGTTGCCGGAGGGGCATCTGGTGATTACCGGATTTAATCCGAAAGGATGTTGGGTTTGGCGGCACCGCTGGTTCCATCGTAATCGGTTGATGAAATCGGCCAATTTGATTTTGCCGCGGCGTATAAAAGAGTGGTTAGGCGTTCTTGGCTACGAAATTCAAAAGCTAGACTATACGCCGATACGCTGTTCTAGCAGTCATTGCGAAGGTGGATTCTGGCGGCAATTATTGGAACGGATTGAAAGATTGATGCAAAAACTCGGCTTTGAATTCGGTAATGCCTATTGCTTGGTCGCTAAGAAAAAAGTCGATGCGCCGACGTTGGTTGGTGTAAGGTGGCGCATGCCGCGCTGGCAGTCGATTCGTGGCGGCGCTTTAAGTAATAAAGTTATGGGCGCCAAAAGTGAATCTGCAATGAAGAACCTGCACAAGAAATAATTAAGGAAACAGATGACACAAGGAAGTTTACCAACCGTTCACGTTTTTACTGATGGTGGCTGTCGAGGTAATCCCGGGCTTGGCGGATGGGGAGCCTTATTAAAGTACGGTGAACATTTAAAAGAATTGAAGGGTGCTCAGGCTGAAGCGACCAATAATCAGATGGAATTAATGGCCGCGATTCAGGCATTGGAAGCGCTGACTAAGCCTTGTCATGTCATTCTAACGACCGATTCGCAGTATGTAAAAAACGGTATCACTGCATGGATTGCCAATTGGAAAAAGAAAAATTGGCGCACGGCAGCTAATAAACCGGTTAAAAACAAAGAGTTGTGGCAGAGACTTGATGCTGCAATTACGCCGCACCAAATTGAGTGGAAATGGGTTAAAGGCCATTCAGGTCATCCGGAAAACGAGCGAGTGGATGAGCTTGCCAATATCGCGATGGATGAATTCTCAGGGTGATAGAGGAGGCTTAATTCGGGTTACCAATTAAGCTCCTGGCCGGACTTCTTACTAATTTCTGCCAATTTCTTTTGATGCCGGTTCAGTTCGTCTTCGTCGGCACGAATCACTTTCAATGGCGAGCGGTTCGCGCTGCTCGCTAGTTGCATGCCATCTGCGTTACTGTTTCCGTAATCATTATCTAGAATCAAATCGGTTTGACCGCCAGTCATTGCCAGATAAACATCGGCAAGAATTTCCGAGTCAAGTAAAGCGCCGTGGAAAGTACGGCTACTGTTGTCGATATATAAGCGGCGGCAAAGGGCATCAAGGTTATTTCGTTGACCCGGATACATTTTGCTGGCGAGCTTTAAAGAGTCGGTAATCGTGCAGTGATCTTCTATCTTGCCCCAGCAGTTGTTCGGCAACATCGAGAGTTCGTGGTTAATAAAGCCGACATCGAAAGGCGCATTGTGAATGATCAATTCAGCACCCTCAACGTACTGCATAAAGGCGTCTATGACCTCAGCGAATTTCGGCTCATTGGCAACGCGATCGTCAGTGATGCCATGCACTTGAATGGCTTCGGCAGGAATGGATCTTTCAGGGTTGATATATTGATGGTAATTGTTTCCGGTTAGGCGGCGTTTGACTAGCTCAACCGCACCGATTTCAATAATTCGGTCGCCGGTTTGCGGGTCAAAACCCGTGGTCTCGGTATCCATTAATATCTGACGCATCAAATGATCCTTTGCAGTAAAATAAGCGTTTATTCTAGCGAACTTTTAAGCTTAACGGGAGCTAAGCAAACTATGAAAATTAAAAAGGGTAGCCGCGTCTCTTTCCATTACGAACTACGTGATGAAGAGGGCAATGTAATTGACTCGACTTTTGACGCAGAGCCTGTGATTTATATCCAAGGTGAAGGTGAAATTATTCCAGGTTTGGAAGAGTTTTTAGAAGGTGAAGAACCGGGCTTTGAAGCGAAGCTGACATTGCCGCCTGAAAAAGCTTATGGGCCTGTTAATGATGACTTGATCGTATTTGCCGGCCCAGATAACTTCGATGACAATGTGCAGATTGAAGTCGGATCAGCAGTTGAGACTGAAGATCCAGATGGCGAAATTGTCACTTTCCGTATTATCAGTATCGAAGAAGACAAGGTTTACCTAGATGGTAACCATCCGCTTGCTGGTAAAACACTAAACTACAGAGTAGAAGTGTTAGAAGTGCACTGATTCTTAATCCCTAGTAGCAATAAAAAAGCCCCGATTGTGAAATGATTTCATCACTCGGGGCTTTTTTTGACCTGAAAATTTTTCAGGTCATAACTTAACCAAGCCGAATTATTCTTCGTCTAGGTTACCGCACTTAAGGTTACCTGGTACCGAGATATCAATACGCTTAGGACGCGGTAGATTTAGATTGTCCATAATGGTTGAGAAATCTTCAAACGATTTCTTGTCACCGGCACGAACATTAAATTTCTTCTCTTCACCGATTGTTGACTGCGTGAAACCTTTATAGTCGTGCGCAGGGAAAACCATGGTGTCTTCCGGCATAGTGAATAGTTTGTTCGTTAGTGAGTTGTACATGTCTTCGTTACTTCCTAATTGGAAGTCAGTACGACCGCAGTCTCGAACCAAAAGAGTGTCACCAGTAAATACCGCACCGTCGATTACGTAAGTAATGTCCGTGTTGGTGTGACCCGGTGTGTGCAGAACACGAATTTCTTGTTCGCCCAGTTTGAACGAATCGCCTTCAACTGCAAGAACATCAGCACACTGTGATTCGGAGTTTTTATGCACAACAATTTCCGCACCAGTGCGTTTACGAAGTGGGCCTGCACCGGTAATGTGGTCAGCATGGATATGTGTTTCAAGTAGGTACTTAACATTCAGCCCCAACTCTTCAATATGCTGCATATCTCGTTCTACTTGTTCGATTACTGTGTCGATTACCGCCGCTTCTTTTGTTTCTTCGTCCCAAAGAAGGTAGGTATAAGTCCAAGTGTCATAATCAAATAATTGGCGAATTTTCATTGTTAAAGCCTTGTATTTTGAATTTGCTATAATGCCGATTTTCAGTGGATGTACAGTGAAAATCTACTGCGATATAGAGACTTGCATTTAAGCAGATCTTAATTTAGTTCTATAAATACTTTTGTGAACGTATAAAAATAACTAATGTCTATATCAGAATTTATTAATATTATGCGTATTGTGAGACTGTCCGTCAACCTATGTTATTGAATTTCCCAAAGAAAAAGAGCAGCTTGATAAATTTTATCAATCAACAATGCATGGTTGTTGATAGGTTTAAACTATTAAACCAGTTGAGAGGGAAGCCTGAGGTTATTGGTGATTTAGAAAATGGCATTGATAATGGATGGCTTAACCGATTAACAAAATCTATTGAAATTGCAAAATCGCGATTAGAAAAAATTCCTGAAATTTCTTATCCAGACAAGCTTCCTGTCTCGGCACGCAAAGATGAATTAGTTGAGTTAGTTAAAAATAATCAGGTTGTTGTCATTGCCGGCGAGACCGGTTCGGGTAAAACCACGCAGATTCCTAAGATTTGTCTGGAGGCTGGGCAAGGGGTATTCGGTAAAATTGGTTGTACCCAGCCACGTCGTTTAGCCGCGCGAAGTGTTGCCGAGCGTATTGCAGAAGAATTGGGCACTACGATTGGTGACTTAGTGGGTTACCAAGTTCGCTTTCTCGATCAGGTTAAGCAGCATAGTTTAATCAAAGTCATGACCGACGGCATTCTGCTGGCGGAAATTCAAAACGACCCTTACCTCAATCAATATGACACGATTATCATTGATGAAGCGCATGAACGCAGTGTTAACATCGATTTCTTATTAGGGATTCTAAAAAAACTTCTGCCAAAGCGTAAAGACCTAAAAGTTATTATTACCTCGGCAACCATTAATACCGAGCGTTTTGCTAACCACTTTGCCATAGACGGTAAACCGGCCCCAATTGTCGAAGTCTCCGGGCGTACCTATCCGGTGGAGGTTCGTTATAACCCTCTAATTAGTTATGAAGACGATGCCGGTAATGTTATTGAGCAAGATGTATCAACGGCTGTTGCTGATGCGGTTGAAGAACTTGCGCATGAAGACCCTTTTGGCGATGTATTGGTGTTCCAGATCGGTGAGCGCGATATTAAAGAAACCGCCGAGGTTTTGCGTAAGCGCAATCTGAAAAACACCGAAATTGTGCCGCTGTATGCACGACTGTCGATGGCCGAGCAAAATAAGGTTTTTCAGCTTTCGCAAAAGCGCCGCATAATTTTATCGACTAACGTTGCCGAAACCTCCTTGACCGTTCCGGGGATTAAATACGTCATTGATCCGGGTCAGGTAAGGATCAGTCGTTACAGCGTACGTTCCAAAGTACAGCGTTTACCAGTCGAGAAAATCTCGCAAGCCTCTGCTAATCAGCGTAAAGGTCGTTGTGGTCGTGTTAGCGAAGGTATCTGTATTCGTCTATATGATGAAGAAGATTTTAATAGTCGTCCGGAATTTACCGATCCGGAAATCCATCGTACCTCCCTGTCTTCGATTATTTTGACCATGGCGCAGCTGCGCCTCGGCACGGTCAAAAAATTCCCGTTTATCGAGCCGCCGAATGATAAGTCGGTGAATGATGGCTATCGTCAGTTATATGAGTTAGGTGCCTTGGATGAAAATCGTCGCTTAACCGACGAAGGTCGAAAAATCGCCAAACTGCCGATTGATCCGGCGGTAGCGAAAATGGTTATGCAGGCTGAAAAAAATGGTGTGTTGGCAGAGGTTATTATTATCGCCAGCGTGCTGAGCATTCAAGATCCGCGCGATATTAATGAGTCGAATATGTCGGCAGCACGCCAAGTGCATAAACAGTGGGATGATGAACGTTCAGATTTTCTGTTCTTTTTGAATCTATGGCGTTTTTATGAATATCAGCGCCGTCACCTTTCACAGAATAAGTTACGCAAGCTTTGTAAGACCAATTTTCTTTCGTATTTACGGATGAAAGAGTGGCATGAACTGACCATGCAGCTGGAGCACAGCCTCAAGCGGATTGGTATGCAAGTTGGTGAACTGCATATGTATGAAGAGGTCAAGCAGGGTAAGAGTGTCATTGAGCGTTTAAGTGACATCCATTCTATTGCACTGCATCGTTCTTTAATGGCCGGTCTGCTTGGTAATATCGCTAATCGTGATGATGAGCGTTCATACTTGGGGGCGCGTAATACCAAGTTGTTTATTCATCCGAGTTCAGTGCTTTTTAAACGCCGCCCGAAATGGATTCTATCGGCGGAATTGGTGGAAACCTCAAAATTATTCGCTCGCACTAATGCAGAAATTGATGTGCGCTGGGTCGAGCAGTTGGCGCCACACATTATTAAACACAGTTATGCCGACCCGCATTGGCAGAAAAAGGCAGGCCAAGTTGGTGCTTATGAATCGATTACCTTGTTCGGTCTGCCGATTATCAATCGTCGACATTGTAATTACGGGCCAATTAATCCTAAAGATGCACACAAGATTTTCTTACGGCATGCATTGGTCGAAGGTGAGCTACACTCCAACGTCGAGTTTTTTGTTCATAATCGCCAGTTGGTTGAAGAGATTGAACGCTTAGAGTCAAAACTGCGTCGTCCTGATCTATTAGTCGATGACGAACAGGTTTACCAGTTTTATGCCGAACGAATTCCTGAGCATATCTACAGCAAGCCAGCGTTTGAGAAGTGGGTTCGCAAAACTGAGAAAGCGGCTCCTGAAAAGCTGCAAGCACTGTTTTTGACTAAAGATTGGTTAATGAAGCAGCAAGCTGACGAACAGCTGAATTACGATTTCCCAGACCAGATGGCATTGCCGAATAAATTGCAGATAGCTGTTGACTACCGATTTGAGCCGGGCAAGAAACAAGACGGGGCTACTTTTAAGATTGCGCTAGCGCAACTTAATTTGTTGGATTCGCAAGATTTTGAATGGCTGACTCCGGGATTGATTAAGGAGAAGGTTGCGAGTTACATCAAGGCATTACCGAAGCATCTTCGTAAGCAGTTTATTCCCGCTCCGCAATATGCAGATTTGGTGTTAAAAGAGATGTCGCCAAGCAAAGCCGAAAAAGGCCAAGCCATTCCTTTTATCAATCAATTAGTGTGGGCATTGAACCGTCGCGCTAATCAAAAAGTGCATAGCGAAGATTTTGCCGAAGTCGAATTGCCGATACACTTAAAGCCTTATTTTATTTTGTTGGACAGTAAGCTCAAGCAATTGGCTGAAAGCGATGACCTTGACCAATTAAAGGCGGACTATCAGCATCTAGTTGACGCGCAAATCAAACGTCATCAATCTAAACGAGCGGCTGAAAGTAAAGTTATTACTCATTGGAATTTTGGTGATCTCGCTGTTAGTAAGACAATAAAAGAGCGCGGTGTGCAGATGGTTGCTTACCCAGCGTTAGTGCTTGAAAACGGCAATATCCTTTTGAAATTACTTGGTGATGAATATGAAGCCAGTCAAAGTCATGCCCAGTCCGTCATTGAATTAATTCGTCGTGAACTAGCGGATAAAGAAAAATACCTGCTGAAGAAGTTACCGTTACAGAAAGCGTGTCTTTGCTATGCGCCATATGGAACTTGCGCGGATTTAACCGCTGAAATTGTTGATCGTGCTTTGTGCCAACTTATTCCACACCCTTCGCAACTGCGTAAACAGGAAGATTATGAAAACGCCTTAAACTTGGCTCGCTCTAAATGGATTGAGCAAGCGCAAGGTTTGGCAAAGCTGGTGACTGAAATTCTAACTCTGCACCAGAAGGTTGCTAGGCAGGTGAAAGGAAATATTAATCCACGCTGGTTAATGTCTTTAAGCGATATTAAGGGGCAGTTAGATGATCTAATTGCCGCAGGATTTGTTAAAAGTACGCCGGATCAATGGTTGAAACAGATTCCACGTTACCTACAAGCGTTGCAAAAGCGCCTAGAAAAAATTGACCAAGATCCGAATAAGGATCAACAGGCAATTCGTCAGATTCAACCGCTACTGGACTTATATCAGCAACGTGCCCAGGATAAAATTTACGCCAGTCATGAGGAATTGATTGAAATTCGTTGGTTATTGGAAGAGTTACGAATTTCTATTTTCTCGCAGCCGCTGAAAACCATCCAACCGGTTTCTATTCAGCGTTTGGAGAAACGTTTGCTCAGTCTGTAGACTTTGACAAAATTCTGGTCAGAATTTCTTAAAGCTTTATCTCGATAACTGGCTCAGAATAAATTTTAGGGTAAACGTCAGCAAGTGAGAGTAAACGTTTGCCAGCTAGCATTAGCTTGGGTATATTGAAAACTTATTTTTTATAAATTATACCGGTCCGGTATTAAAGGTTGTTTTATGTCAGCGAAAATCTCAAAAAATATGCTTGCACTGCTTATGATGGCGGGCGTCTTATCACTTAGTGCCTGTTCTGATAAAGAGGCTGACGAGCAAAAATCGGCAGAAGCGTCGACTCAGCAAATGACGAATGCGATGGATGTAAAGCAGCCAGAACCTTCGGCTGCGCCAAAAATGCCTTTGGCAGAAGAAATGCCTAAAGTTGCTGCTCCTGAACCTGCTGCCCCAGCTCCAGAAGTAAAAGCTGAGCAAGATATGCAGCAAATGGTGGAGACTAAGGCTAAAGAAGCGGTTGCAGCTGCTACAGCAGGCGTGTCCGGTGAAAAAGTCTATGCAACTTGTATCGGTTGTCATGGCGCGGCTGGTGAAGGTGGTGTGGGGCCTAAGCTTGCCGGGCAAGAGGTTACTGCGATTGTCGATAAATTGCAGCGTTATAAAGCCGGCGAACAGGTTGGCCCTATGACCGGCATGATGGCACCGATGGCTTCTGGGCTTTCCGATGACGATATGCAAGCGGTTGCCGAGTATGTTAACTCGCTATAAATGTGCCTAGCGAGTTAAAAAATGAACGCCTGTCAGTTGAAAAACTGGCGGGCGTTATTATTATTTGAGAGTGGAAAATTATTTAATGAGTCAAGCGAGCCAATGGAATCAAGTGCTCGGCGACTTTTACGAGGTGAAATTATGAAGAATCTAAAAGCGAAGAATATTGCTTCAACATTATTGTTAAGCGCGCTAATGAGTGTCCCATTTAGTGTGCAGGCGGAAGGCGATTGGTGGGAGAAAACCAAACAAACCGCGAGCGAGGCTTGGGATAGTACGACTGAAACCGTTTCTGGTTGGACCAAACAGGCGAAAGAATCGGAAACCATGCAGTCGGTTAAAGAAGGCACTTCTGAAGTGGTGGATACCATGAGTGACAAGCAGACTTATATCAAGGCTTGGGAAGCGACTAAGGAAACCGCCGGTGAAGCGAAAGAGAAGGTGGTAAAGGCTTATGAAGAAGCTAAAACCACTAACGATACACCAGCCTCCGGTGAGTAGTAGTTAAGGATAAGGGAAATGTTCAATAACGGCAGAAAATTAAAGCGTATTGCTAAAATGGCTACCTTAATGCTGTTGCCAATCACAGCGCTTGTGGGCTTAAGCGGTTGTGATAAGGTTGCTAACAGCGCTAAAAATCTACAGTCGGACTGGGTCGGCCTAGACCGTAAGGTAGAAATCTATAGTTGTATGAGTGGTAAATTGCTTAAGGTGTATGAAGGTGATGTCCGTTTGAACGAAGACGATAAGCTTGGTTTGTCGTTGTTGGTTGACGGCAAAAAAGTCAATACCAATATGTGCTATATCATCTCGGAAAAAGGCTCCAAAGAGCAAATTTTAGCGCAATAACAGAGCAAATTTGCTAAGATGCGTGTCATTATTTTATTCAAGAAAAGAAGCACAGCTGATGAATGTGAGCAAACTTTCTAGCCTGACTGCTGCACTTGTTGCCACTGCTGTAATTAGCGGTTGTTCTGTGCAGAGCGGCGCTGCTAAGATTGAACAAGGATTTAACGCGGTCGCCAGTACTATTGATAAGTTGGATAGTCCGGTACAAAGCGAAAAAATTGCTGAAAACGAATTCCGTCTTTGGCAAGAGTCGAACCATAGTTTTAAAAGTTTTGAGTCAACGCAAATGCGCGTCCTTTCTCGAGAGTTGTGCCCAATCGGTTATTATCCTGTTTCTCGTCAGGCGCGTAGTAATAACGAGCTAAAAGGTTCTGATTTAGATTGTTTAGGCGGTTCTTGTCAATATACTCTGGAATGGCATATTCGTTGCCAAGATGTACCTGAAGAAGAGTTTAGCTTATTTGGCAAGACCTAAGAAGATCCGAAATTAATGGGTTTGGGAAAGTGTTTCCTTAAAGAGGAAGCACTTTTTTTATGCCTGAAATTTTATATTCTGTGAAGTTGATTTAGAGTGAAAAGCAATATGTCTAAGCCGTTAGCACGCGTTCAGGAAAACAGTGAAATCAGTTTGGTTTTCAAAATGGAGTTGCCGGACGGTACCTTGGTTGAGGAAGCCACTGATAACGAGCCTTTTCGTTTTCGTTTGGGTGAGGGCGAGTTTCTAGATAAATTGGAAGATATGTTAGTTGGTCTAGAAGTCGGAACGACTGCGAAATTAACATTGTCGCCGGAGCGTGCTTTCGGCGCTTCGAATCCGGAAAATGTGCATGAAATGCCGCTAACTTCTTTTCCCGCTGAAATGCCGCCGGAAAAAGGGCAGGTGATCGGTTTTAACACTCCTACAGGTCAAGAAGTACCGGGCACAATTGTTGAAGTAAAAGCTGATACTGCGGTAGTGGATTTTAATCATCCTCTCGCCGATGCAACTATTATCCTTACCGCTAAGATTGCAGAGATTCATTAAAGTAGCATCGCTGTACCGAAAGCTTATAAAAATAAACCCGGGTTAAATACTTGGGTTTTTTTATGGCTTAAGAATGGAGTTCGTGTTTACTCATTATCTACAAATTGTTGTAGGTGCTTCTTAGAGCAGAAACATTTGTCCTCTACGCAAAGTGCCTGAGATTCGGGTAGATAAGTTTGGCAGATTTCGCAGCACACCATTTTTTCATTCCCTTGTGCATTCTTTTGCGTTTTTTTCTGAGCAAGCTGTTGTTCGAATTTTTTTTGTTGGCGACCGCGAATAACCGCCATCACCAATAAAAACACCACGATAACAATCAAGAATAAAAATATTGAGCGCAAGATGCTCTCCTAAGCAAACTAAAATTTGTGACTATTCTAGCACTACCGAAAGCATCATTTTTACTGTGCTTGTGAAAAGCGGAATTTTCGCTAAAAAAACCGGACAAAAGCCGGTTAAAACCCCAATCAATGATGCAAATTCATTACAAAAATCTTACAATAGCGGCATTTTTAACAGCACCAAATTGGCAGGCCCTCCTGCAAATGAATTGCTCTGGTGTTGCGATAGCCAAAAGAGTTTGGAGAACACAGCAAAATGAATCTACACGAGTATCAAGCCAAGGCGTTGTTTACGCAATATGGCATCAACGTCCCGAAAGGGGAGTTAATTGACGATTTAGCGCAGTTGCCTGATGCTATGCAAAAAGTCGGTTCTGATGCTTGGGTAGTGAAAGCGCAAATCCATGCCGGTGCTCGCGGTAAAGCGGGAGGCGTTAAGCTGGTAAAAACTGCCGAAGAAGCGCAGCAAGTTGCATCTGAACTGTTAGGCTCAAAATTGGCAACCATCCAAACAGCGGGCAAAGAACTACCAATTAACTCGCTGCTAATTGAAGAAACGCTGAATATTGAAGAAGAGTTGTACCTAAGTCTTTTGGTTGATCGTGTTGAGCGCAAGCACACCTTTGTGATTTCTGCTGCCGGTGGTATGGATATCGAAGAGGTCGCGGAAACTTCTCCAGAGAAAATTTTCACTGTGCATATTGACCCAACCGTTGGTGTCATGCCGTACCAGTGTCGTGAAGTCGGTTTTGCGTTAGCTCTAAAGGCGGAAGCTTTCAAACAGCTTGGTCAGCTAATGAATAAATTCTATAAGTTGGCGCTGGACAAAGATGTTTCGCAGCTTGAAATCAATCCGTTGATTCGTACCGCTGAAAACAATCTGGTGGCATTGGATGCAAAAGTGAATATCGATTCAAATGCACTGTACCGTCAGCCTGAATTGGTTGCGATGCGCGACTTCTCGCAAGAAGACGAGCGTGAGGCAAAGGCATCTGAGCACCAACTGAACTATATCGCCCTAGATGGTGATATTGGTTGTATGGTTAACGGAGCTGGTTTAGCAATGGCGACCATGGATTTGATTAAGCTGAATGGTGGTTCACCGGCTAACTTTTTGGATGTTGGCGGCGGTGCAACACCGGAACGGGTTGCGGAAGCCTTTAAGCTGATTCTGTCTTCTTCAGAGGTAAAATCGATTTTGGTCAATATCTTCGGCGGCATTGTGCGTTGTGATTTGATTGCCGAAGGCATTATTCAAGCGGTGCAAGAAGTGGGGCTGGAAATTCCGGTGGTCGTGCGTCTAGAAGGCACCAATGTTGAGCTAGGTAAAGAGAAATTGGCGACTAGCGGTTTAAGTATCGTTAGTGCAGATGGCCTGGCGGATGCGGCGAAAAAAGTAGTGGAATTGGCGAAGTAAGGTAGATTTGAAATGAGTATTTTAATTAAGAAAGACACCAAAGTCATTTGCCAAGGTTTTACCGGTAAACAAGGAACTTTCCATTCTGAACAGGCGATTGCCTACGGCACCAAAATGGTGGGGGGCGTAACTCCGGGCAAAGGTGGCCAAACTCACTTAGGTCTTCCGGTTTTTAATACCGTTAAAGAAGCCGTTGAAAAAGCCGGTGCAGAAGCGTCAATGATTTACGTGCCACCTGCTTTTGCGGCGGATTCAATTATCGAAGCCATCGATGCCGGTATTAAAGTGATTACTTGTATTACCGAAGGGATTCCGGTTGCCGATATGTTGAAAGTACGTGCAGTATTGGAAAAATCGGACGCTTACCTAATCGGGCCAAACTGTCCGGGGCTTATTACTCCAGGCGACAAAGGTGAAGGCTGTAAAATCGGTATTATGCCAGGGCATATTCATTTGCCGGGTAAAATAGGGATTGTGTCACGCTCCGGTACTTTAACCTATGAAGCGGTTCATCAAACTACCACTAATGGTTTGGGTCAATCGACTTGTGTTGGTATTGGTGGTGACCCGATTCAAGGCATGAATTTTATCGACTGCCTGCGTTTGTTCCAAGACGATCCGCAAACCGAAGGAATTATCATGGTCGGCGAAATCGGTGGTCAAGCTGAAGAAGACGCGGCTGAGTTCATTGCGGCGAATGTGACCAAGCCAGTGGTGGCTTATATTGCCGGTGTTACCGCGCCTGCTGGTAAACGTATGGGGCACGCCGGAGCGATTGTTTCAGGTGGTAAAGGCACTGCGGAAGCGAAATTTGCGGCACTGCGTAAAGCCGGTGTCACCGTGGTCGATTCTCCGGCTGATCTTGGCTCGGCAATGGTTAAAAACTTCTAATCGTTTTTTAACACCAAGAAATAACCCTTCACTCTGTTTGCGTCGCGTGCTTAAATCTATTCCATCGTGGCGCAAATAACTGTTTCTAAAACAGGCAATATCTTTTACTAAATACTTATCAAAACTCGCACTAGCGCGTTGATAAAGGACTCTGCATGACTGATACCGTTAAATTAATCATGGCGCAAATCAACCCGAAAGTGGGCGATATTCAAGGTAACGTTGATTTAATTCTAGAAACCCTAGAGCAGGCAAAACAAAAAGAGGCCGAATTGGTGGTGTTTCCGGAAATGACGATTACCGGCTACCCGCCGGAAGATTTGCTGTTACGTGACGGTCTCTATTCGCAGGTTGAAGCGGCTTTACTGAAAATTGTGAATGCTAGTCAAGATATTGCTTGTGTCATTGGTTATCCGATGATGGATGAGCTGGGTGAGCGCTTTAATATGGCGGCCTTTATCGCCGATGGCGAGTTGCTGGCGAGTTATGTAAAACAAAATCTGCCGAACTACAGTGTGTTTGACGAACAGCGCTATTTCAATTCCGGTAAACAGGATTGTGTGGTCAATTACAAAGGCATTAAATTCGGCATTCTAATTTGTGAGGACATCTGGAAAATTTCACCGGCAGCACAAGCCAAGCAAGCTGGTGCAGAAGTTTTACTGACTTTAAATGCGTCACCTTTCTCTCAGGAAAAACACCAAGATCGTTTGGATACTTTGGCACATCGAGTGAATGAAACTGGTTTGCCGATTGTCTATGTTAACCAAGTCGGTGGGCAGGACGAATTAGTGTTTGATGGCGGGTCCTTTGCTGTCAGCGCCGATAATGATGTCTGTGTGCAGGCGCCGGAATTTGTTGAAAACCTTTGTGAAGTCAATTTCATTAAACAACAAGATTCAGTGGTGATGGTTCCGGGTGAAAAAGCCGAATTATTTGCCGAGGAAGCACGAATCTATCAAGCATTGATTACCGGCGTGCGTGATTATGTTGGTAAGAATGGTTTTCCAGGAGTGTTATTGGGACTTTCCGGCGGAATCGATTCGGCTCTAACCTTGGCTGTGGCAGTGGATGCGCTTGGAGCTGAAAATGTTGAAGCGGTAATGATGCCGTTTCGCTACACCGCGCAAATCAGTCAGGACGACGCTGCCGAGCAGGCGAATATCATGGGGGTGAACTATCAGTCGATACCGATAGAGCCCATGTACCAAGCTTTTGAAATGTCTTTACAGGCAACGCTGGCAGTTGGTGAACCGGATATTACCGAAGAGAATTTGCAGGCACGAATTCGTGGCACTTTATTGATGGCAATGTCGAATAAAAACGGCAAAATGGTGCTTGCGACCAGTAATAAATCGGAAGTCGCGGTGGGTTACTCGACGCTATACGGTGATATGGTCGGCGGTTTCTCACCGTTGAAAGATGTTCCGAAAACCATGGTTTATCAGTTAGCGAAGTATCGTAATAGTATTTCTCAAGTCATTCCTGAACGCGTCATTACCCGTCCTCCATCCGCGGAATTGCGTCCAGATCAAAAAGATCAAGATTCCTTACCGGATTACGACAGTTTGGATGCGATGATTAAAGCCTATGTTAAGCAAGATATGTCACCGCAACAAATTGTTGAGATGGGCTATGAAGAGAGTGAAGTGCGTCGAGTGATTCGTTTGATTGATCGCTCTGAATATAAGCGCCGCCAGTCTGCACCAGGAGTGAAAATCACGCATCGTGCTTTTGGACGTGACCGCCGCTATCCGATTACCAGCGGTTATAAAGAATAAGTTTTGGTTTGCAGTTGCATACAAAAAAGGCGTTAAGAATGTTTCTTAACGCCTTTTCTTTTCAAAGCTCTCTAAGGAGTTGTGCTAAATGTTTAACCGCCGAATAGACCTTTAAAGCTATCGACAAAACGATCCCAGTAGCTACGATTCGGATTAGCGAGATCTTCCATGTCGTCATCAGTCGAACGGCTCACTTTAAACTTGTCTTGGTTTAAGGTGTAGACTTTTAGCGCGTCGTCTCGGTTCTGGGTCATGCCCATCTTGTCGTAGGAGTAGGCAAGGATTCGAATCGCTTCACCGGTTTCTGCTGCATTTGGATATTCCTCCAGAACGCGGCGAGCACGGTTTACTGCGGCAAGGTAAGCTTCGCGTTCAAGATAGAATTGCGCGACTTGAACTTGATGGCGTGCCATTTGGTTGCGTAGAATCAAAAGACGTTTTGAGGCTTGGCGCGCATAATCCGTATTCGGGTAGCGGTTAATCAACTCGACATAATAACCGTAAGCTCGATCCGCAGATTTGGTGTCACGGCTTGCAGGGTCGGTAATGAATTTATCTAGCCAACTACGCGTAATCGAATCAGCAGCCAAAGCTCGCAAGTAGTAAGCATAGGGAAGTTCTTGGTGTTTAGGGAATAAGCGCATGAACTCTTCCAATTCACGGATTGCTGATTCTGGCTCGTCATAACGGTAATAGGCGTAAGCCAGTTCCAAATATGACTGTTCCGCAAAATTGCCGTAAGGAAAGTAGGCTTTGAGTTTTTCATACTCTTCAATGGCGACATCCCATTGTTCAGATGCAAACGCTTCAGTTGCGTCTTCATAAAACTCGGCTACGGTTTTATCTTCATCTGGTTTCTCCACCAGGTTGGAAATTGTGGAACAGCCGGTAAGCGAAATGCTTGCCGCCAGAAGAGCGGATAACAACGTTTTTTTCATCATTCTTTTGTACAATACGACATAATCAAAAATTGCCGTCGAGTATATCATAAAATATTGCTTGGAAAATGGCTGAAAACGGGCTTTATTGCTTGCTTTAGGCGCCATGGAAATCCGCAGCATGAATAGCGGAAAAGCGCATATGTTATGTGTAAAGTAACAACTCGACTGATACTCAATTAAGGAGCTATTCTTGTCTGAACAGATAATGCAGATCACCATCCCGGAAGGGGCTATGAACCAGCGTTTAGACGCTATTTTGGCGCAACAGCTTCCAGATTATTCGCGCAACAGAATCCAAGCTTGGATTAAAGAAGGTCTGGTTGAATTGGATGGCAAGGTGTGTAAAAAGCCTCGCTATGCATTGTTTGGTGGCGAGCAAGTCAAGTTGACCGTCTTGATTGAAGAAAGTACTCGGATTGAAGCGCAGGAAATTAATTTGGACATCGTTTATGAAGATGATGCCATTATGATTATTAATAAACCTGTCGGCTTGGTAGTGCATCCGGGGGCAGGGAACCCAGATGGTACTTTAATGAACGGTTTACTGTATTACAATCCTGATTTACGGGAAGTGCCGCGAGCCGGGATTGTCCATCGACTCGATAAAGATACCTCTGGCCTAATGGTCGTCGCTAAAACCATTGGCGCACAAACGCATTTGGTAGAGCAATTACAACGTCATGCTGTAGAGCGGATTTACGATGCTGTTTTGGTTGGTAATCTTGCAAAAGGGGGGACGGTCGATAAACCGATTGGACGTAGTCCTCAAGATCGTAAGAAAATGGCGGTGCGTGAAATGGGCGGAAAACCGGCCATTTCCCATTATCGTGTACTGGAACATTTTCGTGCCCATACCCGTGTTCGCGTTAAACTGGAAACCGGCCGTACCCATCAGATTCGTGTACATATGGCGCATTTGGGTTATCCGCTAGTCGGTGATCCGGTTTATGGCAGTAAATTTCGAATTCCAAAACGTATGCACGAACAGTTTGTTGAATATTTGCGCGGTTTTCATCGTCAGGCATTGCATGCCGGGGCGCTTTCATTAACTCATCCGGTTAGTGGCAAAGTCATGAAGTGGCGTTCGCAGATGTCGGAAGATATGTTGGAACTGGTCGATATTCTGCGTGAGGATATTGAAGTCTTTGAAGAAGAACAGCTCGGTTACGACGAGTTTGACTACGATTATGGTGTCGAAGTTGAATGGGTCACTGACGAAGATATTCCAGAATAAACAATGTCATTCTCAATACCGCTTATTCATCCTAACTGGCAGGTTTCTCCTAAGATACAGGCATTGTGTACGACGCGAATAGGTGGTGTCAGTCAAGCTCCGTTTGCTTCTCTTAATCCTGCACTGCATGTGCAGGATGATTTGCAAGCAGTTCAACAAAACCGCACATTGATTGAGAGTTTTCTACCTGCTAAGCCTTTATGGCTGTCGCAACAACACACCACCGATTTACTCTATTATTCTGATTCTATTAATACACCGGCTGAGCCCGTAGCTGATGCAGCGTGGACTGAAAAGGCAAATCAGCCATGTGTGGTCATGACAGCGGATTGTATGCCTGTTTTACTGTGTGATAAAGATGGTTCATGGGTGGCTGCTGTGCATGCTGGTTGGAAAGGGTTGTTGAATGGTATTATCGAGCACTCTCTTCTGCAAATCTTGGCGGCTAAAAATACATCCATAAAGAATGTTCAAGCTTGGATTGGGCCGGCAATTTCGCAAGCTAACTTTGAAGTGGGCGCAGAAGTGAGAGAGCAGTTTGTTGCAAAGCATGGTTTCGCTGAAGATTACTTTTTGGTTACCGAAAATACGGGCAAATATTTGGCGGATTTAAACGGCATCGCTGAACAGATTTTGCGCAATTTAGGTGTGCTCAATGTTGAGCTGAGTCGGCTCTGTACTTACACTGAGCCAGAGCGTTTCTATTCTTATCGCTATGCTTGTCACCATTCTGATAGCCCGGAAAATACCGGCAAAACAGGAAGGCTAGCAACGATTATCTGGCTCCAGAATTAAACTTTTCAATTAGGCATGGAACCTGTTCTTAGATAGAACTCGGCTTTATCAACATCTTCAGGTAAGCCACTTAACACGACATGGTCGTTAACTCGAAGTTTAGTCTCCTTGGAAGGATTATCGCCACGAACATGGCCTCGCTTAATGGCATCGACACTCACTTGCAACTGCTCAAACGGAATTTCTTTCAAGCGTCTACCCACGGCAAAGCTCTCTTCAGTAATTAAGGCGCTATGAATAATCCCTTTCATCAGCTGGTGCGATTGCAACGGATTGGAAGGATTATCGTCCTCGCCCGGATAGAAGTTTTCCAGAATACGGTAACGGTCTTTACGGATAATACGAGTTTTGCGCAATACTTTACTTGGCGGCTGGCCAATCATTAATAGTAAATGCGATGCAAGCATAATGCTTGATTCGAAAGTGTCCGGGATAACCTCATTGGCACCGGCTTCAATCAAATCATTGACATGAGTGTCGTCTATGGTGCGTACCAAAATCGGAATATCTTTATCTAATTGGCGAATGGTGCGCAGGATTTTAATTGAAGCGTGGTAGTCGCTAAAAGTAATAATGACGATTTTGGCTCTTTCTAAACCGGCCGCATGGAGGATACTTTGTTTCGAAGCGTCGCCGTAATAGACGCTTTCCCCAGCCGCTCTCGCTTCGTAAACGCGTTTGATGTCCATATCCAGTGCCGAGAATAGCTCGTTTGAGCTATGTAGGAATCGCCCGACGGTCTGCCCGACACGGCCAAAACCGCACAAAATAACGTGGTTGCTAATGTGCTTGTTCTGTTCGGCAATGTCACTCTCAATTTGTTCGTGACTCTCGCCGTAACTGGTCTTATGCAGGAATTTAGCAATCTGACCATTAAACTTGACCAGAAATGGCGCAATTGCCATGCTCAATACAGCAGAGGTTAATAGGATATTGCCGGTGTCTTCAGGTAGCAGGTTGTAGGTAAAGGCAAGCGTCATTAGCACTAAACCGAATTCGCCGACCTGAGAAAGGGATAGCGAAATACGAGCAGAAACCCCGGGTTCTTTCTGAAATAGGCGCGAGACAAAATACAAGATTACCCCTTTGACCACAAAAATGGCTAGGGTGATCGCGAGCACCATTGGAAAATGATCGAATAGGATTTCGACAGAAATAATCATGCCGACCGTGACAAAGAACAGTCCTAAAAGTATGTCTTGGAAAGGACGGATATCTGATTCAATTTGATGGCGATATTCGGTTTCTGAGAGCATCATACCGGCGAGGAAGGCGCCAAGTGTCATTGATAATCCCATCTCCTCGGTGAAAGCAGCAGCTCCTAGTGCAACGGTCAAAACGGTGAGAGTAAACAGTTCTTGGGACTTAGCAGAAGCGACTTCATGAAATAACGGGCGTAACAGGTGGCGACCAATCAAGTGCATGATCACCACTACCATAATTCCTTTTAGAAAAGCGATGCCCATTGATGAGAGTAAGGCGCCATCTTCCCCTGAGCTCATAGCAAGGGTAGGGATTAAGATAAGCAATGGAATCGCCATGATATCTTGAAAAATCAGGATGCCGACAGTTGAGCGGCCATGACGAGATTGAATTTCGGATTGTTCGGTTAACTGTTTGATAACAATGGCTGTTGAAGAGAGTGCGAAGGCACCTGCAATCACGATATTAGTGTTGGTATCTAGACCGGCAAGATAGCCGATAAAATACACAACGACGGCTGTCGTCAGTACTTGAGCACTACCCATGCCGAATACTTGGCGTCGCATCGCCATCATTTGGCCGAGTGAAAACTCCAACCCGATTGCGAACAGTAAGAAAACAATTCCAAGTTCAGCAAGTAGAGCAATGTTCTCTTCTTGCTCAATAAGGCTGAATCCATGCGGGCCGACAATCATGCCGACAATGATATAGCCCAGAATCGGCGGAAAAGAAAGACGGCGAGACAGAGCTACTGTCGAAACGGCAATCGCTAATAGAATAACAGTGTGAAATAGCAGGTGTTCTTCATGGACAGGCATTCGGTCAATCCGTTTCTGGGTAATTTATTTTAAGGGAACGATCTATTCAGCAATATCCATATTAAAACGCATGGAAAGATCGATGGCGCGAATATGTTTCGTTATTGCTCCGGTGGAAATAAAATCAACGCCGGTTTTTGCTATTGCAGCTAAATGTTGGATTTCAACATTACCGGAAACTTCCAATTTAGCCGCGTTTTGCACCATTTCGACGGCTTGTTGCATCATCTCTAAACTAAAGTTGTCTAGCATTATGATATCTGCACCAGCTTGTAGAGCCTGCTGAACTTCATCAAGGTTTTCGGTTTCCACCTCAACCTTTACACCGGGAAAATCTTGCTTTGCGGTGGTTACAGCATTCTCTATGCCACCGGCTGCCATAATATGATTTTCTTTAATTAGAATCGCATCGAATAAACCAATGCGATGATTGGTGGCGCCGCCGCAGGCGACAGCATATTTTTGTGCAAGTCGTAAGCCTGGAAGCGTTTTACGGGTGTCGAGCAAGGTGGTATTGGTATCGTGTAAATATTTCATGTAGGCGGCAGTAGTGGTTGCTGTCGCCATCATTGTTTGTAGAAAGTTTAGTGCGGTACGCTCTGCCGTTAGAATATGGCGCGCTGAGCCGGTTATTTCGCACAGGGTTTCATCGGCATCAATGCTTGCGCCTTCCTCTTTCAGCCAGTGAATTTTGATAGATTCGTCTACCTGACGAAAAACTTCATCAAACCAAGGGCGGCCACAGAGAACGGATTCTTCTCGGCACACGATTTTTGCATGTGCCTGATTGCTCTCCGGTATCAAACTAGCAGTTAAGTCACCATCTTTAATGTCTTCATTAAGTGCTTGTTTAACGGTAAGTTCTATATCTTCAAAGTAATTGATGTCAGTCATGAGGTTTTTGTCTGTTCGTTTTTTACATACAGGGTTTTTAGATTTTGTTTCTTACTGAAACATCAACCCTCTAAAATGAGCATGATTATACAGAATTACAATTATACTATTGGCATTGTTACGAGGGATTTTAAGAAAAATTATGCAAGTACTCGCGGATTTAGGTTTATTAGACAAAGCTGAATATATTCCCAGCCCAAACGCTGATTTGCGCCCGGATGAAGCGGATTTATCGCTAATAGTCGTGCATGGGATTTCCTTACCTCCGAATCACTTCGGTGGGCCGGAAGTCGAACAGTTGTTTACCAATCAGCTTGACCCGAAAGCCGATCCGTATTTCGAGATGATTAAGGATCTGCGGGTTTCAGCCCATTTATTTATTCGTCGTGACGGCTCCATTATTCAGTTTGTGCCTTTTCATAAACGTGCTTGGCATGCGGGTGTTTCTGATTTTAACGGTCGTCCGAAATGTAATGATTTTTCGATTGGAATCGAATTGGAAGGCACTGACCATACTTTATATACGGCGATTCAATATGAATCTTTAGCGGCGTCAATTAAAGCGATTTGGAAGGCTTATCCGCAGATTCCGAAAACGGCTGTGGTCGGTCACTGCGATATTGCTCCGAATCGCAAAACAGATCCGGGGCGATACTTTCTTTGGTCGGCCTTGCGAAGAATGTTGGAAAGCGCGTAAAGTCCAGCGGTTATTGATTTTGAATAGGCGTCGTAGCGTTGTTTTGTTTTATTCTAGGCAAAATGTTGAATTAACTACGCGGTCCAGCCATCTCGTTGCAGTTTACTAGAGGCTTTGTCATCCGCATTTTTTGGGGTGAATTTTAAGCAGTCGTCACCGGAAGTCTCCAAGACAACTTGGCTAGGTATTTTGGCGGTTTTAAAGCCAAATGCCTTACAGCCTCTTGGGTTGGCAGGCTCCCAAGTGATATAAAAATACTTGCATTGAAAACAGTCGACGGGATTAGTTTTTTTCATCATTTCAAATAAAATTAAATGTCTGGACGGGGAATGTCACTATGCTATGATTGCGCCCAATTTTAACAGACTCTCCAAGTGGTTGTCTTGTTTGCAATAGACAGTCACTGGTTACCTTATATTGCAGATAAAGGATCTAAACATGAGCAAAGTTGGCTTATTCTACGGAACGGATACAGGTAATACCGAACGTGTTGCAGATTTAATTAAGCAAAAAATGGGTGCGGACTTGGTAGAAGTGCATGATGTTGCAACTGCCAGCGCCGATGATTTTGCTAAATATGACAAGATCATTCTTGGTCAACCGACTTGGTACTATGGTGAGTTGCAAAGTTCTTGGGATGATTTTTGGGAAGATTTTAAAGGTATCGATTTTACCGGTAAAACCGTGGCCTGTTTCGGTTTAGGTGACCAAGCGGATTACTCGGAATATTTCTTGGATGCAATGGGCTTGATGCATGACATTGCGGTTGAAAACGGAGCGATACCAGCAGGTTATACCTCGACTGACGGTTTTGAGTTTGATGAATCTAAAGCGGTGACAGAAGATGAAGAGTTCTTTGTCGGTTTAGGTATCGATGAAGATCAGCAGCCGGAATTAACCGATGCACGCATCGATGCTTGGGTTGAGCAAGTTAAAGAAGAGTTTGAGCTCTAATTTTTGCTTCAATCTATAAAAAATACTGTTTAAGGAAAAGCACCGTTTAAGGTGCTTTTTTGTTGAGGATTGACGCGAGAAAGTAAATTAGTCTCGTAAGGTGATACACTCCCAGCCTTGTTCCTTGGCATAAGCAAGCAGCTTATCATCGCCGTCAACCACGACCGGATGCTCAACCAGTTTTAATAACGGTAAGTCATTGTGTGAGTCCGAATAGAAATAACTGCCTTGTAAATCTTTACCGTTTTCCGCTAACCATTCATTTAAACGAACCACTTTGCCATCCTGAAAAGTCGGCGTTCCAGCTACTTCGCCAGTATAGCGGTCATCAATAATTTCACCTTCTGTACCAAGCAAAACCTCAATGCCGTAGCGTAAACCGATAGGGCGAGTAATAAAGGTGTTGGTGGCGGTGATAATCATCACATCGTCACCTTGTTGCTTGTGTTTCTCGACCAGTGCCAGTGCTTTTGGCAAGACAATCGGCTCGATAAATTCAGCCATAAATTGCTGATGCCAATCAGCAAGGGTTTCCATACTTTGCTTGCTTAACGGCTCTAAGGCAAAACGTTGATAGGCATAGATGTCTAAGGTACCGGCTTTATAGTCTTCATAGAACTGGGCATTGGTCGCAGCAAATGCTTCACCGTCAACAAACCCTTTGCTGACCAAGAATTCGCCCCAAAGATAATCGCTGTCATTGCCAATCAAGGTATTGTCTAAATCAAAAATTGCCAAGGCCATGTGGTTTTCCTAAAGCTGCTTGTGTTCAAATTGTCGCTCATCGTAGCGTAAAGTGTGTTTTTGTCAATTATTGATATTTGTATCCTAAGACAATGCTGTGAAACTGTATTTTTGAATTGAAAATTTAACGATTTTTCGGCACTATTACATTTAATTAGAATTTACTGGAATTTAACTTTTAAATGATTGACCAAGATGGCTATAGACCCAATGTTGGGATTATTATCGTAAATAAGGAAGGTAAGCTGTTTTGGGGAAAGAGAGTTCATCAAGATGCGTGGCAGTTTCCACAGGGAGGAATCCGTGAGAATGAAACGCCACAACAAGCGGTCTTTCGTGAATTGAAAGAGGAAGTGGGGCTGGAGCCATGCGATGTACGCGTTTTAGGGCGTACTGACGATTGGCTCTGTTATGACCTGCCTAAACATCTCATTCGCCATAACAGCACACCGGTGTGCATTGGCCAGAAACAAATCTGGTTTATGCTTGGCTTGGAAAGTGACAATAATCGTATTGATTTGAATCGACATGACTCACCAGAGTTCGAGGCTTGGGATTGGGTGGATTACTGGCGCCCTGTGCAAGATGTCGTCAATTTTAAACAGGCGGTATATCACAAAGCACTGACTGAGCTAGAACACACAATTGATAAATTTTGGCTGTAAAGCCTTTTTGAAAGCCCCGAAAAGGGGCTTTCCTGTTTCTGCGGTGAGTTTTGAAACCTACCGTAACTAATTTTTATTAAGTAAATTGTCAGCGTTAAGCAAAAAGATAAAACAAAACAAAAACTTAGCTTTGTTAAGGGGCTGTAAGCGCCCGCTAGTCAGGCATATCACTGAAAACTTAAATAAAAAATGGTATCATGCGTCAACTTTTGTCTAACCGAAAAGCCTTGCGTCAGTACGCTAAAAACCGATTCGGTTACACCTGGGAAATACTAAGTAGCTGGAACCCTTGGTGTTCAAAATTGTTGGCAATGACGGTATGAACTACCGTTGTTGAACGACTTTAGGCCCACCCAGCACCTAAAGACAGAATTCCAACCCTATTGAGGAAAAATACATTATGAGCGAACAGTTTATAGATCAAGATCCACAAGAAACCCAAGAGTGGATCGATGCGCTAGAAGCCGTAGTCGAGTTTGAAGGCTCAGACAAAGCCCAGCACATCATTGCATCTCTAATCGAAAAAGCGCGCGTTCATGGAATCGATATTCCATATTCTGCGAACACTCCGTACATCAATACCATCTCAGTTGAAGAACAAGAAAATTATCCTGGTGATTTAACGCTAGAACACAAAATGCGTGCTCTACTGCGTTGGAACGCTATGGCGATGGTGGCGCGTGCCAACAAAACAACGAGCGTAGGTGGTCATATCGCTTCTTACGCTTCAAGCTGTACGCTTTATGAAGTGGGGATGAACCACTTCTTCAAAGGGCCAAAACATGAACTTGGTCAAGATATGGTGTTCTTCCAAGGGCATACTGCACCAGGTATGTATTCACGTTCTTTTATTGAAGGCCGCCTGAATGAAGAACAACTGAAGAGTTTCCGTCAAGAAGTAGACGGTAATGGCCTTTCTTCTTACCCGCACCCATGGTTGATGTCTGACTACTGGCAGTTCCCAACCGTATCGATGGGTCTTGGGCCGCTAATGGCAATCTACCAAGCTCGTTTCATGAAGTACATGCAAGCACGCGGTCTAGCACAAACTGACGGTCGTAAAGTCTGGGCGTTCCTAGGGGACGGCGAAATGGACGAGCCGGAATCACGTGGTGCGATTCAGCTTGCGAAACGCGAGAAGCTGGACAACCTAATTTTTGTTATCAACTGTAACCTACAGCGTCTTGATGGACCGGTTCGTGGTAACGACAGCATCATCCAAGAATTGGAAGGTATGTTCCGTGGTGCAGGTTGGAACGTAATCAAAGTAATTTGGGGTTCTGGTTGGGATCGTCTACTACAAAAAGATAAGACCGGTAAGCTGGTTGAGCGTATGGGCGAAGTTCCAGACGGCGAATACCAAGCCTATAAAGCGAAAGACGGCGGTTTTGTTCGTCAACACTTCTTTGGTAAATACCCAGAGACGGCTGAATTAGTTAAAGATATGACTGATGATGAAATCTTCGGTCTGACTCGTGGTGGTCACTCTCCTCGAAAGATTTACAATGCCTATAAGCGTGCGACCGAGCACAAAGGTCAACCAAACGTAATCCTAGCGAAAACCGTTAAAGGTTACGGTATGGGTAAATTTGGTGAAGCGGCAAACACGGCTCACCAACAGAAGAAACTGGATAAAGACGGCCTGAAATACTTTCGTGACCGTTTCTCGGTACCGGTTTCTGACGAAGCGCTAGAAAAAGACATTCCTTTCTATCGTCCAGATGAAAACTCTGAACTAATGAAATACATGAAAGAGCGTCGTGAAGTGTTAGGTGGTGATATGCCATCGCGCGCAGATAACGCTGAACCGCTTCCTGTTCCTGAACTGTCTACTTTCAAAATGCTGACCGAAGGGACTGGTGAGCGTGAAATGTCGACTACCATGGCATTCGTTCGTATTATCTCAATCCTACTTCGTGATAAGACGCTTGGGCCACGTGTTGTGCCAATCATCCCAGATGAAGCGCGTACATTCGGTATGGAAGGTCTATTCCGTCAAGTCGGTATTTACGATCCAGCGGGTCAGTTATATGAGCCAATGGATGCTGACCAACTGATGTGGTACAAAGAATCTGCCAACGGTCAGGTATTTGAAGAAGGTATCAACGAAGCCGGTTCGATGGCGAACTGGGTTGCTGCGGCGACGGCTTACGCGAACTACGGCGTTAGCATGATTCCTTTCTACATCTACTACTCAATGTTCGGTTTCCAACGTATCGGTGACTTGGCATGGGCAGCCGGTGATTCACGTGCACGCGGTTTCCTAATCGGTGGTACGGCAGGTCGTACAACGCTAGAAGGTGAAGGTCTTCAGCACCAAGATGGTCACAACTTGATCCAGTTCGATCACGTTCCTAACTGCCTTTCTTACGATCCGACTTTCGCGTATGAAATGGCAGTCATTATCCGTGATGGTATTCGTCGCATGTTCCATAACAAAGAAGACGTTTATTACTACATCACCGGTATGAACGAGAACTACAGCCATCCAGCGATGCCGGAAGGTTCTGAAGAAGGTATCCTAAAAGGGATCTACTCATTCAAGAAATCGGATTCTAAAGCGAAGAACAAAGTTCAGCTTATGGGTTCAGGTACCATCTTCCGCGAAGTTATCGCTGCGGCAGAAATGCTTGAATCTGAGTGGGATGTGGCGGCAGACATCTGGGGTGTTCCAAGCTTCAACTTGGTTCGTCGTGACGGTATTGAAGCAACGCGTTGGAATATGCTGCATCCGGAAGCCGAGCCTAAGCAAGCTTATGCGACTGAAGTGCTTTCTGGTTCAGAAGGCCCGTTCATCGCAGCGACTGACTATATTCGTGACTACGCTGAGCGTATTCGCCAATATGTTCCAGGTGATTATTATGTATTGGGTACAGACGGTTTCGGTCGTTCTGATACTCGTGAACAACTACGTAAGTTCTTTGAAGTTGACCGCTTCTACGTTGTGATTCAGGCACTGAAAGCACTGGCTGACGCTGGTAGCATCAAGTCTGAAGTAGTCACAGAAGCAATGACGAAATACGGCATCGACGCTGAGAAAATGTACCCAGTATATGCCTAATAAATAAGCCGCTCCAAACTCCAATTTGGAGTGGCTTTTTATTATTCGTCTTGTTCAAAATACAGAATAATTAACGTTGGTTGTAACATGAGAAAATGGCTGCAACCGACTGTTTAGCAAGGAAAATTCCAATGGCTATCGAAAAAATCAATGTACCTGATATCGGTGATTTCGACTCAGTTGAAGTCATCGAAGTCCTCATCGCAGAAGGCGATGAAGTCGCGATTGACGACTCTCTAATTACCCTAGAATCAGACAAAGCAACCATGGAAATCCCGTCACCGGTGGCAGGGAAAATCACTAAGGTTGCGGTTTCTGTCGGCGATTCCGTTTCTGAAGGTGACTACATTCTAGATATCGAAGTCGTGGCAGGCGCAGCAGCACCTGCTCCGGCAAAAGAAGAAGTGCCAGCGCCAAAAGCAGAAACGCCTGCGCCAGCGGCGGCACCGACTCCTGTAGCCGCTCCAGCTCCAGTAGCGCCGGCGGCATCCGCTTCTAAACCGGTTAATCCACAAGCAATGGGCGCGTCTTTCCACGCTTCACCATCGGTTCGTTCTTTTGCTCGTAACTTAGGCGTAGACCTTACCCTCGTTTCGGGTACAGGGCCTAAAGGTCGTATCCAACAAACGGACGTTGAAGCGGCCATTAAAGCGGTAATGTCTGGTCAAGCAGCGGCTCCGGGCGCTGGTGCGACTGGCGGTGCCGGTATTCCGCCAATTCCTGCGATTGATTTCTCACAGTTTGGTGATACCACGACTGAAGAGCTTGGCCGTATTAAAAAAATCTCTGGTAAGTTCCTTCACGCGAGTTGGTTAAATGTTCCGCACGTTACTCAGTTTGACGAGTGTGACATCACAGAGATGGATCAATTCCGTAAAGACCAAAAAGCGGCCGCGGAGAAACAAGGTATTAAGCTAACCCCTCTCGTATTCGTAATGAAGGCAGTGGTTAAAGCGCTACAAGATTTCCCGAGCTTTAATGCATCACTCTCTGAAGACGGTCAATCGATTATCAAAAAACACTACTACAATATCGGTATCGCAGTCGATACGCCAAACGGTCTTGTGGTGCCAGTGGTTAAAGATGTTGACCAAAAAGGGATCTACGAGCTATCTCGCGACCTAATGGAAATCTCTGCCAAAGCGCGTGACGGCAAACTTGGACCAAAAGATATGTCTGGCGGCACTTTCACCATTTCGTCTTTGGGCGGTATCGGTGGCACGCAGTTTACGCCTATCGTTAATGCACCGGAAGTGGCAATCATGGGGCTATCAAAAGCGAAAATGCAGCCGGTTTGGAACGGTTCAGAGTTCGAACCGCGTCTAGTGATGCCGTTCAGCGTTTCTTACGACCACCGTGCCATTGACGGTGCCGAAGGTGTGCGCTTCACCACGACTGTGGCGAACTACCTATCTGACCTACGCCAGCTAATTCTATAAGGAAACCTCATGACTAAGATTGTTGATATTACGATTCCTGATATCGGTGACTTTGCCGAGGTAGACGTAATCGAAGTATTGGTTGCAGCAGGTGATGAAGTTGCACAAGACGATTCTCTGGTAACTCTGGAATCAGACAAAGCGACCATGGAAATTCCGGCACCGTACGCAGGTAAGATTGTGTCTTTGACAGCGGCAGAAGGTGACAAGGTTTCTGAAGGTTCGATTATCGGAACTATGGAAATCGCCGATACCGATACGGTTTCTGCCAATGTGGAAGAATCGGTTGCAGCAACCGCTGCGCCAGAAGCGGCACCGGCGCCAACAGCTGTTTCTGCTGACGGTATTGATGCCGATATGACTTGCGAAGTGCTGGTGCTTGGTTCGGGCCCGGGTGGTTATACTGCCGCGTTCCGCGCCGCCGACCTTGGTAAGAAAGTGGTCATGATTGAGCGCTATGACAACATCGGTGGTGTTTGTCTAAACGTTGGCTGTATTCCATCAAAAGCGCTACTGCACATGTCAGTGGTACTGAACGAAACCCGTGAAATGGGTGCGCACGGTATTACTTTCGCAGAGCCGGAAATTGACGTAAACAAAATGCGAGCCTATAAAGATTCGGTTATCGGTAAGCTAACCGGTGGTCTGTCTGGTCTAGCTAAAGCGCGTAAAGTTGAAGTGGTGCACGGTTACGGTAAATTCAGCTCTTCAAATACAGTAACGGTTGAAGCGGCTGACGGTTCTACCAAGACCATCGCCTTTGAAAAAGCCATTATTGCGGCCGGTTCTCGCGTGATTAAACTGCCGTTTATCCCACATGACGATCCTCGCGTTATGGATTCAACCGATGCACTGGAACTGGAAGAAGTACCAAACCGCATGTTGGTTATCGGTGGCGGGATTATCGGTCTGGAAATGGCGCAGGTTTACGATTCACTGGGTGCCAATATCACTGTCGTTGAATTGGGCGATACCATTATCCCGGGTGCCGATAAAGACATCTCAAAACCTCTGCTTAAAACCATTAAGAAGAAATACGAGAACATCTACCTGAAATCTAAGGTGACCAATGTCGAAGCCAAAGAAGAAGGGCTAGAGGTTACTTTTGAAGGTAAAAATTGCCCAGAGAAAGACACCTTTGACCGTATTCTAGTAGCAGTAGGTCGTGCACCAAACGGTAAACTGATTGATGCTGAAAAAGCCGGTGTTGCGGTTAATGATTGGGGCTTTATTGAAGTCGACGAACGTCAAAAAACCAATGTTGACCACATCTATGCGATTGGTGACATCGTTGGTCAACCAATGCTCGCGCACAAAGCAGTGCACGAAGGTAAAGTAGCGGCAGAAGTTATCTCGGGAATGAACTCAGCGTTTACGCCAATGGGCATTCCATCGGTTGCTTACACTGACCCAGAAGTCGCTTGGGCAGGTAAAACAGAAGACGAGCTTAAAGCCGAAGGCATCGAATACGAAAAAGGTGCTTTCCCTTGGGCAGCGTCTGGCCGCAGCCTAAGTCTAGGTCGTGACGAAGGTCTAACCAAAGCCATGTTCTGTGCCAAAACCCATCGTCTACTAGGTTGCGGTATTGTCGGTCCAAACGCCGGTGAACTGGTTGCCGAAGCGATGTTGGCCATCGAAATGGGCGCCGATATGCAAGACATTGGTCTAACTATTCACCCTCACCCAACACTGTCAGAGACAATCTGCTTTGCGGCGGAGATGGCGGAGGGGACGATTACGGACTTAATGCCACCTAAGAAGAAAAAATAAGTTTAAACCTACTGCGAACCGCTTATGCGTTGTTAAAAATTCTCTCAAGATGTTCATTTACTATTTGTAAACTCCGCTCTTTCGAGAATTTTTGCCTAGCCTAAGCGATTCTCGTCACGGTTTAATTCTTATTTTGCGAAAGTAATTTGAGTAGCGTCTAAAACTCGCCATTTCTGCGTTATGAAAATGATTACATAGTTTTACTATGCTCAACATTTCCCCGCCTCGAATTTGAGCGTTTTATTTCGCAACTTAGTGCTTTCAAAAACCAGCCTTAGTGTTGGTTTTTTTTTGCTGTAATGTTTTTAATACAGGTTTAGAGAATTTTACTTTAGTTTTACTCTGGCAATTTTATTTACAAATTTTCGATTCATCTCTATAAGAATGATTTATCGTGCCTTAAGAAAAAGCACCGAAAAAAAGGGTAACGTCCCCTTTTTCTTTTTCGCCTTTTCCCTAATGTATTTAAGTATAGTATAACCTGCAAAAATAAAATTAGAAACGAAATCTAAACGGAACCTTTATGAAAAAAATAATCTTGGCCACAGTTCTTTCAACATTATTACTTCAACCTGCGTACGCTGATTTTCAAGATGGCTTGAAAGCTTGGGAAAGAGGTGACTTCCAAACTGCACTTAAAAATTGGAAACCTTTAGCTGAAGAAGGCGATGCTTCAGCACAGAACAATTTAGGGATCATGTACGAAAAAGGACAGGGCGTTAAACAAGATTATTTTAAAGCCGTTGAGTGGTATCGAAAAGCCGTTGAACAAGGCTGGGCTTCAGCACAGAACAATTTAGGGTCGATGTACCAAAATGGACAGGGCGTTAAACAAGATTATTTTAAAGCCGTTGAGTGGTATCGAAAAGCCGCTGAACAAGGCAATGCTTTAGCACAGTCCAATTTAGGGATCATGTACGAAAAAGGACAGGGCGTTAAACAAGATTATTTTAAAGCCGTTGAGTGGTATCGAAAAGCCGCTGAACAAGGCAATGCTTTAGCACAGAACAATTTAGGGTTCATGTACGCCAATGGACAGGGCGTTAAACAAGATTATTTTAAAGCCGTTGAGTGGTTTCGAAAAGCCGCTGAACTAGGCTGGGCTTCAGCGCAGCACAATTTAGGGTTCATGTACGAAAAAGGACTGGGCGTTAAACAAGATTATTTCAAAGCCGTTGAGTGGTATCGAAAAGCCGCTGAACAAGGCTGGGCTTCTGCACAGCTCAATTTAGGGTTCATGTACGCCAATGGACAGGGCGTTAAACAAGATTATTTTAAAGCCGTTGAGTGGTATCGAAAAGCCGCTGAACAAGGCAATGCTTCAGCACAGTACAATTTAGGGCTCAGGTACGCCAATGGACAGGGCGTTAAACAAGATTATTTTAAAGCCGTTGAGTGGTATCGAAAAGCCGCTGAACAAGGCTATGCTTCAGCGCAGTCCAATTTAGGGGGCATGTACGACAATGGACAGGGCGTTAAACAAGATTATTTTAAAGCCGTTGAGTGGTTTCAAAAAGCCGCTGAACAAGGCTATGCTTTAGCGCAGTACAATTTAGGGGTCATGTACCAAAATGGATGGGGCGTTAAACAAAACTATCAGAAAGCAAAGGAGTGGTTCGGTAAAGCTTGTGACAATCGGTATCAAAATGCCTGCGATGCTTATTCTAAATTAAACAAACGTTAAAACGAGCCTGTAAATAGTTTTGTGTAAACGCTCACGGGGTTAAACATAATCTTGCAGGCGTTCTTCATGCAAAATTGAGAAAAGAGGGACGCTACCCTTTTTGTGAATAAGTTCTGAAAATCAATGGGGTCAGACTCGATTGCTTTTGTGTAGTTTCGTTGTAGGGATATAGAATCCAGTAAAAACCAGCCTAGGAAAAAGGGGACGCTACCCTTTAATTATTTTGTAAACCAGCCCTTGTGCTGGTTTTTGTTTTTGAGGAGTTGTTTAGGCTATAATTGCCAAAATGTTGTACAACTGTGAGGTGTTTACAATGAAAGCGGTAACTTATTCCTGGGCGCGTAATAATTTGGCGCAAACCATTGATAGTGTTTGTGATAATCACGAGGCGATGATTATTACTAAAAAGAATGATAAAGCGGCAGTGTTGCTTTCGCTTGAGGATTATCAGGCGTTGGAAGAAACGGCTTATCTTTTACGTTCGCCAGCCAATGCTAAACGTCTAATGGATTCGATTACGCAATTAGAAGCCGGTCAAGGTAAGGTGCGTGAGTTAGTCGAATGCGACTGATTTTCTCGGATAATGCGTGGGAAGACTATCTGTATTTTCAAACACTAGCTGATTTGAATAAAAAAACTCTCAAACGCATAAACCTTCTAATCAAAGAGATTCAGCGAGACCCTTTTGAGGGCATTGGAAAGCCGGAGGGTTTGAAACATGCGCTGTCTGGCTATTGGTCTCGCCGCATTAACCAAGAACATCGCATCGTTTATAAAGTTGAAAATGATGGTTTATTGATTGCTCAACTTCGCCATCACTATTAAAGTCATTCAATCAAATCTTTTCTATTTATGGGAAAAGGGGACGCTACCCTTTAATTTTGTTGGTAACCAGCCTTTGTGCTGGTTTTTTGTTTTTACAGAGCTGTTTAGGCTATAATTGCCAAAATGTTGTACAACTGTGAGGTGTTTACAATGGAAGCTGTAACTTATTCTTGGGCGCGTAATAATTTGGCGCAAACCATTGATAGTGTTTGTGATAATCATGAGGCGATGATTATTACTAAAAAGAACGATAAAGCGGCAGTGTTGCTGTCGCTTGAGGATTATCAAGCCTTAGAGGAAACAGCTTATCTGTTGCGTTCGCCTGCCAATGCTAAACGCCTAATGGATTCAATTACGCAATTAGAAGCTGGTCAAGGTAAGGTTCGTGAGTTAGTCGAATGCGACTGATTTTCTCGGATAATGCTTGGGAAGATTATCTGTACTTTCAAAGACAAGATAAAAAGACGCTGAAACGAATTAACTTACTTATTAAGGAAATTCAGCGCGACCCTTTTGAGGGGATTGGTAAGCCTGAAAGTTTAAAACACGCGCTTTCAGGTTACTGGTCACGTCGAGTCAATCAAGAACATCTCATCGTTTATAAAGTGGTCGATGATGATTTATTAATTGCTCAACTTCGTCATCATTACTAAAAGCCGTTTAATTTAATTTTGCTACTTATGAACCCAGAAAACTTAAAAAAGCTTGTTGTCGTGACCATGCCTTATGGCAAATACAAGGGGCGTGTGATTGCGGATTTGCCGGGTAATTACCTGAATTGGTTTGCGGCTAAGGGTTTCCCTGAGGGGAATTTGGGGCAGTTATTGGCTCTGATGCATGAGCTAGACCACAATGGCTTAAAGCATCTGCTTGATCCCTTAAAAAAGAGTAACCAAGTTTAAATTCAATAGATTTCGACAGTTTAATGAGCCTGCAATTGCAGGCTTTTTTGTGCCTAGCGTTTGTGGTAGTTAAGAATTGAAATCGGTACGGCTTTGCGTATTGGGAATTCTTCGATTTCGCGGCGTTCAAGCAGGTGGTTAAGCAGGCTTTCAATCATGCAGAGATTTTTGAAGTCGTCTTTTGATACCAGTGAAATCGCTTCGCCTTTTTGGCCAGCGCGGCCAGTTCGACCGATACGGTGGATATATTCTTCTGCCGGATAAGGTAAATCGTAGTTAATCACTCGGCTAAGGTTTTGCATATCGAGTCCGCGGGCGGCAACGCCTGTCGCGACGAGAAATTGCAGTTTGCCGGTTTTAAAGTCATTCCAAACACGTTCGCGTTGTGCCTGACTACGCCCGGCGTGAATTGAATCCGCAGTAATACCGCGTTTAGCTAACTGTTCAACCAGTTTTGCCGCTGAGTGTTTTTTCTCGACAAAGATTAACGCTTGATCCCAATCGTTTTCTTTAATCAAATGGCTAAGCAGGGCGGATTTGGTGTCTTTATCGACCGCAATCATCCACTGTTCAATATTTGGTGTTTTGCCTTTTGGCGAAACCTTAACCTCGACCGCATCGCTATAAACCGTATCTGCCAGATAGCGTACTTTGCCGTCTAAAGTTGCGGAAAATAGCATGCTTTGGCGATCACTAGGTAGGCGGTCGATGATTTTATTAAGGTCGTCAATAAAGCCCATATCGAGCATTTTGTCGGCTTCATCCAGCACTAAAAATTCTAAATCGTTAAAAAACAGATTGCGTTGATAGGCCATGTCTAGCAATCTGCCCGGTGTGGCCACCAGAATATCAATCCCTTTCGCTAGTTTTTCCTTATCCGCGTCAATGTCCGTGCCGCCGTAAATTGCCAGTGAACTCAGATTTAGGTTTTTGCCGTAGCGTTGAATGCTTGTATCAACCTGTTTTGCCAATTCTCGCGTCGGTACTAAAATCAAAGCGCGAATAGAGCGACCACGAACGGCATCGCCATTATTCAAAAGCTCAAGCATCGGCAGGACAAAACTGGCCGTCTTTCCGGTGCCGGTTTGTGCCGAGGCAATAATGTCTTCACCTTTTAAAATCAGCGGAATGGCTTTTTGCTGAATCTCAGTCGGCTTTTGGTAGTCGGAATCCGTAAGTGCTTTTAGAATCGAGTCGGATAATCCAAGTTTAGCGAAAGACATAATGGCCTCGTACAAAGTATGTAAGTTCGAAAGAGTGGTTTAGATTTTTTATGCTGTAAAAGCAAAAAAGCCGAGACATTGCTGCCTCGGCTTTTTAAGAAGTCTTATGCAGACAAGCTTAGATAACAGTGATGTTTTCCGCTTGTGGACCTTTTGGACCGTCTTTAACTTCGAATTCTACTTTTTGGCCTTCAGCTAAAGTTTTGAAGCCTGAGCTAGAGATTGCGCTGAAGTGAGCAAAAACATCTGGACCGTTTTCTTGTTGTAGGAAGCCAAAACCTTTTGTTTCGTTGAACCACTTAACGGTTCCTTTTACTGTATTAGACATAATATAACAACCTTATATTTTAATGAATTAACTGCCTGCAATAGGCGGGTGGTGCTGAAGGTAAAACTGTTGAAACTTAGATACTGCAGGCCGAAATGTCATAAACAATACGGCAAAATGTAGGATGTAAATCTTTTAGAATTTTTTCGAGCACAAAAAGTATATGACGAATTTTAAGAAATAGCTAGCTTTAATCCATTTATTTCAGGTTTTAATGCAGATAGCTTAATAGTTCACCTATAAAACCAGTTACATTAGACTAGCTCAAGAGTTAAAAGGCTTGTATTAAAATTGTATTAAAGTTACCTCGGACTTAAGAACTGGCCTCCTTTTTGGAGGTTTAGAACAACTGCTGTTTAAGCTTAATCAACGTTTCTTTCTGCACAGAGTGGACGATTTCGATTGCTTGATCTAGTGGCACAATCTGACGATTGCGATCTCGCATTTCATCCCATGTATCAAGAATTTCAGTTACTTCGAGGGTGTAAACTTTGACAAGCATTTTTCCACCCCATTTTTGATGTTGGTATTGATCGAAAAGGGTGGAATTAATTCGGCCAATTACCCCAGCTTCTTCAAACGCTTCTTTGGCGGCAGAGTCATAGGCAGTCATGCCGAGTTCGACTTGTCCTTTAGGAAAAATCCAGTTGTCTTTTTCTTTCGGTTTTGTGGTTACTAAAACGACGTTAAAGCCGCTTTTATCCTTAATTATCGGGATTGCTGCGGAGCGTTCATTTAGCCAATCAGGTTTATTTGCCATCTAGAATTCGCTTAGGTCTGTTTGTTTAGTGTTGTCTATGGTAACGGTCTGAAGTCGATAAACCAAACCGATCATTACCAGACTAAATCGTCTGGGATTTCAAATTTGGAATAGTAATCTTCGTCTTCTTTAGAAAGCTTGGTTTCTAAGCTTTCGTTTTTGACGATAACCGAGGCATCGCGCTGTTCAATTTTCTCTTGCTGATCAGCATTAAGCAACGCATAACTGTTGCCAAAACGCACAATTAGAAGTTGTTCTTTAGCGAGCGCTTTTTGCGTTTTTTCATTGATGTGTAGGGTTTTAACATTTGAACCATCGGCAAAGTTATAGGCGATATCACCTTCATAGCCTTTAAGCTGATTGCTTTGGATAATCTGTTTAAGCTCGGCTTGTTTGGCTTTTTCGGCTTGTTCTTGCTGGCGCTTCTGATTTAGTTCTTTATCACGTTGCGCTTTTTCTTCAGCGGCTTTAGCAGCAAGCAGGGCGGCTTCATTCTGTTGACGTTCGCCTTTTTTTGCTTTATTGGCCTTTTGCTGTTTATTCTGCTGTTGCTTTTCGCGTTGAACTTTCTTGGCTCTTTTATCATCTACCAAGCCGGATTTTTTCAGTTGGTCAAAAAGTGAACCCGCCATTGTGTTTTCCTAATTGTTTAATCTTGGTTGTTTCGATTTGCAGGGCGATTGGAATTTGCTCTTCTGCTGTTACTACGGTTACCGTTTTCACCATTGGCTTTTTGGGCGTTGGCCGGTCTGCGATTTCTCGGGCGACGATTAGCCGGTTTTTGTTCCTGTCTAGGTTGTTCACCGCTATCCGGCTTACGACTTTGCCCTTGTGGCTTTGACTGACGACGCTGTTGAGGTTTTGGCTTATCAGTTTGTTTAGTTGCTGGGCTACTATTCGTGCTTGCCTCAAGGTTGTCTTGCCAGACTTTTTTCTTTTTTGGCTTCTTCGGTTTTTTCTTTTTAATGCCAAGTCTTGATTCAGCAAGCGGATTGCTTGGTTCAAAACCTTTTACAATCTCACGCGGCAGAATTTGGTTGATTAGGTTTTCAATGCCGACCAGCTCTTTGTGTTCTTCGGCGCAGACCAGAGAAATTGCTTCACCATTTGCACCGGCGCGACCGGTACGGCCAATGCGGTGTACATAATCTTCAGAGACATGCGGAAGGTCAAAGTTGACTACGTGTGGTAGCAGATCAATATCAATCCCGCGAGCGGCAATATCCGTCGCCACGAGAACTTGCAGTTTATTGTCTTTAAATTCGTTTAAGGCACGTACACGAGCATTTTGGCTTTTATTGCCGTGAATGGCCGCAGCTCGGATTTTATTTTTTTCAAGTTGCGTTGCCAGACGGTTGGCACCGTGTTTGGTTCGGGTAAAAACCAAAACCTGATACCATGCGTGGTCTTGAATTAATTTAATAAGTAGTTTGGTTTTCTGTGATTTATCAACCGGATAGATTTTCTGCTTAACCGTTTCTGCGGTTGAGTTTTCCGGTGTTACCGAAATCTCGATTGGGTTATGCACTAAGCCTTTTGCCAGGGCACGAATTTCTTCCGAAAAGGTTGCTGAGAACAGTAAGTTTTGACGATTTTTCGGTAGTAAGGTCAGAATCTTTTTAATGTCGCGGATAAAGCCCATATCTAACATGCGGTCAGCTTCGTCTAAAACCAAAACTTCTAGATCGTCAAAACGTACCGCATTTTGTTGATACAGATCCAATAAACGCCCCGGTGTTGCCACCAGAATATCAACCCCTTTGCATAAACGCTGCATTTGCGGGTTAATCTTAACGCCCCCATAAACTACGGTTGAGCGCAAAAACAGCTCTTTACCATAGGTCTCGACGCTTTCACTAACTTGTAAAGCAAGCTCGCGTGTTGGCGTTAAAATCAGTGCGCGCGCGCGATTTGATTTGGCTTTACGGCCTTTGGATAGGTTTTCCAATAACGGTAAGGTAAAGCCGGCCGTTTTTCCTGTACCGGTTTGAGCTGCCGCCATCACATCATGCCCTTCAAGAATCGCCGGAATTGCTTGCGCTTGGATTGGCGTCGGTTCGGTATAACCGGTGTTTTCGACGGCTTTAAGGATGTGAGCGTTTAGACCTAGTTCAGTAAATTTCATGGCGACCTTAAGATGGAGCATTTTTAGGGTGAGCAAATAGCTCGAAAAAATAATCTGCGTAGAATAGCCGATTCATGCCAAAAAGTTTGAATTAAATGCCAAATCAGCTACTTAAAGACGCCGACTATCGTCAAATTCTCGGCAAAATATGCAACAATAGCGCCCATTCAAAATGACTAGAAAGTTTTAAAGGATTTTAAGGTGTTATCGACCGCGAATATTACGATGCAATTTGGCGAAAAGCCACTTTTTGAAGACATTTCCGTTAAGTTTGGCGACGGTAACCGCTATGGTCTGATTGGTGCCAATGGTTGTGGTAAGTCTACGCTAATGAAAATTCTTGGCGGAGATCTTGAGCAAACTAGCGGGACAGTGAGTCTTGATCCGAATGAACGTCTGGGTAAATTGAAACAGGATCAGTTTGCCTATGAAGAGTTTACCGTAGTGGATACGGTAATTATGGGTGATGCCGAACTGTGGGAAGTCAAGAAAGAGCGTGACCGCATCTACGGCTTACCGGAAATGTCTGAAGAAGAAGGCATGCTGGTTGCCGAACTTGAAGTACAGTTTGCCGAAATGGACGGTTACACGGCTGAATCGCGCGCCGGTGAACTGTTATTAGGCGTAGGGATTCCGGTTGAACAGCATTTCGGACCGATGAGTGAAGTTGCCCCAGGTTGGAAGTTGCGTGTGCTTTTGGCACAAGCGCTATTCGCTAATCCGGATATTCTGTTACTTGACGAACCGACCAATAACTTGGATATCGATACCATCCGTTGGTTGGAAACGGTTTTAAATGACCGCAAATCAACCATGATTATTATTTCCCACGACCGTCACTTTTTGAATTCGGTTTGTACTCATATGGCGGATTTGGATTATGGCGAACTGCGCATTTATCCGGGGAATTACGATGAATACATGACGGCTTCAACCCAAGCACGTGAGCGTCTATTGTCTGATAATGCCAAGAAACAGGCGCAAATTAATGAGCTGAAATCGTTTGTTAGCCGTTTCTCGGCCAACGCTTCTAAAGCGAAACAAGCGACTTCACGTGCCAAGTTAATCGATAAAATTGAATTGGAGGAGGTGAAGCCTTCTAGTCGTGTTAATCCGTTTATCCGTTTCGAACAAGAGAAGAAGCTGTTCCGTTTGGCATTAGAAATCGAAAACCTGAGCAAGACCTATGCGGACGAAGAGGGCGACAATGAAGTCATCAAAGACTTTAGCCTGATGCTGGAAGCCGAAGAACGTCTAGCGGTTATCGGTGGTAATGGTATCGGTAAAACCACTTTCTTGAAATGTTTGGTGGGCGATACCGATTTAACGGCTGGGGAAGTTAAATGGTCGGAAAACACTACTATCGGTTACTACGCACAGGATCATGCAGCCGACTTTGAAGAAGATTTGAATCTATTGGATTGGATGAGTCAATGGAAGCAAGCAGGTGATGACGAGCAAGTTATCCGCGGTATATTGGGGCGTTTGTTGTTCTCGCAGAAAGAGATCGGTAAGTCGGTTAAGGTGCTATCCGGTGGTGAGCAAGGGCGTATGTTATTCGGTAAGCTAATGCTGCAAAAGCCGAATGTACTGATTATGGATGAACCGACCAACCACTTGGATATGGAATCCATTGAATCATTGAACATCGCTTTGGAAAACTTCCCGGGTACAGTGATTTTCGTATCGCATGACCGCGAGTTTGTTTCATCGATTGCCACGCGTCTGATGGTGATGACCGAAAACGGTATTGAAGATTACCGCGGTGATTATGAGTCATATCTTGAGAAGATGGCTGACTAATTTTCGTCGTTTCCAATAAAAAGGCAGAGTTGATACTCTGCCTTTTTGTTTTAGGGGAATAGGGATGATTTAACGGGTTTTAAACTGCTGAATCAGTTGTTGAAGCTCGGCAGCATAGCTGTTTACTTTCTGGCAAGCATCGGCAGTGTGGTCAGCGCCATCGGCAACACTGTGACTGACTTGTTGAATTGATTGCATATTCGCTTTGACGATTTCTGATTGCTGTTTTTGTTGTTCGGCCGATTTTTCGATTTGCAGGTTCTTCTGAGTGATTGTGCGCACGGCATCGGCAATCAAGTGTAAGGCTTCTCCAGCATTATTGGCTTGATTAACACTCTTTAAAGCTTGGTCTTGACCATTTAACATCACACTAACGGCATTATCGGCAACGCCTTGCAGTTGCTCGATAATCGCTTCAATCTGCACTGCGGATGCTTGCGTTCTCGCAGCGAGAGTGCGTACTTCATCGGCTACTACGGCGAAGCCTCGGCCGTGTTCACCGGCACGTGCCGCTTCAATCGCTGCGTTCAGAGCCAAAAGATTGGTCTGTTCGGAAATCTCTTTGATAACAGACAGTACTGAGGTGATATTTTCACTGTCGTTTTTCAGGTTTTGGATAACTTTGGAAGTATCTTCGACTTCATTGGCAAGTAATTGGATTGATTGAATTGCTTGATTGACTACTTGCGAACCGGAATCTGTGGCCTGTTCTGCCTGCTTGGCGGCATGAGTTGCATCCAGAGTATTACGGGACATTTCAAACGCGGTCTGCGTCATGTTGTCGATGGATGCGGCAACTTCTGCCGTCCCGTTTTTCTGTTCGGTGACGCCTTGATGTGTATTTTGGGATACCGACATCATACTGTTAGATGCATTGTTCAACGAATCGGTAACGTTTTTAATTTGTTCGACCATTTGGCGTAAATTTGCTGTCATCTTGTTGAAGCTGGCTGCCATATCACCAATGAAATCATTACTTTGCAGCGTGCATTGCTGCGAGATGTCGTTTTGACTGATGGCATTTGCGACTTGGCCGATACGCATGAGCCTTTTTAGCAGGCGCTCTTTAAGTAGCCAGTAGTTAAATACCCCAATAGATATGCCTGCAAGCACACAGCCGATAACAAACCAAAGTAACATCCCCTCCTTATAGTTCACAAACAGGCTGGCAAACACCGGAAAGACTAGCCCCATTCCTAAACCGGCACCGATGTAGGTGAAGAACATATTGCGTAGAATACTGGGTTTACTGAAATCCAATGAAACCATAGCAGTTGCATCCATAATTAAATTTGTGGTTTTTGGGAGTTAAGCATTTTTTAAGCCAAGTTTTTGAGGCAAAGATTCCTTCAAAATCTGGCAATAACACAATTATTTTAGACTTTCATCGCTTGCTAGAAACCATTTGCAGACTTCATTTCTGGTATATTCCCCTGCATGGAACATAAGGGTTAAAGCTGAATTTAAGGAAATGCTGTGAGAACTATATGGGTTGATGCCGATGCGTGTCCGGTGGTGATAAAGGAAATACTTTTTAAGGCGGCGCTCAGAACGGAAATGCCGTTGGTCTTGGTAGCGAACCACTTTATGCGTATACCGAGCTCGAAGCATATTCAGTTTCGCCAAGTGGAAGCCGGTTTTGATGTAGCCGATAACTGGATTGTGCAGAATTGCCAAGAAAATGACTTGGTGATTACTGCCGACATCCCATTGGCTTCAGAGGTTATTGCTAAGGGGGCGTTAGCCTTAAATCCACGGGGCGAACTTTATACCGAGAGCAATATTAAACAGCGCCTGAATATGCGAGATTTTATGGAAACTTTACGCTCTAGCGGAATTCAAACCGGTGGCCCAGACGCGCTTAATCAAAAAGATCGCCAAGCTTTTGCCAATCAACTCGATAAATGGCTAGCTAAGCACAAGAGTTAGGGAAGGCGGAATAAGTCCTCCGCGTTCAAATCGAAGAGGACTTCTTCTCAGTTTCCTAAGGTGTTTTGCCAAACCAATATTCTATTGTTCTGCGGCATCTCAATATCGTTAATCAGAGTTAAGCCGGCCTGTTCTGCGAGTTGGTCGCACCATTCAAAATCCTTAATCCCACTGTTTGGATTGCGCTGTTTTAGCCAATCATTAAAACGGGCGTTACTGTCACTGGTGAACCGGCCATTGTAATTAAAAGGGCCATAAATCATCAGTGTGGCTTTTCTGGCGAGTACTTGTGGAAGATGTTCGAATAAATCGACAATATTTTGCTTAGCCATAATGTGAAAACTGTTCGCGCTAAAAACGGCATCAAACTGCGTTTTTGGCCATTGTTCCGGCTCAGATACATTAAGCTCGATAGGGCTGATAATATTGTCGATTTGTGCTTCTTCAAGCCATTGGCAAATGCCCGAATGAGATTCGATTAAATCGGAAGTTTGCCAGCTTAAATGGTTAAGCTGTTCAGTAAAATGAATGGCATGCTGGCCTGTCCCGCTGGCAATTTCTAAAACCGACTTTTTATCTCTTAAATAGGGGGTGATAGATTCGAGAATCACGTGTTTGTTTTCTTCACAAGATTGGGAGAAGGGTTTGTTCATGCTTGATTCTTTGGTTTATAGGACTTTAATTGTTAGAAAGCTTATCATAGCGTTAAAACGTCAAAAGGAAAGACTGATGAATATTGTTGAAATTGCCAAAAACCGTTATGCCACTAAAAAGTTTGCTGCGGATAAAATTATTAGTTGCAGCGATTTTGAGCAGATAAAACAATTATTGCGTTTTAGTCCTTCGTCAATTAATTCGCAGCCTTGGCATTTTATTATCGCTGACAATCAAGCTGGTAAGGCCCGTATTGCGAAGGGCGCACAAACTCCCTACAACGCCAATGAGCCAAAAATAATGGATGCTTCGCATGTTATTCTGTTTTGTGCAAAAACCGAAATAAGTGATGACTATCTGCTGAAAGTCACTGAGCAAGAAGCGCAAGATGGTCGTTTTGCTAATTTAGAAGGAAAAGAAATGGCGATGAAGGTTCGTCGTTTCTATGCCGATCTGCACCGTAAGGATTGGGATGATGTCGAGTGTTGGACACAGAAACAAGTTTATCTGAATATCGGCACGATTTTATTAGGTGCAGGAGCTTTAAGGATTGATGCAGTACCGATTGAAGGCGTTGATCTAGATAAACTCGACCAAGAGTTTTCTCTGCTAGAAAAAGGCTTGAAGGCTGTGGCAGTAGTTGCATTGGGTTATCATGCAGAAGATGATTTCAATGCAACATTACCAAAGTCACGTTTTGCTGAGAACGATGTAATTACTGTACTGTAATTATGTCAAACTAATCGATATGGGAAATCGGAAAACTAAAAAATGGGGTAGAGAATTTATCGCTTTTCACGCGAGAATGAATTTTTCCTTTCTTAACCACCTTGCCGTTTGCTAGCTCGGTTAAGTAAAAATTGCCTTCTGCAATGCCGTGATACATATCGATTGCCAAAATATTTACGATGGCGCTCTGTTCAGGATCGCTTAAATTGACTATCGGTATCGAAAGTCCCGCCGAATCACGGTCAGTTCCCAATGAGGTATAGAACATATCTAGGCGGTAGTCGGCTTGTTCTGGTGTTTCGACAAAATTTACTTGGAAGCGATCAGCCAGTTCGGCTTGTAATCGTTGATGAGCATATTTGACCACTTGGTTGTCAATGACGAAGTGACTTTTCAATAACAGCTTTTGGCCAACGATGATACCCATATCTTCAGGCGTTAAGTTCTGCATCATATGGTCGATGCTGTAGGTAACGAGGCGCTGTTCGGTCGATCCTTTGAAATTGGCTCCTTCTTGTCGAGTACTACAGGCTGTAATGAAAAAGACAGCAAAAAGTAATGTAGCGATACGAATCATTGTTGAGTAGTCCATTATAATTTTTAGAAACGAAGTATAACGCGGGATGCATTGATAAATAAATACGGTTCAGGTGTTTATCTTGGCATTCGTTTTGCGTTAGCTTTTCTTAGTAAACCTGTAATGATACGGTTTAGGTTGTCTTTTCTAGCAGAGGTGAAAAAAAGAACATGGTTAACTCCGCACAGCGTAATGTTTATATCGAAAATTTATGCTTTATTATGCCGTTGAAAACCTTACGCACAACGCCGAATGTCGCGTTTTATCAAGTGGATGGCGTGGTCGATGGGTTATCAGGGGTGGATTTGGTTGTACACGGTAAAGACGGCAGAAGTCCGATGATTGCCGGAGATGATACTTGGTATTGGTATATGCATACCAATCAAGAAGATAAGCTAGTGGTGCATACCGGGCATAGAGTGGTGCAACTCTTCTCGCAAGCACACGGAAAGGTAGAACAGTTTGAGGTAACGTCTGATGCGATTTATCATAATTCGGAGAAAATTTTTGACGGTGCAGCCATTTTAGGTTGGCCGCCGCATGTCTTTCATCGAGTCCACTCACCGGAAGGCAGTGTTTCTACTAATTACGCGAGTCGCTTGGAAGGTTTTGATATTGATACCAACTTCAATATCTACCAGCTAGACCCGCTGAGTGGAGAATATAGTGTCGCCCGCATCGGTTCAGAAGACCAGCCGAAACAAGCAGGTCAAGCGGCATAAAAACCTGCGTTTCCTTAATGAAGAGTGCATCAAGCAAAGGCTGATTAAACGAGTTTTAATCAGCCTTTTTTAAGTGACTTGGAAACGATTGATCTTTATTGGTGTTTCTTGTTAAGGACGCGCACAACCCAAAGAGCCATTGCCATTTTCTTCGAATCTTTACTTTTTTGTATTTTCCTAACTGTCCTAACCATTCTGGTTTTGTTAGTCGCAAAAATGATTGTGCGAGTGTGGAATAACCTGGTTATGAATTTTCAACAGTCCCTAACAAAGCACCTGTATAATGGCTCTCAATTGATTTATAGGTCAATCTGAAGAAATGCTCAATCGGCATTGTTTTAATTAGTATTTTGGAATTTGGATTCAATTTTATGGCGGCAAGAATTTTTTCAATTGCAAACCAAAAAGGCGGCACCGGTAAAACCACGTTAAGTATGAACTTTGCGGCAGGACTGGCACAACGCGGCCGTGTTTTGGTGATTGATGCCGATCCGCAAGGTTCAGCCGGACAATGGTGTAGCATCTCGGCGGATGACAAACCTTTCCCGGTTTCGGTAATTGCAGTTGGCGGTAATCTAGCTCGTGAAGCTGAGCGTTTTGCAAAAGATTACGATTTTATTGTGATCGATTGTCCCCCAACTTTGGAAAACAGCAATATGTCTTTGGCAATGCAAGTGTCGGATGATATTTTGATTCCTGTTCTTCCTTCTCCGGTTGATCTATGGGCAAGTATTCGTCTTGCTGATGCGATTGAACATGCAAAAATTCGCAATCGTAAATTAAAACCTTATATAGTAATTAATCAACTGGAGCCGCGCAGTGCTTTGTCGAGTGCGATGGCCGAAGCGCTTCAGGAATTTGATATTCCAGCCTTGAAAGGCAGTGTTCGCCGTCGAGCGATTTATCGAAATGCCGCAGTAGAAGGTTTAAGCGTATACTGTATGGGCAAACGCGGTGAAGCGGCAGTTAAAGAGATTGATGAAATTATCGAGGAGGTACTATGAGTACAAATACTACAGGCTCTAAGTTAGCGGATAGTTTACGTAAAGCGAAGTCCGGTCAAGAGACAGAAACAAGCACCGAAGCGACACCCGAAGCTTCGGCCCCGGCAAAAGCGGAAGCTGCTAAACCGGCAGCTACGACCGCTAAAACCACGACAGCGCGCAAAACAACAACTGCAAAAAAAGCGACTACAACGCGTAAAGCACCTGCTCGTAAACCCGCTGCGAAGAGTCCCGCTAAGACAACAACTCGTAGTCCGGCTAAAAAACCTGCCGCCGCAAAACCAGCGGCTAAAAAAGAGACAGAAGAAAAGGTTACTTACCTTAAGCCTTCACAGCGTAGATGGCCTGATTAATCATTAATGCATTTTCTCACAATGTAAACGCCTGCTTAATGCAGGCGTTTTTGTTTACTGAAGGTTGTGATAATGTTTAGCAAAACAAAAAGGATTTAAGATGCCAATAAAATTCGATTTTTCGTTATTGTTGTTTTTCGCTATTTTCATTATCGCTTTCTTGCTGATGTTTTTTACGCGTAATAAATAGCGCTGCTAACCTCGGTAAACTTTGCTTTAATAGGTCGTGCTGAGAAGCGAGATAATAAAAGGAAATCTTATGAAAACTATTTATGCAATGATGATTGGTGCGGTAATCATGTTAAGCGGTTGTAGTGCGGAAGTTGGTTCGCCGGAGTGGTGTGCGGATATGGACGCAAAAGCGAAAGGTGAATGGACTGCAAATGAAGCCTCTGATTATGCGAAGAATTGCATTCTCAAATAATCGATCGATAAAGTCTAAAAAAGCCGGTATATTTTGAAAATACCGGCTTTTTGCGTTTTTAAGCAGAGTTAGGAAAAAACAGAACAAGTCCAAATGACTTCAAGCAAAGTAAAATTTAGGCTAAGCAAGGCATCTGTTTGCCGTCATGCCTCGACCTGATAAAAACAGGCAGCACCGCTCAGACAAATTTTACAAAGCCCTGTCTCAACTTACGCCCTTCGGGCGTCGAGTTCTTCGTTTGAAGTCAATGGGGACTTATTCTGTGTTCCCTTAGATTAGCGTTCGATAGCCAGTAGCTCTACTTCAAAGACTAATGCCGAGTAAGGCGCGATTTTGTTACCAGAACCTTGCGCACCATATGCTAAGTCTTGCGGGATAAATAGACGCCATTTTGACCCTTGCGGCATCAGTTGTAGCGCTTCAGTCCAACCGGCGATAACACGGTTAACCGGGAAAGACGCCGGTTGACCGCGCTCTACAGAGCTATCGAAAACCGTTCCATCAATTAATGTACCGTGGTAGTGAGTTTGTACAACGGAATCAGCTGACGGTTTTTCGCCGTTACCTTCAGAAATAATTTCATATTGCAGGCCTGATTCCAGAACCACAACGCCGTCTTTCTTGGCATTTTCAGCTAGGAAGTTTTCACCTTCTTGCGCAGCCGCTTTGGCTTTTTCCGCTTGTTTAGCTTGCATGATTTCGTTGATTTCTTGGAAAGCTTTGACGAAACCTTCTTGATCGATCGGACTTGGTTTGCCGCTAAGCGCGTCCATCAAACCTTGTGCAACGGCTTCTGCATTCATACCTTCAAATGGATCGCCTGCTAGTTGGTCTCCCATTTGGCGGCCTAGACCATAGCTTACGATATCCGGTGTGGTTGTGTAGGTTGCTGACATCAGCGTCTCCCTTTGATTGACTAAACGAGAAAGCGGGCATCTTAGCATATTTTGAAGCGTTTTAATTGGGTCGCCATTGGTGGTGCATTGAGGTTGATTGTTAACAATAGAAAGAAATAGTGAAGGGTTTGAGAAAGTTGGCTAAAAGTAACTTTTTAATCATTGATAAGCCTAAATTTACTAAATCCATGTTGTAGCTAGGGAAATCCTTTAGCTTGGCTGTTAGAATGGCGGTCTTAAGTAACAGTGCTTATTTTTTATCTATCAGTTTCAAGTTACAGGATGTTACTTGCTATGTCGCCAATGATTTCAATCTTAATTTTTGCCGTTTTATTGTTGTTCGCTTTCTCAATGTGGTTTGCGATTTCCTACCGCAAAGCTGAAAAATCAAAGCAGCTCTATCTGGATATGTTATCTGCATCGGATTCGATGCCGTTTCATTGGACGATAGACAGTGACTCGATTGTCATTAATAAGCAGTGGAGTAAGTATCTTGGTTTCAGCATTTTCGAACTACAACCTTTTAGTTATCGAAAAGCCATTAAATTAGTGCATCCCGATGATAGCGACAAGGTTAAGCAGTCGGTGGATGCGTTGGTTCATGGTGAACAGCACGTTCTGAATTTACAATTTAGAATTGAAACCAAAGACGCAGGTTATAAATGGGTGCTCCTCTCAGGACGTGTCAGTGATCAGGACAAGAAAGGCCATCCATTAAAAGTTAGCGGCTCTATGACGGATTGTCATGAATCGGTCATTAATACCATTTTGTTAGAGCAACACCAACATCGCGATCGTTTCCTGTTAGAACTACCTCAATTGGCACAACGCCATAGCGAGCAAGTTATCGCGGATAAAGCGCTTGCCTTACTGACCTCAATTACATCGAGCAGCAAGGCTTTTCTTTACCTTTTTTCAGAAAGTCAGCAGGCTTTAAACTTGAAGGCGGTAGCGACTAACGGCAGAGAGCCACAGCAAGAATTGTCTAATTTTTTACGAGCTTCCAACTTGGTAACACAAGTCCTGCCTTATAAAAAACCATTTATTATCAATAACATCAGTGATAATCCTGAGCTGGAAGACTTTTTGCAAAATGAGTTGCAGTTTACTCGAGCGATTTTTGTGCCTTTAACTGAGCACGGCGAGGTGGTTATGTTACTGGCCGTGGCGAATGATGAAAATGCTGAGCAGACGTATTCGGCGGATGATTTACAGACGGTGCAACTGCTCGCACAGCAGTTATGGCTCAATTTTCAACAGAAGCGAGTGCTAAAACAGTTGGCTAGCCAAAAACAGGCTATGGAACAATTAGCGCATTTTGATTCCCTGACATCATTACCGAATCGAAATTTAGTGGTTGATCGTATTCAACAGGCGTTGGAACGGCAAAAGAGGAATCGCAAAGATTTAGCACTCTTGTTAATTGATCTGGATGGGTTCAGTGAAATAAATGAACGCTATGGAAATCAAGCCGGAGATCGTTTATTGCAAACTCTGGGGCAACGTTATATGCAATCCTTACGTAAAGTCGATAGTCTGGGTCGTATTGGTTGTGATGAATTTGTGGTATTGATAGAGAGCTATGAAAACAGTAAAAACATTATGTATATCGCCAAGCGATTACTCGAAGATAGCTGCATGCCATTGCAGTTTGAAGGTCATGAGTTACAAACTAGTGCCAGCATTGGTGTGTTCTTCTATCATGAACCGGAACAACAGATGACACCGGACGACTTAATTTCTAAAGCGGAACTTGCTTTACAGCATGCACAGAAAAAAGGCGCTAATGGTATTACGGTTTATCAGCCAGGGATTAAATAACATCATTACATTACTATCTTGATACCGCTGTTAACTGGTGTATTCTAGTAACTTTGTAAGTTCTTTTCTTGGAAGACGCTCGGTTGATAAATTTACGTTCGAGAGTGAAAATTTCTCAAAAATCATCTCCTAGGCAGCAGGGAGCGGTATTACTTCTCACCACTCTCGTATTAGCGATTATTGTTAGTCTTTGGCTTAGTTACAAATACACAAATATTTCGAGTAAATTTAATTCGATTTTTGTTGATCGACAGCTTACTGATTTAGAGGATGCCAAACAAAGTTTATTAGAGTTTTCCGTGCTACTCCCTGAACTTTTTTTGGCTAATTCTGTGGCCTTGGTTAACTTTCAGAACGTGCCTGCTCCAGGTTATTTCCCTTGTCCTGACAGTGATTCTGACGGGGTCGCAGATTCTATTTGCCATTCAGTAAATGATGTTTTGCCAGATCCTGAAGTAACCGTCAGTGCGAAGCTTCCTAAAGAGGTAAAAACTCGCATTCTATTTGGTCTTCTAGGCGACTCATTGAGCTATTATTTTCCATCCGAAAACAATTATCTGTACTTTCTTGATAAACGTTTTGCTGTCTACGATGACTCAGGTACAGGATCACGTTTTGCTCCCTTGACACCACAGGTTTTGGATTCTGAGAATTACGCTTCAGCAATTAAGCCGCAACTGACTTTGAACGGTAAAGCCGGTTATATTGCAATTTTGATTGATCCCGGCAGTGATGGAAATGTCGATAATGCAGAAAATCGAGATGGCGATCGACATTTTATATACAGACCGGATCAAGAATTTCTAAAAAACGCACTGGATAAATTATCCCCAGACGCTTCGACGCAGGATAAAATCGTTGGGATTCACTTTGATGAATGGATGATCTTGATGGCGCAACGGGTTTGTAAAGAACGTGAACGATTTGAGCCTGGAACGGACATGCCGGTGTTGAATTTACTTGGCAATGATCATTGGTACGGTAATGGTGCCAGCTTAAGTTGGCAAACATGGTCTGAGGCATGCCCTTGAAAAAGAATTTCTGCAAAAAAACGGCAAATATAAACGGCTTTACGTTACTTGAAATTGTAGTTGTTTTAGTTCTGCTTGGGGTTGGTGCCGGTATGCTGAAAGGCGTATATGGTTTCTTCTCGGAGACGGATAAACGATTTCAGCAAGTAGAGAATAGCTTGATGGTAAGAGAGTCACTGGAAACTTATCTTGCGACTAATTCACGTTTGCCTTGCCCAGATGATCCAAACAATCCTGATGGCGTCGAAAATCTGAAAGCCGGTGCAGGGGGAAGCTTGGTTTGTACGTTTTCCAAAGGAAGTTTACCGTTTCAAGATTTAGCTATTGAGCGATTCGATGCATGGGGTAATGATTATTTCTATGCGATCAACACTGAAACAGGAGATGTTGACTTAGCAAACGAAAATCGTGCTTGTCATGCTGCCGGTGTTTTCGGTAAAACGGGGGCGGTCAACCTTGATAATTTATTTATCTGTCCAGTTAATAATGCCGCTTATTGCGATAAAACTCCGTTAGGAATTGGCGTTGGTTGTTCTTTGAATTGCGGCGGGCTTTTGAACTTATGTCGTAGTGCCAGCAATTATCAGTATTACGAATCTACCAAAGCCCCTTATTTTGGCTTGTCGACGCCGCCGGTAGGTACGAATCTACTGCCAATTGATGTACTTAATATTTTTAATTTAATGACCGATAACGGTAATTTAAGTTTGTTGAATCAAGGTGATTTTTTGCAAGGGCTGAAAAAGGGAGAAAAAATCGGCGTGGTTGCAGTGGCGATTTCATGGGGAGCAAACGGTGCTAGCGTCAATCAAAATTCCTGCATTCAAAGTGAACTACCTATTGACGAATACGAAAACTGTGATGGAGATAGTATCTATGTAAATATGCTCGCCGCTACTTCAAACAATCAAACAGATAATCGTGATTATGTCATTCCGATCACCATGTCACAGGCGAAAACTGCCATTATCCGTTCCGGAAAAATTAGATAAGGAGCCTGCATGAAATTAGCGGCAAGCCGACAACGAGGATTTAGTTTAGTTGAATTGGTCATTGTTTTGACCATTGTCGGAATTATTTTCGGTACAGGAGTGAGCACATTAGGGGCATATTTGGATAATGCTAAGCAAGCACATACCCTAGGAAGCTTAAAAATCAGTAAAAGGGCGCTATTAGACTATGTCAAAGTAAACCGTTATTTGCCGTGTCCGGATATTAGTGGCGATGGTTTTGAAAACCGTGAACAGGAATCGCCATTCGAGTGCAGCGCTTCAGTTGGATGGATTCCGAATAGTTCGATTGGATTATCGTTAGACGCTACCAGTGATGATTATGGAAACCGTTTTGCCTATGGTATTAATAAAGCGGCGGCAAATGAAAATTCTGCTGAGATTATCGACCCTTGCCATAGTGCCAGTTATTTTGCGGTAAGTGGAAATGAAGTGGTATTTGATGACGATCTGAACATTTGTGAACCGACCGGCGCCACGGTGCCAGCACCGGTTTTTATTTTAGAAACGCCGCCGACTGATCAGTTACCAGATGCGACTGAGAGTTATCATATCTGCCTAAAAGATTCTGCAAATTGTAGTAACGATATTGCCACCAGTGAAGTTGAATCCATTCCGGCGGTTTTGGTTGCTTTCAATGCAAATGGTTATAACACCTTATTGAACCAGTGCCAGAATGAAAGTGGCAGGGAGCAGGAAAATTGCGACGGTGATTTGCTTTTGTGGCGTAATAATTTCAGTGAGGAGGGCTATGATGACCAGATGGTAACGATTTCTGCTTACGAAATTAAACGCCAAGTGTTAGATCTGCTGAACTCAATCGAACTTAAAAAAACAACCGAACAAATCGTTTTGGTTAACCTTCCTGATGGCTTCGATTACATCCTAAACAAGGATTTAAATAGCACCAATGAATTAAATGTCGCTACAAATTCAGGTGAATCGATGTATATCAGTGGTGATGTGAATAAATCGATTAACCTTTTGAAAGGTAATGACACCATAGCCGTTATGGGAACGATAAATGCCAATATTAATGGCGGAGCAGGTACTGATCGCTTATATGTCTCTGAAGAAACTTATGCGGCCAATTCTGGTTCACTTACCGATAAGCTTAGCCGTTTACAACAGGTCTCTAATCTTAGCGAATTATCGAATTTTGAAGAGATTTGTTATTTTCCGTTTGATGAGAACTTTGCGGATGCTGTTTGCTATAGTCCGTAATGCTTAAATCGTTTTAGTTGAGGAGAGTTTAATGGCACGGGTGAAGGAAAAAATCAGGTTATTGTTATCACTGGTATCTTTTGTTGTATTTTCAGCAATAGCGGTGAGCGGTTGTAACCAAAATCCGTTATACGATTCTCTTACCGAGAAGGAAGTCGCTATACAGCACGCGGCGGATGCGGCAACGGCTTCGATATTATTTGCCAATGAAATGGATAATCAAGCTTCTTATATCGTTGACGGTTCAGGTCATGTGCATATTAAATTTGTTGGCGAAGTCAGATTTTCTGATTACAACCGAGTTGTTGAGCAGTTACGAGCCGATTCGCAAATTCGTAGTGTATTTGCCGAGCAATCCGGTTCAGAAGTGTGTCCGTTGAGTAAATAGAAGGGCTAAAGATGTTGTCATTTTGTCGTCCAGTTTCTCGGCTTTTCAGCGTGCTGTTAATTGCATGCCTTCCATTATTTTCTTGCGTGCAAGCGCAAAGTTTGCAGGCTCCTGAGTTTTCCAGCGAACAAGCATCCTTATCAGTAACTCCCTTAGTTGATGGATTAAAAATAACTTGGGGGATGGATTTTATCGATGACCGCCAGTTATTGTTTACGCAGCGTAGTGGCAAGCTAGGTCTGTTGAATTTACAAACCAAGTCGATTACTTGGTTAAGCGGGTTGCCGGAAGTTTATGCTCAACGTCAAGGCGGTTTATTGGATGTCAAAGTAGCAGAGAGTTTCGCATATACAGGACTTGTTTATCTCACCTATTCTAAACCTGTTGCTGCAAGTTCTGTGACAACCCTTGCCAGAGCTAAATTACAGGGTGACAAATTAGTAGATTGGCAAGATTTATTGATTACGGATTCTTCATCGGCAACTTCCATACATTACGGCAGTCGAATTGCTTTTGATGGTAAAGGCCATGTGTTTTTTTCGGTTGGGGATCGTGGTCAGCGTCATCAAGCTCAGAACTTAAGTAATCATCAAGGGACAATTATTCGCTTACATCTTGACGGTAGTGTGCCTGAAGATAATCCCTTTGTTAACCGTCCTGACGCGCTACCGGAAATCTGGAGTTACGGTCATCGTAACCCTCAAGGGCTGTTTTTTGATAAAACAACAAATCAGCTTTGGGAAATTGAACATGGACCCACGTGGTGGCGATGAAATTAACCTTATTGAAAAAGGCAAAAACTACGGTTGGCCAGTTGTGTCGCAAGGCAAAGAGTACAGTCGTGAACAGGCAGTAGGTGTAAAACATCAAGCTGGCATGCAAGAGCCGGTACAGGTGTATATTCCATCAATTGCCCCTAGTGATTTACTGTTTTATCGGGGGACTAGTGTTCTGTTACTAAAGGATAAGTTGATCACTGGAGCCATGAAATTACGCCACCTGAATGTAGTGTCTATACAAAATAATCTTTCCCGAAGCGAAAAACGCTATTTACTTAATCTAAATCAGAGAATCCGAGCTTTGGCACAAGCCCCAGACGGGCGTTTATTTGTGGCAACTGATCATGGCATTATTTACCAAATTCACCAAAAGTAAATCTGAGTAATCGTGTCTAAATTAATAATTATTTCATAAATTTATTGACATAATTCACTTGGTGTTGCGTAATATTACCTATGTAATTTTTACTTACTGTCTGGGGGTGGGTTATGTGGCGTTTTGCATTGAAAGCCGAACAAGAGTTGGCAGATGTATTAGAAAAGTATCAGCAACAACAGTCGGTTATCGAGGCTTTGAATAAAGTTTCTGCAGTAATTGAATTTGATTTGAATGGCCATATTCTGACGGCCAATGACAACTTTCTGCAAACAATGGGCTATAAGTTGGAAGATATTCAAGGAAAGCACCATCGTATTTTTGTCTGCCCTGAAGATGCTGCTTCCCCTGATTATACAAAGTTTTGGCAAGCTTTAAACCGTGGAGAATTTTCAACGGGTCGTTATCGACGCCAGAAGCGAAATGGTGAGGCAGTGTGGTTAGAAGCCAGTTATAACCCTGTTTTAGATGAGGCAGGTAAACCGTATAAAATCATTAAGTTTGCTACGGATATTACTTCTCAGGTTCAGATTGAACTAGATGCAAAAGCTCAAATTAAGGCGATCAATAAGGTAATGGCTGTTATTGAGTTTGATACGCAGGGCCACATTTTATGCGCGAATGAAAATTTTAGTAAAACGATGGGCTATAACGAGCACGAAATTATCGGCCAGCATCATCGTATGTTCTGTGATGAGCAATATGCACGGTCATCAGAATATCAGAACTTTTGGAATAAACTGTCTCAGGGTGAAAGCTTTTCCGGTACTTTCCACCGGATAGATAAAGACGGTAAAGACATTTGGCTTGAAGCCAGTTATAACCCGATCATTGATCCTCAAGGTCAAGTCATTAAAGTGATTAAATACGCCACCGATATTGGTTCTAACGAAAGTAATATTTTGCTGGATAACGTGATCGAAGATGCGGCAAATACCATTAATAAAATATCGGATGGTGATTTAACTGCGCATATGCAAGATCATTTGCAAAAAGCCAGTGGTGGCTTATATGAGAAAAATATTAAACGGATAACTCAAGCGCTTGAAAATATGACAGATAAATTGTCTACAGTCATTGGGCGATCAGTACGTGCCTCTATTAATTTCCAGAACGGCACCACAAACATTCACTCCAGTACAGTTGATTTAAATAGTGCCATTCAATCTCAGGCAGCAAGCCTGCAACAAACCAATGCGACTATGCATCATGTCAAAAACGGTATTAAGGAAAATTCTAAATATGCGCATGAAGCATCGCAAGTGGCCTCACAAGTTTTGATGGAGACCCAAAATGGCGCGCAAGTAATGAACAACACGGTAACCGCGATGAATGCAATTCAAGAATCCAGTAATAAAATTTCTGAAATTGTCGGTTTAATTGATGGCATTGCTTTTCAAACAAATCTCTTGGCACTGAATGCGGCTGTTGAAGCAGCTAGAGCCGGTGAGCATGGGCGCGGCTTTGCCGTAGTGGCCGGTGAAGTTCGTTCTTTAGCGCAGAAATCCGCAGATGCCGCAGCCGAAATTAAGGATTTGATTTTAGAAACGGTCTCTCGAGTGGATCAGGGAGCAGAGCTGGCTACTAAATCGGGCAAGGTATTGGAAGAAATTAATAAGTCGGTCGGTTCGATGGAGCAGATGGTCAAGCAGATAGCGAATGCATCTTTAGTTCAGTCAAATGGTGTGCAAGAAATCCACCAAGTAATTTCAGGTATTGATCAGACTTTCCAAGAAAATGCGTTGAGATTAGAGCAGACTGCCGAAACGTCTTCTGCTATTCACCAACAAGCATCTGATATGAGAGAGGATATGGCTTATTTTAGAATTTCGAATAATTCTAATGCTTTGATTTCTCTACAGTAAAAAGGCTCCGAAAGGAGCCTTTTTATAAAATGACCGTTGTTTAGGCAAAAGGTATTGCTAAATGTGTTTTTGCAACCGCAACTAGGTAAAAGATAACGATAAGTGCTAAAAGCCAGTAAATTGCTTTTTGTAGACGATTTTTAGCAAAACGAAATGCCATTAATCCTAAAAAAATATATAGCACCAATCCAAGAATCTTAGCTTGAACCCACCCCTCGGAAATCGACCAAGGCCCAATTACCAATAAAATGATGGCACTGACCAGTAGTGCCGTATCGATAATGTGCGGCAAAATCTTAGCTGGTTTTTTTGTCACCCAGCCTTTATCAAAAATATGTCCGATTCCACGAACAAAAAATCCAATAATACTTAGAATAACGCTGATTTGGTGAATCAGTAGTGCACTTGCCATAGTGTTTTCCTATCGTTCTGTTTAGATTAAATGCAAACATTCTAACGGAAACTGACGAATTCGGTATAGCATTTAATAGTGCCTGCGCTTAAATGGTGCGTTTTTGGGAAATAATTTTCTCAGCTAGACCTCCAACCTCGTACTCCAAATAATAAGTATTTGCTTATCAAAGAAAACTTGCAAAAAGAATGGTTTTTGCTTGCATTGTGGGAATACAAACAAAGGAATGTAATGATGCAGGAATACATACATATCTATGATCAACATAAGTCTGAAATAGAAAAGTTTTTGGTGGAGACCATTCATAACAATGGTCACCATATTGCCACTGACTTTGAACAACTGCACAACTTCTACGGTATTTTGCCTAGCTTAGAGTTGATTTATGTCACGGATGATAAATATCAGCAAATTTCTCCGAATATCACACGTCGCCGGCAGATTAAAAGTGCGATAGGCCGTGATCGTTGCTATTTGGTAGATCGAGTGCATGAAGCAGATAGTGATATTGCAATTAGCGATCCCTATATCAGCTCTGCAACAGGAGAGCCTTGCGTCACCCTCATGCAGTACCATGAAGGGCACGTTATTTTCCTTGATTTTAATTTATTGACGTTATTGACTCGTTTTGGCTTTTTAGAAAGACACCCAGTTTTTAACCGTGTGACCTATAGTTTTTATTTAGCTATCGGTGTTTCGCTAATGTTCTTTTCGGTGATGTCGATAGGCTATGCGTTCTTTGATTATTTCAAGCAGTTGATGAACCCCGTGGAGTATACGTTAGAAGCGGTTTTTAAACCGATTATTGCTTTGACGATGGGCTTGGCAATTTTTGATTTAGCGAAAACGCTTATGGAACGAGAAGTGTTTTTTAAGGCTTATGGTGATAAACAAGACGATGCAAAATTGTTAACCAAGTTCTTGTCTGCAATTATTATCGCTTTATCGATTGAAGCTTTGATGGTGGTCTTTAAGATTGCCTTACATGACACTTCGCAGTTACTTAATGCTTTGTATTTGATTATTGGCGTTACTCTAATTATTCTGTCTTTGGCCTATTATTCAAAAATTGTCTTCAATGAAGACAATAAAGATAAGAAGCGGGATGAACATAAAAGATAAGTCTTATTTTATTAGCGGAGTCAGTCAGTTACTATGATTGCCGATTTTTATTTTTATCTCTAAAGGATTGTTGATGTTTCAAACAAAAAGTTTTAGCAAAAACATCATCTCGATGCTTGCTGTGTCTACAGTTTTGCTAATGTCCGCTTGTAGTTGGGTTGAACCACTTGATGGAGTTGATCAAGTAAAGGTTGTGACTTTGCCAGATGTATTAAGGTGTGAAAAGCTTGGTTCTGTCAATACTTCGGTCTTGAACAAAATTGGTTTTATCAATCGGGATAAAGATGCGGTTATGTATGACTCAATCGCTTTAGCAAAAAATGAAGCTGTTCGTATGGCTGGTAATCGCCTAGTGGCGGTAGAGACAATTCAGGACGGGCATATGCGTTTCGATGTTTATCAGTGTCGCTAGCCTTTATTTTTAGTCATTACGAATCTCTCTAATCAAAGTTTTTTTTGTTACTAAATTTTCATTACTCATAAACCCCGTTTTAAGTTGTGTTTAAAACGGGGTTTTTTGTTTTTATTGCTTTTCTAGTTTCACTTTTAGCAGAAATTTTCGACAGATTTTGCTTTGCCTGAAGTGATTTGAACTTGGTTTTTAGTTTACTTGGACTCCTTTAAAAGAAAAAAATGAAAAATAATGCAATTTTTTTCAAAAAATTAACTTTATTTTAAATAAAAATTATTTACTCGTAGTAAGTCTTACGTACTGTATTTAATGATATTTTTTTTAGCATAAAAGGCCTTTGCGAGTAAGTTTTAATACTTATTAAAATGGCAAAGAGTAAATAATATTTATCTATGTAAGGAAAATGTACTGGAACCTAAAGACAATTTCCTCCTGTAAAAGAGTTTTTTAAGATGGCCTCAAGTTAAGAAATTAAACACGACCAAACAAAGCTTAATCTGGAGGCTCGACATGGCAAAAGTTATCGGAACAATTCAATCAACAGTGGGTGAAGTTAAAGCAGTAGACACAGTTTCAGGTACTGAACGAGTCTTATTTAAAGGTGCAATTGTCTATGAAGGTGAAACTGTTGTTACTGGTGTTGATGGTAAAACCACTATGGCTCTTAATGATGGGTCATTAACAACTCTTGGTAGTGCGAATGGCATGTTGCTTAATGAAGATATGTTTACCCCTACCCAAGATATCGATGCATCTTCATCAATCGCAGCACTTCAGAGAGCAATTTTTGAAGGCAATGGTGAAATTGACCTTGAAGCAACTGCATCTGGTGGTGAAACTAGCGGTTCGATTGGTTCGGGCGTGGCTATGGAACGTCTCGGTTATGAAGGTGAAGTTTCCAATCAATTTGCAACCAATACTCAAGGTATTGCTGGTTATGCATTCCAAGATGTTGCTTCTACTGGTGGTGGTTCAGGAGACGTTACAATCGTAAACAACATAACTGAAATAACTCAGCCTATTATCGAAGTGATTGAACCGGTAGCTGACATTGTTGAAGACGTTGTAGAAGATGTTAAAGATATAGTCGATGATGTCGTAGATGTGATTGATGATACATCGACTACTCTATTAGGACCTGAAGGTGAAGTTGATCAAGTCATTGATCAAATCACTGATATCGTTGATGACACTCTAGGCACAAACCTTGGTGAGCTAGATGAACCAGTCGATGAGGTTACAACAACAATTGACGAACTAATTGATGGTGTTTTGGCTGGTGAACCCGATATTGCAGAAACAGTAAATAGTTTGTTAGGTGAAGAAGGCGATGTAGACCAAGTGGTAGACGGTGCAACAACGGTACTTGACGATATCCTAGGAACCGATCTAGGTGCATTAGATGAGCCGGTAGATGAGGTTACGAATACAATTGACGAACTAATTGATGGTGTTCTAGCCGGAAACCCTGATCTAGGCGGTACAGTAAATAGTCTACTAGGTGGTGAAGCTGAAGAGGGTACTTCAGGTGATGTTGATAAAGTTGTTGCGGCAGTGACTGACATTGTTGATGGCACGCTAGGTACAAATTTAAGTGAACTTGATGACCCTGTTAATGAAGTGACGACAACGGTTGACGAGTTAGTAAATGGTGTTCTAGCAGGAGACCTTGATCTAGGCGGTACAGTAAATAGCCTACTAGGTGGTGAAGCTGAAGAAGGGACTTCAGGTGATGTTGATAAAGTTGTTGCAGCAGTGACAGACATTGTTGATGGCACGCTTGGTACAGACTTAAGTGCACTTGATAACCCAGTAAATGAAGTGACGACAACAGTTGACGAGTTAGTAAACGGTGTTCTAGCTGGAGACCTAGACCTAGGCGGTACAGTAAACAGCCTACTAGGTGGTGAAGCTGAAGAAGGCACTTCAGGTGATGTTGATGAAGTTGTTGCAGCAGTGACTGATATTGTTGATGGCACGCTTGGTACAAACTTAAGTGCACTTGATAACCCAGTTAATGAAGTGACGACAACGGTTGACGAGTTAGTAAACGGTGTTCT
>NZ_JAGETV010000019.1 GCF_017571465.1 Thiomicrorhabdus marina | reverse complement strand
GCTTGGCGGCTTTTGTGTACCACTCCACCGCTTTGAAGTCATCCTGTTTAACGCCTTGTCCGTTGGAGTATCTAAACCCAAGATAGTTTTGCGCAACGGCATGCCCTTGCTCAGCGGCTTTGGTGTACCATTCCACCGCTTTGAAGTCATCCTGTTTAACACCTCGTCCATTGGCGAACATCACTCCAAGGTTTATTTGCGCAGCGGCATTCCCTTGTTTGGCAGCTTTTGTGTACCACTCTACCGCCTTGAAGTCATCCTGTTTAACGCCTCGTCCATTGGCATACCTCGCCCCAAGATTGGCTTGCGCTTTGACATCCCCTTGCTTAGCAGCTTTGGTGTACCACTCTACCGCCTTGAAGTCATCCTGTTTAACGCCTCGTCCATTGGCATACATCACCCCAAGATTGTATTGCGCATTGGCATGCCCTTGCTTGGCGGCTTTGGTGTACCACTCAACTGCTTTGAAGTCATCCTGTTTAACGCCTCGTCCGTTTTCATACATCCAACCAAGATTGGTTTGCGCTTTCGCACTCCCTTGCTTGGCGGCTTTGGTGTACCACTCAACTGCTTTGAAGTCATCCTGTTTAACGCCTTGTCCGTTGGAATACCTAACCCCAAGATTGGTTTGCGCAACGGCATGCCCTTGCTTGGCGGCTTTGGTGTACCACTCCACTGCTTTGAAGTCATCCTGTTTAACGCCTCGTCCATTGGCATACATCTCCCCAAGATTGAATTGGGCACCAAGGTTATTTTGATTAGCGGCTTTGGTATACCATTCCACAGCTTTACCTATGTCTTGACTTACTCCAACACCATCCTCATAACAAACCCCAAGATTAAATTGAGCTCGGTCATAACCTTGATTGGCTGATTTTGTATACCATTCAATAGCTCTAACCTCGTCTTTCTGCATGCCTAAGCCATTTGCATACATAACAGCAAGATTATTTTGTGCTACAGCATCGCCTTGCTTGGCAAGCGGCTCCCACTCTCTGTACGCAGAGATAAAATCACTCTTCTTGTAAGCAGCCCACCCTTCTTCAAATCCAGCCTGAACACTCATTGATAGACCAAATAAAGTTAATGCTGTAAAAAAATTTCTAAACATACGCCTTTATTCCGATAAATTTTTAACTTAATAAGTACAGCAACTCTTTTATAAAATTATATGAATACAAAACAGTGCAAAATCGATAACCCACAAGATTAGCATAAAATTTACCCTGCTAAAATGGCACTTTTATAAAACTCTATTACTAGGAAAGACATAAGGCAAAGTAATGTGGACAGTTTGCTAGATAAGCATGTAGCTAAAAATGGCTTTCAATCCACGCCAAATAAGGGTTGAGAGAGATTTTGTAGTTCCATTTTTATTCCAGATTTGATCCATTCTTGTTCCGATACCGTTCCCCAAATTGCCAAAAGAAAACTCAAGAACCAAACAGTGAATACATAAGCCTACTAAAATAAAAATTTAACTACACCTCCATTCATCCACAACACTGCCATACATATGAGCTATTGTTATGTACTAACTAATAAGCTTAACCATTATAAATAAAGGAATAGACAACAATTTCCCGTTCCAATTTTATTCCCTTTAAACCGCTACAGGCTTTGATTAAAAACTCGGTCTAAGAAATCCTCCTCGGATTCTCCACTCTTGATTTTAAAATTTTGAACGACCTTGCCACCTTCTGACTTGTTATGATGTTTTTCTTTCTTACCGCTTTCGATCATTGCCCCAGTTTCGGTCCAGTCTTTTGAATATTTAGGCTCCAGAGGAACAACAGTTTCTGCGCTCCAACCGGTATTTTTTTTCTTTAATCGGCACAAAAAAACCTTACCTACAAAGTGCTTTAACAGTTGCTGTGCTTTTCTATACCTTTCAACAGGATTCGATTCAAACTGCAATCGATACAAACGAGCAAACTTGCTTTGCTTTTCAACTCGAACATTACCTTTTGGGGAAATTTTGCAATTAAAATTGGCCATCGCTGTAAGCCCTAGAAACGCTTTTTCATGCTTATCGTCAGTAACCTCTAGATGCAATATCATTGTGTGATAAGGATTTTTTTTCAGTGACGTGCTTAGGCATATACACTCAATCTCATCTGTTGAAACTTCATCTAAATCAGAAAAAGCACTAGGGTCATCAAAATCGCTATAGTTATCAGCCATAACTCAGTACTCTCTATGCAATATTCGTATCTTTCTGTAAAAGCATTAGGAACATTTTTCCCGCTCAGCCATTCGCTCCTCTATCCAATCCTCAATCTCAGCAATAATCCAGACTGTTTTACTGAGCCCTAATTTGACAGGGCTTGGAAATGAAGGTGTTTTACTAATGGCCCGAATATGGCTTTTTGAATAGCCTGTAACAATTGAAACTTCTAACAAAGTATAAAAACGTTTAAGACTGTTTAGATTTACTTCTGGCTTATTAAGCTCTGAAGCTTGTTGGTTAGACATGATTAGCACCTTTCTACATTTTTCCTAAATGAGCAGCCGTCAATGACTCTGCTTGGTGCTAATTGTTATAGATTGGGAATAATAGGTAAAACACCCCTAAAAGGGAGTAAAAAGGGGTAACAAGGTAATAAAAGGGGTAAAAACGGAAAATTTGGTTTAAAAAATGGTTATTTAAAGGTCTACATCTAAATTATTTTTTTTCATCCATTTTCTAACGTAAGCTGAACTACATGCAATACCGGTTTCTTCTGCAACATGTTCTGACAACAACGCAGATAATGCTGTCAACCCCATCCTTTGATTTTTAGTACAAATATCATTAAATATTCTTTCTAGAACCGCATCCTTTTGTCTAGACTCATCTACCTGCAGAGGATTCCTATCGCCTCTTAGTTTTACCTGCCTATCCGAAAGACTTGTAGAAAACTCTGTTAATTTATCTTTATCAAAACCATGATTAAAAAAGCCTGTTCTTTGTTCAAATGCTTTGACATTATCGCGATTAACAAAAACTTCTGATGAATGCTTGAAACGACTATCGAGAAAATACACTCCATTTATATCCGCTTTCAAAATATCGCACTCTTCGTTTTTATAGCTAGTACTCATTATCACAAGACTGTGATCATCACTCGAACTATCAATAAGTAAGGAATCCACTTTTACTGGATTCTCTACATAACCTTTAACATCACCGCAATACTCTTCACAAGGGACGGGAGTACAACCTTCAGTTCTATGGCCTATAAACATAGGATGAGAAATTAAAAAAAGATCAATTTCACCAAAACGCCAATGCGCTTCTAAGTCGTTTAGAAAGTAACCAAATCCATTAAATTTTATTTGATCATAGCCCCAACGATAAAAAAGAAAGTCTAGTGCTACGTATTCAGGAATCGGAGCGTTAAACTTTGGAGGAATTACATTCATATTTTTCTCCTCTGTAAAAAACAAACCCAATTGAAAATAGGGGTTAACTAACCATGACTCTATGAATTGGAATCACGCTGCCTTTGCTCTGTAAAGCCTCTAAATAATCAGCCCATGCTTGCATCATCTCAGCTCGTTGCGGTAAATACTCAGCCTTATTGTACGTAGCACGAACAGTGTCTTTATTTAGGTGACTTAACTGCACCTCGATTAAATCTGCATTAAACCCCATTTCGTTTAACAAAGTTGATGCCGTATGTCTAAATCCATGAGAAGTGATTGCACCTGTGCCATAAGGCTTACCTGTTTTAGGATTTTTACGTCTTTTAAAAGCAGCTGTTGTCGTATTCTCACTTAAAGGTTTTCCTCGTCCACGACTTGTTGAGAATACAAATTCATTCCCCCCTGTCAGCTCTGCCATATCCAGTAATAAATCTTTAGCTTGTCTAGAGAGAGGTACTATATGAGGCTTATCGCGCTTCATTTCTTCCGCAGGTATGCTTATTTGATTAGAGTCAATGTCTACATACTCCCAACGTAAATAACGTACGTTGTAAGGTCTTAGAAATACCAGCGGAATGAACCTTAAGGCCTGTGTAACTGCGTAATCTTCACGAGGCCGAATTTCTTGCATGGATAAGAACAAATCTTTTAAATCATCTACATTGGTAATCGCACCAAAGTTCTTAGGTTTAGGCTTTTGGGGTAATAGCTCTTGTAAACCTTGAGCGGGGTTAATGTCCACAATTCCCAATAGGAAAATGTCGTTATACACGTTCTTCAGAGTACCGGCTAAACGTCTCGCAGTTTCAATTGCGCCACGCTGTACCATACGATCCAGTACGCCTAAAAGTTCCCGAGTATTCCACTCATTAACCGGCTTGCGGTCTAAAAAAGGGCTAAGGTTCTTTTCTATGCGTTGTATAAGATCAGATTCGGTTGAACTTTTGTAGCCCTGCTTTTTAATCCAAACCATGCAGAAGTCACTAAACCGCTTTTCATTTAGCTCCTTATCTGCTTTTGCTTTCTCTTTTAAGATTTTTGGGTGAACACCCTGTGCGACCAATTCGCGTGCTTCTTGGTGAATTTGTCTTGCACGCTTGATAGAGATTTCTGGATATTTGCCAATCGTGAATTTAATCGGCTTGCGTTGCATGGTAGTAATGTACTGCCAGACTTTAACACCTGTTGGTTTAAGCACAATATTTAGGCCGCCACCATCGGAATAACTTTTCTTGCCTTTAGGCGAATACTTCAAAGCCTTTATCTTTGGGTCAGTCAGTGCCATATTTATTACCTTTCTACCCTGTTTTGCGGGTAATAATAATCGGGTAATAAAAAGAGTAATAAATTAGACTAGCTTTGGCAAGCGGTAATAAACGCCTACAAGCGCGTAAAATCGCTTAAGGCGTTGATTTTAGACTAAAAAAAACCCCGACAAGCGGGGTTAATTTTTATGTATGGCGGAGACGGAGGGATTCGAACCCTCGATAGAGCTACAAACCCTATACTCCCTTAGCAGGGGAGCGCCTTCAGCCTCTCGGCCACGTCTCCTAAAATTGTGGGCGTATAATACCCACTCTAGAGAGGCTTGTAAAGCCTTTCAGATAGGTTTTTATAAACTTCTGCAATAAAATTTGATTGCCAAAACAGTTATGAAATTCGAAAGGATATTTTGAAAAAATATAGAGAATGAGAGCTTATGAACAACGGTTAGAGTTCATCGATTTATGAGTTTGACTGAGATTCAGTTTCGTTATTTTCTATAGCCATTTTTTCACGCTTTTTACCACCGTCCAATAACTCTTCTCGATGAATAGGAACAGACTGCGGAGCTTCAATTCCGATACGAACCTGACTGCCTTTAACAGAAAGTATAGTTACCTTAATGTCACTATCTATAACGAGTGCTTCCCCTTCTCGTCTTGTTAATACCAGCATTATTGCTCCCTCCAATAGAACACGAGTTTCAGTATAAGGTTTTGCTAGGCAGAAACAAACGCAACAGCGGTAATTGAAATAAGAGATTCGCGTTAAATTGAGCGAAGACAATTCTCTTATATAGACTAAGGTTAATTCACAAGCATCACCTATTTTAGGGGCTTTTATCGCTAGACATCGGATAATAGAGTTTGCGATATAAAAAACCCCGCTACGGAAAATTCCGTAGCGGGGTTCTCAATACTTAGATCTCTTTTTCTATTACTTCGATTCAACCCAGCCTATGACCGAAGCTAAAGCTGCTTCTAAATTTTCAGGCTGGTTTCCACCGGCCTGAGCCATATCTGGACGACCGCCACCTTTACCGCCAACTTGTTGCGCAACGTGGTTAACTAACTCACCGGCTTTATAAGAACTTGTTGCCGATTTGCTGACACCCGCAGTTAGCGCGATGTTATCGCCATCCACAGCAGCCAGTACGATAACCGCTGGCTCAAGCTTGTCTTTTAGCTTGTCCATGGTGTCACGCAACATATTTCGATCAGCGCCTTCCATCTTCGCAGCTAGGACATTGACCTCACCCACTTTCACTGCTGAGTTCGCTAGGTCATCACCTTGCGATGCTGCAAGTTTAGCTTGTAGAGCCTTAAGTTCTTTCTCAAGCGCTTTGTAATCCGCTGCCAATTGCGAAACTTTGTTCTCTACCTGAGTTTTATCACTCTTAACGGTTTCAGCGATATTTAACAACGCATCTTCTTCGTCGTAAATCACTTTCCATGCCGCTTCACCGGTAATCGCTTCAATACGACGCACACCAGAAGCAATACCGCTTTCAGACAGAATACGGAAAGGACCGATATCACCTACTGAATTTACGTGCGTTCCACCACACAGCTCAACTGAAAAGTCCCCCATATCGACCACGCGAACTACGTCACCGTATTTCTCCCCGAACAATGCCATTGCACCACGCGCTTTAGCATCTTCAATCGCCATTTCAGAAATGGTAACTGGAGTGTTGTTCATGATTTCAAGGTTGACCAAACGCTCAATTTCGCGCAGTTGCTCTGCAGAGATTGGTTCAAAGTGGGAGAAGTCAAATCGTAGACGATCAAAACGAACCAACGACCCTTTCTGACCCACGTGCGTACCCAATACGGTTCGCAGTGCAGAATGCAATAAGTGCGTTGCCGAGTGGTTTTTCTCGCAAGCACGACGCTTGGCGATATCGATTTTGGCGTGAATCGCTTGCCCTACCGCCACGGTGCCTGCAGTTGTTTTACCATAGTGAAGGAACAGCTTGCCTTGTTTTTGCGTATCATCAACGTGAAAACTGTGCATACCTTCGGTTAGGCTACCGCAGTCACCAGACTGACCGCCCGATTCAGCATAGAATGGGGTTTGGTCAAGCAAGATAACCGCTTCTTGACCTTCATCGATTGACTGAACCGCTTGGCCGTCCACGAAAATACCGATGATTTTGGCATCCGCTTCGTCTTGCTGATAACCGATAAAGTTGGTGCTACCGTCAAACTCGATACGTGCATTACCCGCCGCGCCGAAGTTCGATGCCGAACGGGCACGCTCACGTTGCGCTTCCATTGCCGCACCAAAACCAGCTTGGTCAACCGTTAGGTTTTTCTCTCGCGCCACATCGGCGGTCAAATCGATTGGGAAACCGTAAGTATCGTAGAGTTTAAACGCCATGTCACCGTCGATAACCGTACCGTCCATACCGGCTATGTACTCTTCCAACAGCTTCATACCGTTTTCTAGAGTCTCAGCAAAACGCTCTTCTTCCAGCTTTAAAACACGCTCAACGTTCGCTTGTTCTTTTGCCAACTCAGGGTAAGCTTCACCCATCTGCTCGACCAACGTTTGCACCAACTGATTAAAGAATGGCTGGCTCTGTCCTAACTTGTAACCGTGGCGAATCGCACGACGAATAATACGACGCAAGACATAACCACGGCCTTCGTTAGACGGCATAACACCATCCACAATGGTGAAGGCACAAGAACGAATATGGTCAGAGATAACGCGCAGCGAGCTATTGGTTAAGTCTTTTTCACCTGTTAGTTCAGACGCTTTTTTCACCAGCGCTTGGAATAGGTCGATGTCATAGTTGTTATGCACACCTTGCATCACTGCCGCCAAACGCTCAAGACCCATACCGGTATCCACCGATGGTTTTGGCAGAGGTGTTAGGGTGCCGTCCGCAGAACGGTCAAACTGCATAAATACTAAGTTCCAGATTTCGATGTAGCGGTCACCGTCTTCATCTGGCGAACCTGGAGGACCACCGGCAACATCGGCACCGTGGTCAAAGAAAATTTCTGAACATGGCCCACAAGGACCGGTGTCACCCATCGACCAGAAGTTATCTTTAGCACCACAACGAGAGAAACGTTCGCTAGAGACACCCATCTCTTTTAACCAAATATCTTCGGCTTCTTGGTCTTCTTCAAAAACGGTAATCCACAGTTTGTCTTCCGGAAGTTTTAGCTCTTCGGTCAGAAACTGCCATGCGAACTTAATCGCTTCGCGTTTGAAATAATCACCAAACGAGAAGTTACCTAACATCTCAAAGAAAGTGTGGTGACGTGCAGTGTAACCAACGTTTTCCAAATCATTGTGTTTACCACCGGCACGAATACAGCGCTGTACCGAAGTGGCACGACTGTAGTCACGCTTATCTTGGCCAAGGAAAACATCTTTGAATTGCACCATCCCTGCATTGGTAAACAACAGGGTTGGGTCATTCATTGGCACCACAGGGCTTGAATGCACCGCGGTGTGCTGGTTTTTCACAAAAAAGTCGACAAAAGCTTTTCTGAGTTCTGCACTGGTCATAGTTAATTAAACCTTAAAATAGTAAAAATGCGATGGCGGCTGAGAAGACTCGCCTCTCAACCGCCGAAAATTCTGTGCACTTAACTGTGCGGCGCTAAGCAAGACTTCGCCAAAATCTTGCGCGCATATTGTACCGATTTTATCGAAAGAGTCGCCAAATTAAATCAGGCCGATAACCACGACTTTGCAAAAAGCGCATCTGTTTGGCTTTATCTTTCGGCGCCAATCGTGTGCCTTCTGCCCCACTGTTCGCGCCGTATTTTTTATAAAGTACGTCGCGCATCTGCTCCAGCCAATCACTGTTATCTAAATCCAGATAAGCATCCAACAAATCCACTCGACTGGACTTCTGCTGCGCTTTTTGGCGAATTTTCATCGGTCCCTGCCCTTTTGCCAACAGGCTAGAAACCAACTGTTCGATATACCGCTCATCGCTCTGCCAGTTGTTCTCTCGGCAGTGCGCCAAACAGTCTTGCAACTGCTCGTTTAATTCGTCAGCGCTAATGCCATATTGTTCAAGACTTTCGGCTTTAGCGGCAAACTTCTGTCGCAATTTATGCAACAGCTCTTTATCACCATGCTCTCGCGTACCAAGTAGCCGCAGAGCATGATTTTGTAAATCCTGTTGAAGCTGCTCGCGTTGCCCTTTCTCGGGTTCAAACGGTTGCAGAAACTCTTCATCCCAAACCTCTTGCAAGGCTTGTTGCGCAGAACCTTTTTTGTTTTTGCTCGGCTTGGCAGAGGATTCAAATGAATCTTGCTTAATGCCGAGTTCTTGTAAAAACTGTTCTGCGTCTTTCAAAATTTATCCGTTATGACTGTCGTGCATTTATGCATCAAACAGTGATTCTGGCATATCATCATCTTCTTTCGCCATCTCTTCTGCTACCACTTTTTTGCTTGGCATTAGATTAGCTTTGATTTGCGTCATCAACTCTTCGGCAACATCTGGATTATCAATCAAGAACTGACGCGCATTGTCTTTACCTTGACCAATCTTAGTGCCGTTGTGGCTGTACCAAGAACCGGATTTTTCAATCAGTTTTTCTTTAACACCAAAGTCGAGAATTTCCCCTTCGCGAGAGATCCCTTGGCCATAAAGAATGTCGAATTCAACTTGTTTGAATGGCGGTGAAACTTTGTTTTTCACGACTTTAACGCGCGTCTCATTACCCAAAATTTCATCGGCCTTTTTGATAGCTCCGATACGGCGAATATCCAAACGAACAGACGCATAGAATTTAAGCGCGTTACCACCGGTCGTGGTCTCAGGACTACCGAACATAACGCCGATTTTCATACGAATCTGGTTGATAAAAATAACCAACGTGTTGGTTCGTTTGATGTTTGCAGTCAGTTTACGTAACGCCTGTGACATCAGACGCGCTTGCAGACCAACGTGCGAATCACCCATGTCACCTTCAATTTCCGCTTTTGGTGTCAGTGCCGCAACCGAGTCAATAACCACAATATCAACCGCACTTGAACGAACCAATGCGTCAGCAATTTCTAATGCTTGTTCACCCGTATCCGGCTGAGAAACCAACAGGTTGTCGATATCCACACCTAGTTTTTCCGCGTAGATTGGATCTAAAGCGTGCTCCGCATCAATAAACGCCGCCGTGCCACCGGCTTTTTGCATTTCGGCAATCGCGTGCAAGGTTAGCGTGGTTTTACCCGATGATTCCGGACCATAGATTTCAACAATACGCCCGCGCGGCAGACCGCCTATACCGAGAGCAATATCTAGCCCTAGCGAACCGGTTGATACCGCTTCAATATCGCGAGGTGCGGTATTGTCACCCATACGCATAATCGAGCCTTTACCAAATTGTTTTTCAATTTGACCAAGAGCGGCACTCAGGGCTTTCTTTTTGTTTTCATCCATGGGTTTTGAATCCTCATTTATAGTCATACAACCACTTTGCGGCGGCTTTGAATTTGCAAGCAATCATGCAAGAGATTCGCCAATTATTGAACCACAAACAGTGCTCAAAAAATCGGCCTAAAATTATCCCATAATCAAGGGCTAAATCCTAGGGCAAGACTCAATAGTTTGCCAAAGCTCTTGCTTAAAAAAGACAATAGTAAACCATAAACTTGATTCTTGATACAAAAATTAAATCAATATCATTGATATTTTTTCCTATCATTCAAAACCTGTCGGTGACCCTATAAAATGCAAAAAGCGTCTGCCGAAAACTTCAGCAAACGCTTTCAACATTAGAAAATGTTTTTTTAGATTAAATCTTCAATGCCTTGCAAAGCCGCTTGTGTCGCTTGCTCTCGCACTGCTTGGCGATCACCGTCAAAATGAAAACAACGACTCTGAAGTTCTTGCCCTTGCTTAGCCCATGCCATCCAAACTGTACCAACCGGCTTGTCCGGTGAACCGCCAGTTGGCCCAGCAATACCGCTACAGGCAACTGCAATATTAGCATGTGATTGCTGCAAGGCACCGAGTACCATCTCTTCAACACAGGCTTGGCTGACCGCCCCCTGCTTTTGAATGGTTGCCTCTTTCACACCAAGCATTTCTCGCTTCGATTCATAGCTGTAGGTAATGTAAGCACGATCAAACCAAGCGGTACTGCCGCCAATCGCCGTTAGCGCCTCGGCAATCATTCCGCCGGTACAAGATTCTGCGGTTACCACGGTATTGTGACTGGCTGCTAACTTTGGACCCAATTGGTTCATCTGCTCGATAAAATCCATTTACTACTCCACTACTAACTAAATCTAGAGATAAGAATAGAGCTAAGGATACCGTGTTTTATCCATGTGACAAACAGCAGAACAAATGAAAATACCGAAAGACGCAAAAATTCGGCGAGAAATTAATGGAAATTAAGATGGCCGGTTGGCACTAGGAAACAAAAAAGCCGCGCCCCTCTCACAAAAGGACGCGGCAAAAACTAAGAAGCTTAGCTTTTAGGAACAGTTTGCTTAAAAATCCGTTTAATCAACTGCTTTTGTTGGGTACAGCGTCCCTTCCGTATCAGTAAAGTTTTGCGTCGAATATTCTGAGTACGGTAGTTTTTCAACAGTCTCTACCGCTTTAGCATAGTCAGAGAAACTTTGTGCGTAATCTAAGAAGGTATCAATATACTTATCGCCAGTAATGTCAGCAAAAGTAAAATAGCCGTCCTTACCGCCCGCAATGTAGTTGTTAGTCAAAACGATATAAGTCGCTGCTTCATCAAACGTCATCCAAGTATCGGTACCACGCGCCTTGAACTCAAGGTTAGAAAGACGGTTACCAACTGCTTGCGACAAATCCATATCCCAACGCAGACCTGCTGCATAAGGGTAAGCACCGGTCGAACCTTCAGGATTCAGCGCAAAATCAACCGCTTCCTCAAGCACCTGCTTAACTTGCACACCGGTCATTTCTAATTCAACCAAGGTATTCGCGAATGGCAATAGCGTATACGCCGTTTCAACCGTGATATCACCGGCCGGAACATCGATACGCACTCCACCCGCATTTTGGATACCGATATCGGCTTTTGGATCCATTTCATAGAAAGCTAGGGCTACAAGCTGTTGAATATCACCACCATGAGGTTTGGTATCTTCAGCACTACAGATACCTGAACGACCTTGCCCAGGAATACGCTCCAAACACAAATCCGATACCGCTTCGGCGATTTTCTCTTGCGCTAACACTTCTACTTCATCGCTATATGACTGCAACAGCGCCGCAGTTGCGCTGTCTGCTTCGGTGTAACGTAGGTTTGCTTCATTAACGATTAAAGCTTGTGCTTCGGTCTTCTCTACTTCAGTAATAGCCACACCATTTTTCGCGACTGGCTCAACAAGTAGGTGAGGCGTTCCAGAACAACTTTCAACCACACCCTCTGCATCGAAACTTACGTTCAGCTCGCCAACGATTTGCGCATACTGCCAAGCTTGAACCACACAAACAGGATTACCGTCAGCGTCAGTCACTTTGGTTGGATAATCCCCACTTGAGTTTAACCCGTATGCATCAAAGTCTCCTAAAAGCGTATGCGAATCACCGCCCACGATTACATCGACACCTTTCAATTTAGCAGCCATCGCTAAATCGTTTTGGTACTGATAATGCGTTAGTAAGATGATTTTATTTACACCCATATCGGCCAATTCATCGATATAAGTCTGCGCGGTCTCCACCTCATCCAAGAAAATAGTGCTGTTTAATGGGCTTGAAGAGTTCTGAGTCTTAGATGCGATATCAATCCCGATAATCCCGACTTTTTCACCATCGATTTCTTTAACGGTATACGGCTGTAATCTATTCTCATTCAATTCAGGATAAAGCGGTGTACCGATTTGCGGGATAACATTTGCCGCTAACACCGGAGTTTTTGCACAGGTCGCACCTAAGGTTGGATTTAGATAATCTAGAAAGCTTTTCAAACCTTCATCGCCTGAATCAAATTCATGATTCCCCAGAGCAAAAGCGTCAAAACAGACTTGGTTCATCATCGCTGCATCTGCTTCGCCTTGGAACAAGGTGTAATACAGAGTACCGGTAATTGCATCACCAGCGTGCAATTTCAAAACATTGTCGGACTGTGCAGCCAACGCATTATAAGCACTTACAATACGCGGGAAGCCGCCCGCAGCCAATTCATAAGTATCATCACCAAAAGTCACATCTAAAGAATCTTCTTCTAGATGCGAGTGATGGTCGTTCATGTGTAAAATCGTCATATCCAACGGCTTAGCTTGCTGATTTTCAACAACCTGTAAAGAAACAAGATTATCCGTGTTACAAGCGCTAAGCGACAATGCCGATAAAGCGAAAAGAGATGCCAAAGCCAATGGCTTCAACGAAAAATTTGGAGCGTTAAATTTCATGCGATTAAGTCTCTAAAAGTAAGAAAAAACAGTACGCAAAATTTAACAATGAAAGAGGTGTTTTTTTATGACAGAAACTTAACAGTTCTAAGAAGTTTGTATAAAAAAACCGTGACAAAAGCCACGGTTTTCATTTCACAACAATTCAAATTTCAGATCAAACTGAGACATTGAATCGTCACATTGCTGGCATGCTTAGAACAACCTTGCAAGAATGCGCTGTAGAGCATTAAGTAACCCTGTCGGGCGTCCAATTTTAACTTCAGATTGCGCATTAGCTTGCGCCTGATAAGTCAAGTTTTCAGCCTGAACATCAAGCACAGTCAACGCTGTTGGAGCCTGCGCAGCATTAGCTTGAATACTCAAGGTACATGTCCCTTCAGCATCTGTTACACAGATAGCATTAGAAGTGCCTGAACGCATTTGCCACTGCGCGGTTACGCTTGCGCCGGAAACCGCTTCAGCCAAATCATTATTCACCGTAACCTGCACACGGTATTCATAAATACCGCGTTTTTGGTACTCCCGATCAACGTGCATATCCGTTACCGAAATAAATTGTGCGCTTGGTGTTAAGTTAAGACCGATAATCACCGGATCGTGATCCGAAGAACGATAAGCATCAGACGCGTAGTACGTAATTTTCTGATTCTCGGATTTGTACTCTTCGTTGTAATCCAATGAAATCGGTTCATCAGTATTGATATGCCATTCGGTTACACCGGTAACTTGGGATTGCAGGGGTGCAGAGGCTAAAGCGTGATCAAGATAACCGGACTGCCCGTCAAATACATAAGAATAACCGCCACCGTTTAAATCGAAGATTAAATCCGAGTAACCTGCGGATTTAATTGCTGTGATTGGATCTTCCATTGCATAAGCATTCAAGTCACCAATAATTAAGCGATCACTATCACCACTATTGGTTGGGTCTGTTGCTAACCAGTCAACTAAAGCTTCCGCTGCCGCTTTACGGGTTAGATTACAGTTGCCTTGACCATCACCTAAGTCTGGATCACCAAGACTATCACAACTAGAACCTTTGGATTTCAAGTGGTTAACAGCCACAGTTAAGCCACCGTTGGTTGCGATTTCAGTAAAGGATTGCGCTAGCGCCGGGCGGTTTTTGTCGTCAATAAAACGTGCATCAACCGAGCTATCAAGGATTGCAGCAGTGCCCTTAGGTGTTACCGTTTGTTGGTTATAGATCAAACCAACCGCAATTTCATCGGTACCGATTTTGGCGATACCAGGATTAATGAAGGCATAGCGAGTCTCACCGACTTCTGCATTTAATGCCTCAACCAGACTAGCGATTGCGCTATTCGCTGAATAGCCGTCATTTTCGATTTCCATTAGGCCGATAATATCGACATCCATTGCACTAATCGCTTGTACAATTTTCACTTGCTGGCGCTCAAACTCTTCAGCAGTGTCCGCACCTCGACTGGTCGGGAATCCTGCACCTAAACCGTCACCATTAAAGTAGTTCAGGACATTAAAGCTCGCCACTTTCAGAGAGCCTCCCACCGAAGTCGGTGCCGTGGTGCGAGGATTCGCTTCAGTAAAACTCGGCTCAACCGTAGGTTGAATTCGATAATCACCAAAACCGTAAGAAACCACACCAGTTAGGTCTTCAAGCTGATAGCCAGAACGTAGCGTGTTAGATGCATCAAGACTAGGCGCCGGATAGATAACCGGATCAGGATTTTGTGCTGTATTTAAATCATCAACCAGAATACGGTTAAGATCGTTTTGCGCTTGCAATGTATTTGCATCCGCTCCCGGAGTAACAACATTGGTAGGAATCATCAAACGACCGCCGGAAGACAGCCAAAATTCACCGTAACGACCCAACGTATAATTTTCAGTGACCGTCAGATTTTGCGGAAAGGAAACCAACATCCCTTCGTAACGTTCCATGAAGTCAGCCGATGCAAATGGCAAGGCGACTTCTACAGGAAGTGTGATTTCTCCCGAGGCGAGAACGGTTACTTCGGTGACATTGGTCAATTCGGTTAGATCATAATATTCAGTCACCTTAGCCGTAACCTGCACCTTGTCACCAACCGCAAGACCGGTTACATCGCCATAAACAAAAACACCTTCAGAAGTGAGAAGATCAGCATCTTGATCAGCCAACTCTTCCTGAATAAAGTAACCATTCATATTCGGCGCGACTGCAGTAATAACCGCTTCAACTGTCACTACTTGACCCGCTAATGGCGACACTGCGCCACTTCCCTGAACGTCATGAATGCGCACCAAAGAAGGTTCTGGATCAACCGGCGCTTCAGAGCCATAAACACCTAGATTAGCCGTATAATCTTGTGCTTCAGATCGCCACTGCACGGAAGGATCGAAGACATCATTTGCATCCGCATCTGGTGCTGAAACACGAAGTAGCGTTTCATTTTGCGTACCCACTCCATTAGCAACCCATTCCGAACCAGGATCAACGCCAAACTGACCAATAGAATCAATGATTTCACTGTCTTTTTTCAAGATTAGAGTGTCATCACCATTGAAGCTAATCGAGCCGGTCACCAAATCCGTTTGGTCTAAAATAGCCTGATCGGCACTTGGGTTAGCTAAAACAAACACATCACCACTCGCTAATGCCCCAGACAGAGCGATGGTATAAGAAGGCCCCTCTGCGAGAGCCCGTCCATTGTGATATGCTTCAACCGTATAGATACTTAAATCCACTACATCATTCGAGCTATTGTAGATTTCAAGCGCTTTGTTATTGCCGCTTCCTTCAATGTATTCGCTGAAGAACAGATCGCCATCGGCTTCGGTAAACTCACCTAAGCCATCAATCGTATCTTGAGGAGCGCCCTGCCACTGATCCGCAGGATTAAATTCATCTGAAGTGTCCGTATCAGGCGTCACGTCTATACGATATAAGGTATTATTTTGAGTCGACGTATCCCCCGTACCCCATTCCGAACCGGGATCAGTACCAACCTGTCCAATTGAATCGACAACTTCTACGGCATTTCGTTTCAATACGACTGCATCATCACCGTTAAAAAAACTGCTGGTACTAATCTGATCCGTCAGCGATAAAATTTCCGCACTTGCCCCGTCATCAGCGACAACAAAAGTCCCTTGGGCAGGAATGACGCCTTGCAGATCAATAGTCGTTCCTACTGAAGTATTACCATTGAAATAAAATTCTAAAGCGTAATCATTGAGATCGATATCGATTGAAGAAGTGTTATACAGCTCAATCGCTTTATTATTACTACTGCCTTCGATATATTCTGAAATCACCAAATCCGCCGCGGCCGGTGTTGCTATTGCGGCTAGACACAAAGCCAACAAGGCTCTTTTTTTAAATTGAGTATCCATTTTATAAATTCCTGCTGATTAGCCTGCCAAGCAAGCATTAAAAATTGCAAGAATTTTATAAAAGATTTCTTAAAGAACAGTCGTTACAAAATAGTGATAAACAGATGACGATAACAATGCGTTTTAATGACAATCCTTACTAAGGAAGGAGCGACTTAAAAAATCGAAGGCTTCAATCGATTCAAGCACGGACTTCATAAAGTAATCAACAACACCTAGAAATGACTTGTCGCTTAAGAGCCCACCTTTTTTGATAGAATTAGCGGCTAATTTCGACCGCAAGCTAAAAGGCTTTCTAATCAAAAATGAGTAAACAACCTAGTAAATCGAACACCAGTCAGCATACCCCGATGATGCAGCAATACCTTGCGATTAAAAACGAGCATCCAAATCACTTGCTGTTTTATCGCATGGGCGATTTCTACGAGTTGTTTTATGAAGATGCACAAAACGCCTCTGAGCTACTCGATATCACCTTAACGGCTCGCGGTAAATCTGGCGGAGCACCGATCCCGATGGCGGGAATTCCACACCACTCGGCCGAAGGCTATCTGGCAAAATTGGTCAAACTCGGTAAATCTGTAGCGATTTGCGAACAGGTTGGTGATCCCGCCACCAGCAAAGGGCCGGTTGAGCGTAAAGTGGTACGCATCATTACGCCGGGCACTTTAGTTGAAGACGCACTGTTGGAAGAGAAAAGCGAGAATCTGCTATGCGCCATCTGCGAACTGAAAAAAGACATTGGCCTGAGCTATCTGGATGTCACCAGTGGGCGCTTTGAAACCACACAAATCGACAATCAAGAGCAGTTGCTTGCCGAACTGGAACGCATTAAACCTGCGGAAATCATCCTGCCGCAAGCGACCGAATTTAGTGAACAGATTACATCACTCCTGCCAAAGAACTCGCTTCTTCAACAATATCCTGCTTGGCATTTTGATAGCGATACCTGTCGTACCAATTTATGTCGCCACTTCTCGACTCAAGACTTAATTGCCTTCGGTTGCGAACGCGCGCCGGCCTCAATCAGCGCAAGTGGTGCGATTTTGCATTATGCGCAGTCGATGCTGCAAAATGATATCAGCCATATCCGCAGTTTACAGACCTACCATGTCAGCGATTCTCTAGTATTAGATGCCATCAGTCGCCGCAATTTGGAAATCGATACCAATCTGAACGGTGGTAGCGCGCATACCCTTGCCTCCCTGCTTGACCAAACCGTTACCGCAATGGGTAGCCGTTTATTGAAACGTTGGTTAAACCAACCGCTCAACGATCACAAGGTTTTGATTGCCCGTCAAGATGCGATTGCCGACTTACTCGATAAAACGCAACTGGATGATTTGCGCAACGATTTAAAAAACATCGGCGACTTAGAACGAATTCTTGGCCGCGTCGCTTTGGGATCAGCTCGTCCCCGCGATTTGTTACAACTAAGTCGTTCACTAAATACGCTGCCGCAATTACAACAAATTCTGACATCACATGAAGCCAAGCGCTTGCAACAGTTAAGCGAGAAGATTGCTGAATTTCCAGAAATCGCCGCTCGCTTGGACAAGGCAATTATTGACAATCCGCCGGTATTGATTCGTGACGGCGGAGTGATTGCTGACGGTTTCGATTCAGAACTGGATGAATTACGTGGCTTAAAAGAAAACGCCGGCCAATACCTGTTAGATTTGGAAGAACGCGAAAAACAGAAAACGGGCATTTCCACGCTAAAAGTCGGTTATAACCGCGTGCATGGCTATTACATTGAAGTCAGTAAACTACAAAGTGAGCAGGTTCCGGCAGAGTATGTGCGCAGGCAAACGCTTAAAGCACAAGAGCGTTATATCACCCCCGAACTGAAAACGTTCGAGGACAAGATTCTTAGCGCCAATGAAAAAGCTTTGGCGCGTGAAAAATGGCTCTATCAACAACTGATTGAAGAATTGAATTCCGACCTTGCACCACTGCAACACTGTGCGCAAGGCTTGGCGGAGCTGGACTTGCTGGCAAACTTGGCAGAACAAGCCTTGCGTCTGGATTTATCTCGCCCATTGCTGACCGAAAAAGCCGGTATCAATATCGAACAAGGCCGACATTTAACCGTCGAAGCCATGTGCCAAGAGCAGTTTATCGCCAATGACTGCACCTTTAACGGCAAGCGTCGCCTACAGATTATTACCGGCCCGAACATGGGCGGTAAATCAACCTTTATGCGCCAAACGGCGTTGATTGTATTGATGGCATACATTGGTAGCTATGTGCCTGCACAATCCGCGAGCATCGGCCCAGTTGACCGAATTTTCACCCGTATTGGTGCTTCGGACGACTTAACCTCCGGCCGCTCAACTTTTATGGTCGAGATGACCGAAACCGCCAATATCTTGCACCATGCGACCGAAAAATCATTGATTCTAATGGACGAAGTCGGCCGCGGCACTTCGACTTTCGACGGCTTGGCTTTGGCTTGGTCGATTGCCGAAGAGATGGCGAATAAGATTAAAGGCATGTGCCTGTTCGCCACGCACTATTTCGAGTTGACCGCCTTGGCAAATGATTATTCGAATACCGTCAATATTCACCTGGATGCCATTGAACACCAAGATAAAATCGTGTTTCTGCACCAAGTACAAGAAGGTCCGGCTTCACAAAGTTACGGGCTTCAAGTAGCGGCTTTGGCCGGCGTGCCGGATAAAGTCATTAAACGAGCCAAGGAACATCTGCACGATTTGGAAAACCAGAGCGTTGCGAATAGTGTTAACAAAGCGCAGACCCAAAATAGCGTGCAGCAGTTTGACATGTTTCAGTTGCCGGACCCTAAATTAGAAGCCAAGTTGGCAGAATTGGAAAAACTGCAAGGCGCCCTTCAGGCCGTAGATGTCGATGACATCACACCACGCCAAGCGTTAGAGCAGTTATACCAATTAAAAGAATTATTAAGTTAAAAGGAAATTACCATGAGCGAAGCTTTTATTGCGGACATCAATGACGAAAATTTTCAAGGTTTAGTGGTCGATGCTTCGATTCGCATTCCTGTGTTAGTGCTTTTCTGGCACCCAGACCATGCCGAATCGGTACAAAGCGTTGACCTGTGGGTTTCACTGGCAGAGAAATATCCGGGCAAATTCGTACTCGGTCGATTAAATATCGACGACCAAGTCATGCTGGCATCACAATTTACCGTCGATTACGATAACCTCCCGTACGCCAAGCTGATTAAAAACGGTGCTGCGCACGGCATTTTGAATGAAAGCATGAGCGAGGAGGTCTGCGAAACCTTTATCGCCCCGCACGTTGAAGAAACCGAAGTCGAGAAACTGCGTAATATCGCCAAGGCATTGGTTGCTCAGGGCGATTACGACAAAGCTTTTGAAGCGCTTAAAGCCGCCAACCAAGCCGAGCCTGAAAACTACAATATTTTGTTTGATATGATCGACTTCTATCTCAAAACAGGCCAACCGGATTCGGCTAAAGAAATTTATCAAGGTTTGGGGGAGCACGTCCAACAAACTTCACATGGTCGCCAAGTGGAAGCGGTTTTCTACTTCTCAGAACTGGCCAACCAAGGCCCGGACATTCAAACTGTACAGAAGACGTTGCAAGAACAAGGTGTTCAGTCAGAGGCCGGTTTAGAAGCACTGTTCCAACTGTCAGCAATTCTGGTTCTGCATGGTCAAGAAGATGCCGGTGCCGAGGCACTCGCGAAAATCCTGCAAATCTCACAAAGCATGCCGAATGAAGTTAAGCCGAAAGCGGCTGAATCTTTCCGTAAACTGATTGCGATTATGGAACTGAAAGATCCTGAGAAAGCGCCGGAAATGCGTCGCCAAATGCAGAACCTACTATTCTAAAAATCTAAGGAAGGATGATGAAACTCGAAAACGTACTCGGATTAGGAATTGCCGGTAATTTTGCCGGTCATTTAGAACAGGCCGGTGAAACCCCTGATTTCGTCAATGTCAAAACCGAAACCGCACTAGCGCCGAAAGGCATGTTTCCATTCTATGTACCAAAAGCCGATTCGCAACTTGGTGTGTACCCATTTAGCGACGAGCAGATTACCTTGCCGGAAGACTTAGGCAATAATGCTCACCTGCAAGCCGAGCCGGAAGTCTGTGTGTTATTCGATATACATTATGAATTCGGAAAAATCTCAAGCATGCAACCGGTCGCATTCAGCGCTTTTAATGACTGTTCGATTCGCCGCCCGAATGCACACAAAATCAGCGACAAGAAAAACTGGGGGCCGCAATCGAAAGGTCTTAGCCTACAATTTATCGAACTTGATAGTTTGCAACAAGGTGCCAAATTAGACGGTTATCGCATCGCTTCTTTCCTAAAACGCGATGGCGAAATCCACGTCTACGGCAAAGACAGTTCAATCGCTTCTTACTCGTATTTTCACCAGCAATTATTGGAATGGATGCAAGACAAATTGAATCACCAAGCCGACTTCGGTCCGTTGGAAAACCTGAACCAAATCGTTCATAACGCTGGCTTCCCACAACAATTCCTAGTGGCACTTGGCGCGACACAATATTCAGAATTTGGTGAAACGCAGTTTATCCAATCCGGTGACGAGTACATCCAGTTTGTCTATCCGCAAGCGGATTACAGCGTTGCAGATATTGCCGAACTTGCCGCGACCGAAATACTGGAAATTGAAGGCGGTTCGATTCTTCGTCAAAAGATTGTAGGCGCTTGATGACGGCGAGCAATCAACCGATTATTCAAGAGGTCGAGACATGGTTACAGCAGGTCGTTATCGGTCTGAATCTATGCCCTTTTGCCAAACACCCTTGGCAAAATCAGCAGGTGCATATCGCCATTAGCCATGCGAGTAACGATGAAAACTTGTTGCAGGACTTGGCAACGGAAATCACTGAATTATTAGCGCTACCATCAAAACAGCGCGATACCACAATTTTAGTAGTCGCTAATTACCTAAAAACCTTTGACGATTACAATCAATTCTTGGCCTGGACCGATGCACTGATTGCGCAACAAGGTTGGCAAGGCGAGGTGCAGATTGCCAGTTTCCATCCCGACTATCAATTTGCGAATACCCTGCCGGATGATGCAGAAAACCTAACCAATCGCGCACCTTATCCGCTACTGCATATTTTGCGCGAAGCCAGTTTGGAAAAAGCGTTACAGCACTACCCGCATGACCCAGAAACGATTTTTGAGAACAATATCCATGCGGTTCAAAATCTCAGTGAAGAACAGAAAGTAAAACTATTTCCTTACCTGTTTCACTAGGCGTCTTGTAAAAACGCAAACTTCCGCCGCTGTTGAATAACCAAATCACTATCGATTTCCACCTCGGCAAACAGTTCGTCGTTCATCTGTAATAAGATTTCACCATTCGGGTTAACCACCATTGAACCGCCGACATACTGCAATCCATTGCCGTCGGTTCCAGTGCGGTTGACGCCGACCACAAAACACTGATTTTCAATCGCCCGTGCGGTTAATAGCGTCTGCCAGTGCGCTTGTCGAGATTGCGGCCAATTAGCAATCACAACCATCATTTCAACCTGCTGAGCAACCTCTCTAAACAACTCTGGAAAACGCAGGTCATAGCAGATAAACAAGGCGATTTTAACACCGGCAATCTCGACGATTTTCAGTTGATTACCCGCTTGATAAACCTTGTCTTCACCGGCATGGGAAAAACAGCGCTGCTTGGTATAGCGAGCCAATACTTTACCGTCGCGATTAATCACCAATGCATTATTCACAAAACTATTACGACTACGCTCTGCAACGCCGGCAATAATATTTTGCTGTCGCTGATCAGCTAATTCCTGCAAATAAGGCTCGACATCATAAGCATCAACAAACTGCTCCGGTTGCATGGAAAAACCAGTCGCAAACATCTCCGGTAAAATGAATAAGTCCGAACTCGAAACCTTACTCAACTGCTGCGAAAGCAACTCGCAACTCTTTTCCGGCTGTTGCCAAAACGGCGCAAATTGGCAAAGCGTTAGCATCATTTTCGCCATCTTAATCACTACTCAAAACGGGTTGGATTGTCTAGTGCTTGCATCGCTTCGTTAAGCTTACGTTTTAGGTAAAAACCGTAAAACTCATAGGCACCGGAAAACAGTGGTGTCGTCAACGGCTCGCCTTCGGCATTAACAAAGACCAATGCCGGTAAACTGCTGATATTGAACAGTGCTTTATACTCTGCTCTCGGCAAAGCTTCACCGTAAAAATCAACCACAGTACCCGCTTCATTAACTGCGATTTCTCGGAACATCACCTTGCCGTCAAACACACCGCTCATTAGATTTGGTAACAGAGCTTCTTCTTTTAAAACTCGCCCCGATTTCACTCGACTACTTAGCAGCAAAATCGCAATTGGTTGATTCTTTTGCGCGGCTATTTTACCGTCTTCAGCTAAATTCACTGCCGGCAATAACGGCTCAGAAGCGAAGGAAAACGCCGAAAACAGAGTTAGCAAAAACATAAACAACACTTGCAGATAACGCTGATTTAATTGATTAAATCCCACAATGCAACTCCTACCTGTTATGAGAAAATTTAATTGCTTCACCCTAAACAACCTCAATCCTTTTGCCAAGTTATTTTTGTCATTCTGAGCCATTCACTAAGTCAGGCGATGCCATTTGAAAAAATTAACTGACAGCAACAAAATCCTATTTATCCTCACCAAAACCGCCATATAACCTTACACAATCAGTGAATATGCTAAGCTGGTTTGAGTTTACTTAAACGAAGGAAATCACCATGAAGGGTATCGTTTTTTCTGAATTTATCGAACTAGTCGAAGAAAAATTCGGCCTAGACATAGCAGATACAATTATTGAGGAATCCGATCTACCTTCGCAAGGAGCTTATACTCAAGTCGGCACCTATGACCATACTGAGCTCATCCAGTTGGTCAGTAAATTAAGCGAACATACAGAGATTCCTGCGGATGATTTAGTCAAAACTTTTGGCGAACATATGTTGCAGCGCTTTGTCGCACTTTATCCACAATTTTTTGAAAACGTTGATAACTGCTTTGATTTTCTCGACACAATTGAAAATAAAGTGCACGTGGAAGTACAAAAGCTCTATCCGGAAGCGGAACTTCCCTCTTTCGATAGCATGAAAAGTGAAAATGGAATGCAATTAATCTATCGTTCCAATCGCCCTTTTTCGGCTCTTGCCTACGGCCTGATTCGAGGCAGTGCAACCTATTTTAATGAAGACATCGATATTGAAATGGATGACCAATCCAGTGATGGAAAAAGCTTTGTCGTTTTCACCTTAAGCCACAAAAATTAGGTCAACTAAGGCATTTGCATGGAGCAAGAACAGAATCTACAAGAGCAATTAGCCAACATGGAAAAACAGTTGGCTCGCAATGATCGACGCTTGAACAGAGAGCGACTCGCTCGTAAAGACGCCGAACAGCTACTTGAATCCAAATCATTACAACTTTATCAAAGCAACCAGTCCCTCAAAGAACTGACCGAAAACCTCGAAAGACAAATTCAAGAACGAACTAAAGAACTTGAAAACGAAAAAGACCATGCGCTTTATCTAAGCCAAATTAAATCCGAATTTGTCGCTACCATGAGCCATGAAATTCGTACGCCTCTAAACGGGATTATGAGCGTACTTGAGCTACTGCAAGAACATCACCTCAACAGAGAGCAGAATCAACTACTTAATATTGCTCGCCATTCCTCAAAAACCCTACTGTGCGTCATTAATGACATACTCGATTTTTCAAAAATCGAAGCTGGGCAAATGCAGTTTGAGCAGATTGCTTTTAATTTGCAGCAACTTTTAAAAAACATTCACATGAGTTTTTTACAAAAGGCACAAAAAAAAGGAATCGCGTTGAATCTATATATAGATTCAACTGTACCTGAATATATTGAGAGTGATCCGATACGCTTAACCCAAGTACTAAATAACTACTTAAGTAACGCTATCAAATTCACTGAATATGGCGGGGTTTCAATCAATGTCATCAGCCAAAGTGAATTAATTAACTTTTCAGTATGCGACAGTGGTGTCGGCATTCCCGAAGAAAAATTGGACTTATTGTTTAAAGACTTTTCGCAGGTTGATGCTTCAACAACACGAAAATACGGAGGTACAGGACTTGGACTTGTTATCACCAAACGGATTGTTGAAAATATGAATGGCAGCGTCAGCGTCAACAGTAAATTAAGCGAAGGGTCGTGTTTTAGCGCCGTGTTACCTCTTAAAAAAGCAACCGCTCAACAAGCCACCGATTTAAATAATGTCTCTATCTTGGAAAATCAGTTAAAGCCAGTCGAAGATTTAGATCTTTCAGGGCACGATCACTCGCAAAAGGCCAACCTTGAACCTGTCCATTCCACAGAGAATCAAAAGCACTCTCCAACCAGCCATATACTGCTCGTCGACGATAATGCGGTCAACCGTTTAGTGGGAGAAAAGACTTTGCATGCGCTCGGCTTTGAGGTCACCTTAGCTCCAAGCGGATTCGATGCGATTGATAAGCTATCGACTACAAATAACTATGACATGATTTTAATGGACTGTCAGATGCCGGAACTTTCCGGCTATGACACCACCAAAATTCTACGCAATCAAAAGATCAAATTACCCATTATTGCGCTAACGGCTAACACCTCAAAGGAAGACCGCGAAATGGCACAAGAAAGTGGCATGAATGGCTTTATTACCAAACCTTTTTCTATCGCAGAGATTCGCGATACGCTAATGAAATTTCTCGATAAAAAATAAAAACCGAGGCGAATTTCCACTCACCTCGGTTCTCGGTTGATCTGCTAACGATGTAATGCTTTACATTACTTCTGCTAGCAAAGTATTCATACGTTTAATGAAAGCACCCGGTTCAGCAAGAGGCTCACCATCAGCAAGCTGCGCCTGTTCAAAGAGGAATAACGACCATTCTTTCAACTTGGCTTCATCCTCCATCTGTTCGATTTTCTTAACCAAGATATGTTCAGGGTTAAGCTCTAACACCGGATTTTGCTTAGGAACCGCTTGCCCCATCTGCTCCATCATACGCGCCATGTGCGAAGAGATATCCCCTTCGGCAGTCACAACACAAGCAGGTGAATCAGTTAGGCGGTGCGTAATACGAACATCAGAAACAGAGCCCTCAATCGCTTTCTTAACCTTCTCGGTTAGCGCTTCACGCGCTTGTTTGTCTTCTTCCGAAAGCTCTTGCTCATCCTCTTCCGCCAGCTCCTTCAAATCCGCAGCAGTAATCGACTTAAGTTTCTTCCCTTCAAATTCGTCTAAGTGGCTAACCAACCACTCGTCGATTCGATCTGATAGGAGCAGAACCTCAATACCTTTCTTACGGAACATTTCAAGGTGCGGCGAACCTTTTGCTGCCGCATGGGTATCGGCAATAATATAGTAAATCGCTTCCTGCTCTTCGCCCATGCGTTCGATGTAATCTTGTAAAGAAACATTCTGTTGCGCATCTCCAGAGTGAGTAGTTGCAAAACGCAATAATTTTGCGATTTTCTCTTTATTGGCAAAGTCTTCAACCAGACCTTCTTTCAATACATTTCCGAACTGTTCCCAGAAGCCTTGGTAACGCGTTTGATCTTCATCTTTAGCGACTTTTTCCAATTCGCCTAGCACGCGCTTGACTGAAGCAGAACGAATCTTATCGACAACTTTATTACTCTGTAGAATTTCACGCGATACATTCAACGGTAGATCAGCTGAGTCGATGACACCGCGCACGAAACGAAGGTATGCTGGCATTAAGTGCTCAGCATCGTCCATAATAAAGACGCGTTTTACATACAGTTTTAGGCCATAACGACGGTCACGATCATATAAATCAAACGGCGCTTGCTTTGGAATATACAACAACGAAGTGTATTCCAGCGTTCCCTCAACACGATTATGCACATGTGCCAGCGGTTCATTAAAGTCGTGCGAGATGGTTTGATAGAAATTCTTGTACTCTTCATCGGTAATTTCTGATTTAGGCTGTGTCCAAAGCGCAGTTGCTTTATTGACCTGTTCCAACTCGTCAGTCGCTTTTTCTTCTTTCGCTTCTTCGTCCCATTCTGTCTTCACCATCTTAATTGGGAAATTGATGTGGTCAGAATAAGTCGAAATAATATTTTTTAGGCGGAACTGATCAAGGAATTCATCCATATCCTCTTTCATATGCAGAGTGATACTGGTTCCTTTCACTTCTTTGTCAATTGTTTCAAGGGTAAATTCACCTTCACCTTTTGAAATCCAACGAGTACCTTCAGCCTTATCATCACCGGCTTTACGAGTTTCCAGCGTAACTTCATCTGCCACAATAAATGATGAATAGAAGCCAACCCCGAATTGACCGATCAAATTAGAGTCTTTCGCTTGATCACCGCTAAGGTTCTCTAGAAATTTCTTCGTACCCGAGTTCGCAATAGTCCCGATATTGGCAATCACCTCATCGCGAGTCATCCCGATACCGTTATCGCTGATATTGATGGTACGCACTTCTTTATCAAAGGTCACCGTAATCGCTAACTCTGATTCACCTTCATTCAGTGCATCATTGGAAACGGCTTCAAAACGCAGCTTATCCAATGCATCAGAAGCATTAGAGACTAGCTCACGTAAAAAGATTTCTTTATTCGAGTAAAGCGCGTGAATCATCAACTTTAGCAGTTGGTTCACTTCTGTCTGAAAAGCATGAGTTTCTGTATGGCTCATTCAGTTTTCTCCAGTTTTTTAGGTAAGTAAAAAGAGTTTTGAAACTTCTAAAGATATGGAGATTGAGATCGGATTTTTCAAGGGCTAAAAACAAAAAAACGCAGGTATCATATTTGATACCCGCGTATAAGGTGGAGTGACACTCCAGAGAGACAGACACTAAGTCTCTTATTATTTACATTAAAACTCGTTAGCTGCGACGTCTTGATTCTTAGCTACGGCTGTTAGCGCTTCCGTAATGTGGTCAGGCGCAGACATAATACTCATAAAACTGCCTTCTCCAGCCATTGAAAGACTCGGCCAATTAATTGCAATTCTAAACTTACCATTTAGTGCCAAGACTTCATCGCCTGAAACAAGAATTTCATATGGGAAATGCGCAGCATGAGGGTTTTCAGATTTTAACTTGGTCAGGATATTTTTATCGGAACCATCTTTATGAGCGAGCCCCACACCAAAAACGGTCATTTTCTTACCTGGAATATCAATGCGATAAACTTTCTTCGCTCCACCACGGTTTGCAGCAAGACCGGCCTCAACCGCTTTTACCGCTTCGTCATATGAGCCGTATTCAGCTAATTCGTCTTCATCATCAAAGTAAGGCATCGCAAACATATAGTGGTATTCACGAAGGTCATCCGCTTCAAGCCCTTTCTTGGCACCAAACTGCTTTGTATTCCCTAATGCTTTTTCCATTGATGCCTGAACAGAGGAGATATCCCCTTTCATTCGATAAGCATTGAATTGGTAAGTCGGGTTAGTGTAACTCACTTGCATCGAACCGCCGTTATTGACGACCGCAACACGCTGCATAGCACCAAAACCACCGTTTTCAGAATTACCGGCTAGTGACTTAAGTTGGTCGTTTGTTACAACAATGACATTCGTACCACTTTCTGGAGAATATTTTCCTACTACTTGAAAACCTGCACTCGATAGTGCAGATTCAGTCGCTGAAGTTGCTGCTGACAAATCACCGCTAGGTGCATTACCCATAATGAACGGCATCATTGCCGCAGCGAAGGCAGAAAGCGGCATTCCCATCAATGCAGCCCCGGCAATGGTTTTAGCCAAAAAATTTCCTTTAGTCGTTTGTCGTTTCACAGTATCACCCTCTAGATAATTGAATGTTCGTTATAATTTTTTATCTGATGTTTTTAAAACACGAACCATTTTTATAAATTCTCTTTACCCTGCAAAGCATAAAAAATTTATCTATAAATAAAGAATTTAAAAAATTATTAAAATTATCCTATACGAGTAAAAGCTAGCAGAAAAACAAATAAAAAAGCCTGTATTCAATGAGATAAATACAGGCGACTATTATGTATATCAAATAAGGATATTAATAATTTCTAAATTACCATTTCCTTATAAAGTGAAAAACTTATCGTTCAATTTTAGAAAAACTCAATCTCTTCTTCCTCTTCCTCTTCATCGTGCATACGCTGACGAATACGGTCTTTCATAATCTCAATCGCTTCTTCTGCAGGAACATGATTGTCAAAAATCAGTTCAAACAACTCTTCTTCTTCGCGCATGGTGGTGCCTTTGCGTACACTCTGCTTAAAGGCATCCCACTCTTCCGGGCTTTTGACTCTCATTTCATGCGAGACGATTTCTGCCAAGCCCGATAAACCATGTGAAACATGCGATAAACGCTGGCTTAATTTGTCATAGAACTGAAAAGCGATAATCGCTTGCTGCATCTTACTGGAAAGCTCACCGGCCTCGCTTAACAATACGCTATGGTGATTGCTCAACTCTTCACTGGCCTGTTCGGCAGTTTCAATTAAATTCAGACTGGTTGATTGAATTTGCTCAATATGCTGAGACATATAGGTAAAAGAATCGATTAGCGTATTGACCGAGTTATCCCCTTCGGTAATCGATAAGTCAATCTGAGCAACCGATAAATTCAAGATCAAAATCGTCTCTTGAACCTCTTTGGCGCCCAATGAATAGTCATATTTTTGCGACATGAATTTTCCTAATTCTTGCTGATTTGCACTTTCTTATGCAGCGTGTAATTGCGGAGTACCGCCCTTGTGATGATTCGCTAAGGTTTCATTCACGTCCAGAATCAATGATACTGTCCCATCACCAAGAATGGTCGCACCGGCAATACTATCAATCTTCATAAAATTGCTTTCTAAGCTCTTAATGACTACCTGTTGCTGACCTAACAGATCATCAACAAAAATACCGGCTCGTTGGCCACCTTCTTCTACGACGACCAGAAGGCCTTTTTCCAGATCTTCTTGCGCATCATGTACACCCAGTTTTTTGTGCAAACGGATGACTGGAATATAAGAATCACGTAGTTTATAAAGTTCGGTTTCCCCGGCAATACCTTTGACCAAACCTTTATCGACTTGTATCGATTCGATAATTGAAACCAAAGGAATAACGTAGGTTTGCGAACCGACGGAACAGAGCTGTCCATCCAGAATTGCTAAAGTTAGCGGCAAACGAATGGTAAAAATACTGCCGGTTCCTATTTCGGTTTTAACATCAACGGAACCACCTAGAGACTTAATATTTCGGCGCACCACATCCATGCCAACACCACGACCGGAAACATCACTGATCACCTCTGCGGTTGAGAACCCAGGGTGGAAAATCAGGTCAATAATTTCTTCGCGGGTCAGATGATGATCTTCATCAATCACCCCTTTCTCAATCGCTTTCTGTTCAATGCGCTCATGGTCAATGCCGGCACCGTCATCGGTAATCTGAATCAAGATATTGCCACCTTGATGGAAAGCCGCCATTTTCACCGTACCGGTTTCAGATTTACCTGCTGCAAGCCGTTTTTCAGGGCCTTCAATACCGTGATCAATTGAGTTACGAACAATATGCACCAATGGATCGGTCAGCTGTTCCAACATGGTTTTATCTAATTCCGTGCCTTCGCCTTCCATCACCAAATCGATTTTCTTACCAAGCTTTTGGCTGACATCATGCACAATGCGCGGCATACGGTTAAAGGCAAAACTCACTGGCAACATGCGAATATTCATGACGCTTTCTTGCAGTTCACGAGTATGACGTTCCAGATGCGTTAAGCCTTCTTTTAACTTATCAACCCAATCAAGATTGTCATTATCAGAGCCGTGCGCCGATTCTTCTGCCTGCTCACCGAACTGACTTAACATCGACTGAGTGATAACCAGTTCACCGACCAAATTAACCAGCTGATCAATTTTGCTTAAATCAACACGAATTGAACCTTCTGCTTTAGGCGCTTTATCGCCCCCTTTGGCCGCTGCCGGTGCTTTTTTCGCTGACGCCGTTGCAGCCGATTTTGGCGGAGCTTCAACCACAGGAGTTTCAGCAATAACAGAAACGTCTTCAACAACTTCTACTTCAGTCGCTATCGGTACCGGCGGTGCTTCAACGCGAATTTCCGCACCGTCTCCGTCAATCCATTCAAATACTTCACGAATCGCTTCTTCAGTTACGTTTTCGCCCTCTAGTTCAAGACGCCATGACAGATAGACATGCTCAGGGTTAAAAGCGTGAATCTCAGGCAATTTATCGGTGACTGCGGTAACTTGCAGATTTCCGATACTTTCCAATTCTCGAAAAATACGAATTGGTTCATTCCCGGTTTGTAAGAGCTCCGGCTCAGGAATCATCTCGATTTTCCAAGCACCGCCAACTGCCGGTGTAGCCACCTCTTCAGCCTCAACGGAAACTTCGGGCGAGGACTCTCCACCTAAAATCGCTTCCATCCACTGCTGAACTTCACTGGCACGCTCCTCATCGATCGGTTCGTGGTTCTGCAATTTTTCAAGCATGTCGCGCAAGACATCAACCGCCGCTAACATTGCATCGACAGAATCTTGAGTAACCTCTCGCGAGCCGTCACGCATCTCGTCTAATAGCGTTTCCAGTACATGGGTAAAACCGGCTATTTCAGTAAAACCAAAAGTCCCGCTGCCGCCTTTAATCGAGTGTGCAGCGCGGAAGATTTCATTGATCTTCTCGTTATCTGGCGTTCCCGGCGGCAGGTTCAACAAGCCTGATTCCATTATGTCCAAACCTTCAAAGCTCTCTTCTAGATAGGTTTGGCGGAAAGTTTCCATCATGTCCATAGTCATGTCCTCAGAATAGTTCTACATCGCCTTCGACCGGTTTCGATTCGATATTGTGAATATATTGATTTTCTTGCGCCGCAAGACTCTCATTATGCATTTTATTGAGTCGGCGCACTCGAGCGCGCCCACTATTTGGGTAATAAATAACTTTTCGCGGGAAAACATCACCAATGTCTTGGGCAACGATTTTAAACCCTTCGGTATAGATATAATCAAATGCAAAACCAATGTTGTACCAACCAATATTGGTCATTGACGCCATGATTCGACCGCCGCCAAACAGTTTAAATTCCAAGCGCTCGCGTTTTGCACCTCGACTAAGCAGGGCATTGACCAAATTTTCCATCGCATAGTTACCGTAGCGGTTTGCATCGGACAACTCACTTGCTGCAGCAGCACTTTTATCTACCGGTAGCATAAAATGATTCATCCCACCAAGCCCTGCAATCGGGTCTCGTACACAAGCGGCAATACACGAACCGAGCACCGTCTCGATTCGCTCATTATCTTTGGTCACATAAAATTCGCCGGGCAGTATTTTTACGGTAGTAATCCCTTCTGCCGGATCAATACTTTTTTGCATAATTGCTCTTAATTTTTATCAAGCGATATCCGTTCGCCTGTCGCTTAAGAATAACCCTGTCTTACAGCTATCCATGTAAGCAAGGCGATATTGACTATATTCGCACTTATACTATAGGGGAGCAACCGAGAGCATCAGCTATTTTGTGATGAATCAAGTTTTGCCTGTTTTTGCTCTTGGCGGCGACGTTTGAAGAATTGACGAATCTTATCAGCGCAGAGATTTTGCAATACCGCGCTGGTAATTTGACATTGATGGTTAAGCTGCGGTGCTTGTAATAAATTGAAAACTGAACCGGCTGCTCCGGTGCGCGGATCCGGTGCAGCAAATACCACTCGGGCGACTCTGGAATGAACTAAAGCGCCGGCGCACATCGGGCATGGTTCAAGGGTTACATATAATGTGGTATTCACCAAACGATAATTCTCAAGAGCCCGCCCCGCATTACGCAGTGCAACCACCTCAGCATGTGCTGTTGGGTCATTAGTGGTAATTACCTGATTCCACCCCTCGGCAATTAACTCGCCATCCGCAACCAAAACCGCGCCCACCGGAACCTCACCCAATTGCTCAGCTTTATTAGCTAATTCTAAGGCGTGCTGCATCCAGAATTCGTCTTGCCGCTCTGGTGTTAAATTTTCAGGAACTTTCATAAACACTCAAATACAAAAAAGGCTTTCAAACGAAAGCCCTCTCAAAATCTTACACCTCTTTTAGCAAACTAAAACTTTTCAAATCAAGGCACTCAAAGGCGACGTTTAGTGAACTAAACGAGTCTTTGAGTAACGCAGAGTTGGAGAGTTTTAGGAAGCTAAAAGTTATTCCCATTCGATTGTTGCTGGCGGTTTCGACGAAATATCATAGGTTACACGAGTGATTCGCGGAATCTCATTGATAATACGTCCAGAAACATGTTCCAAGAATTCGTATGGCAGGTGCGCCCAACGCGCGGTCATAAAATCGATGGTTTCAACGGCACGCAGTGCAACAACATAATCATAACGACGCGCATCACCGACAACACCAACCGATTTAACCGGTAGGAATACCGCAAACGCTTGTGAAGTCTTATCGTAAAGTTCCCACTTATGCAGCTCTTCGATAAAGATATGATCTGCCAAACGAAGAATGTCGGCATACTCTTTCTTCACTTCACCAAGAATACGTACGCCTAAACCAGGCCCTGGGAAAGGATGTCGGTAAACCATATTGTATGGCAAACCAAGTGCTACACCTAACTTACGGACTTCATCTTTAAACAACTCTCGAAGCGGTTCAATCAAAGACATTTTCATATCTTCCGGCAGACCACCCACATTGTGGTGCGACTTAATCACTTTAGCCTTACCTGTTTTTGAACCTGCTGATTCGATAACGTCAGGATAGATCGTCCCTTGCGCTAGCCAGTTAATCCCTTCCAGCTTCGCAGATTCCTGGTCAAATACTTCGATAAACTCGCGACCGATGATTTTACGCTTCTCTTCTGGGTCGGTTTTCCCTGCCAGAGCCGACATAAAACGGTCTTCAACATCGGCACGGATAACCTTAATCCCCATGTTTTCCGAGAACATCGCCATCACTTGATCACCTTCTTGGTGACGCAGTAGACCATGATCAACGAAGACACAAGTTAACTGATCGCCAATCGCTTTATGCAACAGTGCAGCAACAACCGATGAATCCACACCACCAGAAAGACCTAGCATCACTTGGTCAGAACCAACCTGCTCGCGAATACGTTTGATGCTATCGTCGATAATATTTTCAGTGGTCCAAAGTTTTTCACAACCACATAGCTCAACCACGAAACGCTCGATCATGCGTTTCCCTTGCTTAGTGTGCGTTACCTCCGGGTGAAACTGAATGCCGTAGAAGTTTTTCTCTTCATTTGCCATACCGGCGATTGGACAATTACCGGTTGATGCCATCAATTTGAAACCTTCCGGCATAGCATCAACACGGTCACCGTGCGACATCCATACATCCAGCATGCCGTAACCTTCCGGCGTAACTTCATCTTCGATGTCGATTAGCAATTTAGTATGACCATGCGCACGAACCTGTGCATAACCGTACTCGTGTTCGTCAGCATTAATGACTTGACCGCCAAGCTGCTGCGCCATGGTTTGCATACCGTAGCAAATACCCAAAACAGGCACACCAAGATTGAATACGACTTCAGGGGCAAATGGCGCATCATCACCGATGACCGTTTCAGGACCACCAGAAAGGATAATCCCTTTAGCGCCGAATTTTTCCACATCGGCGGCATCGATATCCCAAGGTTCTACTTCACAGTAAACACCAATTTCACGGATACGACGCGCAATCAACTGTGTGTATTGCGAACCGAAGTCCAAAATCAAAATGCGATGGTCATGAATATTATGTTGTGACATATTTTTTTCCGGATTGAATTCTTTAAAAACGCAACAAGGCTCTTGCAGATAAACCGCAAAAGCCTTGTTGATTAATGCGACATCATTCGCAAATTACACGCGATAGTTTGGCGCTTCTTTAACGATGGTTACATCGTGCACGTGAGACTCGGTCATACCCGCAGCAGTCACACGAACAAATGAAGGTTTCTTGTTCATGGTCGGGATATCAGGACAACCGGTATAGCCCATCGCCGAACGCAGACCACCGGTTAGCTGATGGATAATTGGAGACAGTGCACCTTTATAAGCAATACGCCCTTCAATTCCTTCTGGTACCAATTTATCTTCTGCATTTGAAGACTGGAAATAACGGTCAGAAGAGCCGGTAGGTTGCGCCATTGCACCTAGAGATCCCATGCCTCGGTACGATTTATAAGCACGGCCTTGGTAATACTCAACTTCACCCGGCGACTCTTCCGTACCAGCAAACATTGAACCGAACATACAAGCAGATGCACCGGCAACCAATGCTTTAGCCACGTCCCCAGAGAAACGCATACCGCCGTCAGCAATCAGCGGAACACCGGTTCCTTCCAATGCTTTCGCAACGTTTGAAATAGCAGAAATCTGTGGAACACCAACACCGGCAACGATACGAGTGGTACAGATTGAACCGGGACCGATACCGACTTTAACCGCATCCGCACCGGCTTTAACCAGGTCTAGCGCCGCTTCACCGGTTGCAATGTTGCCGCCGATAACGTCAATTTGCGGGTAATTCTGCTTAACCCATGCAACGCGATCAAGCACACCTTGTGAGTGGCCGTGTGCAGTATCAACGATAATCGCATCAACGCCGGCTTCAACGAGTGCTTTAACACGAGCTTCGGTCTCTTTACCGGTACCAACAGCGGCACCGACACGTAGACGACCTTCTGAATCTTTCGCCGCATTCGGGTGATCCGATGACTTCATAAAGTCAGAAACGGTAATCATGCCGCGTAGTTTGAAATCGTCGTTGACAATTAATACGCGTTCAATACGGTGCTCATGGAAAAGAGCAAGCACTTGGTCACGCTCAGTACCTTCTTTCACTGTTACCAATTTATCTTTCGGCGTCATAATGGTTGAAACCGGAACCGATAAATCGTCAACAAAACGGAAATCGCGGCTAGTAACAATACCAACCAAATCAGAACCATCCATCACCGGCGCACTGGAAACGCGGTTCGCTTTAGTTTTTTCCAACGCTTCCAAAACCGTCATATTTTGATCAACGGTTACCGGATCAGCGATAACACCGTGCTCGAATTTCTTAACTTTACGAACCACGTGCGCCTGTTGCTCGATAGTCATATTTTTATGGATAATACCGATACCGCCTTCTTGCGCCATAGAAATCGCAAGGCGTGCTTCGGTAACAGTATCCATCGCGGCAGAAACAAATGGAATGTTTAGCGAAATGTTACGCGTTAATTTCGTTTTCAATGACACATCATTTGGCAACACCGTCGAGTGTGCCGGGACCAAAAGAACGTCATCAAACGTAAGGGCTTCTTGTAAAATTCTCATGTTTTCTACCTTATACGAAAGCTTATGGGCTAATTAGTTATTTTTCTAATTCGTGGCTTTTCTAGCCGTGCCGCTCAATTTATAACGAAAAATCAAGCAGTTAGATTAAATTTTCTTTATCTGACATAAGAAAAATAACCCCAAGATTTTTAGAATATGGCTATTATAAAGATTGACACGGACGGGGTAAACTTAATAACGTATGCATCTATGTAAAAAACGGCAATTTTTTAAGTTTCTCTCGATTCCTAAATGCTGTTTTTCACGTACAACAATAAATTTAGAAAAGCATGGATTTTCACTATCGACTATTTGGTCATTATGAAAATCACTCAACAGCTCATAGATAAAGAACGACGTTTTTTGGAGGATAAAAAATGAAGAAATTAATCGCTGGTCTAACCGTTGCAATGGCTCTAGTAGGTTTTAACGGTGCTGCAAACGCAAGCGCAGATTTAGACGCGAAAATGGCTGAAGCCGCTAAAATCCATGGTGAAGCTAAAGCCGGTGGTTTCGTTTGGAAACAGAAAAAAATGAAGCAAAACTACTTCGACACTTACTCTGCACAGTATGATGAAGCGAAGAAAAAGGGCGATGCTAAGAAAATGGAATCTGCAGCTGAATCAGCTATGCGCACTGCTAAAGGTGAAATGGCGCAAATGACTGCCGACGTTAAAGCAGCTTGGGAAAAATAATTCCAACCTAGCCGCTCAATGAAAAACCCGAGTTAATCTCGGGTTTTTTTATGCCTTCAGAAACTGCCAAGCAATCATTTCTTCAAATGGGTTGCATCCGAAAAAGAGCTTAGCCAGTGCGGTTTCAGCAACACAATCGCCGCAATCAACATTCCATTCACAAAGCCCTCTGGAGTTGCCATCAATGGAATAAACGGAAAATAATGCTGCGCCAGATACTCAAAACTGTGCACTTCATTTGCCCCCATAATCACACCACCTAAAACCAGCACCAACACCACGCCAACACCGGCAGCGAGAAAAGCATTAAAAAACACATACACGAAAAAATTCTGTTCCAGATACCGCTCGCTGATACGCAACATCAGCTGAGTAATTAGAATCGGTACCGCGCCCATCAACAGAGCATTAACACCCAAAGCAAGCCAACCAAGATCGGAAAAAAAAGTCACCCCAAGCAGCACTAACAACATGCCGATAAAGGCAAACTGCACACCAAACATCAAAGTCATCATTGTCATTAGCAAAAAATGAAAGGTCACTCCATTGCCTAGACTGGCGCCCAATTGCCAAACGAAAAATACGACCACCGAGATAAACAGCCAAATATTCTGCGCCCCGCTGTCACTTTTGACTTTGTACCAAGGCGCCGTTTTCAACGCCCAGCCTAAAATACCCAGTAGACTCAGCCAACCGAACACCAGTAACGACAGGCTTAGATTCTCTGCATATAGATTCATTGCTCCCTACACTCCTTTTTTCGGCAAGCTAAAAACATCACTCTTGGTTACAATAGGCACACTTTAAATTTGCCAAGCAAAGTGAACACAGTATGCCTTTTAAAATCTTATTTGCCATGTTTTACGATTTTATCTTACTTTGTGCCGTCTGGTTTGCCTCGGCCATTCCGTTTGTTATTTGGCAAGGCGGTGATTTTGCCGGCAACGATAAAATTAATCTGGCCTTTCAAATTTACTTGATCGCGATTACCTATATTTACCTGACTTATTTCTGGACACAATCTGGGCAAACACCAGGACTGCGCACATGGAAATTACAGCTATTGCGCGAGGACGATTATATTCTGACCCGCCATAATGCCAACCTGCGGTTCTTACTCATGGTGCTGTTATTCGGCATTAGCTGGATTGGACTCCTACTCCCGAAAAAACAACTTTTGCACGACCAATTAGCAAAGACTAAAATAGTTGCCGTTTCTGATGCCGAAAACCCAAAGGACTAGCATGCCAACCCTAATTATTCACAGCCCAACGCTTAACGATGCGCAACACACCTTACTGAAATCAGTCGGTGATTTGCAAGCCCGAAACAATCACTATCGTATTGAATGCGCTAGCATTGATGCCGAAAAACTGTTCGAACTTCGCCAAGAGTCAGAACTGGATATCAACTTATTGCCGGAAGGCTTTGACGGCTCACAGGTTAAATTGTTGATTAGCGATATGGACTCGACTCTGATCGCCATCGAGTGTATCGATGAAATTGCGGACTATATGAACATCAAGCCGCAAGTCTCTGCGATTACCGAAGCGGCGATGCGCGGCGAATTGGATTTTGAAGGTTCACTGACCAAACGTGTTGCCTTACTGACCGGCCTAAATACGGACATGCTGCAAACGGTATACGATGAACGCTTGATGCTAAACCCTGGCGCTGAAGCCCTTATTACGGGGTTAAAATCGCAAGACATCAAATTCGCGCTCGTATCCGGCGGCTTCACCTTCTTTACTGAGCGCCTGAAAGAAAAGCTGGGATTAGATTATGCGCGCGCCAATGTTTTAGCTGAAACCGACGGCAAACTAAATGGTTCAGTGGTCGGCAGTATTGTTGGTGCACAAGCCAAAGCGGATTTCTTGAACGAACTATGTGCCGAACTCAACATCACGCCTAACCAAGTTATTGCTGCCGGCGATGGCGCCAATGATCTATTGATGATGAACGAGGCAGGACTAAGCGTTGCCTATCATGCTAAACCGGCGGTACAAGCTAAAGCATCCACCGCATTAAACCATCGTGGACTGGATGCAATTCTAGACTTCATAGGATAAAACCTTTTGACCTAAACATAAAAAACCGAAGCATGACTCTATCCGATGCTTCGGTTTTTTATAATTTGGGGAGATGGACAAGAAGAGTTAACTTACCGTCCAATATCTTAATAAATTATGATATAGCTCAGTCAGTTGCAGAACCGAATCATGCTCGTCACCCAGCTCTTGGCGTAAAGCCTGAATATTACTATCCAGTTGCGCTAGCATCATTCGCGCCTTACCGTCTTGCACTAAACTCTGCACCCACATAAAACTAGCGATACGCTGCCCTTCCGTGACCGGAAGTACTTGATGCAATGCACCAGAGTCATACAAAATCATATCTCCGGCATTCAGCTTGATTTCTTGCACTCCCATACCGGTATCGATTTGTAACTCACCACCAAGATAACTCTCTGGGCTGTTTAAAAACAGCGTAGCCGATAAGTCGGCACGAACTTGTTCGCCGCTGTACGGATTATGCAATACCGCATTATCAACATGAGCGCCATAAAAACCACCGTTTTGATAGAGATTAAATTTCGGTGGATAGAACTTATTCGGCAAAGCATTACTGACAAATTCCGGTATCTGTAAAAGGCGACTTTCCACTTTTTTGCTCAATGCTTGCGCATCGTCATTATGGTCGTCAAACTGCAAATTTTGCTTGACCCGTTTCGCCAGAGAACCCGCTGTATGTGCGCCATCAATCCATTCGCCCTGTTCTAATTCTTGCAGAATGTGCTGACACTCTTCTTGTGAAAAAACCTGCTCAATAATCTTAAACATCAGCACTCTCCAAAATCTGTGTTGCATTGATTTCATGTAAACTAGCACAACCACACAAAGCCATGGTCATCTGTAATTCTTCAGTTAACACTTTAAGTAAATGTGCTACGCCAAGCGCACCGGCAACGGCCAACGCATAAACTTGTAAACGGCCAATCATTACCGCATCCGCGCCATTGGCAAGCGCAGTAAAAATATCTTGCCCGCTGCGAATACCGCTATCCAGCAGAATGGTCATTTCAGCCCCAACGGCTTGACGGATTTTAGGTAACATTTGCAAGCTACTTGGCGCTTGATCCAAAGCGCGGCCGCCGTGATTAGAAACAATTAAGGCATCGACTCCAAGCTGTTGTAAACGTAGTGCTTGTTGAGGGTTCAACACGCCTTTTATCCAGACCTCTATCTCAAGGTTTTTTGCGAACTCAATTAATTGCGTCAGTGTCTGCCAGTTTAATGCTTGCGACATGATACCCTGAAAGATATAACTCTCGTCCTTCGCTAGCTCAACCGAAGGATTCGGATAATCTTCTAAATTAGGCGGCAGAGCCTGCGGTAACTGAAAACCTAATTTTCGGGCTTGTAAAGAGACGCTTTGAACCGGAGCGTCTACAGTAATCACCAACGCTTGATAACCGGCTTGCTTTGCCCGCCGAATTAAATCCATTGAATCTTCAATTCTCGGTTGATGATACAGTTGAAATGCCTGCCAACCGGCACTGGCTTGCGCAACCTCTTCCAATGAATAACTTGAAAAGGTACTCAAAATCATCCCTTGTTCAATCGCTTCCGCACCTTGCGCACTGGCGATTTCAGCTTGTTCATTAAGCAATCTTTGGTGCGCTACCGGAGCCAAAAAAATCGGGGCGGAAAACCGGTGATTCTTGTAATACCAAGCGCTCGATCCTTGGGCGACATTTTGTAAACTATTCGGTAATAATCGAACATTGCTAAACGCTTGCAAATTGCGTTGCAAAGAAATCTCTCTGCCGCTTCCACCGGCAATATAAGCAAACAAAGCTTCATCAAGTTGTGTCTGCGCAAGCGTTTCAAAATCTTGCGCACACAGAACCTGACGTTGCAGCTGCTGATAGTCTGTAATCATTACGATCTCCTTAATTAAAAAACTCAGCGAACGCAATACAACATTCGCTGAGCTACAACGAGGAAAAGCAAAGCGGTGCGAGCCTGCCTTTCCAAATTGTCTAAGTTTAATGATTAAAATTCATAGTTTAAAGTTACGCGGATATTGCGTTCATCACCTTTATAAGCAAACGCACCGCCACCACGATACACAGCTAGATAGTGATCTTTATCAAATACATTATTTACGTTTAGCTGAATATCCAAGTCTTTATTGACACGGTAATTAGCGAATAGGTCAAAAATAGTATAACCCGGCAAAGTATAGCTATCGGTTGCGGCGCTGTCCGGCTGACCGGCCGTCATTTTACTGGTGTATGTCATACCACCACCAAATGCAAACTGTGGCGCAACTTGATAGCGTAACAAAGCATTTAGCTTATTATCGGCAAAGTTAGCCAATGGTTTACCGACATTATCAGCCGTTTCAGATTCCGTAATTTCAGATTCCATCATCGTCAAACCGATTTGACCACTTAGTTTTTCAGTTAAGTTACCTGCTAAACCAAGCTCAATACCTCGAACACGGTTACCACCGGTATTAGGTGTTCCGGTATTAGAATAATCCGCGCCACGTGCTGCTTCCATTACATCGGTTTTATCAATTTGGAAAAGTGCAGCCGTAAGCAGAAGTTTGTTATCGTTTAACTGCCACTTAGTCCCTAATTCATAAGATTGGATTGTTTCCGGCTCAATGCTTTGCGCATCAATAAAGCCGCCGTAACCACCACTGGTTCCTACATCCGACTCACCACCATTAATATTCGCCGCTGTACTATAGGTTGCATAAACGTTACCGTTTTCAGCAACATCATAGACAAAGCCGATATGACCATTCCATAACCCGTCTGAATAATCGTATTGACCAGAAACTGCGCCGCCGCTATAGGTTGTCAAATCCAAATCAAATTGATCATAACGAATACCACCGTGGATGGTTAAATCCTCAGATACATCAACGGTATCCATAATGCCAAAGGAGGTGGTTTTCATTTTCCAAATCGAGTGCAAACTATCGCCCCCAACTTGCTTACCAAGAACACTGTTTAGATTATCAACAGGTTGACCGTTTTCATCTAAGAAACAACGGCTTTCACTCACACCTGTTACTTGTCCGGTAGAACGGTCAGTAATTGGAGTATAACAATTGCTGGCACCTAAAGAACTCACCGATTTATTGTAACGGGTAATATCTTGGCTTGAGTACTCCAGACCGACAACGAACTGGTGCTTCATTCCGCCTAACTGCGCATCAATATAGGTATTCAGTGCATTAGCGAAGTATTCAACGTCTTGGCTGGCAGCTTTCGATTTATCTCCGGCCGTTTTATACGTACTGTCGATATCACTTGCATCTAAATCACTCACTGTACGAGTTCCGTTAGCGAGGTCGTCCTGCGCTTGCTGCGTTAGGATCGCTCCAGTTTTTCCCTGCACACCGGTTACCACATAGGAATTATTGGTGGTACCCGAACGGGTTGTGTTTTCAATTCGAATATTGTCATCTACTTGGTAGCCAAGTTTTAAAGTCGTCGAATCAACATCGGTATTAAAGAAATCTTCATCTTGAGTTGCTGCTGGGAAAGCATCATTCACCTTGCCGGTTTCCGTATCCAGATAAGAACCCAAATCCGGGCTATCTTTGGCATCCATAGTGTAATGATCAAGCGTCACATCTAATTTATCGGTCGGCGCCCAGAAAACCGAGCCTGCAAGACCTTTACGCTCGCGATCGGCAGGAGCACGATTCGGCACTTCTTCATAGGCATTCAAAATATTTAAACGCAATGCCGCATCATCGGTTAACACCATATTTGAATCCAAGGTATAACGATGATATTCATCACTGCCTAAACCGCCAGATAGCTTATTAAAGCTACGGCCTAGGTTTGCTTGTTTGGTAACCGAGTTAACCGCACCACCGGTGGTACCGCGACCCGCAAAACTTGAGCTAGGCCCTTTGGTAATCTCAATCTGTTCGGTGGCAAAACTTTCACGAGTCGTCATCCCTGGATCACGCATCCCATCAACAAACACGTCTGAACGCGCTTCATGACCACGAATGATATAGCGATCACCAAACAGGTTACCGCCTTCGCCGGTACCGATAGTAATCCCAGGCTGCGCACCAAGAATGTCACGCAAATCCGTTTTCCCTGAATCTTTTAATTGTTGCTGAGTCAACACTTGAATCGTTTGCGGCGTTTCCGCTAGCGGCTTAACTCGACGCGCATCACCTGATTGGTTGGCTTTATAAGGCGCGCCCTTTTCAGCATAAGGGTTATCATCAATCTTTTGGCCTTGCACCTCAATGGTGTTTAACGTAGAACCTGCTTCACTTTCTGCCCATGCCGGTGCAGATGACAGACTAACCGCAACCCCTATTGCAACCGCTGTTTTCGTTTTACTGAAACCTTGGCGCTGTAAAGAATGTAAAGGCTTTAGTTGAACACCAGACTGATTAGACTGAAGTCTTGGCGAAAGTTGCTTGCTCATTTGTTTTTTCTCCAATATTTATCCTTTTGCTAAGCATCTATTACATGATTAGCAAAAGGTTCTAAGGTTGCTAAACCCGAAAGATTTCTCGTTGTTAATTTTCTTTCGTGGCTGGCTTGTATCCTTACAATTGGAGACTGGCTGGCTGCGATGAATGTTTTGATACGATTATTTCGTCAAAATTAATTTATTTTCTTTGGTGACCCGTAATTGATATTGCTGATCGCCATGTTGAATGAATAGAGTTTTTGCTCCTGCTAACAACTCTTTGGAATCAACTGTTCGAGGCTTTCCCTCGCCTGTTTTTTGATCCGAATGCGGCATAAAACAATTCCCTATCTATGAAAGCGCAGAAATAAGTCTCAGTGAGACTTGTTCTGAATTTCTTTATCTATCTTGATTTATTCATTTCGGCTTTTGTACAAGTAAAACTTCTGAGGAGAGTACAAGTTATGCGGCACTGTAAATTCAAATGCTACAAGCCTTCTTTAGCGATATTTCTATCGTCTTTTGACCGTGACAAAAGCCGTAATGAACAAAAATGCAAAAGTTATTTCGTTCTCAATACCATTTGCAAATGAGAATGATACACATCTAGTTTCACATAATCAACCAATTTTATAAAAGCATTTCTAAAACGAAATTATTACTATGAAATTTTCAGTGAAATCGACGCTCAACTAAACGCCAAAAGAGATAAAGTAAAAGACAGGCCCTAGCAAAGAGGAAATGTAGCCAATAAAAAAGCCCGAGTCTAAATCAACTCGGGCTTTCAACGGTAGAACGGAGGTTAAGCTTGTCAGCTTACGCAAACATCGACTGCTCGACCTCTTTAATCGCAACCACAATGAATTTACCGATGGTATCTTCATACCCCGGCCATTGTGCAGCGACATTCTTCATGAAAGGTTTTTCCATAATGATTGGCTTCATTTCAAAGTCAGAAAGACCTTCATCGTAAAGCACTTCAACATTACTATAGATGGTTTCCATGAACTCTTTACCTTCGTTAATGAGCTTCACATCATCCGGCGTGCCGTGCATCGGGATGAAAGTGGTTAGACCCATATCAGAAATCTGCCCTAACGCATCAATTGAACCGCGGAAAGAACCGTCTTCCATATTGGCAACACGGCGCATAACCATATCACCCATGTACATTACTTTATCGGTAGTTACTTCAACTGAAATATCCGAATCAGTGTGAACTTTGCCGAAGTGGTGAATCTTGAATTTCACGCCGCCCACTTCAAACTCTTCACCACCTTGGAAGGTTTTGTTCGGTAGCGTAATAACGGTACCTGTGATTTTGTTATTAGTGTTGTTTTGCATGAAATCGAACCAGAATTTGTCCTGACCGGATTTCAGGTTATCGATACATTTCTGATGCGAGTAGATTTCAACATTCGCATTGGCATTAACAAAAGCATGGTTACCAAGCCAGTGGTCACCATGGAAGTGAGTATTGATCACTCTAACAACCGGCTTATCAGTCACTTTCTTGATTTGACGAAGAATCATTTCGCCGATTTGTACCGAAGAGCCGGTATCAATTACAACAACACCATCATTAGTTACCACAAAACCTGGGTTAGAGAACATACCGAAATTATCAGGAGTCGGGTGTGGCCCCATAGCCGGAATAGTGTAACAATGCTCAGTTACCTTAACTGCGTCAACATCCGGTACATCCGGACCTTTAAATTCCATGTCATCTGAAGCATACAGTGGACGAAGCGCAGAAGCACCAACTAAGCCGGCACCTACAGCAAAAGCAGATTTAAATAAATCACGACGTTTCATTCGATTCTCCTATCGAGACTAGTAACCTGACAGCCCTACGTTTTGAGCGCCAGAAATTTTAACGCTGTGATTTTAACACCATCCTTCACAATCTGCATAAGCCCTTATTGGGATAAACTCTGACGACAGAATGGCGATTTGGCCTTAACCTATTGTCGCGGTCTATTAAAAATTGATAATTATTTACTGCTAATTTCGCGCCCAACAAGCGGGAATATCGTGTGAAATCATTCAGGGTATTCTCTTGGCTAAAATCAATTGACCTTGTAATTACCTCTAGTTGAACGAACTGTCAGCAAAAATTTTACAAAAAACACTTTTTTATAATCTATAATCATTCTCATTATTAATATCAAAAACTTATAAATCATTATGGAATTTCTTAAAGCCTATCTAGATTACGCCGTTTTCGGCATTTTGGGACTAATGGGGTTCATCGCCTTGTGGATCACCTTCGAACGTTTCTTTTATTATCGCTCCGTAAAATGGCAAGAGTTCAGCCATCACGAACACCTTAATATTGCACTTAGCCGGAACTTAACCAGTCTATCAATCATTGGCGCCAATGCACCCTATGTTGGACTTTTAGGAACCGTACTTGGTATCTTGATTACTTTCTACGATCTAGGCCAAGGTCATGATCTAGATACCGGTGCTATTATGCTAGGCTTAGCACTGGCGCTAAAAGCGACGGCTGCCGGCATCGCCATCGCCATTCCGAGCATCATGTTCTACAACGGCCTAGTTCGAAAAGTCGATGTCATTAATGCCCAATACCGCGCCATGCAAGACGGCAAGCGCGACCTCAGCGCTTAAGGCTTATATCTATGAAACGTTTTGACAACATCAACGTCATACCGTTGATTGACGTAATGCTAGTACTACTGGCGATTGTATTAATGACCGCCAGTTTTATTGTGCAAGACAAACTGAATATCGACTTGCCGCAAACCGCAAACACCGAAAGCTATCAACCACCCAGCGATTTAGACCCTATCGCTCTAGCAATTGATAAAGACAATAATATTTTATTGGAAGAGCAGATTCAGTCTTTACCTCAATTAGAAGCGCTATTTATTAGCCTTGCAAAACAACAACCAGTCACTCTACGCGTTGATAAGCAAGCCGATTTTGGGACCTTTGTGAAAGTGATTGATCTATTAAAGGGTCAAAGCCTAAATAACCTAACCATCCTGACAGAAAAGAAATAACCCCGCAATGCAACGCTCTTCACTTATCGCTACATTACTAACCACCCTTATCTATGGCTTAATTGCAGCCGTAGCTTACTGGCTCTGGTTGCAACCAATCGAGAAACAAGAAGAGCAGCTTCGCCAAGTAGACCTTAACCTCTCAATGTTTGCTGCTCCGACGCCTGAACCGACGCCTGAGCCAAAACCTGAGCCAAAACCTGAGCCAAAGCCTGAGCCAAAGCCTGAGCCAAAGCCTGAACCGAAGCCTGAACCGAAGCCTGAACCGAAGCCTGAACCGAAGCCTGAACCGAAGCCTGAACCGAAGCCTGAACCGAAGCCTGAACC